>NZ_JBWVBI010000003.1:0-548217 GCF_057221175.1 Ruegeria sp. HKCCD3925
GGTTCTGTCAGCTGAATTCGAACCGGTCTCAGTTTGCCACGGAAGCCGCGAACCTATCCGGAACAAAGCTGTCGCCACTCGCTAAGAGCGGCGGCGCGGGTCAGCTTGAAAGTGTCTCTGCTGGTAAGCGATCTTTCTTGGTTGAAGTGGTTGTATACGGAGGAATGGACGGAGGCGAATTTCTGTAAACTTCGCATGCGCCTGAAACGCTGCATGGCGCGTTCGCGTCGTCGAAACGGCAGGTGCGAGTTCTCCACGGGGTTATTGAGCCACCTGCCCGTCCTTTGTTTTTTAACACGCCCAATTGTCTGAGTGCAGCCTTATGGAAAGCAAAACAGTCGGTCACGATCTCATCGGCGCCACCTACCGCTTCATCGATTTCTTGAGGAATTTCAGTGCTGCAGCTTTGTTTCGGCGTTTGGTGACAACGGCCTCCAGTACTTCGCCCTCATGATCAACAGCCCGCCAGAGGTAATGTCTCTTGCCATTAACCTTCACAAAACCTCATCCACGTGCCACTTCCATTTCGAGAGTGCGCGCAGTTGTTGCACCTGCTTTCTTCGGATCTCAGAGGCAATCATCGGACCGAACCTGTTCCACTCATATCGGACAGTTTCGTGGCTCACGTCGATGCCTCGTTCGTGCAACAGATCTTCGACATTCCGAAGCGAAAGCGGGAAACGGATGTACAGCATCACCGCAAGGCGGATGATCTCGGGACTAGTTTTGAAGTACTCGAAGGATGCAGGTCTGGTCATGGGCAATAGCTACGCAATACCCCTGCCCCACTCAAACAAAGTTCTTTTGACAAGACCATCAGAGCAATTCAATCTGACAAGACGTAATAAAGGCTTGCAATGCTATCTACCTATTGATAGGTAGATAGCATTGCAAGCCCTGACGGAGGTACTCAGATGAAGATTTATGATGTCGAAGGGTTCCCGAACCCTGCCCGTGTTCGTATTGCGCTGGCTGAAAAAGGCGCGTCAGACAAAGTTGAATTCATCCCTGTGGATGTGATGGGCGGCGAACATCGCACGCCTGAGTTCAAAGCCAAAAACCCCGATGCCGCAGTGCCTTGTTTGGAACTGGAAGATGGATCGCACATCGCTCAATGCAACGCGATCACTGAATATATCGACGCAACCTTCGATGGCCCATCATTGACCGGCGTGACTGCGCAAGAGCGTGCCCGAATCTCGATGATGAACCTGCGCGCGGAAAACGGTCTGTTGAATGCGGTCGGCACCTACTTCCACCATGCCACACCTGGCCTCGGCCCGGACCTGGAAACCTATCAATGCGCCGAATGGGGCAACAAACAGAAAGAGGTTGCCGGAAACACCATGGCCTATCTGGATGCGGTATTGGCCGAAAACGAATACTTGGCTGGAGACACATTCTCGGTGGCTGATATCACCGCCTTTGCAGGATTGGCGTTCGCCGATTTTGCTAAAGTTGAAATTCCTGAAACCCTGACCAACCTGCAAGCTTGGCGTGCTAAGATGGCGGCCCGTCCATCTATCGCCGGCTAAGCGAGAACTGCCATTTAAGTTGAAAGGACCCCTCCCATGGAACTCAACTCGGACTTCTCTTCGCGTGTCGTTGTTCACTCTGATCAGCTTGAGTGGCGGGCCTCGCCCATGAAGGGTGTGGACCGGCGCATGCTGGACCGAATTGGTGGCGAAGTCGCCCGCGCCACCACCATTGTGCGCTATGCACCAGGCAGCAAATTCTCGGCCCACACCCATACGGGTGGTGAAGAGTTCATAGTTTTGGACGGCGTCTTTCAGGATGAGCATGGCGATTTTCCCGAAGGCACTTATGTGCGCAATCCCCCAACGACCGAGCATACGCCCGGCTCAGAACCCGGCTGCACGATCTTCGTCAAACTCTGGCAGTTTGACATGGATGATCGCAATCAGTTCCGCAAAACCATGGCCGACGAACTGGCCGCACCCGTGAACGGGGTCGCCACTGCGACCCTGCACAAGGATGACCGCGAGGTTGTCACTTACAGCCATGTTGATGCAGGCACCGAGATTACTTCGAATGCGCCGGGTGGAATCGAGCTGTTAATGATTGGCGGATCGCTGACCTCGGGCGGTGACGTTCTGAAAAAGAACGACTGGCTACGCCTGCCTGAGGGTGAAGCGCTGTCGGCTATGGCTGGCCCAGACGGGGCGAAGGTCTGGATGAAGACTGGCCACCTGCCCTTTGCACAGCCACCGGTGGTTTAATTCATGAGTAGCAAGAAACCTCTGGCGATTGTCGCCGGTGCGGGGGCTGGCCTTGGCCAGTCCCTTCTCGCGCGGTTTCAGGCAGGTGGCATGACGGCCATTGGTCTTGGACGGACGCAGCCGCAGGAAACGATCGCGCCGTTTCATCAGGTCGATCTGTCCGATCCGAGTGCGGTTGCGCCAGTGATTTCTGAATTGATCGCTACGCATGGCCCGCCGAAGATCGTGGTGCACAATACGGCTGAGCTGGTGATCGCGCCATTCCCCGAAACCGCATTGGAAGACTATCAGAGAACGTGGACATCAATGGTGCAATCTTTGGTCCTGCTGGGGCAATGTGTTCTGCAACCGATGGTGCGCGGCGGTGGTGGCGCGCTGATCGTTTCGGGGGCCACAGCGTCGCTGCGCGGCGGCCCACGGTTTTCCGCTTTTGCGTCGGCTAAGTTCGCCCTGCGCGGGCTGACACAATCGCTGGCTCGTGAATATCAACCGGCTGGCGTACATATCTCGCACGTCGTTCTGGACGGGATCATCGATACACCCCGCTCGCGGGATTTGCACTCGCTGGATCAGTCGAAGATGATGAAACCGGACGAGATTGCCGAGGCCTACTGGCAGTTGGCTCATCAACCGCAATCCACCTGGACCCATGAGCTGGACCTGCGCCCGGCATCTGAGGGGTTCTGAGCGATGCAGACGCAAACTCTGATCATTGGAGCAGGCATTTCTGGCCTCTGCCTTGCGCGACAGCTACAGACACAAAGCCATGACTACCTGCTGGTCGAAGCGCGGGATCGTCCGGGCGGGCGTATCCTGACGGAAAGGCTGGAGGGTGGGTATTTCGACATGGGTCCAGCCTGGTTCTGGCCCGGACAGCCGCGTATTGCAGCGTTAATAAAGCGGCTCGGACTGGAGTGGTTCGAGCAATATTCAACAGGCGCTCTCAGCTTTGAAAACGAGATCGGCCAGGTCGAGCGCGATCGCGGGTTTGCCTCGATGCAAGGATCTTATCGCTTGAAAGGTGGTCTGGGCGCCCTCACTGATGCGCTTGCCGCTGAGATACCGTCGAAGCGGCTCATCTTATCCGCGCCAATCGTCGGGTTAGAGAAGTCTGCGTCTGGGATCACCACGACCGCTCAAACTGGGCAAGTCATCCATGCTCAGGAAGTCGTACTGGCCCTCCCTCCTCGCGTGGCGAGCAAGATCGCGTTCTCACCTGCTTTACCAGATGAAGCTTTAGCGGCAATGACCGGGATCGCGACTTGGATGGCCGGACAGGCCAAAGCCATCGCTGTCTATGATACCCCGTTCTGGCGCACGGTCGGGCTGTCCGGTGACGCGATGAGCCGCAGGGGGCCGATGGTGGAAATACACGACGCCTCCCCTGCCGAGGGCGGACCTTACGCGTTGTTCGGCTTTATCGGCTTACCCCCGCGCACCCGCAGCAACGAAGAACGGCTGCGGCAGTTGCTCAAAGAGCAACTGTCCAGGCTGTTCGGCGCCGCAGCTGCGGAGCCAAAGACACTCTATGTTAAAGACTGGGCCTTTGACCCGTTCACCTCTATCGAAGCGGATCAACAGCCGTTATACGCTCATCCGCAATACGGGCTGCCCCATGCGATGACCCGTCTGTGGGATGGCCGACTAATCTTTGGCGGGACCGAAGTTGCACCACAGTTCGGGGGCTATATCGAAGGCGCCCTGGAGTCTGCGGAAAACGCGCTGGCCCTGATCATGACGGAAAAGGTTTGAGCACGTATGACGAGTGATACCAAGACTGCCCTTTTGGATGTTGCCGAACACGCTGCGCGCGCGAGGGGGTTTGACGGGTTCAGCTATGCCGATCTGGCAGAGGCGGTGGGTATTCGCAAGGCGTCAATCCACTATCATTTCCCGACCAAAGCAGCGCTGTCGGCGGCACTCATGGGTCGCTATCATGAGACCCTGCAAGCAGAGTGCAACCGCATCCGGTTAGAACACAAAACCGGGGCCGAGCAATTGCTGGCCCTGATCGACCTCTACCGGCATGCACTCAATGACGGGAAAACCTTGTGTCTCTGCGTGTCGCTCATCAGCAGCCGTGAAAGCCTTTCGGATGACGTGATCCAAAAGATCAGAAAATTCCGCGCCATGATGGTTACCCAAATCGAAGAGATCCTGAAGCTTGGCCAAGAAGACAAATCAATCACCGGCATCACCGATCCTACCTCGGAGTCCCGCGCGGTACTGGCCCTTTTGGAAGGCGCGCATCTGACCGCGCGCGCAGAAGAGAATGTGAATACCTTCGATGAGGCTTTGGGCGTTTTAAAGTCCCGCTGTTGACCTTCGCCCCGACACATCGGATCGTTGCCGCAAGCAATTCATTTGATATTCGGAGCTTCCATTATGCCCAAAGTCATTCTGATCACCGGCACGTCATCCGGCCTTGGTGTTCAAATCGCCGTACAAGCAGCCCAAGCGGGCCATACTGTCTACGCTACTATGCGAAACCTCGCCAAGCGTGGCATCTTGGATGCGGCCGCCTCTGACGCTGGCGTCAATTTCAACGTGCTTGAGCTGGACGTGCAGAACAGCGCCAGCGTAAACGCCGCAGTCGATCAGATCATCGCGAACGAGGGGCGGATCGATAAGCTGATCAACAATGCGGGTGCTGGATTTGTTCGCACAACCGAACAAGCCAGCGAAGAAGACGTCGCCTGGGTCATGGACGTGAATTTCATGGGTGTCGTGCGCTGCACAAAAGCGGTGATGCCACACATGCGCGCAGCGCGCTCGGGCCATGTCATCACAATCTCATCCGTAGGCGGCCTTGTGGGTCAGCCGTTCAACGAGATCTACTGCGCCGCAAAGTTCGCCGTTGAGGGATACACTGAGGCTCTGGCCAGCTATGTCACGCCCAATTTCGGTATCCATTTCTCGACAGTTGAACCGGGCGGTATTCAATCCGAGTTTGCGACCAATGTGCTTAAACATGTCGAGGCCACGGGCGGGATGCTTGAGGATGAGTATCTACCTATTCTCCAGAAGTATATCGGCGGCGCTCAGGCGCGAATGGATGGCAGCGATATCTATCAAACTTCGGAACAAGTGGCATCAGTTGTCATGGGCGTGGTTGAAGCCTCTGACCCGCCGATCCGCGTTCGCACTTCAAACTGGGGTGAGGCGTTTACTCGCCTGAAAACCGAAGCAGACCCGGATGGAAAAAAGCAACAAGCAGCCGTGATTGAGCAGTTCCTAAGCTAAAACCTTACTGGTGTAAGTCTGCTAGGAATGCGGCAGCCTTGCTGCAATTGCCACAGGTTTCCATGCTGCATCAACGGCGACGTCCGCTTTTTGCGATGTCGAGGAACACCAGCACGCGTCGATCATGCGTACAATCCCTGATCCTTTTCGGATCGGTTTCTGTCGGCAATGTCGTAAAGCTTTTCGCGACCAGCGCCATGAAAAGGGTGCTGTCAGACGAATTCGAACCAGTCTCTATTAGGCCAGTGACGCTGTCCTTTATCCAGCACCAAGTTCGCGCCACTCGCTAAGAGCGGCGCTTCGTGTCAACTTGAAGGTGTCTCGGCTGGTCAGCGATCTTTCCTAGTTGAAGTGGTTGTAGACGGAGAAATGGACGGAGGCGAATTTCTGTCGACTTCGCATGCGCCTGAAACGTTGCATCGCGCGTTCGCGTCGTCGAAACGGCTGGTGCGAGTTCTCGACGCGGTTGTTGAGCCACCTTCCCGTCTTTTGTGTTTCGAGCGCGCCCATTTCTCTGAACGCAGCTCGATACGACGCGAAGCGATCGGTGACTACTTCTTCAGCTTTACCGCGCCGCCTCATCGATTTCCTGAGGAATTTCAATGCTGCTTGCTTGTTTCGACGTTTGGTAACGATTGCTTCCAGCACTTCGCCCTCATGATCGACGGCCCGCCAAAGACAAAGCCGCTTACCATTCACCTTCACGAAAACCTCGTCCGCGTGCCACTTCCATTTGGAGTATGCTCTCAATTGCTGAGCACGCTTTCTTCGGATCTCAGCAGCAAACATCGGGCCAATCCTGTTCCACCAATATCGGACAGTTTAGTGCCTCACGTCGATGCCTCGCTCGTGCAACAAGTCTTCGACATTCCGAAGCGATAGCGGGAAACGGATGTACAGCACTACCGCAAGACGGATGATATCGGGGCTGGTTTTGAAGTATTTGAAAGAGGCAGGTCTGGTCATGGGCAAAAGCTATGCAACACCCCTGCCCGCCTCAAGACAAGTTCTTCTGACAAGACCAAACAGAATGCCTTATGAGCTAGCGATGAATAGTCTAATTTCGAGCTTGCCGTAGACTACCTCTTCAGCTTTTTGCCCGATGGAAGAAAAGCTGAGCGACGATGATAACACTTGTAAGTCCACCAGTTTTCGCGCTTCAGGTCGGCTATCGGGGCGAAATAACAATGGTTCTGAACTTGCGAAGGGAACCATTACACTCCGGCGAAGAGTATTTGTTTCTTGCGGTCTGCATCCCTTTGACACAAAACGAAATCGTTCTCATGCAAAAAGCCCTGAGGGGAGGACGCAACTAAAAAATGCCCAAAATCATCTCGCCCTGCGACTAACGCAACCAAAGTTTTCACGCCATTCTGCTGTTTCATTGAAGGCTTTATGAAACGCAACGCCGCACCAATGCGTCTATCGTCTGTGTTATTGGGCCCTGATGCGTGAAAGAGATGCCCGTGATGCATGGATGCCTGCCCTGCACGCAATTCGGCAGCAACTGCATCATTTTCGTTCACATCGACTGCGATTTCCTGCCCACGTGATAACAGATTGTTTTCGCTGAAAGTGTCCACGTGAGGCACGATACGGCTTTTGTGGCTGCCAGGAACAAACTTCATACACCCGCTTTGCTCGGACGCTTCTGAAATCGCAACCCAACAGGTAACCTCTTCAGCATCATCCAATCCCCAATAGGTCAAGTCTTGGTGCCACGAGACTATCTTCGATGATCGCGCTTCTTTTACGAAAAGTGCACCGCTCCAAACCATGAGGTCCGGCCCTAACACCGTTGAAGCAGCCTCAATCAGCTTCGGATGGCGAAGTAGTGCATCGAATGATGGTATCAGCCTGTCCGGATAAGAATATAGAAGCTTAAGTTTATCTGGGTCGTCTCTGAGAATGCGCTCTGCTTCCTCAAAATCATTGCGCAGCGCTTGGACCTCAGAAACTGTCAGGATATCCAGCGGAGCTACGAAACCGTCTCTTTCATAAGTCTTTGCAATATCACGCGTTCGTTTATCCATTTTCATTATCCGGAAAAGTTAACTGCACCTTCATTGATTGGGTTCGATCAGACGCGACCTCGAAAGCAGTGATGGCCTCGCCAACCTCGAAGGAATGCGTCACCAACTGGTCGACGTTTATTAGTCCGCTTCGCATCATCTCGACCGCGACTGAGAACTCGGAATGGAAACGGAAAGACCCGCGAAGCACTATCTCTTTTGCAGTCAACGCCTGCATCGGCACAGTCATATCTCCGCCCAGACCAAGCTGAACCAATGTTCCACCCGGTCGCAAGCATGCGACGCCAGAAGCCAGAGCCGATTGAGCCCCGGAACACTCCAGTTGTACATCAACCTGACCCTTGTCGTTTTCAAACTGCTCCAGTTTTTGTGGATCGGTGTAGGTGTTGATGACATCGTCTGCCCCGCATCCACGCGCCAGAGCGAGGGTCTGGTCCGAGATATCCGTCGCCACTATTCTGGCCGCCCCAGAACGACGCGCCGCCAAGATCGTAAGGCAGCCGATTGGACCGCATCCCGTGATAAGAACCGTTTTACCTAAGAGGCTCCCGGCTTGTTTAATCGCGTGCAAACAGACCGCCAAAGGTTCGGCCATAGCGGCCTGCGCAGGACTTAACTCATCTGCTGGAACGCATTGACTGGCTTTCGCTACGAGTTTGCTTTGAAAAGCACCTTGGATATGCGGGAACGGCATCGCGCTGCCATAGAACTTCATATCAAGACAGTGGTTTTGCTGCCCGTTCAGACAATAACTGCAGGATTGGCAAGGTCGGGATGGAGAAACTGCAACCAGTTGACCTAAATGCAACCCCTGCACACTTGACCCAACTCTCACTATTTCCCCGGCGATTTCGTGTCCAAGCACCATCGGTTGACGCAACTTGATCGCGCCGAAACCACCGTGGTTATAATAATGCAGGTCAGAGCCGCAAATCCCTCCCGCGCGCATGGCAATCAAGACTTCGTCTGGCCCCACGTCGTGCACATCCCGGTTTTCCAACCTCAGATCTTTTGCGGCATGGATAACAACAGCAACACTGGCCGAAGACATTGCACGGACTCCCTATACAGATTGCCAAAAGATACGGATAGTCGGTGCTGACAACCAAGGGATTTTTGCATGACGCTTGAAATGTTTAGCCTAGAGGGAACACGCGCGCTCGTAACAGGCTCTAGCCAAGGCATCGGATTTGCGTTGGCTCGTGGTTTGGCTGCCGCCGGTGCGCAGGTCGTTTTGAACGGTCGCGATGCCACTAAACTAGCGGCAGCAGCATCCGAGCTGAGCGAAACAGGTGCCTCGGTACGCGAACTTTCGTTCGATGCAACCGATCATGAAGGTGTCCGATCTGCTGTGGACGACTTTGAAGAAAAAGTCGGCCCAATAGACATCCTGATAAACAACGCCGGAATGCAACATAGGACGGAGTTACAGGATTTCCCCGCTGATGCCTTCGAGCGCCTGCTACAGACAAATGTAGCGTCCGTCTTTCACGTCGGTCAGGCTGTGGCACGGCACATGATTGAAAGAAAGTCTGGTAAGATCATTAACATTGCGTCGGTTCAATCCGCACTAGCAAGACCGGGTATTGCGCCTTACACGGCGACAAAAGGCGCCGTGACCAATCTTACAAAAGGAATGGCAACTGATTGGGCTAAGTATGGTCTAAACTGCAATGCCATTGCACCTGGATATTTCGATACACCTTTGAACGCCGCCTTGGTTGCCGACCCAGAGTTTAGCTCATGGCTTGAGAAACGTACCCCGGCCGGTCGCTGGGGCAATGTAGAAGAACTTGTCGGCGCCGCCATTTTCCTTGCCTCCCCTGCATCCAGTTTCGTCAATGGTCATACTCTCTATGTCGATGGTGGAATAACGGCGTCACTTTGATCTGCAGCTTCCAATCGTCTGCTAAGTAAGACTGACTTAGATATCGTTCATAGCGCCGACGCCAAGGCAATTACCACAACAACCATTAATGAAGCGGCCATCGCAATATTGATCCTTTGATGCGATCTCTCGCTTAAATCAAGGCTACCCAGCTTTGCGCCAGCACCCAGCCAGATCATGTGCACTGGCACCCAAATCATATTGAATACTACGATTTTTATGACGACCTCCCAAACGGGCGCATCGGGCAAAAAGGCAAACCCTGAAAACAATGCTGTGCCGACCACGTAAGCCTTGGGATTGATGAACTGAAGTGTCAGACCGTTCGCAAAACCAAGCGGCGAAACCGCAGGAGAAAATCCGACCTTTGAGCCGGCGCTGGCAATACGCCAGGCGAGAAATACCAAATACCCGACAGAGGCGAATAGCAACAAAGTTCTAAGCACCGGTACAGCCAAAGCGACCGCAGCGACTCCAGAGACAACTAACATCATGTTGATGAACCCGCCCAGCATCAGACCAGCCACAAAGGCGAGTCCAGCTCGAAAACCAAATGCTGATCCAATACCCGCGGTTGTTAGAACACCCGGGCCCGGCGTAACTAGCAGAAAGAAAACCGCGACAGCAAACTCAAACACTTTTCAGATTGGCCTACTACAGATCTCTGCATTCCGGCACAGCTGTGATCACCGATCCGTCCTTATGGTGTTGCAGCAGATTGTCGACAGTCAGGTCACCCATTGCTGCACGCGTCTCAAAAGTCGCGCTACCAGCGTGAGGGAGCAGAACGACATTGGACAACTCGCGCAATGCTTTTGGAACGCGCGGTTCGTCCTCGAAGACATCAAGCCCTGCCCACCCGAGCTCACCGTTTTGCAATGCACTAATTAAGGCAGTTTCGTCAACAACCGAACCTCGACTAACGTTTATCAGAGTGCCGCCTGCCCCCAACGCGCGCAACACCTCAGCGTTGACCAGCTTATTGGTCGACGGGCCGCCGGGCGTGATGCATATGAGGACGTCCACATGCTCTGCCATTTCAACCAAATTGTCGAAATATCGGTACGGGACATCCTTTTGATTGCGGGTGTGATATGAGATTTCGGGTGCCCACGGCTCCAACTTATCAACAATCGCCTGACCAATGCGACCAAGACCAAGAATGCCTATTTTTTGATTGTCCGCTGATCGCGTCAAAGGGGCATTACCTTCAACTTCCCACCGTCCGGACCGAACGTAATTATCGTCACGTATGAGTTCTCGATAACATGACAGCAACAGCAGAACGGCGGTGGTTGCGACTTCTTTGTTCAACACATTGGGCGTGTGCGTCACAACAATCCCACGCTCAGCCGCAGCATTAGCGTCGACGGCGTCGTAGCCGACTCCATAGACGCTAATCATCTTCAGATTACTGAGTGAAATCATTAGGTCATGCGGAACGCCATCATGCCCGTTCGTTACGATATGCGTAATACTTTCCGCGTTGAAATCGTCCATTTGATGAATATTGAACACTGAAGACAGGCGTTCTCGCATCCGTTCAGTGATCCCTCCGATTTGCAACAAGTCAGTCATCTTGGCCGACCTTTTGCCGCTGAACACCAAGCCCATCGATACGAAGCTCCATGACGTCGCCCTTTTTCAGATAAACTGGTTCCGGTTTGATCCCCATTCCAACACCGGGCGGTGTTCCGGTTGAAATGACGTCACCGGGGTGCAGCGTAAAAAGTTGGCTTAGATGCTCAATGATCTCGGCAACGGAAAAGATCATCGTGGCGGTATTCCCGGTTTGCATGCGCTGACCGTTTACATCCAGTGACATACCAAGATTCTGGGGATCCGGCACCTCATCCCGGGTCACTAACCACGGGCCGGTAGGGCCATATGTGTCGCAGGATTTTCCTTTGGTCCATTGACCGGTCAGTTGCGTTTGAAAATGCCTTTCCGACACGTCGTTTACGATGCAATAGCCCGCAACATATTCGAGTGCGTCGGCCTTGGAAACGTATTTGGCCGTCTTACCAATGACGACCCCCAGTTCGCATTCCCAGTCGGTATGTGTAGACCCCCGCGGCATAACAACATCATCATAGGCACCTATGACAGCCGAGTTCGCCTTGAAAAAAAGTATCGGATGCTCGGGAATATCTGCGCCGGTTTCTGCAGCATGGTCCGAGTAGTTCAAACCGATGCAAAGAAATTTGCCGATGTCACCGACACACGGCGCGATACGAGGGTCACCCTCTACAATTGGCAGGTTGTTCGGATCCAATGACCGCAGGTTATCAAGCGTTCCGTCATCCAACATATCCCCCGTGATATCATTGATATGAGCGGACAGATCCCGCAATTGACCCTCAGAGTCGACCAAGGCTGGCTTTTCCGAGCCCTTGGCTCCGTAACGAACAAGTTTCATTTCTGTTCCTTTTAGTGGTTATCGCGTGGCATGAAGCCTCGCGCGATATCGCGGTAGTTTTCTGCACCCTTGAGCGTCATCCCGCGATCCAACCGATCTACTTTTTCGCGGAATAATTCCTGCCAGGGGGATTGGTTGGGCGGGGTTGAATAACCACCCTTTGCCTCCAGATCGCGGGCGCGTTCATGCAGCTCTTCAAGCGAAACCAGCATATCCGCTGTGCCTTTTCCAAGATCGATGCGCAGTCGGTCGCCATTTCGCACCAAGGCCAACCCACCACCCTCTGCAGCTTCGGGTGAGGCATTCAGGATAGACGGACTTCCTGATGTACCGGATTGCCGTCCATCACCGATGCAAGGAAGGGCTTCTATGCCCTGTTTCAACAAATATGCGGGCGGCCGCATGTTCACGACCTCTGCAGCACCAGGGTATCCTTTTGGTCCCGCTCCGCGCATAATCAGTATACAGTTTGCGTCGATGTTTTCTGCAGGATCATCGATCCGATGGTGAAAGTCCTCAGGCCCATCAAACACAACCGCCCTGCCCTCAAATGCATCAGGATCATCCGGGTTCGACAGGTAGGTCTCTCGAAATGCCTTTGAGATCACAGATGTTTTCATAATCGCACTCTCGAACAGGTTGCCTGAGAGATTGATGAACCCCGCCTGTCGCTTAACCGGGCTACTTACAGGCTTGATTACGTCGCTGTTCTGAGACCGGCGCGTCGAGCAGTTATCGCCCATCGTCTTACCGTTCACCGTTATCGCATCGGGATGCGGCAGCAATCCAGCATCAAGAAGCTCTCCGACAACGGCGGGTACACCTCCGGCCTGTTGGTAATCTTCGCCCAGATACTCACCCGCAGGCTGCATGTTAACCAACAGTGGAACGTCGTGGCCAAGTTTCTGCCAGTCATCGTTGGTCAACGGAACACCAAGATGCCGAGCGATTGCATTCAGGTGGATCGGCGCATTCGTCGATCCACCAATCGCAGAGTTGATAACAATCGCATTCTCAAAAGCCTGACGTGTCATCACATCGCTGGGGCGTAGATCCTCCCAGACCATGTCCACAATGCGTTTACCCGTTTCATAACTGATTTGACCGCGCTCTCTGTACGGGGCTGGTATGGCGGCTGATCCGGGCAATTGCATACCCAAGGCCTCAGCAAGCGAATTCATGGTCGTTGCTGTTCCCATCGTATTGCAATAACCCACCGAAGGTGCTGCGGCGGCTGCGATTTCCATGAACTCATCGGTGTCGATTTCGTCAGCCGCAAGGTCTTCGCGCGCTTTCCAAATAACCGTTCCCGATCCGGCGCGCTCACCTTTCCACCAGCCGTTGAGCATGGGGCCGACCGACAGGGCGATCGCTGGGATGTTGACGGTCGCAGCGGCCATAAGAAGCGCGGGCGTGGTCTTGTCGCAACCAATGTTCAGAACAACGCCGTCAATCGGATACCCGAATAGACTCTCAACCAAGGACAGATAAGCCAGGTTGCGGTCGAGTGACGCCGTTGGCCGTTTACCTGTCTCTTGTATCGGGTGGACCGGTATTTCGATGCACGTTCCCCCGGCGGCGATGATTCCATCGCGAACACGTTTGGACAATTCGATATGATGCCGATTACAGGGGCTCAAATCACTGCCGGTCTGAGCAATGCCAATGATCGGTTTGCCTGATTGCAGTTCCTCACGGGTCAATCCGTAATTCAGGTATCTTTCCAGATACAATGCCGTCATCTCAAGGTTCTCAGAATTCATGAACCACTTGCGAGATCGCAAATCGTTTTTTGATACTTTTCTCATTGGCCTGACCAACCCCCGTCAATTATATGCGTGTGTCCTGTGGTGAATGCACTTTCATCGCTCGCCAGATAGACGACCAATGCAGCAATCTCTTCTGCTTTCGCTACACGCCCCATAGGCTGACGCGCCACAAATTGTGCAAGGGCCTCTTCTCTGCTGCCCAATTGCTCTCCCAACGCATCTACGCGGTCACGCCAACTGGGACTATCGACTGTTCCCGGACAAATGCAATTGCACCGGATTCCTTTTGTTATGAAGTCCACGGCTACCGATTTCGTCAGCCCGACAACAGCGGCTTTTGTCGTTCCATATACAAAACGATTTGGCGCACCGATTATGGAACCCAGCGCGGAAGACATATTGATTATCGAGCCTCCTCCGCGCTCTAGCATTCCCGGCAATACAGCCTTTGTCGTGCGCACCATTGAGCGCACATTAAGGTCCATTGCGAAATCCCACTCTTCATCGGTTGCACCCAGAATAGTTCCGTGATGCACGAACCCTGCGCAGTTGAACAAAACGTCCGGCTTCGCTCGCGCGACCCCATGATGAATGCTGTCATTATTCGTCACATCCATCTCGAATATTTCGAGATTTTCGAGATTCCGACCGCGAATCAAATTTAGTTTTTCAGGGTTAATATCCGTCGCATAGACTTTTGCACCCTCTCTTGCCATTGCAATTGCGCTTGCAAGTCCGATCCCCTGTGCGGCGGCTGTGACCAAGACGCTTTTTCCCTTAAGTCTTTCTGACATATAAATATTCCGACCTCAAAAGTGGCGACTGGACAAGTGTTACTTCGTCCCACAGATCAACCGAGAAGCAAAGAAACCTTGGCGGATTTGCAACGACTTCTGGCATGTGGGCACAGAGCCGTTAGCGTATGACAGAGATTTTGGTTTGGCCATAACCATGCGTGGCGCACCTTCGGAAGGACAGTAGATGATGAGCAAGCAGTTCAAAGTGGCTCTGTTGGGAACCGGCCTGATGGGAGCTCCTATGGCGCGGAATATTTTGCGCGCCGAGTTTCCGCTCACTGTATGGAACCGCAGCTTGAAAAAGGCAAAACCGTTGACAGCAGAAGGCGCGACATTGGTGGAAACTGCCCCGCTGGCGGTTTCGGGTGCAGACGTAATAATAACCATGCTCTCGGATGGATATGCGACCGGCGCGCTACTTGCTGACGAGGCTTTCCGCGAGCGACTCAAACCGGGGATGATCTGGATTGATATGTCGAGCGCCAAACCCGAACACGCAAGAGAGCAATCCGCGCAGCTTTCCTCGATGGGGGTGCTGCATCTGGACGCCCCGGTTTCCGGTGGCACCAAAGGTGCCGAAGCTGGCACCCTTGCGATCATGGTCGGTGGCGATCAGGACGTTATGGAGCGCGTGCGACCAGTTCTGACAGCAATGGGCCGGCCTGTACATGTTGGCCCAAGTGGTTCTGGTCAATTGTGCAAATTGGCCAATCAAACAATTGTCGCTGTAACAATATCGGCAGTCGCCGAGGCGACTCTACTGGCTCAGCAAGGTGGTGCGGACCCCACCGCGTTGAGGGCCGCACTGAAGGGGGGCTTTGCGGATAGTATTATCTTGCAACAACATGGCGAACGCATGTCTGATGGAAATTTTGCACCCGGAGGTTTGTCTAAGTTTCAACTAAAGGATTTGGACAACACGCTGGAGGAAGCACGAAGCCTTGGCGTTGAGCTACCTAGCACCCGATCTGTGCGCGACCGTTTCGAATATCTGATAGACGAAATGGATGGGGCCGAACTGGATCATTCGGCTTTGTATCTAGAACTCAAAAAACGGAACGGAATGCTGTGACGCGGATCCTGATTATAGGCGGCGGAGGAATGCTGGGTCAGAAACTGGCCCATCGCGTGTCGACCCAAGAAACCTTCGGAGCCGATGCCCAAGTCTCACTGTTCGATCTCTCGTTCCCGCCCGACAGTGCGGCAGGTAATCAAATTGTGGGGAACTTGACTGCGTCAGGCATAGCTAAGTCTTTTGCTACGCAGCGGCCAGACGTCATTTTTCATCTTGCAGCTATCGTTTCAGGCCAAGCTGAAACAGACTTTGCGTTGGGTTGGGATGTAAACCTTATGGCAACGTGGGCACTGCTGAACGCACTTAAGGATGAACACGAGGCATCAGGAAACGAGTACACACCTCGTCTGGTTTTTGCCTCGTCCATAGCAGTTTTCGGGTCACCATTCCCCGAAAAGATAAGCGATGAGTTCCTCTCGGCACCTTTGACAAGTTACGGAGCGCAGAAAGCGGCGGCTGAATTGATGATCACGGATTTCAGCAGGAAAGGATACATCGACGGTATTTCCTTGCGCTTGCCCACTTTGTGTGTGCGCCCGGGCAAAGCCAACGCTGCCGCTTCGTCCTTCTTTTCGGGTATAATCCGAGAGCCATTGAATGGGGATGAGGCTGTCTTGCCAGTTGCCGAAACCGTTCGCCACTGGCACGCCAGCCCCCGCGCCGCTGCGACTTTTTTGACCCACGCAGCAACAATGGACACACAGCTTTTGAATGACAGACGCGCATTGAACATGCCTGGCGTAAGTTGCACCGTCGCCGAACAAATCGAAGCTCTGCGCAAAGTGGCAGGTCAAGACGCGGTTGGCCTAATCAGGCGAGAACCCGACGAGGCAATCGAACGAATAGTCAAGAATTGGCCGCGCGACTTTCAAACAGATCGCGCTCTGGAGTTGGGGTTCGAAGCGGAATCAAGCTTCGACGAAATCATTCGCGTGTATTTAGAAGACGATTTTCGGCTTTAGTCGCCCATCGTCTTTCCAGTTAGGTGGCGTTCCAGATGATCGTGAATTTTCTCTCGTGTTAACTGCTCATCCCCTGACAATGCTGCTTCAAGTATATCGGCATGGTGTCTTATGTTCTGAGAAATGAATTCAAAGTTCCGGTCTGCAACCATCAACTGCTGCCTGAACTGCGCGTAAACTCGGCTATGCATTTGTTTTAAAGTTTCCGAGCCACAGGCAGAAATAAGTGTTTGGTGAAACTCCTTTTCCGAGGCAAACCATATCTCGATAAGGCCGCTCGGGTCGTCTGTGGCGTGAATGCGTTTTTCGATATGGCTGAGTTTGTGATGTGCGGCCGTCAATCTTGCTTCCCAATCCACCCCGCCATTACGGATCGACATTGCGGTGCCTTCGGCCTCCAACAGAACACGGACGTGCGTCAATTCGATAAGCTTCTGCGGCGAACGCATTGGCACGCGGAAACCTTTTTGTTCCTGAAAGTCCACCAAACCAACAGCGGCCAAACGAAAAAGGACTTCACGAACGGCGCTCGCAGAACAGCCATACACTTTACGAAGTTCTTCAGCCCGCACCTTCGCTCCATGCTCGAATCCATTAGAGATCAGGCGCATCTTAAGATCTTGATAAATATCTATTTCGTCGTTCATTCCAGTATGCACCTTCAAGTTTTGTCCAAGTAGCGTCCTAACCTTATTTTCGAATTATCGCAAGAATCTCGAAATTTTTAGAAATTTCAATTTTTTCTTGTTGCATTCGATTCGTCGGCTTAACGTTTACCTGCGCGACAGCAAAGGAGGCGGCAAGATCTTCCACACCGCGCACGCTCAACGTCTGGGAGGACAATATGAAAATAGTCAAGACAGCGGCCCTGGCGGCCGTAGCCACGACAATGGCAGCCGGTTTCGCGATGGCTGAAACAACGAAGCTTAGAATTCAAACCCATTTTTCGCCCGAAACTCTGTCAGGCCAGATGGCTGCAAAATTCGTTGAAGACATTCAGGAAATGTCGAACGGCGAAATCGAAGTTGAAATGTTCTATTCCTCTTCGGTGGTCAAATCAGTTGAAACCTTCGATGCCGCAGCTACCGGAATTCTGGATTGCGACATGACGGGCGGCGGCTATCAGACCGGTAAAAACCCGGCCTTCCAGTTTGCGGGCGACCTGCTCGGCGGATATCAGAACCCATATCAGCAAATGGCTTGGCTTCTTCATGGCGGCGGAAGAGAAGCTGTAAATGATCTATACAACGGCTACGACATGGAATTCATCGGATGGTGGATTCCCGGGCCAGAGTCGCTGTCTTCGACCAAGCCGATTGCAAAAGTGGAAGACTTCAAGGATTGGAAGTTCCGCTCGCCTCCAGGCCTTGCAACCAAGGTGTTCGCGGAACTTGGTGCTTCTCCGATCGTGATGGACTTCAACGAAATCTTCACGGCTTTGGAAACCGGTATCATTGATGGTGCGGATGCTGCGAACCTGACGAACAATGTGGGCCTCGGTCTGTACGAGATCGCAGGCCACACAAACTATCCCGGTTTCCACTCGATGCCTGCAGATCACCTAGCTTGTCGCAAAGACGTCTGGGAAGCGATGCCCGCGCATCACAAGAAGATCATGGAAGTCGCAATGGATAGCCTGGCATTGCACAATGCCACAATCAATGAAGTGCAGAACGCTCAGACTGCAAAAGACCTGAAGGCAAAAGGCGTTCAGTTGTACGAATGGTCGCCTGAAGACCTGGCAGCGTATCGCGCGGCCGTTCAGGTCGGTTGGACGGAGTTCGCAACGACACCTGAAGCACAGGCGCTTTTGGAAAGCCACATCAACTTCCTGCGTGACCTGGGCGCAATGCAGTAATCAGGCTTCGATCGAACTACGACACACGGAAAGGCCGCACTTGCGGCCTCTCCGGATCGGCGCCGGGATCCAGAACTTCATGAAAATCACCAGAATAATAAGTCATGTACTGCAGTACGACATGCCGGAAGTTCTGGGCTACTCGCAACAGTATTATGACAAGCGTACAACCCATCTGGTCGAGATTCAGACAGATGAAGGGGTAACCGGTTGGGGGGAGTGCTTTGGTCCCGGAAACGTAGCCATTGCGAACAAATCCATCGTGGAAAAGGTAATCCAACCAATGGTCCTTGGCATGGACCCTTTGGACAAAGACGTGATCTGGCACAAGGTGTACAATCTTTTGCGAGACCATGGCCAAAGCGGAATGCCAATACAGGCTTTGTCCGGGGTGGACATCGCACTTTGGGACATCTCCGGCAAAATCTCTGGCCTCCCCCTCCATAAGCTTGTCGGCGGGGCTCATCGCGCAAGCGTTCCTTGCTACGGCTACGGCATGATGCTCCGGGATGAACCGATTTCTAGTCTTGCAAGCCGTTTTGAGGATGAAGCCGCAAAGATCAAGGCAATGGGATTTACCGCCACCAAAATGAAAACGGGCTTTGGCCCGAAGCCTGATGTGAAACTGTGCGAAGCAGTTCGACGCGGAGTTGGTGACGACTTTCCTTTTATGGTCGATGCAAACCATGCCTATACGACTTCAGACGCGTTCTTTGTCGGTCGGGCGCTGGAAGAACTGGACGCATATTGGTTCGAAGAACCGGTCGCGCCAGAAGACATTGACGGATACCGCGAACTGCGCACTTCGCTTAAAGTAAACATCTCGGGCGGAGAGGCGGTATTCAATCGCTGGGCATGGCGCAATCTTCTTGAAAACCGTGGCATCGATATCGCGCAGCCAGAGGTTTGTGCTTTGGGCGGTGTTTCAGAGTATCTCAGGGTACTGTCTCTATGCCACGCACATTTCATTCCGGTCGTAAATCACGTCTGGGGTAGCGCCATCGCCGTCGCAACTAATCTGCATTTACTAGCGGCCATGCCCGCAATTCCAGGCGGCTTGCATCCATGGGAGCCGATGCTGGAGTTCGACACAACGGACAACAAGTTTCGGGACGATCTGCTGACCGAACCGCTGGAAATTCAAAATCAGGTCAAGGCCAACAACGGCCGTGTCACGATCCCGACTGGCCCCGGATTGGGTGTCGAGCCGGACCGAGACTTTATCGATCACTACAGGATCGAAGGATAGGGACGAGGGTTACGCGATGCACAAGAACTCAGGCGGACTAATTGAATGGCTCATACCGTTGGCCTTCGTCGCAACAGCCAGCTGGCTTGTTTGGCATCTTCCCGCATTCCTATTGGACTGGCTGCCTTACACCTCTGAATCCCTCAAAAGTCAGGTAACTGAAATATATCTGCGCAGCGACGTTACGCCCGAATTGTCTGGCGTATTCGGGGGGTATGTCGACATCATCGACATGGCCGCGCTCGTCCTTCTACCGTTTCTTGCAGTGATTGGTACCAAGACCGTGCGCCCGGCGACGATGGAGTTCGAAGGCTCGACGGTTATGGACCGTTTCGCCCTGTTCATAGGTCGAGTGACGATGATGATGATCGCAATCATGACTGTCGTCATGCTCTACGAAGTCTTCATGCGTTATATCCTGGAGAAGCCGACCGAGTGGGCGAACGAAATGACACTCTGGTTCGCCAGCTTTGTGTTTTTAATGTCTGGCTACTACGCCATGCAGCAACGCAGTCACATTCGAATATTCCTGATGTACGACGCAGTTCCACGTTGGCTTCAGCGCGTTTTTGATACGGTTTCGACTATACTGATCGTGCTATTTGCCTTCTTTCTTGTCTACGGCAGCTACAAACAGGTGTTCGTCAATAAGCTCTACAAATGGGAGCTTTATGGCTCTGCCTTCAATCCTCCGATCCCGGCGACGTTGCAGCCGATGGTGCTGATCGTGATTACGCTCGTCGCAATGCAAGCAATTTTGAACTTGGTCGCGGATTGGAACAAAGAACCGGAAATCCACACAGATGAACCGGACGAAGACGAAATTGAAATGATCAAACGGGCGGTGGGACAAGACTGATGGACATTGGAACAATCTCACTCATCCTGATGGTCGCCCTGATTGTGCTTCTGGCGATCGGGATGCCCTTGGGTCTGGCCTCGGCTTCGCTTGCGGTTCTGGTTCTTGTGCTCAAGTTCGAACCGACACTGCTTTTAAACCCGTTTTCATTCGGCGACGGGATTCTCACCGGTCGGCCAGGGACTGGGCCGCTCTATATCCTGGCGCAGAAGATATACGGGCTCTTAACGGACTACGTGCTCATATCCGTGCCATTGTTTATCTTCATGGCGTCGCTGCTAGAGCGGTCCGGGATCGCGCGCGACATGTATTCGTCGCTGAATGTCTGGCTGTCCAGAACACGCGGCGGCATCGCGATCGTGACCTCGATCATGGCGGTGATCATGGCTGCCATGTCCGGCATCATCGGCGGTGAGGTTGTCCTGCTGGGCCTTATCGCCCTGCCCCAGATGCTGCGCCTGGGCTACGATCAGAATCTCGCGATCGGCGTCATCTGCGCCTCAGGGTCTCTGGGCACCATGATCCCTCCTTCGATCGTTCTGATCATCTATGGGCTGATCACCGAAACCTCGATCAAGTCGCTGTTCACCGCGTCTTTCATTCCCGGCTTCATGCTGGCCTCGATGATCATCCTGTACATCATCATCCGCACGCGGTTGAATCCTCATCACGCTCCGCTGCCGGAACCGGACCCGAACGACCCCGAACCAGCCGAGAAACGCAAACTGTTTGGGGCCTTCATGAGCATCGTCGTCGCCGGGTTTTCCACCGTTCTGTTTATCCGGGCCGCTTTTTTCGAGCTCTCAGGCTCGAACGCTGCCAGCCAGGGTGAGCCCGCGAGGCTGGGAACGGCTGACTACCTGCCCTGGTTTGCCGGCATCACGATCGTCGCCCTTCTGCTGATTTTCTTCGTCTTTGGCAGACAACGCGCAAAAATCGGTTGGGAAATGGGCAAGGGTCTCGTCGCGCCGCTGGTCGTAATCGGCGTCGTGCTCGGTTCGATCTATGGCGGGATCACAGGGATCACTGAGGCTGCAGGCATGGGCGCCTTCGCCGTTCTGATCATCGCCATCCTGCGGGGCGAAGGATCGTTCGAGCTGGTTTGGGACAGCTTGATGCGGACGTTAAAATCCACAGGCACCATCATCTGGGTTACGATCGGGGCCGCCGCGCTGGCGGGTGCCTATACCATTGCTGGAGGGCCCCAATACGTGGCCGACCTGATCGTCGGCCAGGAGCTGCCGACCATGTTGGTCATTCTGGTAATGATGCTGATCTTGCTGTTCATGGGCGCATTCATGGATTGGGTCGGCATCGTACTGTTGATCATTCCGGTCTTTCTGCCGATCGTCCTGCGCCTTCCTATCGAGGAAATCGGAGTCTTTGGCCAGTTGGAGCCGAGTCATGTCGCCATCTGGTTCGGCGTCGTGTTCTGTATGAACATGCAGGTCAGCTTCCTCTCGCCCCCTTTCGGCCCGGCCGCGTTCTACCTGAAGTCAGTGGCCCCGCCGCATATTAGCCTAACGGATATCTTCCGCGGCTTCCTGCCATTCATCGGGATCCAGTTGCTGGCGCTTTCCGTTCTTCTGATTTGGCCGGGCATCATCGCGCTGCTGTTGTGAGGTTGCACCCATGCTGACACAAGATCAGATTGGCAAGTTCCAGACCGATGGATACCTCGTGGTTGAGGATGTAATTCCCCGCGATGTCCTGGGTCGGGTGCAAGCGGAATACTCGGATGTCCTGAACCGGCTCTATGACTGTTGGTACAAAAAAGGACTGGTCAAGGATGAGCCGTCCGGAATGACCTTCTGGGACAAACTTCTGTCCGCCTATCAGGCCGGATGCGACTATTTCCAGCCGCTGGACATCTCGCTGCCCGGCGATCGGATCATGGCGGACACACCGTTCCATATTGGGCCCGCAGTGTTCGACTTGCTGACGGCCCGTCCCATGCTTGACATCGTCGAGCAGCTGATCGGGCCAGAGTTGGTGAGCAATCCAATCCAGCACGTTCGGCTGAAGCCACCTGCCCTGAAGCTGTCCAAGGACGAGGTGCGCGCGCACATCACCGCAACGGACTGGCATCAGGACCGAGCGGTTGCGCTGGAGGATGCTGATCAGACCGACATGGTCACGGTTTGGATTGCCGTCAACGATGCAACGGTTGAAAACGGCTGCCTGCAAGTGCTGCCAATGGCACAAGACCAATCTATCCTGCCACATTGTGCCCGGACGCAGACAGGCATTGCCGACGGGTTCATTGATGAAGGCCGCGCCGTGCCCCTTCCTGTCAAGGCCGGCGGGATCATCCTGTTTCACCCTTTGACGCCACACGCTTCGCTGATCAATAAAACGGACCGGTTCCGCTGGTCGTTCGACATCCGCTTTAGCGCGGCAGGCCAGCCGACCGGTCGAGATCATTTCCCCAGCTTCATCGCGAGGTCCAGATCGCGCCCCGAAACCGAGCTGCGAGATTGGCGCGTCTGCAAGTCCAATTGGGAGGCGGCGCGAGCAAGACTGTCCGGCAAGCCGCATATAGATATTCACCGGTGGACATCGGACTCACCGTTCTGCGCCTAGCTGCTGCCGCCAGGAAAGCTGATTATGACTTTTGTACGTTTAGATCGAACGGATAGCGTGGTGGTTGCAAGTCGGCACCTGGAGGCCGGCAGTATGGTCGAGGATGTCACGACCAATGCGCGCATACCCCCGGGGCACAAGGTCGCCACGCGGAATCTTGCACTCGGCGATCCGGTTAGAAAATACGCCCAGATCATCGGTTACGCCACCCAACCGATCGAACCCGGTGACCATGTACACACCCACAATGTCGAGTTCCGGAACACCAGCGTGAACTACGAGTTTGCGACGGATCACAGGCCCACGAAACCCGCCAACTCGGTCGATACATTCATGGGCTACCACCGGGACAGCGGTCGGGTCGGCACGCGCAATTACATCGCGGTTCTGACCACAGTGAACTGTTCGGCAACTGCGGCCCGCATGATCGCCAATCACTTCACGCCGGACAAGCTGGCCAAGTTTCCGAACGTCGACGGCGTGGTGGCCTTTGTCCACGGAACGGGCTGCGGAATGGCCGATTCCGGCGACGGTTTTGAAGCCCTTCAACGGGTCATGTGGGGGTTTGCAAAACACCCCAACCACGCTGCCGTTCTGATGGTCGGTCTAGGCTGCGAGATGAACCAGATCGACTGGCTGCTGGACGCGTATGGGCTGAAGCAAAGTCCCACCTTCCAGACGATGAACATCCAGAACGTCGCCGGATTGCGTCGGACCGTGGAAATGGGCATCAACAAGATCAACCAGATGCTTCCCATTGCCAATGAGGCGAGGCGCAGCGAAGCCCCGGCGTCCGAACTGATGGTTGCGCTGCAATGCGGTGGCTCGGACGCTTGGTCCGGCGTGACCGCGAACCCGGCGCTCGGACATGCCTGCGACCTGTTGGTTGCGCAAGGCGGCACAGGTGTCCTTGCGGAAACACCCGAAATTTACGGAGCCGAACACCTTTTGACCCGCCGCGCCCTTAGTCGCACAACTGGGGAAAAACTGATCGGACTGATCGATTGGTGGCAGGACTATACCGCTCGCAATCACGGTTCGATGGACAACAACCCAAGCCCCGGCAACAAGCAAGGGGGTCTGACGACCATCCTAGAGAAGTCGCTGGGGGCAGCGGCGAAGGGCGGCACCACCCCTTTGACCGGTGTATTCAAATACGCCGAACCCATCACCGCCAAAGGCTTCACCTTCATGGACAGCCCCGGATATGACCCGGCCTCTGTGACCGGGCAGATCGCGGCTGGGTGCAACCTTGTGTGCTTCACCACGGGACGCGGCTCTGCATTTGGGTCCAAACCGGCACCCACGCTGAAAATCGCTACCAACTCTGAATTGGCAGCACGCATGCCCGAAGACATGGACGTGGATGCGGGCGACATTCTGACCAAAGGCGCCAGCGTCGAGGAAAAAGGACAGGAAATATACCGACGGCTGCTCCAAGTCGCCTCCGGCGCGCGGACCAAGTCCGAGGCGCAGGGCTTGGGTGACTACGAATTTGTTCCCTGGCAAATCGGAGCGGTGATGTGAAACGGATCCTTGTAGCCGGCGGCGGATTAATCGGTATCCGCCACGTCCGCGCCGTGATTGAGCATCCCGGCTGCATGTTGGTCGGGTTGGCCGATCCAGATGGCTCGATCCAGATCGACGCGCCGCGTTTTGCCAGTATGGACGAGGTGCAGGACCCGGTAGATGGCGTCATCATCGCCACTCCGACCCGCCTGCATGCCGAACATGGCATTCTGGCCGCATCCCGCGGTTGGCACATGCTGATCGAAAAGCCGGTTGCCGCGTCGGTCGATGATGCACTGCGCCTGAAGACGGCCGTTCGCCAGGCCAATGTCCGCAGCCTTGTAGGCCACCATCGGCGGTATCATACAATCTTGCAACACCTGAAGGAGGTGATCGCGCAAGGTACGATCGGACAAGTCATCAATGTCTCGTTGCTGTGGGCCATGCGCAAACCCGACAGCTATTTTGAACAGAACTGGCGGACTTCCGATGGCAGCCCAGTCATGATCAATCTGGTGCATGATATCGATGTCCTGCGCTTTGTGATCGGAGAAATCTCGGATGTCGTCGCCCTGCCCGGAGCGCCCATCCGCGGATCGGAACGGATAGAAAGCGGGGCTGTCGCGATCGCATTCGAAAACGGCGCGACGGGCACTATCAGCTTTGCCGATACCGCACCCAGCCCCTGGGGGTTTGAGGCCGGAACCGGCGAAAACCCGAACATCGGCACGACCCATCAGGACATGATCTGGATCACGGGAACCAGTGGCGCTGTGAGTTTTCCTTCCATGACCCTGTGGCGCGGACAGGATTGGGGCACTGCGGCCCAAAAAGACCAACTTACACGACCGGAACAGCAACGCGCACCGCTTGAAGCGCAACTGGATCACTTCCTTGACGTGATCGACGGCGCCCCTCCTCTGATCGACGTCGAGGATGCAGCCCGGACGCTCGAGATCACATCATTGATCGAACAGGGGTTAAGGGCGCGAACAACTCGGGCGCGGGCGCCGGCCTGATTGACACGCGGCCCGGCGAAATACCGGACCACTCAAAAACCAATGATTATCCGCTGGGCAATATGTGTATTCAAACTGCAAAGTCGCCCGCACCAAACACAAGAATGAAAACCAAACACATTCACGGAAAGGGAAACCAATGAGCAAACCATCAATCGGGTTTATCGGCTTGGGACTAATGGGCGGAGCCATGGTGAGCCGACTGTTGGACCAAGGATATTCGGTCGCTGTATTGGGAAACCGTGACCGCACGTACCTGGACGCCGCGATTGACCGAGGCGCCCGCGAGATGCGAAACGCCCAAGAACTGGCTCAGGCCAGCGACATCGTGATGCTGTGCATGGGCACCTCCGAACAGGTCGAGAGCCGAATGCACGGTGCAGATGGAGTGATTGCGGGATTGAAGTCCGGCGCGATTGTCATCGACTTTGGCACCTCGCTTCCTGGCAGCACACGCGCCTTGGCCGAGGAGGTTGCTGCAGCCGACGGAAGCTATCTTGATGCACCGCTTGGCCGGACACCTTCACACGCGCTGGAAGGCAAGCTCAACATCATGACATCTGGCGACAAGGCTGCCTTTGACAAGGCAGAGCCGATACTGAAAGATTTGGGCGAAAACGTTTTTTACCTTGGCCCCGTTGGGTCCGGACACACGATCAAGCTGATCAACAACTTCTTCGGAATGACCGTTGCGAACGCGATGGCCGAAGCCTTTGCCATGGCTGACATCACCGGTGTTGACCGCAAGCAGCTTTATGATGTGATGGCCGCAGGGCCGCTGCATTCCGGAATGATGGATTTCGTCAAAGCCTATGGCGTTGAGAGCGACCCAAATCAGCTGGCCTTTGCCATCAAGAACGCGGCAAAAGACCTCGGGTATTATGACCGAATGGCGCGCGAGGCAGGCGTTACCAGCGTGATGTCGCAGGGCGCGCTTTCGGCGCTGAATGACGCCCGCGACCACGGTCAGGCGGATGACATGGTAAGCCAGATGGTTGACTACTACGTCAAGCGCTTCAACACCTGATCGATGGCCGTCTCCGCCAACCCCACCGCTGACCTGCCGCGCCTTGGCATTGTGCTGATGCTGATGGCGTGGCTGTTCTTTTCGTTGGTTGACCTTGGGGCCAAGTGGTTGGCGTTGGCCGGAGTGCCAGCATTTCAGTTGGCGTTCATGCGCTATGCGGGGCACTTCGTGATCTCAGTGGGCGTGATCGCCAAGGGCGGGATAGAGGCCGGTCGGTTCAAGACTGCCCATCCATGGCAGGTGATAAGCCGGGCCTTGCTGCTGATCTCGGCGACCGTTTTCAATTTTTATGCCCTACGGTTTTTGCCACTGACCGTTGTGTCGGCAATCATGTTCTCCAGCCCGGTCATCGTGTGCTTTCTGTCCGTCTTTGTATTGAAAGAAAGCGTGGGCCCATGGCGTTGGGCGGCTATAATCCTGGGCTTTCTGGGGGTGTTGGTTGTCGTACGGCCGTTTGGTTCGGCCTTTCATCCGACCATGCTGCTGATCGTATATAATGCCACCGCTTTGGCTTTGTACTCGATTATGACGCGCAGGCTGTCCGGGGTCGTTGCCGTGGACACTATGCAATTCTACCTCGGGCTTACCGGTACGGTGGTCCTGTTGCCGTTCGCCATCTGGTTTTGGGTCCAGCCAGAAAACACGTGGAGCCTGATTGTACTGATCGGCCTTGGTGTGTTTGGCTGGTGCGGGCATCAGCTGCTGACGAACGCGCATCGGTTTGGAACGGCGAACCAGTTGATGCCATTCACCTATTCGTTCCTAATCTACGTGGCAATCTGGGGTTATCTGTTCTTTGACACAGTACCGGACGCATTCACGTTGGCGGGGGCTGCGCTGATCATGGCTGCCGGTCTCATCATCTGGAAAAGAGAAAAGAAATGACGCGAATTGCCTGCATCGGCGAAGCAATGATCGAATTGTCCATGCTGGAAACCGGCGCGAAGGTGGGCGTCGCGGGGGATACGCTGAACACGGCCATCTACATGCACCGTGCCGCGCCTGACCTGCAGGTGGAGTATGTGACATGTCTAGGCGACGATCCGTTCTCAAGGCGTATCGTGGACTTCATCGCCAGTCATGACATCGGAACATCCGGCATCCGCATCATTCCGAACGCCTCTCCGGGACTATACGCGATCACGACATCTGCGGACGGTGAACGCAGCTTTACCTATTGGCGCAGCGAGGCGGCCGCCCGCCAGCTTTTTGCCGATCACGACTTCAGCCCGCTGAACGGTTACGACGTGCTGTACTTGTCAGGGATTTCCGTGGCCATTCTTCCGCATGCAGTCAGGCTTGCGCTTCTGGATTGGCTCGAAGGCTCTTCCGTTCGGTTGGTATATGACAGCAACTTTCGTCCGCGTCTTTGGGACAGCGTCCAACACGCTCGGCAGATTAACCAACGGCTTTGGCAACGTGCAGACATTGCCCTGCCGTCCATTGACGACGAGATGGCATTGTTCGGGGAAAGCGCGGACCAGGTGGCTGCACGCTTTGCCGATCATCACGGTGTTGGTGCGTTGAAACGCGGAGAGAATGGCCCTTTGTCCATCGGTCAGAACACTGACCAAACCTATGAACCTGCCAAAAACGTGCTGGATACGACAGCGGCGGGCGACAGTTTCAACGGTGGGTACCTCGCGGCCTTGCTGATGGGGAAATCACAGGCCGACGCCCTGATGACTGGGCACAATTTGGCTTCCACCGTTGTTCAATTCCGCGGCGCGATCATTCCCGGATAAGTGGCGCGAGATCCTCAGCGCCAACGAGACCCAAAAGCAGCGCTACCGGGTCCGGCTGCTTGACGGCCGTGGCAATTTCCGACGCGCAAGGATCGTTCAGCGCCCTGCCCTTTGCGATCTCGGACATGCAAAAAGAGATCCAGGCCCGCATCCCTGCAATCACCGCCTGAGAGCCGGTCTCACGGAGTGTGGGAACAAACCGATACGGCAGCTTCTGGCTGCCATCCATTGCGATTTGGTCCAGACGGTGCGCCAGCTCGGGGTTTTCAAAGCGGCGTAACAAAGCCTCGGCATAATCCGGAACCTGTGCTTGCAGTGCAGCGGGCAGCGTTGCGCCCGCATCCTTCATCAACTCAGAAACCAGCGGGCGCAAAACCGGGTCTTGAACCGCTTCGTGGACGTAGGTCAGGCCCCGCTCCAACCCGGCATAAGCCAACAGGGAATGGGCACCGTTCAGCATGCGCAGCTTTCGCATCTCGTGCGGGGCTACGTCATCGACCAGTTGCACTCCCGGCCAATCCGGGTGTGGACCGGCGAAACTGTCTTCGATCACCCACTCCGAGAACGCCTCGGTCGGAACAGCCATAGGATCGCCGCTGATTGCGCGAACGGCGTCCGTGGTAGCCGGGGTGATCCGGTCGACCATCGCGTTGGGAAAGCGAACAGAGTCCCAATTCACGTCCAGACCGGCTGCTTCCGCAAAATCGGCAACTGCCGTTTCGAGCGTCTTGCCGTTTTCCATGCGATTGTCACAACTTAGTACCGTTACTGGCTTGCTCCGTTCCGCAAGGCCATAAGCTAAAAACCCGATCAGCGTCGCAGGCCCTTGCCCTGCCAGATCGGCGGCAATCGCCGGGTCCTGAAGGTTCAGCTTGCCCGCGGCGTCCAAGTGATAACCTTTCTCGGTAACGGTTGCCGAAATGATCTCGGCATCCGCCATCACATCGAACATCTCTGCGCGATCCTTGGGCGCGACCAGAACGTCACGCAGAGCTTTGATGCGCCGGACTCCCTGCCCCTGTACGCACAAATCGTACTCGAAATCCTGTCGGGCCAATCCATCCCGAACCGAGGATGAACGCAGGCTGACGCCGACAACGTCCCATCCGCCCGCTTGATCCGTGTAATCCAGCAAATGCGCCCGGGCAAAGTTTCCAAGGCCGAAATGAAGAATTGTACCCATTTACCTTTGCAACCCGTAAACTTGTTTCGCCAGATCGACCGCCAGCAATCGCGCCAGATGCTCGGCACTGTCCCGATCGAAATAGCCGCGCGCAACCTGCTCGGCCAGATGAATCGCCACACCCCTTCGCCACAGGTCGTGACGTGCAGGAATGGACAGGAAAGCCCGCGTGTCGTCATTGAATCCGGCCAGATTGTAATATCCGGCCGTTTCAACGACCTGATCGAAATACCGCGCAATCCCGGCTGGGCTGTCGTGGAACCACCAAGGCGGCCCGATCCTAAGGCACGGCCAATGTCCCGCCATCGGGGCCAATTCACGGGCATAGGTGCTTTCGTCCAATGTGAAAAGTATGATGCGCAGTTCCGCCGAGTTACCGACCCGGTTCAACAGCGCCTCAAGGCCCGTGACCCAATCCATTGCGATTGGAATGTCGGCCCCCTTGTCCCGTCCGAAGTCCCGCAGTACCGCGTGGTTCGTGTTGCGCTTGCTGCCAGCATGTATCTGCATTGTCAGACCATCATCGACAGACATCTGCGCCATTTCGATCAGCATATGCCCATAGAACCGGCGAGCATCCTGTTCGGTACCTTCCCGCCGTCTCAGCCGCTGGTACAGCGCATCCGGGTCGTCCAGCCACTCGGTCTGTACGCGTTCGATACCGTGGTCGGTGGCAGTACATCCCAGCTGGATGAAATAAGCCCGCCGCATTCGCAGCGCGTTGAGGTAGCCATCATAGCTGCCCAGATCGCAGCCTGTCAGCTCGGCCAACTTGTTCAGGTTCTGTACGAACTCCGGGTCCGCCCCATCCAAAACCCCGTCTGGGCGGAACGTCGGAACAACCCGCCCGCCCCAACCGCTTGCACGGATCTCTTGATGCTCCACGAGGCCATCGAGAGCGGAATCCGTGGTGGCCAGAACCTCGATCCCAAACCTGTCGAACAAAGCCCTCGGACGAAATTCGGGTCGCGCCAGCTTTTCTGAGATTTTATCATAAATCAGGTCAGCCGTGCGCAAAGACAACTCTTCAGACACGCCCAGCGTTTCGTGCAGCACGTAGCTCATCCAGATCCGGGATGGCGTTCCCAGAAACAGATGCCAGTGTTTGGCAAAGGTGCGAAAAACGGCGCGTGGATCCTTCTTTCGCCCCTCTTCCCCAACGCCAAGTTCGGACAAAGGAACGCCCTGCGAATAGAGCATACGGAATACGTAATGGTCGGGAACCACAAGCAGCTCTGCCGGGTTGGGAAACGGCTCATCGGTTGCAAACCACCCCGGATCGCAGTGACCATGCGGAGACACGATTGGCAGGTCCTTGATGCCCAAGTACAGGTTTTCTGCCATGCCATTCAAATTGCCAGTCAATTCTGCCTCCGATACTGCTGCCCGCAATTGTTAACACAGTTTTTAATGGTTGCATCTTTCCCGTTCGAACCCGCAGACTGACCGTGTGATCCGGGGGAATGAATGAATATTGCGCTGATTGGTTTGGGGATGGTTTCGGGCACGCATGTCGCTGCCATTCAAGCATCGGATCAAGGCCTCAGTCTTGCCGGCGTCCTCGGGCGCAACTCTGAAAAAGCAGCTGGGTTCGCGCGGCGAAACGGCACCCGCGCATTCGGCTCGATCGAGGAAATCGCAGACGACCCAAACGTCGACTTTGCGATCATCGCAACACCGCCCGATCAGCGCTCAGAGTTGGTTCGGGTTCTTTCGAGCGCTTCGAAACCGATCCTGATGGAAAAGCCCATCGAGAGAACGCTGGGCGCCGCGACGGCCATCGTCGAGCAGTGCGAGGTATCCGGTGTGCCGCTGGGCATAGTCTTTCAGCACCGCGCCCGCGCCGCCTCGCAGACGCTGAAATCAGCCATTGAACAGGGTGAGCTAGGCGCGATCGCCACGGTGGAGATCCGTGTCCCCTGGTGGCGCGATCAGAGCTACTATGACGAGCCGGGTCGCGGCACTTATGCGCGCGACGGAGGCGGTGTCATGATCTCGCAGGCAATCCACACGCTTGACCTTGCGATGTGGCTGCTGGGGCCGATCTCGGACATTCAAGCCATGATGAGAAAAACTCCGTTACACGATCTCGAAGCTGAGGATTGGGCAGGTGCAATCTTTGAAATGGATAGCGGCGCAGTGGGCACTATGATGGCGACTACTGCCGAATATCCCGGGGCCGCTGAGTCCATTACCATCCAAGGCACACGCGCCAAAGCGCATCTGGAGTCAGGTGTCCTGACCTTAACGACTTTCGATGGTCATAAATCCACGGTTGGCGAAACGTCCGCTACAGGCGGAGGGGCCGATCCCATGGCGTTCACCCATGCTTGGCATCAGGCGGTCATCGAGGATTTCGCCAAGGCTGTTGCCGATGGCACGCTGCCCATGGCCACCGGACGCAGTGCCCTTTTGACCCACGCCGTCATAGACGCGATGCAGATCGCCAATCGAACCGGCCAGAAAACACGAGTCATCTCATGAGCCTGACCTGCGTCGCCCTTGGCCTGGACCACCGCCATATCTATGGCATGACGGAAAACATGCGTAAAATCGGCGTGGACTGCGTTGGCTACTGGACACAAGGCGATCCGGAAACGCTGCCGGGCTACGTCAAAAGGTTTCCCGATATTCCGCGGCTGGCCCGACTGGAAGACGCCCTAACCAGTGGGGCGGATCTGGCGCTGATTTCGGCGATACCGGCAGATAGGGCCGCGTTGACGATCCGCGCCATGCAAAACGGCATGGATGTCATGAGCGACAAGCCGGGCTGCACGACGTTCGAGCAACTCGACCAGATCAAGCTAGCGGTCGCCGACACTGGTCGAATCTGGTCGGTGAATTATTCCGAACGATTTGAAACGCCCGTCAGCACCCGGGCGACCGAGTTGGTCGAGTCCGGTGCCATCGGGCGCGTGATCCAGACGGTTGGGCTTGGCCCGCACCGATTGAACCGGGCAACCCGGCCGGATTGGTTTTTTCAGCGTGACCGCTATGGCGGCATTCTGACCGACATCGCCTCGCATCAAATCGATCAGTTCTTGCATTACACAGGTTCGAAAACCGCAGAAATCACGAACGCTTATGTGGCGAACTACGCAAACCCCAAAGATCCCGGATTGCAGGATTTCGGAGAACTCAATCTAAGAAGCGAGAATGGCACCGGGTACATCCGGGTTGACTGGTTCACGCCGGATGCCTTGCCAAACTGGGGGGATGGTCGTCTGACGATCCTCGGAACCGAAGGATATATCGAGTTGCGGAAATACGTCGATGTGGGTGGGGCCTCAGGGACAGACCATCTGATCCTCGTCAATGGTGAAACCTGCCAAAAGATCGACGCAGCCGACGCCGGCCTTCCCTACTTCGCGCGCCTGGCCGATGACATCCGCAACCGGACCGAAACCGCGATGACACAGACCCACTGCTTTACGGTCATGGAACTGGCACTGCACGCGCAGGAAGTGGCGGAACGCAGATGATCAACGTTGCGATCCTTGGCGCAGGTATCGGTGCGCAACATCTGGACGCTCTGGAACGGCTTGACCGCACCTTTCGCGTAGCCGCCGTGGTCGACCAGAATACGGACCGGATCGAACAGATACGGCAGAACTCGGATTTTCGGGCACTAACCAACATTCAGGACGCTCTTGATGATCCGGCGATTGATGTCATCGACATCTGCCTGCCGCCCCATCTGCATGTACCGACCACCCTTGCAGCACTGGCCGCAGGAAAACACGTTGTCTGCGAAAAGCCTCTTGCGACCTCGATGCAAGATGTGGATCGGATCACGGCAGCCACACGCAGCGCGGGCAAGCAGGTGTTTCCGGTGTTTCAATACCGGTGGGGGCCGTCACTGGCCCAACTGCGCCACCTGCAACGCGCAGGCCTGACCGGAGCGGTCCAAACTGCCGCGCTTGAGACCCATTGGTCCCGCGGGGCAGACTATTACGCGGTGCCGTGGCGGGGAACATGGGCTGGTGAACGCGGCGGCGCAGTGCTGGGCCATGCCATCCACAACCATGATCTGCTGACTCATATCGCGGGTGATATCGCCTGGGTGTCTGCAATGGCCACAACGCGGGTCAACCCGATCGAGACCGAAGACTGCGCCGCGATCTGCTTTGGCATGACTTCCGGAGCTTTGTGTACAAGCAATATCACCCTGGGCGCCGCCACGGACGAAACCCGCCTGCGGCTCGTCTTTGAAAAGGTGACCGCCACCTCTGGCACCGAACCCTATGCCCCGGGTCAAACGCCCTGGACATTCGTCGCGCGAGACCCTGTGAATCAAGCCGCTATCGACGAGGCCCTTGCAGCCGCCACTGACGAGCCAACAGGTTTCGAAGGGTTCTTTACCGAAGTCGGCAGGGCGCTGCGGTCCGAGGCAAATTCGGCCGTTACGCTGAAGGATGGCGCTGCATCCATCGGCCTTGTGACAGCGATTTATCACGCGGCGCGCACCGGGCAGCGAGTTGCTCTTCCCATCAGGTCCGATCACCCGCTGTATGAAGGGTGGCTGCCATGAAACAATGCTGGCGTTGGTTCGGACCCGATGATCCGATCGCCCTTACCGCTCTCCATCAAGTCGGGGTTCAAGGCATCGTTACCGCGCTGCATCACATCCCGCCGGGACAGCCCTGGGACGAACCAAGCATCGCCGATCGGCAGGCAGTTCTGGCTACTGCCGGGTACAGTTGGGACGTTGTCGAAAGCCTGCCCGTCTCCGAGGCGATCAAAACACAGTCCGCAGACATGGCTGAACATCTGCAGGCGTATAAGTCCAGCCTCAGGGCCCTGTCCGCCCGTGGCATCAAAGTCGTTTGCTACAACTTCATGCCAATCCTGGATTGGACGCGCACCGCCCTTCGCGCCCCGCAGCCGCACGGCGGAACGGCCATGCTGTTCGACCTGACCGATTTTGCTGTTTTCGACATACATATTCTTGAACGTCCGGGCGCGTCCGAAGACTATTCCAGCGTCGTCCAGCAAACGGCCAAGGATCGCTTCTTGCGCATGTCGGATGAATCCAAGGCCCAGTTGCAACACAATGTCACTGCGGGGTTGCCCGGCGCCAACGATCAGTGGAGCGTGCAGGACGTGCGCGCTTTGTTGCAGACCTATGCTCATATAGATCGTGACCGGCTTCGCGCAAACCTGATCGACTTCCTGTCAGAAGTCGCCCCAGTCGCCCAAGAACTGGAACTACGCTTGTGCTGTCATCCAGATGATCCGCCGTTCTCGTTGCTTGGTCTGCCGCGGATCATGTCCAGTACCGATAACTACGGCGCCGTTCTGGATGCGGTTGATTTGTTGGCGAACGGCGCAACGTTGTGTACCGGATCGCTGGGAGTGTCTCCCGAATTTGATGGGCCGGACTTCGTGCGCAGGCATGGCGACCGAATTCACTTTGTCCATCTGCGGAATACCAAACGCATCGCCGGATTAGACAGCCAGAAACCGGACTTCTTTGAGGCCCCGCATCTGGAGGGCGACACCGACATGGTCGGCACCATTCGCGAACTGATGAACGAACAGCGCCGCCGCAAATCCCAAGGGCGTTGCGACTGGCAAATTCCGATGCGACCCGACCACGGACAAGAACTGCTGAGCGATCTGGGTGGACACAGTACTCCCGGCTATCCGTTGATCGGGCGTATGCGCGGGCTTGCGGAACTGCGCGGCATCATGGCGACGTTCTCCTAACGCGTCGGATCAGGCGGTTTCTTTTCGCCCGCAACACTTCTATGCTTGCCTGAGCGCCGCATTCTTCGTTTAATTGCTATACGTAAACGGGCAGCGGGGTGTCTTCCGGACTCGCCCGACGTCTGTACAAGACGCGTGAAACTCCCGCGAAAACCGATGCGATTGGGCATCATTTTTCGAAACGTCTGCCATACGGCAATGGCGAAATATCGGGAGGAGTCCAAATGAAAACTGCAGGCGTAATAGGTCTTGGCGACATGGGCAGCGGCCTTGCCAAGAACCTGATCAAGAATGGCTTTGAAACATCAGGTTTCGACCTGAGCGAGACGCGCATGACGGCATTTGCTGACATGGGCGGCCAGCCCAAGGACAGCGTGGGACAGGTCGGTCGACACGCCGCCAGTGTGTTTGTCATGGTAATGAACGGAGATCAGGCCCGCGATGTCATTCTGGGTGAAAACGGGCTGGTTGCGAACATGGCCAAAGGCGGAACGGTCATCCTGTCGGCGACCATTACCCCGGCCGAAGCCCGCGCCATCGGGCAGGATATGGAAGGCTCGGGGATTAACTTAATCGACACGCCGGTCTCAGGTGGGTTTCCCGGCGCGCAGAACGGCACATTGACGATGATGGCTGCCGGTGCTGCGGATGCGCTGGACCGAAACGCCGAAGTCATGCAGGCAGTATCGGCAACCATTCATCGAGTCGGAGAAAACGCTGGCGACGGGCAAACCGTGAAAGCCTGCCTGCAATCCCTGATCGGATCGATCTTTTCCGCCACATTCGAGGCTGCGGCCCTGGCGGCCAAAGCCGGTGTCAGCGGTCAGGCATTACTTGATGTGTTCTCCTCATCCAGCGCGGGGTGCGGCGTCGTGAATTCCGCCCTTGAAAACATCATTGATCGCAAGTTCGAGGCCACCGGCAGCCATATCGCAACCATGCACAAGGATCTGACGATCTCGCTGGCACTGGCCGGTGCGTTGGGCGTTCCAATGCACACAGCATCATCCGCGATGCAGATCTTTCACGCAGGAAAAACAAAATACCCGAATGGTGACAACTGGGTGTGTACTCGCGTCATCGAAGAAATCGTTGACGCAGAATTGCATCGCTGAGGGGACCGGACATGAAACTAGGTGTGATTTGCGACGGCATTTCCCGCGATTTGCTGCATGCCGTTGACGTGATGGACGAATTCGGTCTGGACTATGCAGAGCTTCAATTCGTTGGCGATGCGGAGGTCGGGGATCATTCCCCGCAGCAAATTGCCGAGATCGACGCGCTTTTGCGCGACCGGGGCAAGCCTGTGTCATGTCTGTCGCGCCATATCTTTGCGGGGATGACAGCTGCCAATAGGCCCGGCGACGACCTCCACACTCGGCATATGGACGCCTTGAAACGCGTAATCGACATGGCGCATGTTGTTGGGTCTCCGCTGGTTCGGATCATGACCCAACGAAAAGAGCAGATACTGTGGGGAAAAAACGGCGCCGAGAAGTGGAACGTAGCGCATGGGGTATGGGACTCGATGCCGCCGCTGATCGCGCCGGCGGTTGAACTGGCAAGAGCTGAGGGCGTGACGCTTGTCGTGGAAACCGGAAACGGCACGCTGGTCAATTCCAACTATACAGCCCGCAAGCTGATTAACGAGTTGGACGCAAAAGACTCTTTGAAAGTGCTGTGGGACCCCGGAAACAACTGCTGGTGCCATGAACTGGCATATCCGGACGGTTATGAAGAACTGCGCGGCGGATATCTGGGTCACATTCATATCAAGGACGTAAAGGTCGACACGCCGCGGGCAACACTGGAAGTGTGCCGCATGGGGGAAGGTCAGCTTGCGCCATTGTTCCAACCCATCGCGGACGCACTCAGATCCGACGGCTATGATGGCGTCATTTCTTTCGAAAGCGTTTATCACCCCGGCAACGGGAATTTCGAAGATGGTTTTCGTCTGTGTGTGGACAGGTTCAAAAGCCTGTTTGCATGAACGTGCAGTCAATATGCGTTCAAAATCAAAAGTTTGATCCCCATTGCTGAATGCCAAATGGGGTGTAGAAAGCTGGGCGCGTTCGCGTGAAATCAAGGAAAGGGCCTGCTGGATGAAGCAAGAGTTTTTTGACCTGTCCATTGAAACGCCGGGCAAATCCCTCATAGACATCAGCGGGATCGTGCAGCGTGCGGTGTCCGAACACGAATTTGTCTCGGGCCTGTTGACCCTTTGGTGCGTCCACACCGGTGCCGCGCTATTGGTGCAGGCCAATGCCGATCCCGATGTGCTCAAGGATATCGAGACGTTCTTCGAGAAACTCGTACCCAAGTCACCAGGCAAGTATCACCACCGCCCGACCGAGGACGACAACGCTCCATCGCATCTGCGGGCGCTGTTGACGCAAACTCAGGTATCGATCCCGGTCGAACAGGGGCAGCTTCCGCTGGGGCGCGTACAAAGCCTGTACCTGTTCGAACATCGGGAAGCACCCAAGGCACGCCGATTGAAGGTGCACTACATCGGGACGTGATGCCTTGGATCACATGGAGCGTTGGCAGTGCTAACGCCCCATCCAGCCCCCGTCGACTACAAGGATTTCACCGTTGACGAAGTCCGACGCAGCGGAGGCCAGAAAGACCACCGGTCCCGCAAAATCAACAGGCGTACCCCAACGGCCTTGGGGTGTTCGTTCCAAGATCGACTTCGACCGGACCGGATCATCCCGCAGGGCTTGGGTGTTGTCGGTCGCGATGTAGCCAGGCGCGATCGCATTCACGTTTACGCCCTGCCCGGCCCATTCGTTGGCCAAGGCTTTGGTCAGCTGTCCAATCCCGCCTTTCGAGGCCGCATAGCCCGGAACGGTGATGCCACCCTGAAATGTCAGCAGCGATGCCGTGAAGATGATCTTCCCCGAGCCGCGCGCCAGCATGTCCTTGCCGATCTCGCGTGACAGAACGAACTGCGAGGACAGGTTCACCTCCATCACTTCGTCCCACCAGTCGTCCGGGTGTTCGGCGGCGGGTTTGCGTTTGATCGTGCCGGCATTGTTGACAAGTATATCAGGGGTTTGTCCGTCGGCCCTCAACTGATCAATGAACCCATGCAGCGCGGCGCGATCCGAGAAGTCGCATTGGTAGGCCCGGAAATTGCGTCCCATCGCCGTCACGGCTTTTTCGACATCCGAGCCAGACAGCTCGAGCGAGGCGGACACTCCGATGATATTGGCTCCGGCCGATGCCAATGCTTCGGCCATACCGCGCCCGATACCGCGTTTGCACCCGGTCACAAGGGCCGTCTTTCCCGTCAGGTCGAAACTTTGCAAAACACTCATGAACGCGGTCCTACTTCGATCAGGCTTTTCATTGCGGTTGGGCTGCGATCCAGTGCTTCGAACGCGGCCTGGATGTCTGCCAGAGGGCTGATGTCCGTGATCACAACATCCGCGTCCACTCCGCCCGAGGCGACAACTGCAATGGCTTTCTCGTAATCCTCTGGCTCATAGACCCGAGCACCGATCAGTTGCAGCTCTCGCCAGAAGAACTGGAACAGGTCTATCTGAGGTTTTTGAGCATGAATCGCGACCATTACGATCCGGGCCCGAGTCGCGGCAACGGCGGTCATTGCATCGACACCAGGCTGCGTCCCCGACACTTCGAAAACCACATCTGCCCCTTTGTCGCCCGTGCGCGCGTTGATTGTGGACACCAGATCGGTTTCGATTGGGTTGATCGTGTCAAAGCCAAGTTTTTCAGCTATCGCAAGACGGTTCGGATTCACTTCGGAAATTACGACATTTCCACCCGCGTCCCGCGCAACCATGGCAACCAGGATGCCAATCGGGCCGCCGCCGATAACGACAACGTCCTCTCCAGGTTGCAGGTCAGACAGCCGCACATCGTGGCAGGCAACGGCAACCGGCTCGATCAGCGCCGCGTGATCCATGCGCAAGTCATCCGGCAGAACGTGCAACGTGTGGGCCGGAACAGTCCAGATCTCTTGCATCGCGCCATCGGTGTCGAGGCCGAGAAACTTGAGATTCTGACAGATATGCTGATGCCCCCGCTTGCAAGCTGGGCATTCTCCGCAATGATCAAGCGGTCGGACAACGACCTTCTGGCCGGGTTCGACCGTATCGACGCCCTCGCCCACCGCTTCGACCACACCTGACATCTCATGCCCAATCACCCGGTTCAGGCCGACGCGGGCATCCATGTTGCCGTGGTAGACGTGCATATCCGTCCCGCAAATCCCACAATAGGCAACACGAATGGCAGCCTCGCCGGGACCCGGATCTGTCGCTTGGGCTTGCTCTACTGCAAAGCTCTTATCGCCCCTGTAGTATGCGGCAGTGATCGTCTGGGTCGTCATCTATGCATCTCCTTGTGTTCCGCATTCAATTTGTCCCAGTCGAATTCCACTCCGGTTCCCGGGGTATCCGGGGCCACGGCCAGACAGTCTTCGACAACTAGTGGACGGGTCGTGTACTGGTCTATCGGGAATGAGTGTACTTCTAGCCAGCCTGCGTTGGGTTGCGCAGAGACAAGGCTGACGTGCAGTTCCTGCATCCCATGACTGCAAACCGGAATGCCGTGCTGTGCGCTTAGCGCGGCCACGCGCAGCCAGCCGGTGATTCCACCGCAGTTTGAGGCATCGGGCTGGATAAAACTCAGTTTCGCGTCATCAAAGGCGTATTCAAATTCGTGTATGGTGTGCAGGTTTTCACCCATGGCAAGGGGAACGCCCGTCGCTTCGACAATTTGGCTATAACCTTTGTAGTCGTCTGGAATTGTCGGTTCCTCGAACCACAGGATATCGCAGTCGGCGAACCCTCTGGCAGCGACGATGGCCTGTTCGACACTCATAGAGTAATTCGCATCGACCATGAAGAACCGGTCCGGCCCCAGCATCTCGCGTACCGCCCGGGCACGTGCAAGATCGTCGGCCAGGTCTGGTTGACCGACCTTGATCTTGACTGCGTTGAACCCACGCGCAAGGTACCCTTCGGTCTGACGCAGCAGTTTCTCCAACGAGAAATTCAGGTCGATCCCGCCGGCATAGGCCTTGCACCGTTTGGACGCTCCACCGGCCATCTGCCACAATGGCGCATTCTGCGTTCTGCCGCGAATATCCCACAGTGCAATATCTACGGCCGAGATGGCAAACGAGGCGATCCCACCCCGTGCGACGTAGTGCACGTGCCACTGCATGGCATCGTACAGGCTTTCGATCTGTTCGGCGTCTTGTCCAACAAGGAACGGTGCCAGGTCATGCTGGATCATCGCTAAGATGGCATGACCACCCTTGCCCCCGGTGTAGGTATACCCGACCCCCTCGACCCCATCAGAGGTTTGAATGGTGACAGTGATCAATTGAAAAAACGTGTGATCCCCATGTTTGGCATCGACTAGGACTTCGGCGAGCGGAACGTTGAACAGCCGCGCTGATACACTTTCTATGCGATTCATTAACCTAAGACCTTCTGCTGCCTAGCAATAACCCGAGACTGTAAAAGGATGACCGCAAATAGAAAGCCTCCACGTATGACCATTTGCCAATAGGCACTGAAACTGATGGTGCCCTGACCGTTTTCAAAGTTTAGAACGTTGAAGACCAGCCCCAGCAACAGCGCTCCGGCGACCGTCGCAGGGATCGATCCCATCCCACCCGTCAACAAAGTACCGCCTACAACCACGGAAGCGATGGCTGACAATTCCCATCCGATGCCTTCAAGGGGTTGCCCAGCTCCAAAACCCGAGGCCAGAAAGATTCCGGCCAGCCCCGCACAGCCCCCCGACAGCAGGTAGACAAAAGCCTTGGCGCGATTGACCTTGAGACCCATGAGGTTCGAGGCATCCTCGCTGCCACCGATCGCCAAGACGGTCCGCCCGATGGTTGTTCTTTCCAGCACCAACCAAAGGGCCAGAGTCAGTCCGGCCACGATGACGATCGCCCATGGAAACATGCCAAACGCCTGCCCCATGCCAAGCTTGGTGAAGTTCGACCCCCAATCGACCGAAATTGTCTGGGCGCCCGAAATCACCAATGCGCCGCCTTTTGCGGCCAGCATGGTGGCCAGCGTGGCGATGAAGGGCGGGATCCGAAGGATGATTATGCAAAAGGCGTTGATCGCCCCGAAACCAACCCCGGCAAGAACGGCCCCCGGCAACGCAACCTGAATCCCATACGGGCTGAGATAGGCCGCAACAACCGAGGTAAACGCCGCCACGGATCCGACCGACAGATCAATCCCGCCGGTCATGATCACAAAACACATGCCCAGCGCAATCGCGATGAACATCGCGTTGTAATTCAGGAAAGACGAGAAATTGTAGGCGCTGCCAAAGTTGTCATAGCGCATCAGCCCGAACAGAATCAAAGCCAGCAGTGCGATCCACACCGTCACCGAGGCCGAATTACGTCGAAGGTATTTTCGCAGGTCAAAAGCCGTTTCATCCAACATCGATTAAACCCTCCGAAACTGCTGGACCCAAACGGCCAGGATAATGATGACGGCCTTGGCGATCAGTGCAACTTCGTCCTCTACCCCGTTGGCCAACAATGTATATTTGACCAACTGGATGATGACGGCACCCAGTATGGCACCAAAGATCGGCGCTCGCCCGCCTTGCAAAAGAGCCCCGCCAACAACCGCGGCCGCGATGGCATCAAGCTCCATCAGATTGCCGTTGCGCGCGGCGTCCGAGGCCGAGTTGATTGCAACCACGATCAAACCGGCTAGGCCCGCAAGCACCGCGCAGATGACATAGGCCCCGATCTTGACCCGTCGGACGGGACCACCCGACAGATAGGCCGCACGTTCATTGCCCCCTATGGCCAACAGGTAACGGCCCCATGTGGTTCTGGTGATCACCCAAAACAGCACACAGGCAATGGCCAGCGCCAGCCAGCCCTGGAACGGCAAACCAAGCACTTTACCAGTTCCAAGATAACTGAATGAAGGGTTTGAAAACGTCTGCAGGTTCCCGTTCGTCAAGACTTGGGCAATACCGCGACCAGAGATGAAGAGAATGAGCGTCGCAACGATGGGCTGCACGTTCAACACGGCAACCATCACGCCGTTGAATACCCCGCATAGCCCCGCAATGAACAGCGGCAGGACAATGGCCAAAGTGACGCCTAGCATCGGATTGGCAGCGCCCAGATCCGACAGAAAGATCAGCGGAGCAAGCGCCCCCGCCAGCGCCATGACCGCCCCAACCGACAGATCGATCCCACCCGTGGCGATTACCAGCGTCATCCCCATGGCCACGATGGCGATCGTAGCGACCTGGCTGATATTTACGAACAGGGTTTGCAGTTGCAGGAAATTAGGTGTGAAAAACGCGTTGAATACTAATAGGGCGACCAACGCGGCGATGCCGCCGTGAAAGCGGAAGGGCATTGATGCGACCCGTTGCGGCAACTTCATTGCGCGGTCCATGAACCAGTTCCTTCTTCATGATGCGCAAGCGCGCGCACCAGTATGTTCTCGGTGACCCCGGGGTTGGTCAGTTCCTTGACCGAGCGTCCCTCGTGCATGACAACGATGCGGTCAGCGCCTTCCACCAGTTCTTCGAATTCCGAACTGATGAGGACGACACCAAACCCCTCCTCGACATAAGACCGAATGAACGATTGGATCTCTCGCTTGGCGCCAACATCCACGCCTCGGGTCGGCTCGTCGAGTATCAGGATGTCGGGCTGCGTCGCCAGCCAACGGGCAAGCAGCACCTTTTGCTGGTTGCCACCGGACAGTTCTCGAATGGGTTGGTCCATATGCGCCGCCTTGATGCCCAGATCGTCGATAAAGGCCTGAACGATCTCGCGCTCGCGGGCAAAGTCGATCTGACCACGGCTGGCCAGTTTCGGCAGCAGGGCCAGCGTCATGTTCTCGCGCACAGACATGTCTGGAACGATCCCTTCGGCCTTGCGATCTTCGGTCAGAAAGCCGACGCCGTTTGCGATCGCGTCACCCGGTCCGGACGGTTGACCGACCGTGCCATGCAACTCGATTGCGCCGCTGCGTTTCCCGTCCACTCCGAACAAAGCGCGCGCCGCCTCGGTCCGGCCAGAGCCCAGCAATCCGCCCAGCCCAACGATTTCCCCGCGGTGGAGCGTGAGGTCGAAATGCGTCAGCCGCGGGCCTGTTGAAACAGAGTCCGCCCGTAAAACGATATCGCCTTTCTTGGCCTTGGCACCTGCGAAGTCCGTCAGACCGTCTGCCGCGATCTCATCCTTGTTGCGGCCCAGCATGTCCGCGATCATTTCCAGTTTGGTCGTGTCCTGGACGTTACGCGTGCTGACGGTGCGCCCATCTCGCATCGTTGTGACTCGATCGCATATTTGGAACAGCTCATCGAGGAAATGCGAAACATAAAGAACAGACACGCCCTGTTTCTTCAACTCGCGCACAACACCGAACAGCACCTCGACTTCGCTGGCATCCAGCGACGACGTAGGTTCATCCATGATGACAAGTTTCGCATCCAGCGATACAGCCCGCGCAATTGCAACCAACTGCTGGATCGCTGTCGAGAAATTTCCTAACGGCTCGGTCACGTCGATATCTATGCCAAAGCGCGTAAGCACCTCGCGTGCGCGCCTGTTGCCCTCGCGCCAGTCGACCAGAAAGCCGAGACGTTTGGGCTCGTACCCCATGATGATGTTCTCGGTCACTGACCGCAGCGGTACCAGGTTGAGCTCTTGATAGATTGTGGCAATTCCGGATTCCTGCGCTTCGCGCGGAGTGGAGATGCGGCTCGGCACACCCGCCAGATGAACGTCGCCGGCATCCCGATCGTAAACTCCGGTCAGAACCTTGATCATCGTCGATTTTCCCGCACCGTTCTGGCCGATCAGCGCATGAACCTCGCCGGGCGCGATTTCCAGGTTGGCCTGGCTAAGTGCCGGCACGCCGGCAAAGGACTTTTCAATTCCCGACATCGAGACGAGCGCATTCATGAGATGTCTTCCTCCGATTGCTTGCAGGCGGCGCCGACCACAGGCCAGCACCACCCACCAGGGAGAATCAATAGGCTTCGTCGATGTGATCGGCCGCATTGTCCTTGGTAAAGATGCGATCTTCGACTTTCACCCATTCCGGGATCGCCTCGCCAGCTGCGTATTTTTTCATGACTTCACAAGCCAGAGGGCCGAAGAAGGGTGAGCTTTCCACCGTCACCCCCATCTTGCCATCGATAATAGCCTGAAGTGCATCGCGTGTCCCGTCGATCGAAACGATGGTCACGTCCTCGCCGGGCTTGCGGCCGGCCAGTTCCAGAGCCTGGATCGCACCGATTGCCATCTCGTCATTGTGGGCGTAGACCACGTTCACATCGGGGTGCGCCTGCAGCAGGGTTTCCATCACCTGACGACCCAGGTCGCGCGCAAAGTCACCGGTCTGAGAAGCCACGATCTCAAAGCGGTCATCCGCTGCAATCGCGTCGTCGAAACCTTTTTTGCGGTCATTTGCAGGTGAAGAACCAGTCGTGCCCTCCAACTGGACGATGACGCCATTGTCGCCGTCGAAATTCTCCATCAGCCACTGTGCGGCCCGGTTGCCCTGATCAATAAAATCCGACCCAAGGAACGCCACAAAATGCTCGCCCGGCTTGGCAACGGCCGGATCAACCGAGCGGTCCACCAAAAAGGTCGGGATTCCCGCTGCACGGGCCTTCATAACGGCTGGGATCAACGGCTTTTCTTCCCGCGGGGGCAGGAACAGAACGTCGATGCCTTGGGCGATCATGCTGTCCACATCCGCAACCTGCTTTGCCGCAGATCCGGCCGCATCCGTCGCGATCAGATCCCAGCCACACGCCTCGGCTGTGTCATGGAAAGATTTCGTTTCGGCAATGCGCCACGGGTTGTTCGATTCCATCTGCGCAAAGCCGACCTTGTAGCGATCCTTCTGCTCAAGCGGTGGCAGATCCTGCGCGATCACCGTGGTGCCCAACAGCGCACCTGCGACAACCGTCGAGATCAAAAGAGTTCTGCGTTTCATGGTTATTCCTCCTCCATTGGTGCGGTCGCCTCCGTTTTGACCGCGAGTTTTAGGTCATGCCCAATTCATGTAAGTCGTCTGTTTCCTCAGATAGCCATCGAAGCCATACGCGCCGTCTTCGCCCCCAACACCGGACAAACCCCAACCGGTGTGAAATCCCTGTACGGCCTCACCATTGGAGCGGTTCAGGTACAATTCGCCGAACTTCAAACGGCTCGGGGCCTCCATCAATCGCCGGTGCGATGCCGTAAAGAGATAGGCAGACAGCCCGAATGATGTGTCATTCGCTACGTCTATCGCCTGATCAAAATCATCGACTCGCATGGCTGTCGCCACGGGTCCAAAGACCTCCTCTTGCATCGCGGCATTGCCGTTGTCGGAGACCTCAAGAACCGTCGGGGACATCCAGTGTCCTTTGCGGTGCGCGCTGTCCAAAAGGGGCCCGCCTTCCAGATGAACCGTGGCACCTTCTGTGATGCTGCGCTGGATGATTTCGGCGACCTTGGTCACTTCGACCTTGCTGACTTTGGGCCCCAGGTCGCAGTCCTCCATCGGATCTCCGATCGACAATGCGCGGGCTGCTGTCACGAATTTTTCCAAGAACTGATCCGCAATACCGCGATGCAGATACATACGCTCGTTGCAGGTGCAAATCTGGCCGCAATTGGCAAACCGGGCGGCAATGGCGGCCGAAACAGCAGCGTCAATATCCGCATCCTCCATCACGATGAACGGAGCCTTACCGCCAAGCTCGAGCCGGACAACCTTGATCCGGTCGGCCGCGGCGCGAAAAATCTCTTTACCCGCTCGTGTGCTGCCGGTCATTGTGATCAGTGAGGTATCGGGGTGTTCGACCAACCGCTGCCCTACCACCGGCCCCTTGCCTGTCAGAACATTCAGAACACCGGGCGGAAACCCGACCTTTTCGGCAAGCTCGGCGATCGCGAGACCGGACAGCGGCGTGATTTCGTGCCCCAACAGAACAACAGTGTTGCCCGCGACCAGCGCAGGCCCGGCTTTCCTGGCGGCCAATGCCAACGGATAGTTCCAGGCCGTCAACGCAACAACAACGCCATAAGGATGACGCCGGATCTGGATTTCCTCGGACTTGTTGTCCGATGCCACTATGTCACCCGAAATCCTCCGGGCCTCTTCAGCCGCATGGCAAAGAAAGGTAACAGCGGCATCAACTTCACTTCGGGCCTGCGTGATCGGCTTGCCCTGCTCGACCGTGATCAAGGCTGCCAGACGCCCGGCGTCAATTCGAATGGCTTCGGCCAACCGCTGAACCAGTCGCGCCCGCTCGATCGCCGGGCGCGAGGACCACGAGCTAAAAGCACGATGGGCCGCCTCGACGGCCGCATCCGCATGAGCGGCACCGCCATCTGGAACTTGCGCAAAGATCTGTTCATTTGCAGGGTTCTCGACACCAACCGTGTCCGCGTCAGAGTCGGTAAAGCGGCCATCGATGAACATCGAATGCCGAACCACCTGACCCAACTCCCCCACTACAGACCGCAATTTCGCCTCCCGCGCTTACTCGGTCAGACCACATTGGCGACCGCACCGTCGATCAAAACACTAATAATATTATTTCGTCAACACTAATATTAATTACTATTCACTAATATTAGTTGCGCGTCCTCCGTATAGTCGATAAAAAGGAAGCGAACAAAAAGGTTGAGCAATGAATGATCAAGCGAACAAGGCCGGGCAGCACAGGGGCGTGGGACGAGTCGCGGGCCGGCAGCGCATAACGATGCATGATATTGCACGCGTCGCCGGGTGCTCACAGACGACAGTATCGCTGGTTCTAAACAAGAACGATTCCGTCAAAATCTCCGAGGACACAAAGCAAAGAGTCCTGGATGCCGCCAACACGCTTGGATACGCCATGCCCTCTCAACTCAGGAAACCCCAGGACAGCGCGCCTCGACCCTCGGCGTTAGACGGCACCATCGCTTTTGTCGTGGACGATCTGGCGTCGAGCCCCGAAATGGTAAACGCGTTTAATGGCGTGAAACAGGCCGTTCGGGACACGGGAAATCTTGTATTGCTGGCAGAAACCCAAAACGACCCCGAGGTCGAACCCAGAACGCTTAGGTATTTCCTCGACCAACAGGTTGCGGGCATCATTTACGCAACCGTTTTCACCCGGCGGGTGGTCGTTCCGGAAATACTCAGGCAGACCGCAACCCCGGTTCTGCTGCTGAACTGCTTTTGCGACGACCTCTCTTTTCCTGCGGTGATCCCCGGCGAAGTCGCTGCTGGACATACGGCGACCAACGCCCTGATCAAGGCGGGGCACAAACGAATCGCCACCATCACCGGCGAGCCGTTCATGGAATGCGCCGCAGGGCGAACGACCGGGTACAGAAACGCCCTTGCTTCCGCCGACATCCCATTTGACGAGGATTTGGTCATCGAGGGCAACTGGCTGCCCAGCGCAGGCTATGCTGCCACGCGCGAATTGATGGACCTGCCCTCTCCGCCAACCGCCATTTTCTGTCAGAATGACCGAATGGCAATCGGCTGCTATGAGGCGCTCAAGGAACTTGGCCTATCCATCCCCGAAGACATCTCGGTCATCGGATTTGACGATGACGAAACCGCGAGACACCTGTCGCCCCCCCTGACCTCGATGATCCTTCCAACTAGGGCGATGGGACGCTGGGTCATCGAACAGTTGTTCCACGGTCCGACGGATGGTCAGCGACACCCTCTCGTGAAGCTTGAATGCGAACTGGTGGAGCGCGACTCGATCAGCGAACCCAAACGCCGGGCCTGAAGGCGAACTCATGACGGAAACCTTCGATCATATCGTCATCGGCGGCGGCTCTGCCGGCGCAGCCGCTGCAGCGCGACTGGTCAACCAGGGCAAGTGCAGGGTTCTGGTGCTGGAGGCCGGGCATTCGCACCGCCATCCGTTGCTGGACATGCCGCCGGGTATCTTCAAGATGATCAACGGGTCCAAGTTCATGACCTACCACCAGACCGAACCGCAGGACCACCTGGACGGTCGCGTGCATGACATTCCGCAGGCCAACGTGCTGGGTGGCGGGTCGTCTGTGAATGCCCAGGTCTATATGCGCGGCCGCCCTTCTGATTATGACGCGTGGGACGACCTGCTACGACAGACCAACGACGGGGTCGGCTGGGGATGGGATGATGTGCTGCCCTACTTCCGTAGAATGGAAGACAATAACAGGCTTCACAATGACCTGCATGGCAGCAACGGTCCGGTGCAGGTCTCGGATCCGGGGCATATCGACGACATGTCACGTTGGTTCGTTCAGTCGGTGCAGGCCCTTGGCGAACCATTCAACACGGACTTTAACGGCGCAACGCAGCGCGGTGTCGGGTTCTATCAGTTCACCAATCGCGCCGGTAAGCGCAGTTCGTCAGCCTATGCGTTTCTCGCCCCTCTCGAGACGAACCCGAACTTGACCATCCAGCTTGGCGCAACGGTCAGCAAAGTCATCATCGAAAACGATAAGGCCGTCGGCGTACAGTATCGAGACAAACGCGGAGCCCACACGGTCCGGTGCGATGGTGAAGTTGTCGTTGCGGCGGGCGCTCTGGTGACGCCAAAAATCCTAATGCTATCAGGCATCGGACCTGATGCACATCTTGCCGATCACGGTATTCCCGTGATCTGCCCATTGCCTGGGGTTGGCCAGAACCTGATCGACCACCCCGAAGTTCCAATTACCGCCTTTGCCAACGGTCCCTACGGATACTTCAAACAAGGTGAGGGCTGGCGGATGCTTCGCAACGGCATCCAGTTCAAACTGTTCGGCAGCGGACCGGTGACTTCCGCCGGAGTCGAAGCCGGCGCGTTTGTCAATCCGTCGATTCCTGATGGAGAACCAACCATTCAAGCTTTTTGCGTGCCAATTGTTTATCTGGATCGCGACGCTCTGGACGAGGTGCAGGATGACTTTGGCCTGACCGTTACGACCGTCGTGGTCAAACCGAAATCACGCGGAGAGGTCCGGCTTCGCTCGGCCGATCCTCACGCCATGCCAGTGGTCTCGCCAAACCTTCTGAAGCATGAAGACGACATGCAGGAGATGATCCGGGGGCAGCGGTTCTTTCGCCGGGCATTCACTTCGGGCCCGCTTGCTCAAAGGGTTCGCGAAATCGTCATTCCCACAGCGGACGACGACCAGACGCTACGAGCACATTGCAAGCGATTCGTAAAAACCAACTATCACCCGGCGGGCACTGCCAAAATGGGCCGGGACGGCGACGGAATGGCCGTGCTGGACGCCAGGATGCGCGTGCGCGGAATCGAGAGCTTGCGGGTGTGCGACATGTCAGCCGTGCCCGACATCAACGCCGGCAATACAAACGCACCTGCCATGATGCTGGGCGAACGATGCGCCGACCTGATCCTCGGCATCGGATCAGCCCGCGAGATACGCAATTCCTAACCTGAGCTGCGGCGTCGCCCGTCATTGATCCGATTTCTAACGCAGAATATGGCGTCGCCTTGCCCGACCCACCGAGGTTCTGTCAGCTGAATTCGAACCGGTCTCAGTTTGCCACGGAAGCCGCGAACCTATCCGGAACAAAGCTGTCGCCACTCGCTAAGAGCGGCGGCGCGGGTCAGCTTGAAAGTGTCTCTGCTGGTAAGCGATCTTTCCTGGTTGAAGTGGTTGTATACGGAGGAATGGACGGAGGCGAATTTCTGTAAACTTCGCATGCGCCTGAAACGCTGCATGGCGCGTTCGCGTCGTCGAAACGGCAGGTGCGAGTTCTCCACGGGGTTATTGAGCCACCTGCCCGTCCTTTGTTTTTTAACACGCCCAATTGTCTGAGTGCAGCCTTATGGAAAGCAAAACAGTCGGTCACGATCTCATCGGCGCCACCTACCGCTTCATCGATTTCTTGAGGAATTTCAGTGCTGCAGCTTTGTTTCGGCGTTTGGTGACAACGGCCTCCAGTACTTCGCCCTCATGATCAACAGCCCGCCAGAGGTAATGTCTCTTGCCATTAACCTTCACAAAACCTCATCCACGTGCCACTTCCATTTCGAGAGTGCGCGCAGTTGTTGCACCTGCTTTCTTCGGATCTCAGAGGCAATCATCGGACCGAACCTGTTCCACTCATATCGGACAGTTTCGTGGCTCACGTCGATGCCTCGTTCGTGCAACAGATCTTCGACATTCCGAAGCGAAAGCGGGAAACGGATGTACAGCATCACCGCAAGGCGGATGATCTCGGGACTGGTATTAAAGTATTTGAAAGAGGCAGGTCTGGTCATGGGCAAAAGCTACGCAACCACCCCGCCCCGCTCAAGCAAAGTTCTTCTGACAAGACCCTCAGGATTATTGGTATTGCATTTACCAGGGTACGAACAGACCTGCCCGGAAACTGCTTGTACTCGACGGCCATCTTCCACTCGATGCTATCGCATGCCAACATATGACCTCTCTCCAAAGGGTGCTGTCAGACGAATTCTAACCAGTCTCAGTTTGCCACGGAAACCGCGAACCTATCCCGAACAAAGTTGACGCCACTCGCTAAGAGCGGCGGTGCGGGTCAGCTTGAAGGTGTCTCGGCTGGCTAGCGATCTTTCCTGGTTGAAGTGGTTGTATACGGAGGAATGGACGGAAGCGAATTTCTGTAGACTTCGCATGCGCCTGAAACGCTGCATGGCGCGTTCACGCCGTCGGAAAGGAAGGTGCGAATTCTCGACGCGGTTATTGAGCCACCTGCCTGTCTGCTGTTTTTCGGTAGCGCCGAGCTCTCTGAGAGCAGCTCGATACGACGCGAAGCGATCGGTGAATACTTCTTCAGCTTTATCGTGCCGCTTCATCAATTTCCTGAGGAATTTCAATGCCGCTTGCTTGTTTCGACGTTTGGTGACAATGGCTTCCAGCACTTCGCCCTCATGATCAACGGCCCGCCAGAGGTAGTGTCTCTTGCCATTCACCTTCACGAAAACCTCGTCCACGTGCCACTTCCATTTGGAGTATGCTCTCAATTTCTGAACACGCCTTCTTCGGATCTCAGCAGCAAATATTGGGCCAAACCTGTTCCACCAATATCGGCCAGTTTCGTGGCTCACGTCGATGCCTCGCTCGTGCAGCAGATCTTCGACATTCCGAAGCGAGAGCGGGAAGCGGATGTACAGCATCACCGCAAGGCGGATAATCTCAGGACTGGTTTAATAATATCTGAAAAAAGCAGGTCTGGTCATGGGCAAAAGCTATGCAACACCCCTACCCCGCTTAAGCAAAGTTCTTCTGACAAGACCTATGAAAGCTCCAAAGGCGTTTTCAGGCACTTTTGTGGAACTTGCGGGTCACCAATTGGGTTTGAAGCCGATCACTATCCAGGTGGTATGCACCTCTACGCTGCGTCGCTCGAAAACCCGGAAAATTTCGAACCGACATTTCACGTTAACAAGCAAAGCAAGTTGCCTTGGCTTCAAATGACTGATGATCTCGACGCCTTTGAAGGCACATTATTACACACCCCTAACGACCCAGACGGATATCAGTAGATTGCGAAGCCACCGGATTTTCAAATGGCAGCTTCGTCCGCAGAGCGGTCGTTCAAGCAGTGTGTTGTGATCTTCTTCGGGCCCAGAGCCGGCGTTAATCCGGCATAGGTAGGCTCACGCAACTCGGATGTCTGTGAACGCGAGCACGTGAGGCATCGATCGAATGCGAATGCCTGCAAGGCGGAACGCCAACGCAGCAATTCATCGTATCGCTGGATGGCGGCTCTGGGCCGCCACCAACCGCTGCTGTGAAGGCGGACTGGTCGCCTAAGCTGTGCTGCCGCGGGTCTGCTCGTAGTTCTCGCTGTGAATTTAGTATTCAAGATGCGTGCGCCGCCACATAAATCCTTCTGGAAGTGCACGAATATTCGTGCTGAAACGCGGCCTCAAAACCAGTCATTTGAGCACTTATCGGAAATTGGACTCACAATGCGAGCAGGGAGCTGACATTTCAGTGTTTCGGCATTCACTTGAATTGCCACCAATCGCCAATGTCCCGAAAGGCACCAAAAGTACGGCAGTGCGTTGGCAGTTCATTTTGAGGCCGAAACGTCTTAGGCTGTGAAATGGGCCGTAAACGGAGGAACCAATCGTAATACGAACAATCGCACTCGCGCTTGTGGCAAGCGTCATTGCAAACCCTTCTTTTGCAACGTTTCTTGTTTCCTGCGAAGCGCCTGATGAGTCAGGCGTTGCGGTAGCATTTGGCTTTGGATCTGTACCCGGCCTTGCGATTATCAGCGCGACGATCCACGCGGATGGACAGGACTGGAGCATGACAGAGACAGAAGGTGCGCTGCCCATTGTTTTGGCGCAGGGGGCCTCGGAGAACACACACACATTGCTGGATTTCGCCGATCCTGAGTTTGATCGCATTGTTGCATCCGTGCGGCTGATTACGGCTGATGAAGGCGATGACCAAATCACCGTTGGCACGCTTAAGATCCCAGAGGTCGGGGTCTTTCCGCTGGTCTGCGAAGGACCATGACCCATATCTGTGCCAGAAACGTGTGGGCGGGGCAGAGAGAGAATTCCGATGCCCATGACCTGGTGAAAGAACATCCAGTTATAGCTTCATTCTCCGTTTTTTGGCGATCTCGGCCCGCCCTGACCTATAGATATGAGGTCAACACCCCGGACAAATTCAGACGTGGCATTTTCTAGCTGGATTCCACACCACGCCCACCCGGCAACCTTCTAGCGGCCACGCCACCTCAGGAGACAGTCGCATGATCCAAGAAATACAACAACCTGGAGATCCAGTAGCCGACATTCTCTTCAATTGGCTTCCATTTCTTGGGATGGTTGCGCTTGGCGTAGTAGGATTGATCATCACCGCGCGGGGCTATCGGCACTATCTCAATTCGACGTATCTAAAGCGAGCCGGCCGACCTGGGCAGGCGCGCGTGACCGACAAGTGGGTCAAGAAGGGCCACGTTGGTCGCAACGAACGGCATCGTACGAAACCTTCGAAACGTTACTTTCTGCGCTTCCAACTTTTGGATGACCCGCGCGCATTTTCCCTAAAAGAAGTCGCTCCGGTAGACCTTTGGAACGCGGTCGAGGTCGGCGACGCGGTCGACGTGCTCTATCACCCGAGGCGGCGCTTGATGCGCCTTGCTGCCTGGACGAAGTACAGCGGGACAAACGCAGGTGCGGCCCAGTTGGCGATTGGTGCGATCATGCTGTCAGCAGCCATCGCTTCGGTTGCAGAAGGCGCAGTCTCCGCTTTGCGAAGTCCTGAGCAGCGCATTGCTGGCGAAAGATGGGTTCGCAGCAAGGCAGAGGTTTTGAACATGGGCAAGCCTGCGGATCCGTATCTGCGTATGTTTGCCCCAGGGTCTCGGATGATCCGTGTCGTGTTCGGAGAGACCCATGGCGGCGCATTCTTAGGGAATGAGCGCTTTATCCGTGTGACCCCAGCAGAAATTGAAACTTACGCCATCGACGACGAAGCGATCCTGGTTGCCTGGATGGACCCGGAGAATGAATTCAATGCCGTTCTGGACCTTGAGAGGCGTGACACAGATTTGCGCTGATTGTTTTGACTAAAAGTAAGGCGACAAATACACTCAGATGGCGAGTTGGCCCGAATTACGTGACTGATCTTGGCTGCAAAGAAAGTGCACTTTTGATTCTGGAAAAGTCGAAGTGCTGAATAACCAGATTGGCAATGCAAGCATCAACATCGCTTTATGTCTGCCGCATGTGAACACGTGCTGCGACAGCGCTCTCTGAAATTCAAAAATCTAGAAGGTCCGCGAGTCGCACGTTGATTATTGGTCTGATGCTGCGTTGTTGACGAATGTCCGGTTCGAAGGGCCTCGCCGCAGCAACTTGACCAGGATGTGTAGGTCGGCTTTAGGCCGGGCATGTAGCCTTAGATTGGAGGTACGGCGCGTTCGGTGACCAACTGTCTGGCCGCCACCCTTTCGCGATGTATCATGTACAGCCCTGCACTGATGATGATCGCAATGCCAATCAGGCTAAGCGTATTCGGGAAGTCATTGAAGATAAGATAGCCGAACAAGGTCGCGACCGGCAGCTCAAAATACTGCAGCGGTGCCAGCGTGACGGAAGGCGCAAAAGACAGCGCATAGGTCATCATCATGTGGCTCACCGTCGCGAAGAAGCCAGCGCCCCAAAGCCACAACAGAGCGGTGTCTGTTGGCCAAACGGGATCAAACAAATCAGAGCCGGAACCTTGCGCAACAATTAGAGCTGGAATGCAAAACAGGCTGGCGATCAGACCGGTGTGGAATTGCAGGGTCACGGGGTGCACCCGACGCGACAATCCCCGGGTCACAAGAATGTAGAAAGCGAAGGCAACTGCCGTTCCTACCGGAATAATAGCGACTGCGCCGAAAGCTGCGAAACTGGGCTGGATGACGAACAACACCCCGACAAACCCCACAAGCGCCGCGCCGACGCGACGCGGGCCGACATCTTCACCAAAATAGAACTTGCCGACCAACAAGACGATGAACGGGGCCACGAACACGATTGCTAATGCATCGGCAAGGGGCATCACCCGGATCGCGGCAATGAAGCAAAATGTTGCGAACACCAACAGCAATGAGCGGAAAACCAGCACCATCACCTGACCTTTCGCCACGCGCAACGACAGTCCCATTATCCAGATGAAAGGCGCCATCAACGCGCATTGTACTACAAACCGAGCAGCCGTAATCTGCCCAACCGGCACACTGGTTGACGCGAGTTTCGCAGACACATCCAGCAAAGGAGCGGTTAGGCAAAACCCCAGCATCAGCGCAACGCCAACAAGTGTGCGATCCGGAGATTGAGGTATGCGTTCAGCTGAGGTCATCACTTTATTTAGAGATGTCGCCAAATGCGTGTCTGTTCTCAATACGACGACAGGCAAAAATCCCGCTATCCACGAGTTCGGGTTGAATTGGATATAGCGCCCGCGGCAAATGTCTCCTCTGACGGTCCGCACAGTCGCATCAGATGGCCGGGCCAAATGGCAGCTAAGGGGCCGTTATCACACATCCCAACAAACTGAATTATCGGCAGCTTTGTCCGCAGAGCGGTCATTCGGGGTGAGTCGATCAGTGTCTGCTGTGCGGACTTTGCAGCCATCCGCATTCCTAATTCAAAGGACCGCAGTTAGCCCGGTCCGGACGTTAAACTGGTGTCTATTTGCCAGTAGTTTTAATTTAAAGTAGGCATCTGAATCCTGCCTCAATTTTTTGGTAAGTAACGATCCAACAGAGCGTCGACCAACCCATCCTGAAGTTGGTAGCCAGTTGCTTCGTCCACGCGCAAAATGTCTTCAAGAATAACAAGTTGTTCCATGCCTGTCGTCATGGACAATCGCTTCGCCAGGTCGTCAATTTCCTTCGGCTCCATCAATGGGTGAACTGGCGCAAGTGCTTCCGAAAAAGCCGCCACTCTTCTGGCGCCACGCATTTTGACAGTTCCATTCTCAAGAGATGCCTTGAGTGATTCAGCTAAAAACTGCCGGAAGTGCGCCTCATGAACCCGAGAAAAATCCAGATAGTAACGCGCAACGACATGTACACGGCTGCTAACGTCATCCAGCCCCTCGAGAAGTTCTGACGTTGGAGTGACTTCAAGATCGAGCGTCGCATCCAAAGCCAAGACACTTGGGTCAGAAAAGTAGCGATAGACCGTCGCACGGCTGGTTTTGGCGCGTTCAGCGACTTTTGCTAGCGTGACTTCCTTTCCCTCCGACATCAATTCTCGAGCGGCCGAAAGAAGTGCTTCTCGCGTTCGGTTGATTTGATTTGTACGAGGTGCCAATCCCAAGCCCTTTGCGAAACACTTGTCTCATAAGTAGATTTATGTATCATAAGCCGAGTGTGTTTCAAGTAAAGGGAGTCGCAGTTATGACTGAACCTCGCCCGCGAGTTTACCATCTTCTTGGGAACCTTTTGACCTTCCACGCCTTTCCCAGTGAGACTAGAAATCGTTGCACAATCGTTGAGATAAAGACGGCTCCTGGTGCCGGTGCGCCGCCCAATCATCATGCAGGCGAAGATGAGAGCTTCTATGTGCTAGACGGTGAGTTCGAGTTCTTCGTGAATGGTGAGACAGTCAACGCAAAAGGTGGTGATTTCGTCAAAGTCCCGGACGGCGCAGTGCACGCCTTTACATGTACTGGGGAACGGCCTGGGCGGCTACTTTGCATCAACGCCCCCGGCGCTATGCATGACACATTCTTTACTGAAGCTGGTGAAACAATGCCTGAGGGTACGACAGATATTCCGGCGCCAGATGGACCGCCAGATATTCCGGCGATCATGGCCGTAGCGGACCGAGTGGGAATGACGATCCTTGCGCCAGCGGACATTCCCAGCTAACGAATGCGATTGCATAACTCCGGGTTGCGAAACGGAGGCTTTGGAACAAAGCTTCTGCCGTACACCCTAACTTGTAATACTGGCTCAACCCGAAGCCGACATTCACGACGAGACCTTGCGATTCTGGATAGCCGACTTTGGCGGCGCTTTCCAAAAAATGTCTTCTATGTGAACCTGAGCAATCGTTTAGGCGCAGGCGTGACAGCGGCTTAGATCGTCTGCTATGAGTGCTTGGTTGAATTCGTTTTAGTGTGAGAACGCTCAACTCAGCATTCTTTCCGAAACGTCCTCAAGAAGGGTATGAAGATCGAATTCTTCACCTTTCTCTGCAAGCCCTTTGTCATGCAAAATGAAGGACAGCCCGTGCACGAAACTCCACAACAAAAAACCACGGCGGCGAACTTCGTCTGTGATTCCCGGTTCACCGAGACATTTTGCTACTTCAGTCAAAAGAATCCCGAAACTTTGCTGGCCGCCTTCCTCCAGCCGGGGATCCGCGATGCGGTCTGTGAAGCCGCCAAATTTCAGTCTGAAGATCCCGGGCTCATTTAACGCAAAGGCAATATACTCCATCCCTATGGCAGTAATGCGCTCGGGAGATCCTTCAGGAACGCCTTCCAGCGCAGTAAGCATTTTGTCTCGGTGCCGATCCATTCCCTCAAGGACAGTGGCGACCAGCATTTCTGTCTTGTCTTTGAAGTGCTTGTAAGGTGCCGCAGTCGATACGCCCGCGCGTCTGCACGCCTCGGATACGGAAAAACTGTCCGGACCTTTTTCTTCTACCAACTGTCGGGTTGCTTCGATCAGTGCAGCGCGGAGATCACCGTGATGATAGGCTTTCTTGCTGACGGAAAGACCAGCCGTTTGTCTGCTAGTCGAATGATTTTTTTCGATGCTGCTCATGATCCAACATGTGCCAGATCACGTATCTCTTGTCAAAGTAAGAACTTCTAACATATGTTAGAGACGCTAACTTGATGAGGTCCCCAAATGCCGAATCCTGCTAATTCATCTACTGAAGCGACCAAACCGAGCCTATTTGCACGTGTGTTACGCGGCACTGTGCGTTTGGGAGTGACCGTCAGTTTTATAGCCGTTGCAGCGGCCGCCGTTCACTTTGGCGCATCCGAGCTCACCCGTAGAGCGGAGGCGGTGCCCGCACCGGATGCCGCCGCTGTGACCCCGGTATCCGTGACGCCGATAACGTCCGAGAGCGCTTACACGGTCGACCGTGTGTTCATCGGGCAGGTCGAACCTCAGCGTTCGGCAGATATCTCTTTCGAGCTGAACGGGACGCTCGATCAAATTCTGGTGGATGAGGGTGACAAGGTTGCCAAAGGTCAACTTCTTGCGACACTGGACATTGCACTGCTGGAGGTCGAACGCGACCGTCTGACAGCATCACGCGATGCCATTGCAGCCCAGCTTGCATTTGCAAGAAAGACGGTCGAGCGAAACGCGAAACTCATTGAACAAGGCTTTACCAGTCAAGCCCGTTTGGACGAAGCCGTTTCTCAGCAAGATGAATTGTTATCCAGAATTGGCGAGTTGGATGCGGCCCTGCGCGATGTTACCGTTCGGATTGAGAAATCCAGCATCGAGGCCCCATTTGCCGGTCAAATAACCGCGCGACACGTGGACGGCGGTGAAACTCTTCGCTCGGGCGAGCTGGTTCTGGGAATGGTCGAGGTCGTGTCGCCGCAGGTTCGGATCGGTGTTCCTCTCGATGTTGATCCGGCGCTTCTGACTGATGTTGAGATCGAAATATCAGCTAAAAGCTACCGGGCTGAGTTTGCAACCTTGCGGCCCGATATTGACCCAGTGACACGAACCCGCACTGCGCTGTTCGATCTGAAAAACGCTCCCGACGTTGCTTTCGGACAAACCGCACGTGTGCATGTACTCGATCCTGTCCAAAGTGCGGGAACCTGGGTGCCCACAACATCGCTGAAGGAAGGAACGCGCGGGCAATGGACACTGCTGGTTGCCGACGCGCAAAAGACTGTGCGCCTGGCGACGGTCGAAGTGCTGCATGCCGAAGACGACCGCGTCTTTGTGCGTGGCGCGTTTCCGGAAGGCACCGTCCTGATCGATCAGGGTCCGCAGCGGGTGAGCGTTGGTCAGCGCGTCGCCTTCGACACTGGCGAGTAACGGAGCGATCTGATGGAAACCCTAACCTTTCGCCATCCCCGGCTGGTTGCTCTCATCATTTTGGTGCTTGTGTCTGCAGGGCTGTCTTCGTTCCTATCGCTTGGGCGACAGGAAGACCCCACGATCACCAACCTCTTCGCAACCATAACCACGCAGTTTCCTGGCGCAGACCCCGAACGGGTTGAAGCACTGGTTACCGCAGAAATCGAAGAAGAACTGCGAAAGATCGCCGAGGTGGATGAGATCAGTTCTGTCTCCCGCTCGGGCGTGTCGGTCGTTTCTGTTGAATTGCTGGAAACACTAGACGAAGCCACCATTGAGCAGGTTTGGGCCGAGGCTCGGGACGCCGTGGAAGATGCGCGCCAGAACTTCCCGGCAGGAGTATTGCCACCGGAATTCGATGCCGAAGGTATTGCTGCCTATTCCGCTGTCATTGCAGTTGCGGCCGAGGACCCCGACTTCCCGATAACTTTGCTGTCTCGTCATGCCGAAGCATTGGGTGACAGATTGCGCGCGATACCTGCGACACGAGCCGTCGACTATTTCGGTCAGCCAGAGGAAGAGGTGCTCGTAAGTGTCGATATGGACAAGGCCGCTGCGCTTGGGCTTGGCGCTGCCGAGATTTCCCAGCGGATCGCCGAAGCAGATGGGAAGGTTCAGTCTGGGCGGCTGCAATCCGATGTCGACCTAACCATTGGCGTCAGCGGAGAAATTGAGAGTCTGGATCGCATTCGGAGCATCGTCCTGCGTGAAAACGCGGACGGTGCAGTGGTGCAGCTCGGCGATATTGCCAGCGTAGACCGGGGCGCACGCGAACCGCAGTCCTCAATCGCTTTTGCCAACGGGATGCCCTCCGTTTTGGTCGGAATTCTGGCGCAGGACGGCGTGCAGATCGACCGCTGGACAGGCTTTCTACGGGATGAGCTTGAGGCCGGCGCCGCAGCGGTGCCTTTGGGCATGCAGGAAATACTGCTGTTTGATCAAAGCCAGTACACGACGGATCGTTTGTCAGAGGTTGGGGTCAACATGGCCATTGGCGTGGCTCTGGTTGTGGCAGTTTTGTTTGTTACGTTAGGTGTTCGGGCAGCCGCGATCGTGGCTCTGGTTTTGCCGGTTGTCTCATTGGCGACCCTGGCGACGATGAACATGATCGGTTTGCCCATTCACCAGATGTCCGTGACGGGTCTGATCGTTGCCCTCGGTCTGCTTGTTGACGCAGCCATCGTGATGACCGATGAAATTCGACGTCGTCTGCAGGATGGGATGGAGCGACTTTCAGCCGTGCGAGATGCTGTTCGCCGGTTGGCCGCGCCTTTGCTGGCGTCGACCGTCACTACGGCGCTTGCCTTCACGCCGATGATCTTGCTGCCGGGACCCGCCGGCGACTTTGTCGGTGCCATCGCTATCGCCGTGGTGCTGATGCTTATTTGGTCCCTGGTTGTGGCCTTGACTGTGACTCCGGCGATTGCGGGCTGGCTACTGTCCGATCGCCCAGACGCAGGAATGCTGAGCCGCGGTATCAGCATCCCGCCACTTGCCCGTATGTTCGAGGCCTCAATTCGATTGTCAGTCACCAATCCGGTGCGATCTATCGCGTTGGCATTGATCTTGCCGGTGCTTGGCTTTGCGGCCTTTCCAACGCTGACCGCGCAATTCTTCCCGGGCGTCGACCGCAACCAATTCTATATCGAAGTCGACATGCCGGGTGGAACGTCAATTGCCACCACCGAAGCAACCGCCCGCCAAATTGATGAAATGCTGCTGGCTGACGACGGCGTCAAAAGTGTCTACTGGACCGTCGGAGAGTCCGGCCCGGCATTCTACTACAACATCGTTGGAAACCGCTCACGAGAGCCTGGGTTTGCACAAGCTATGATCACGACCGGCACGGCAGACGACGCCGCCCGCCTTGTTGGAACGTTGCAGAGTCGTCTGGATACCGACTTTCCTGATGCGCAGATCATCGTTCGCAGTCTTGTTCAGGGCCCTCCGGTCGCCGCACCGGTTGAAGTCAAAATTCAGGGGCAGGACATCACGGTTTTGCGTGATCTGGGCGACGAGGTGCGTTCAGTCATGGCCAATCTCGATCTGGTAACCCAGGCGCGCGCCAGCGTGAACGGCGGCAACCCTCAAATCCGGTTCGAGATTGATGAGGTCAAGGCGCGTCTGCTGGGACTGGATGTGGCGGATATAGCTGGTCAGCTAGACACGGCGCTTGTTGGCATTACCGGTGGATCACTGATCGAAGGGACCGAACAGTTGCCGGTGCGTGTTCGACTGGGTGACGAGGTGCGATCAGACCTAAGCGCCATTGTCAGTATGCCCATCCTGCTGCCCAATGCTGCCGCCGTATCCGCCACAAGTGTTTTCCCTGCTGTGCCGTTGTCGGAACTAGCCAGGCCGGTGATCGAACCAGCGGAAAGCGTCATAACCCGAACGGATGGCGTGCGCGAAAACACTATCCAAGCGTTTATCGTCCCCGGTGTTTTACCCGAAGAGGCGTTGCAAGACGTACTAGAAGCGCTTAATGCGTCCGGGTTTGAGTTACCGCAAGGCTATTCGATGTCCTTAGGTGGCGACAGTGATGCCCGAACCAACACCGTGGGCAATCTGCTTGCCTCTGTTGGATTGATTGTCACACTCTCCATTGCGACCATCGTTCTCACCTTTAACTCGTTCCGGCTGACGCTCGTGACCTTGGTCGTGTGCGTGTTGTCTGCAGGCCTTTCAATGCTGTCGCTGGCCGTTATGCAATTCCCGTTCGGAATAACGGCGATTATCGGTGTCATCGGCTCGATCGGAGTTTCGATCAACGCGGCGATCATAATTCTAACCGGTTTGCAACAAGACGTTGACGCAAGCCAAGGCGACCGAGCGGCCATGGCGCGCGTTGTGACTGGTTCAAGTCGGCACATCATCTCGACAACGATCACAACCTTTGGCGGCTTCCTACCCCTGATCATAGCAGGAGGAGCATTTTGGCCGCCATTCGCCGTTGCAATCGCCGGGGGCGTGCTGTTGTCGACTGTCGTATCGTTTTATTTCACCCCACCCGTGTTCGCGTTGGTGTATCGTGGAATGTTCGACAAACCGCTTGAGGCAAAAAACCAGCATTCCCAGCCTCAAGAAGCAATTGTCGCGCTTGTGGCCGAATGAGAACCGAAACTACTTCTGCTTGCTAATTGGTGTGTTTCAAACACCGTTGTTGTGTGAAGCAAAACTCATGTCAAATTTCGGCCGCACGCCTGACTTTGCAACGTCTGGTTTCTGCGCATCGCTGATACTGTTGCGCTAAGCAACATCGGTTGATTTGGGCTCGATGCGGTCATTTGCAAAGGGTGCTGTCAGACGAATTCGAACCAGCCTCAGTGTGCCGCGAAAACCGCGAACCTATCCGAAACAAAGTTGGCGCCACTCGCTAAGAGCGGCGGTGCGTGTCTGCTTGAAGGAGTCTCGGCTGGCTAGCGATCTTTCCTGGTTGAAGTGGTTGTACACGGAGGAATGGACGGAGGCGAATTTCTGTAGACTTCGCATGCGCTTGAAACGCCGGATCGCGCGTTCGCGTCGTCGAAATGGCAGGTGCGAATTCTCGACGCGGTTGTTTAGCCACCTGCCCGTCTGTTGTTTTTCGAGAGCACCCAAATCTCTAAGGGCAGCCTTGTAGGAAGCGAAGCGATCTGTGACGATCTCTTCGGCGCAGCCGTACCGCTTCATCAATTTCTTGAGAAATTTCAGTGCTGCAGCTTTGTTACGGCGCTTCGTTACAACTGCTTCCAGCACCTCGCCTTCGTCATCCACAGCGCGCCAAAGATAATGCCGTTTGCCATTCACTTTCACAAAGACCTCGTCCACGTGCCACTTCCATTTTGAAAAGGTTCGGAGTTGCTGCACACGCTTCCGTCTGATCTCAGCGGCGAACATCGGGCCGAACCTATTCCACCAATAGCGGACTGTCTCATGGCTTACATCGATCCCACGTTCATGCAGGAGATCTTCGACATTCCGAAGCGAGAGCGGAAATCGGATGTACAGCATCACCGCCAGGCGGATGATTTCGGGGCTGGTTTTGAAGTATTTGAAGGAGGCAGGTTTGGTCATTCCTAAATGCTATGCAACCACCCTGCCCCGCTCAAGCAAAGTTCTTCTGACAAGACCCTTCGGATCTCTGATGTAAACATCGGGCCGAAACTGTTCCACCAGTATCGGACAGTTTCGTGGCTCACGTCGATGCCTCGCTCGTGCAACAAGTCTTCGACATTCCGAAACGAGAGCGGCAAACGGAAGTACAGCGTCACTGCAATGCGGATGATCTCGGGACTAATTTCGAAGAATTTGAAAGAGGCAGGTCTAGTCATGGCAAAAGCACGCGACCGCTATGTCCCGCTCAACCAAAGCTCTTCTGACAAGACCTCTCGACAAAGGCTGGTATAGTCTTTTGCTACACCGTGTCTTTCGTAGTTTGCCTCAATACCAAGCGCGTTGAAGTCCGCGTGTGTTGTGCTGGCGTGGCACCATCCTGCAACCACAGCAAAACAGTATCCGCAACTTGTTTTCCAAACTCAGAGACGCCGCAGTGTACGGTAGACAAAGCTGGCCAGCATTCTGATGCTTCCTTGATGTCGTCGAAACCGACAATCTGAAACTCCGTGCCAATCTTTACCTGAGTTTCATGGCAGGCATTAATCATCCCAAAAGCAACAAGATCATTGAAACAGACTGCGGCATCGCACGCAGGATGCTCTTTGAAGAGGTTGACCGTTGCTTCATGTCCAAATGATCGGCTGGATTCCCCTGTTTTTACAATAGGCTGCAAGTGGTTGTCTTTCATCGCACTTATATAGCCGGACAGTCTTTCCTGAGTGACTTCGGCACCATCCAGACCACCGACAAAGGCGATGTTCCGCGCGCCCGTTTCGATCAGATACTGCGTTGCCGCGCGTCCACCCTCTGCGTAATCAGGGGCGATAAAAGGAAATCTGCCTGTTTCGCTTTCAACCTGTCGCAAGACTTGCATCAACGGAATGCCAGCTCGCTCTACCGCGGAGAGAGTGTTTGTGACATCGCCATAAGCAGGCGATAGGATCAAAGCAGAAACACCGTGCTCAAGCATCGCTCCCACCACCTGATCCTGAAGTTCGGGGTCTTCGTTTGTGTTCGCCAATACGACCGCATAGCCTCGGGACGCCAGCGCCATCTGCAAAGAAGTCGCAAACTCGGTGAAAAACGGGTTGGTCAGGTCGTTTATCACCAAACCTATTAGCGCCGCTCCCGTGGATCGCAGATTTGCCGCCGATCGGTTATAGACATACCCGGTCTCTTTCATCGCGGTATGGACGAGCTTGCGTGTCTCCGGCTTCACCTGCGGACTGCCCTGCAACACAAGGCTTACCGTCGACTTGGAAACGCCCGCCGAGTTGGCGACATCTATGATCGTGGGTCTTCGCATTCAGATTATTGTTCAACTCCATGCAAGCTGAGAAGCGTGGTCATCCGTGCTTTAGCCAGTTCAGGGTCTGAGAGTAAACCGGCCTGATCCGACAATCTGAACACTTGCGCGTAGTGGCAGATGTCACGGCTGGATTGGAACCCACCCGGCATGATGAAATGGGACTGGGCTCCGTTCAGCCATGCCAGATAGGCAATCCCGGCTTTGTAGAACCGCGTCGGAGCCTTAAAAATCTCTCGACTGAGGGGAATAGTCGGTGCGAACAGCGCGTTGTAGCGATCCATGTCGCCCATAGCCAACGCCTCAAGCGCCTGGCTGGCGGCGGGGGCGATAGCAGCGAAAATGCCGAGCAGAGCGTGGGAAAAATGCGCTCCATCCCCGGCAATAAGCTCGGCGTAGTTGAAATCGTCACCAGTGTAGAGGCGCACGCCGTCCGGCAAACGTGCGCGAAAGCATTCTTCTTGTGCCTGATCCAACAAGGATATTTTTATCCCATCAACCTTGGCGGGATTTTCGTTGATCAGGGACAGTACAAAGTCGCTGGCCGCGTCGATATCCGTGCTACCCCAATAGCCCGTCAATGCAGGATCGAACATATCGCCCAGCCAGTGCAGGATTACAGGCTCCGCAGCCCCATCGATCAGCGCGCGGTATACATCATGGTAGGTGTCCGGACCTGCCTTGATCGATGGGAAGGCGCGTGACGCCATGAGGATCAATTGCCCTCCGGCGGCTTCGATCGCCTCGGCCTGATGCTCGTAGGCTGACAGGATTTCACCTGCTGTGTTCAACGCGCTTAGAGGCAGGTGATCAGTCCCTGCCCCACAAGCCACCCGAGGCGACAACGGATGCGCCTGCGCAGCCTTCATTGTGCGCTGGATCAGCTCCAGCGCGGTCTCCCAATCGACGCCCATACCCCGTTGTGCGGTATCCATGGCTTCGGCCAGACCCAGCCCCTGATCCCAGAGTCCCTGACGAAATCGCAGGGTCGCTTCCCAATCAACTGCGGGACGCCCATCCCAGGGATTACGTTCCGTCAGCGGGTCTGAAACCACATGAGCCGCCGCAAAGGCCGTGCGCGTCAGAGGCACCTGCGGCTTGCGCGGTACTAACGGCGTTCCGGTCAGCGCATAGGGTTCCAGCTGCCCCTCAGGATTTGGCAAAATCAATTTCATTGTCTCAAACCTCCAAATCCAGAACCAGAATGCCGTCGATGCCACCCACGGCGTTCTCGACCAGTTGCGCGCCCAGCGCTTTGTGCGTTTCGTTGTTCTGATAGGCCTCCAGCACGCCCCAATCGTTGAAGTCGATCACGAACCCATGCATGTATCCGCGTTCGATCTGCTCGGGGCTCTCACTGCGGCCCCCGGTAAACCCGCTGGCCCCGGGAAGGGCCTTGGACACGTCCTCGAGACCTTTGTAGATGGCTCCGATTGTCTCCTCGGTCACGTCGGCGCGGAATTTGGTCAGTACGATATGGCGGATCATTTTTAGAAACCCTGATCTTGTTTGATCATGTCGGAAGCTTTTTCCCCGATCATGATTGTAGGTGCATTGGTGTTCGATGAATTCACTGTTGGCATAATCGACGCATCCGCGACGCGAAGCCCTTCGATCCCATTGAACCGCAGGCGCGGGTCCAGAACGGCTTCGGCATCGCTGCCCATCCGACAGGTACCAGCGCAGTGGTGCGATGTTTTGGAGTGTACACAGATATAATCGAAATACTCCTGCTCGGTCCGCACGTCCGGGCCCGGCAAACGTTCTGCCAAGATGTACGGCTTCAACGCATCCTGAGCGAGGATGTTCTGCACCAGCTTCAGGCCCCGAATGGACATCTCGCGATCGTAGGGATCCGCCAGATAGTTGGGATCAATCAGCGGCATCATCGCAGGGTCCGAGCTTTGCAATCGGACGGATCCGCGTGACCTGGGTCGCAGAAAACAGGCGTTCAGTGTAACCCCACCGTTGGGCATCGCCTCGACCCCTGCCTCAATGCCGGTACCAAGCCCTAGATGCATCTGAAGGTCCGGCGAACGCGCATCCGGGTCTGCGTACCAGAACCCACCCGTTTCGAACAGGCTGGACGCGACCGGTCCCTTGCGGGTGAAAAGGTATTGCAGGCCTGCAAAAGCTGAAAGGTGCAACTTAGCAAAACGGTCGTAGGTGTGCGGGCCGGTCACTTCGCAGATGGAATACAAATCAAGATGGTCCTGCAAATTTGCGCCCACCTGCGGCTGATGAAAAACTGCGTCGATGCCAAGGCAGTCCAAATGATCCGCCGGGCCAATTCCCGACAGTTGCAACAAGCGCGGCGAACCGATGGCACCTGAGGACAGAATGACCTCTTTCGCGGCGGAGATCTTGTCCCCGTTCATCATCTCGACACCAGTCGCCCTGCCCTTGTCCACCGTAATGCGGCGGGCCTGTGCGCCAGTGCGCACTGTCAGGTTCGGGCGGCTGCGGTTCGGCGTGATAAACGCCATCGCAGCAGAGGATCGTCGCGCATTGCGCTGGGTCAGCTGATAGTACCCCGCTCCATCTTGTTTGGCCCCATTCACATCGCGTGTTTCAGGAATCCCCACTTCCCCAGCGGCCTTGATGTAGGCATCGCAGATTGGCAAAGGGGCTGCGGGCATGGACACGCCCAGCGGTCCGCCCTTGCCGTGAAATTCGTCGTCGTAGGTGTCGTTGTCTTCGGACTTTTTGAAATAGGGCAGCACGTCGGCATAACTCCACCCCTCGCACCCCATCTGTCTCCAGTCATCGTAGTCCTGAGCTGCACCCCGCGTGTAGATTTGCGCGTTAATTGCAGACCCTCCGCCGATCACCTTGGCCTGGGTGTAGTTGAAGACCTTGTTCTGCATGTGCTTTTGCGGAACCGTGGACCAGCCCCAGCTGCCGATACCCTTGGTCATCTTCGCGAACCCGGCTGGCAGGTGAAAGAACGGGTGACGGTCGGTGGAGCCAGCCTCTAGCAATAGCACACGCGTCGACGGTTCTTCGGAAAGACGCGCAGCGATCACCGAGCCTGCCGAGCCGCCACCAATGATAATGAAATCATATCCTTCAGACATTCTCGTGTGCCCTGACTTACAGACGTGAAATCGACAAGCCGCCATCCACCGGGATGGCGGCGCCGTTCGCAAAGTGCATGTGCCCCTGAACCAGTGGGACGACAACGGACCCAATATCCTCGGGCTCACCCCAGCGTGCCGCGGGAACAAGACCGCCCTCGATACGGTCGGTATACTTGTCGCGCACGCCCGCCGTCATCTCGGTCGCGATGATGCCCGGTCGCAGCTCAAAGACACCGATGCCTTCGGGGGCCAAGCGTACTGCGAACAACTGAGCCATCATCGCTGCGGCCGCCTTGGACACGCAGTACTCGGCGCGTTCGATCGATACCATTGTCGCGCTGACAGAGGTGACAAAGGTGATCGAACGATAGGTATCTTGCGGCTGCTCCAACATGCGCCGGGCCACCTCTTGCGCCAGAAAAAACGCGCCACGCAGGTTGATGTTCTGCACGAAATCCCAATTCTCGGGCTTCAGATCCAGCATGTCACCACGCACTGGCGCCCCTACGCCTGCGTTGTTTATAAACGCGGTGATCGGGCCCAAATCGGCTTCGATCTGATCCAGTAGCTCCGGAATGTGATCAATGTCGGACACGTCGTGCTGCACATAAATTGCGCTTGGGCCAAGCTCTGCCAAAGTCGCCTCAACGACCGGTTTGTAGGGCGCCGAGCGAGAGGCTATTGCGACCTTGTACCCTGCGGCGATCAAGGCGCGCGCCACCCCGAGTCCAATGCCCTGTTGTCCTCCGGTCACCAATGCTGTTCCGGTCATGCGGCAAACTCCGTTTCAATAATGTGACGACCTGCCCGGAGTGCGAGTGCGGCTATAGTAAGAGCCGGATTCACTGCCGCAGATGTCGGAAGAACTGACGCGTCGACGATGAACAGGTTCTTGTGGTCGTGGCTGCGGCAGAACGTGTCGACGACACTGCTTGCCGGGTCATTACCCATCCGCGCTGTGCCGCATTGATGCGACGGAGTGCGCCGATCAAATGGTCGCGACAGTACCACAGGAAACCCCGCCTGCTTCAGATGCGCCTTTAGCCGCGCAACCAAGGCCTCGTGCGCCGCCCAATTCGAGCGTTTCCAGTCCAGCGTGATTTGGTCTCCTTCGACCGTCACCCGGCTGTCTGGGTTCGGCAGGTCTTCGGACATGGCATAGAAATCAAAGCTGCGATTGGCGATTAGCGCTGCAATTGGCCTCGGCAGGCTTGTTTGCGACGAAAGGATCGGCCCGGTGATCTTTCCCAGCATCTGAATATTGCCCAATGGCAAACCACCCTGCCCGCCGCTGTTGTAATAGTCGTTAAACATCAACGTTTTCTGATAGACCGCCCTATTTCGACGCAGCGGATGAAGGGCCAGCACCGCCGAACAATTGTGGTTCATAAAGTTCCGTCCGACCTGATCGGACCGATTGGCAAGACCGGTTGGACAATTGTCGTTTGCGGACTGCAGCAACAGTGCCGAGGACTGTACCGCACCTGCTGCAAGCACGATGACCTGCGCATGCAGGGTACCGTGGCCATCAACTTCGACACTTGTGACACGACCAACGGCATCAGCCTTCAATTTTCGGACACGCGCGTCAGTTAAAAGCTCGACATTCCTATGCTTCAATGCCTCGGCGAGGGCACAGGTTTCGGCGTCCATTTTGCCGCCGCATGTATTGGGAAACGCATCCCAAGTTGTTTTCCCAGCCCGCAACCAGGTTTTAATATCCACGCCCAACGGCACTGAGGATGGCGTCAGGCCTGCGTGGCTTAGCCGGTTCCTCAGGTCTGCAATATCAACCTCATCCGGCACAGGTGGGTGCGGGTAACCCCTACTGTGCGGCGGTTCGGTGGGGTCCTCTTTGGTGGTCCCACGTGCGTCGTAAAGCTGTTCCGCGGTGGTGTAATCCGCCTCAAGCTCTTCATAGGGCATGGGCCAGCCGCGCGAGTAACCACCCATATGCTGACGCGGCTCAAAATCCTCTTTCCGATAGCGTATCAAAGCTGCGCCGTAGAACTTAGAATTTCCACCAACGCAGTAGTAGTTTCCGGGGTTAAAAGGTTTGCCTGCTCCATCTAGCCATGTTTCATCGGGGCGAAAGTGCCCATTGGCAAAGATCGCTTTTGGGTCTCGATCTTGCGGTGAGGGCTGCAACCGCTTTCCTCGTTCAAGGATCAGAATGCGACGACCGGACGGAGCCAACGCCGCAGCCAGCGTTGCCCCCCCGATACCCGTCCCAATGATTATGACGTCAGCTCGATTCATGGAAGAATCCGCATCTCGCTTTCGGGATCAAAAGCCACGGCCTTTTCCATGTTCACTGCAAAGTTGAAATCCTGACCCGGTGCCACTTCGGCATCCGAACGCATACGCGCGATCACATCTCGTCCGCCCAATTGCATCGAGACGAAGGTGTCCGATCCAGCGGGCTCCGTCACCACGATACGGTTGGCCATCTGCGCGATGTTCGACGACTTTCGATCCGCGCCATCCATATCGGTGATAGTCTCTGGGCGGATTCCCAACAAGATCTCGCGCCCATCCCATGCGGCCAAGTTGTCCTGGCTGAACGGAAGTTGCGCCATAGATCCGTCATGAACGGCGACCTCTACATGAGGGTGGCCATTCAAAACCGTAACCTTGGCCGGTACCACGTTCATCGCAGGCGAACCCATGAATGTTGCAACGAAGATATTCGCAGGCGTGTCATAGATTTCCTGCGGCGTACCCAGCTGTTGGACATAACCGCCGTTCATCACGGCGATCCGGCTTGAAAGCGTCATCGCCTCGATCTGGTCATGCGTCACATAGACGATGGTGGTCCCGAGATTTTGATGCAGCTTCTTGATCTCGGTTCGCATGTCGACGCGAAGCTTGGCATCGAGGTTCGAGAGCGGTTCATCGAACAGAAAGACATCAGGGTTACGTACTAACGCGCGACCCATTGCAACCCGCTGGCGCTGACCGCCCGACAACTGACCGGGCTTACGATCCAGCAACTGCTCGATTTGTAAGAGCTTGGCAACTTCTTGCATCGCTTTGTCGCGTTCAGGCTTGGGCACACCATGCATCTCAAGACCGAAAGTGATGTTCTGCCCGACCGTCATATTAGGATACAAAGCATAGCTTTGGAAAACCATGGCAATGTTGCGGTTGGACGGGTGCACCCCGTTCATCACCTGATCCTTGATGCGGATTTCGCCGCTGGTGATCTCTTCCAGCCCCGCGATCATGTTCAGCAGAGTGGATTTGCCACAGCCCGAGGGGCCGACCAGAACCAGGAACTCTCCTTCCTGCACCGAGATGTCGACTTTGTGCAGAACCTCGACCGCCCCGTAGGATTTGGTCGCGTTGTCTATGTCTAGAAAACCCATGAGGTCTTATCCTTTCACCGAACCCGCCATCAGGCCGCGGACGAAGTATCGACCGGCCACGATGTAGACGAGCAGAGTTGGCATGGCCGCCAGAATGGCGCCTGCAAAATGAACGTTGTATTCCTTCACACCGGTTGATGACTGCACCAGATTGTTCAGTGCCACCGTCATCGGTTGGCTGTTGGCATCGGCAAAGGACGCGCCGAACAGAAAGTCATTCCAGATGTTAGTGAACTGCCAGATGATCGAAACCACGGCGATCGGCCCGGAACTGGGCAGAAGAATGCGCCAGAAAATCTGGAAGAACCCGGCGCCATCAATCTGCGCCGCGCGGATCAGCTCGGTCGGGAACACAGCGTAGTAGTTGCGGAAGTACAGCGTGGTAAAGCCAATCCCGTAGACAACGTGGACAAGTGCAAGACCCCAGGTGGTGCCTGCCAGCCCGATTATGCCCAACATCCGTGCCATCGGGATAAGAACAATCTGGAACGGGATGAAGCAGGCGAACAGCATCAGACCGAATAAGATGGTGTCGTACTTGAAGCGCCATTTGGTCAGCACATAGCCGTTCAACGCCCCAAGAATGGTCGAGACGATCACCGCCGGAACCACCATCTTGATCGAGTTCCAGAAGTAGGGCTTCAGCCCTGTCGGATCGACGCCGATCTGCGCCGAAGACCACGCCTTGAGCCACGGCTCAATCGTGAATACCTGCGGCAGGTTCATCATGCCGCCGCCGGTGATCTCTTCCAATGGCTTCACCGAGTTCACCAGCATGACATAAAGCGGCAGCAGGTAGAACAGACCGAACAGAAGCAGCACCAGATATATCAACGTGCGCGTAACGCGGCCCGTTCGGATTGCGGTATCCTGAGTAGCTTGAGACATCAGCGTTTCTCCCGCAATTCGGCGTAAAGATACGGGATCATGATCGCGGCAATGGTCATCAGCATGATCGTGGCCGAGGCCGCACCGATCCCCATCTGGTTTCGCGTGAACGTGTAAGAATACATGAAGGTCGCGGGTAGTTCTGTGGCGCGACCGGGGCCACCCCCGGTCAGGGCGATGACAAGGTCAAAGGTCTTGATCGCCAGATGGCTGAGGATCACGAAGGCCGACAAGAAGGCTGGTCGTAGTTGCGGGATAATGATCCGGCGATAGAGGTTCCAGTTCGACGCGCCGTCCATCTGCGCAGCCCGCAGAATTTCATTGTCGATCCCACGCAGGCCAGCCAGAAACATTGCCATCACGAAGCCGCTCGTCTGCCAGACGGCTGCTAGAACAACTGTGTAGATGGCGTAATCACGGTTTTTTATCCAGTCGAACTCGAAGCTGGTCCAGCCCCATGTGTGCATAACGTTTTCCAACCCGATGCCAGGGTCAAGGAACCACTTCCAGGCTGTACCGGTGACAATGAAGCTCAGAGCCATCGGATAGAGGTAGATGGGACGCAGCAGCCCTTCCCCCCGGATTTTCTGATCAAGGAAGATCGCCAGACCCAGGCCGATACAGGTGCAGATCACGATGTATAGGCTCGCGAAAATCCCCATATTGATCAACGAGGTTTCCCAATGGCTCAGCCGCCACAGTTTGTCGTAGTTTTCCCATCCGACCCATCCAAAGGACGGCAGGATGCGACTGTCGGTGAATGACAGGTAGACCGAAAACAGAATGAACCCGTAGACAAAGACCAGCATCATCGCCAGCGACGGTGACAGGACCAGCTTGGGTATCCAGTTCTGAAGGCGTGTCTTAAAATCCGCGTCGGCTGAAGCAGCCATGGCGCGCCCTCCTCGTTCGAGTCGTGTTAGATCGGAGCTTTTGCGCCCGTTTGGTGACAGGGCGGCCAAACCGCCGCCCCATCGGGAGGATCACTTGTGGATCACTTGGCGATCGAAACGGCGTCAACCAGTTCGGTCACGGCATCTTCGCTGCCGTACTCGCCGTTAAAGTGGGCGGTCACCACGTCATAGACGGCGTTCTTGACTGACGCGGGCGCGGCATGTCCGTGTGCCATCGAGCCGAACAGGTTGCCTGATGAAGCCGCGGCGGCCAAATCTTTCATGCCCTGCTGGCCACACGCATCCAGATCGCTGCCATCCACGTCAGTACGAGCCGGGACAGAGCCCTTCACCTTGTTAAAAGCAATCTGGAAGGATGGCGACAGGATCGCGCTGGCCAGCGCGGCTTGCTCGGCCGATACCGAACCGCCCTGATCAAACATCATGAACTGGTCAGCGTTGAAGGTGACCTGATCCTGAGTACCCGGGAAGCGGAAGCACAAAAAGTCTTCGCCCGGCACTTTGCCCGCGTTCAGGAATTCGCCTTTGGCCCAATCACCCATCATCTGGAAGCCGGCTTCGCCGTTGATGACCATCGCTGTCGCCAGGTTCCAGTCTCGACCCGAGAAGTTCTCATCCACGTTGTCGCGGATAAAGGCCATACGGTCGAACGCTTCTTTCATCGCGTCGCCACCCAGCGTTTCCTCGTCCAAGTCGATGAAGGCCGCTTCGTAGCCGTCAGGCCCCAGCGTCGACATCGCGATAGCATCGAACACGGTCGCGTCCTGCCATGCCTGACCACCATGCGCGATCGGAGTGACACCAGCAGCTTTCAACGCCTCAACTGCGGCGACGAATTCGTCCCAGTTGGTGGGCTGTGCAATGCTGTTGGCGTCCAGCACCGCCTTGTTAGCCCAGACCCAGTTGGTCGAATGCACGTTCACAGGGGCCGAGACCCATTTGCCGTCATGCTTGGCGAAGGCTTTCAGCGCATCTGGGACGACGTCATCCCAACCTTCCTGGGCTGCCACTTCGTTCAGATCGGCCAGCGCGCCCTGATCGGCCCAGTCCAGAATGTCAAAGCCCAGAGCCTGAACGGCTGTTGGAGCGTTGCCTGCGGTGACGCGTGCGCGCAGAACGGTCATCGCCTGCTCACCACCGCCACCTGCAACAGGCATGTCGGTCCAGCCGATGCCCTGTCCGGACAGGTCGTCCTTGAGAACGTTCAATGCTGCAGCCTCACCGCCAGAAGTCCACCAGTGCAGAACTTCCACGTCTTCAGCGTGCGCAAGGCTGGTCGTGCACAGTAGACCTGCCACAAACAGCGATTTTGTCTTCAAAAATTTACGCATTCTTGTTTCCTCCCTTAATGCGTTATTCTCACTCGGGACCAATCTGGTGCCCGGGCTTAGTCGTGCGGAACCCATGGCGCCCAGCTGTTGCCGACGCGCATGACCACTGATTTCACTTCGAAGAATTCCTCGAACCCATATCGTCCGATTTCCCGCCCCTGCCCGGATTGTTTGACCCCACCGAAAGCGACCTCGGGGAACCCGTCCATCCAGGTATTGGTCCAGACCGTTCCCGCTTCTGCTCGGCGGGCAAACTCTAGGCAGGTGTGAACGTTTTCGCTCCAGACCCCTGCCGACAGACCGTAAGCGCTATCATTGGTGAGCGCGATGGCTTCGTCTAGTGTTTTGAAAGTCAAAACAGACAGAACAGGCCCGAATATTTCATCGCGGGCAATGGGCATGTCGGGCGAGACGTCGGAAATCACCGTCGGCTGATAGAACTGAGCGCCGAGGCCTTCAACTTCCAGCGGCTCACCACCCAGATCAATAGTCGCACCGGAAGCTTGCGCCTGTTTAACATACGCGTCGATTTTTGAGTTGTGCGCGGACGTTACGATAGCCCCAACCTGCGTCGTCGGGTCCAGAGGATCGCCGAATTTGACTTTGCGCGAAAGGGCGATGACACGTTCGCGGAATTCATCGGCAATGTCCTCATGCACGATGATGCGACTGCTTGAATTGCAGCACTGGCCCACATTGAAATAAACACCGAACACAACCGCATCAGCGGCTGCATTTAGATCGGCGTCGGGAAAGATGACCTGAGGGTTCTTGCCCCCAAGCTCAAGCGCGACTTTCTTGAGTGTATCCGATGCTACTGCGCTGATCGTCTTGCCCACAGCCGTTGAGCCCGTAAAGCTGATCATGTCCACGCTGTCATGGCTCGACATCACACTGCCAACGGGAACTCCGTAGCCCAGAACGATATTGCATACACCGGCGGGCAATCCAGCTTCGACCAGCAACTCGCCCAGCATCAAGGTTGTCGACGGTGTCATCTCAGACGGCTTCACAACAACGGTGCAACCAGCCGCCAACGCGAAGGGCAGCTTCTGACTGAGAATCCAGAAGGGGAAGTTCCACGGCGTAATGATGGACACGACACCGATGGGTTCCTTCAGCACGACACCCATCATGTCTGCGCCAAGAGTGTTGTGGCTGTCGCCGTGTGTGCTGCGTGCCAATGAGGCCGCATAGCGCCAAAGGTCTGCTGCACCGCCGACCTCGCCCTTGGATTGGCTGATCGGCTTACCGCTTTCCAGCGTTTCGATCAGCGCGATCCGGTTGACATTCTGCTCAATCAGGTCGGCAACCTTCAGCAAAACGGTGGCCCGTTCTTTGCCTGATGCCCGGCTCCAATCACCGCTGTCGAACACCTTGCGCGCCGCCTGGATCGCGGCCTCGGCTTCAGCCTCGCCACCCAAGGCCGAACGGCTGACGATGTGCCCGTGCGAGGGCGAGCGCCGTTCGAACGTCTCACCCGACGCGCTATTCTGCCACCTGCCATCGATGAGATGCCGACCTTCGAACAACGGCGGCAACTCGAACGGGATGGCAGGGTTGATGGTGATATCTTTCATATTGTCAAAGGCCAGAAAATGTGGGGTTACGTTTTTCCATAAATGCGGCAACGCCTTCTTCGCGGTCCGCTGAGGCGGCAATCGCTGCGCTACCAAGGGTTTCGACCACGGCATGAGTGTCTTCACCGACCGCTGCATGGATCATGTTTTTTGAGATTTCGGTGGCGCGAGGCGAGAGGTCGCTAAGTTCGGCGGTGATCTCAAGCGCGCGCGCCAGAACGTCGTCAGTCACCTCGGTCGCATAGCCCAAGGCCACGGCGCGGTCAGCACCAATACGGCGCCCAAAGAGTGCCATCTCTTTCACCGCAGATTCGGGGATCAGCCGGGTCAACCGCTGTGTCCCGGACCAGCCGGGTACAATCCCAACCCGAGCTTCAGGCAAAGCCAGCGTGGACCGCGGGGTCATCAGGCGCAGATCGCAGCAACTGGCCAGCTCTAGCCCACCGCCGAACGCATGACCGTTGATCGCAGCAATTGTTGGCTTGCCGATCCGCGCCAGGCGGTCAAAGATGCGATGTCCATCGCGGACCCAATGGCGCGCGAATTCAGCGGGGCTCAGACCACCCCAAGCGCCAATATCGGCCCCACAACAGAACGCTTTTTCACCCGCGCCCGTCAGAACAAGCGCACGAATAGACACGTCACGCTCGACCTCTGTCAGGCCAGCTTCCAGCGCGTGCAGTATATCTACAGTTAGCGCATTGAGCTTGGCCTCGTTGTCCAAAGTCAGGACGGCGGTTGCACCCTCGATATGAATGCGCAGTTTGTTCAAAGTGTCATCCCCATCGAGCCAACTGCGAATAGCGACTTGGGCATCTGAACCGCGTTTTCCGCGACTTTGACGCGACCGCCTGAAGCTTCGACAATATCGCGCTGCACCTCAATGCCGGGCATGATTTCCGTCGCGACCAGCCCCTGATCCGTCAGGCGAATAACGCAACGCTCGGTTACATAGAGCACATCCTGACCGGTTTCCCGGGCACGGCGGCCCGAGAATGTGACATGTTCGACCTGATCCACCATCTTGGTGAATTTTCCGGGGGCATTCACACGGATACCATCATCCGCCAGATCAATCTTGGCGCCAGCTTCGAACCAGCCCGAGAACACGATCTTTTTGGCCCGCGCGGTGATATCGACAAAACCGCCGCACCCTGCTGTCAAATAGGGCTTCTTACCCAGTTTGGAGACGTTCACATTGCCTTCGACATCAACCTCGAGGAACGAGAGGAACGACATATCGAAGCCGCCGCCCTGGAAATAAATGAACTGCTGTGGGGACGGCACGAAAGCATGTGCGTTGGACGCGCAGCCAAAGGCAAATCCGGTCAATGGGACGCCTCCAACGGCCCCTTGCTCAATCGCCCATGTCACAGCCTGAGGATGCCCCTCTTCCAACAAAACACGCGGGACCATAGCGCTGATTCCAAAGCCCAAGTTGGCGCTCATGCCGCTGCGGAGTTCTTGGGCGGCGCGACGCGCGATGACCTTTTCGACGCCATGCTCAGCCAGTGAAAAGCTGTCCCAAGGGCGCATGATCTGGCCAGAAATCGCAGGATCATAGGACGTTTCAGTCGTTTGCATCTGCTCCGGGTCTTCAACGATCAGGTCGACCAGATGCCCCGGCACGCGCACTTCATGGGGGCGCAGGCTTCCGGCGGCAGTCACACGTTGAACCTGTGCGATCACGATCCCACCGTGGTTGCGGACGCATATCGCTTGCTCTAGCCCGCCCAAATAAGCGCCTTCATGCTCATAGGTCAGGTTGCCAAACTCATCCGCCGTGGTTGCGCGCAAAACGCAAACGTTCGGGTTGATGTTTGGGAAGTGCAGCCAGGTCTGACCGTCGAACTCTCTCCGGTTCACGATGGGCGTTGCCGCGCCACGCGCATTCATCGCGCACCCTTCGCGGACAGGGTCCACGAAGGTTTCAAGCCCGACTTGCGTCAGAACACCAGGCCGATGCGCTGCGGCCTCGCGATGCATGTCGAACAGAATTCCCGACGGCACGTTATATGCGGCGACCCGATCCTCGACGATCATTTTCCAGATTTCCGGCATCTCAAGGCTGGAAGGGCCCGACGGGTACGATCCGGCAAGAACGCGGCTTAGCAATCCATCCTGCGCCAGATAATCCATGCCCTTCACGCCATACATATCACCGGCGGCTATAGGGTGCAGCGTTGTAATGTTGCGCGGATGCCCTTCAGAGCGAAACCGTTCTCCAAGTGCCTTCAGCACGAGGTCAGGGCACCCGAGCGCAGAGGACGATGAAACGGTTACGACAGCATTGTCAGGAATGCGAGAAACGGCCTCGGAAACGGAAACGAGCTTGGTCATCAGCGGCCACCATAGTCTACGTTGATGCGCTTACCGGACGCAGCGGCCTCACGAACGCTCAGCGCGATGGACAGCGATTTCACTCCATCAGGTCCGTTCGCGGCTGGACGGCCTTGTCCCGCTGCTGCGGCGACAAATTCGGATACGCCTTGAATGTAGAGCGAGTGATCTGAAAACGGAATTTCTTCGCTTCCGGCTTCAGTCACCAGTTTTATTGCCCCAATCGGGCGTTGTGTCATGACGCCATCCGCAAAAATCGAACCTTTGGTTCCGTGCACCTGCAGGCCAGAACCGGCAAAGGGGTGCGTAAAGCTTTCGTGCGTCATGACCATCGCCCCCGATGGCATCGTCCACACGGACATGCACGAGTCTTCGACCCCCTGCCCCATCCCAGAGCTGGCCATTTGCGCGACGACGGAAATCGGGTCCTCATTGAGCAGGAACCGCGTGACATCCGCATCATGAACGACGATGTCGGGGATCACGCCGCCGCCGGCATCTGCTGAGTTAATGCGCCACCCCTGTAGGTTCCCGGGCAAATGTACCGCGTGATGTATACGCAGCGAAAGAACGTCGCCGACGCGACCGTCTGCAATGAGATCACGAATGGCACGATGGCTGCCAGAGCATCGCAGGTGGTGATTTGTACCAAAAGTCACGCCAGCCGCTTCGGCTGCGCGCACCATTTCGACACCTTCCTCCTGAGTCATCCCAAGCGGCTTTTCACATAGAACATGCTTACCAGCCGAAATGGCTGCCATTGCCTGACCGTGGTGCTTCTCATTGGTCGAGGAAACATAAACAGCCTGAACATTCTCGTCAGAAAGCGCAGCGTCCAAGTCTGTAGTTGCGTTAGGAATTCCGTGTTCCTTGGCCCAAGTCTGAACCCGATCCGGAGAATTACTGACGACCCAGGTCACGTTGTTGCCTGCCTGTAGGCGCACCGCGTCCAACATATATTGCGAAGCTATAGTGCTCGCTCCGACAAATACCCAATTCATCTGACTTCCCCGTAATTGGAACGTTCCAAAAATGATTAATGGAACGTTCCAAATTTGGCAAGATAAAACTCTATGCGCGCCTTAAAGGTCAGAAAAAATGTCTAAAAACGAGACTTTAGATGCCTCATCCAAAACGATCATAGGGAACCGAAGAGATTCACGGCGTGCCGACACTCTGACTGAGTCGCAGAAATTCGCCGCGCGCCACTTACATCAATGCGTCAGAGCGACCCCTTCCACGGTCACCCTGTGCATAAGACGTCGAAACCCATGGTAGTCGTTGATCGCCTTGTGCCACGTCGCTCTGTTATCCCAAATGGCGATATCCCCTTCCTGCCAACGCAGACGACATTGGAATTCAGGCTGCTTGCAGAGATCGTAAATCATACCCAGCACCGCGGCAGACTCATCCGCGCGCAAGCCTTTAATTTCGGTCGTGAACACGGGATTGACGAACAACCCTCGCCTACCGCTGAGAGGATGCGTGATGACAACGGGGTGCAAAGCGTCTTGCGTGGCAGCTTCGGCGTTACCCAAACGGCCGCTTTTTGCGGCTTCTGTGTCCATGATGCTGGCGCCAAAGACATGGCGAGAGGAATGCACCGCCCACAAACCATCTAAGAAACCACGCATCGTGGGCGACAAAGCTTCGTAGGCAGCAGCCATCGACACAAACAGCGTGTCGCCACCCTGGGGCGGAACCTCTAGGGCGTGCAGGATCGAGCCCATAGCAGGCTCCTGATCATAAGAGTGGTCAGTATGCCACCCCTCTCCCACAGCTTCTTTCTGATCCTCCTCTTTCAACACCATGGCAATCTCTGGGTGGCCGTCAACCGGTTTGAAAAATCGGTTCACGTTGATTGGGCCGAACCTTCTCGCAAAGGTCAAATGCTCTTGCGGACTAACGCTTTGGCCCCTCAGTGCGATAACGGAATACTCTGCGAAGGCTGACTTAATTGCGTCGAATTGATCTTCACACCGGATGTCCGCCCCGACGATTTCCGCACCCAATCCACCCGTGAGAGGTTTTACTTCCATGCGCCCTCCTCCCTGCTTCGCTCAGCCTAGAAGACGAGACATATCACTTCAATGCAATCGGCTTGGCTTCATACAACTCCAATGGAAGATCGTCCGGATCGCTGAAGAAAGTGAACCGATGGCCGGTATATTCATCGACACGGATGTCTTCGACGAGGACACCTTTCTTTTCCAGACTGTCTTTCAGCGCCTCGATATCATCCACAACAAACGCAAGATGCCGCAGACCTCGCGCTTCGGGGTGAGACGTGCGTTTGGGCGGGTTGGGAAAGGAAAACAGTTCAATCTGAGAACCGTCCGGCAACGCCAAATCCAGCTTCCAAGATTGCCGCTCAGCCCTGAAATGCTCAGCAACAATCCTCAAACCAAGCGTCTCTGAATAAAACGCCTTGGACCGTTCATAGTCCGAACAAATGACTGCAGCATGGTGGATTGCTTTCAGACTGGTCACGGGCCTGTATCCTTATTTAATCAATTAGCTAAGCCGAACTCTTGAGGTATTTCTTCGCTTCATTTTCAAAACTGATCGAGAAAACCAAGAGGCGTTTGGCCAAATTTGGCAACCGAACAATACAGGAAAACAAAGCAGTATTCATCAAGCGTCTGTGGGCTCAACGTCGTTGTTTTAGGCAACTCGTGCCGGTGGCAGGTCGCGATTCGAGACACACCTTAAATACCAAGCTTCGTGAGCTCTGAGTTGAGAGATTATGCCGCCAAACTAGGCTGTCTACAAACTCGTTTGAAATAAATGAGTGTTACTCTAAGACAAATTCGAAGCGGTCTTAGTTGCGCCGATTGGGAGTGTCCTCAATGCCGCGTACGGATCGCGCCACTCAAGCAAGCCAAATCTGAACGGGATCTTTGACCGACATGACTGGACCGGCAAAGCGAGATTTTGGAAACATAGTAAAGCTGGCCACCGCCTCTTTCACCTTTCAAAATAGCAATTTAATCGGCGCTCCTATTGCTCCACCGCCCACGGAAGACGAAGGCTGTTTGATAGTTCAGCGCCGTCCAGGCCAAGCGTGACCAACTCTAAGCAGTGTTTATGAAACGTCTAGGTAGCATTCAAAATCGGACCATCTAACAATCTGACCAATTCTCCAAAATAGCCTCCAGAACGCGCCGGACGCGTAGGATCAGATGTAATTGCGACAGCAAGGTTTCGATCAGGATGGGCCGCTATGATTTGGCCCCCATATCCACGTGCCAACTCATAGCCTGAAGGGGACAGAAACCAGCCATAGCCGTAATCCAAACCGGAGAAAGGCGAACGGCCGTGTGGCTTGGTCGATTCCAAGACCCAACGCTCAGGAATGATTTGCCTATTGGCAAAAGCCCCGCGGTCCCGAAGCAGGACCGCGATTTTCAACATCGATCTTGGCGTAATCGCCATCTCATTTCCACCCAAGTAGTAGCCCTGTGGATCCCTCGTCCAAGCAGGTATCTCGATACCAAGCGGTGCACCCAGTCTTTCACGCGTCAGTCTCAATAGGCTTTGTCCGGTTGCTACGGTCAATACTGCGCCAAGCACATGGGTCGATCCAGTAGAATAGAGCATCTGCTGACCGGGCTCAGCAACCATCGGTCGTGTCAACGCGTCTGCGATCCAGTTGGGAGAGTTGATCCATTCTCCGTAGTTGCTGCCCGAAGTTCTTTCGAGTCCTGCGCGCAGCGTCACCAGATCCTCCATCGTAATGCTTTCGGAACCGGGTGTCGCATTAGCGGGCAAAAGCCGTGGAGCGACCTCCTGCAAGGTGGATTCTACAGATGGGATTTCCTGCCGGTCAATCGCTGTCCCCAACAACAAAGCCACGATGCTTTTCGAACAAGACTTAATATTGGCCGGCCTATCCAGGCCTGCACCCTGATGGGCCCGCGCGAAAATGACATCGTCGCCGCGTTGAATTTGAAGTGAATGCAACTGCGGAAGACCGCTGATTGCATCATTCAGCGCAACCGTTCGTCCCCGCGCAATATACGGAGCACAAATTGCGGTTGCGGTAACCAACAGGAGCTTTCGACGTGTGATCATGGCCTTCATTTGGAAGCAAATCTCGGAATGTCCAGACACCTACGCAACATCCCAAGATTTATTGTCCAAGATGTAAGAAAGCCTCCGCAAACAAAAAGTGGGATTTGAGGCAACGGGAGGCTTCGTTCGTACAATTGACCAGCATCCTTGCGTTTACGAATTGTGTTAGAATGACCCCGAGGACATTCTAGCAGGAGATCTCCCGTTGCTAACGAATTTACTCCGTCTCGCACTCTCGGTCATAACAATCGCCATGTCGGTGAGCACCCTACCGGACCGCGCATATGCGATAACGCAAGATGTTCCAGCGTGGCTACAAAAGCACGTCGGTACAGGTGAGGGGCAAATCGCGCCAATCGTTTTGGAAAGGGCACGAGCGCTTTACATCAAGAAACTACGCCGAGGCGAAGTCAGGAACCCTTGCTACCTTGCCAAGGATGCGACCCGCCCCAGCACTGCAAGTAACGGCAATCCGGGCAAGCGTTTTTTTGTCATCTGCGAGTCACAAAAGTTCTTCCGAGCGGTTTCGTCCGGCTATGGCAATGGCAGAAAACTCCTGCGCGCCAATTTTTCGAATGGCCGACAATGTGCGAAGAACTTCAGCAATGCAGAGGGCTCTAAACTAACCGCCGGAGGTGCCTATGTGACGGCTGAAACCCGCACGTCCTTCAAAGGTTACCGCAGTCATTCCGGCAAAACGCAGCCGTTCTACCGCACGTTTCTTTTGTTTGATGGTGAAGGAGAAACGAGCAATGCTCGCGAGCGCGCCATCGGAGGCCATCCGGCTGTCTTCCTGAAGTGGCAGTGTAGGTTCAAAAAACCTAGAAGCACTCATGCAGACAACGACGGTTATGTCCCCTACGGAAAACTTGTGAACTACACTGGTGGTCGTAGCAATGGTTGCACAACCTGGTCACAATCCGCCTCAAAAGAGATTTTGGCGCTTGTAGAAGGGAACCCGACGACCCTCTACATCTACCCAGAATCCAAAGACATAAACGCTGTCGCCAAAGCGTTAAAAAAGGGAAAATCACTTTCTCGAGCTGGAGTTTATTGGAACGCAGCTTGCCTGAAAGCGATTGGCGCACCAAAGTTTTGGCCCAAAAGCAGCCTCCAACCGATCATAAATAGTTGGAGAGCATCCTTGCCTAAACAGCCACCACTGGAATTGCCGATCTGCAAGTAAACTGAAAAGCAGACCGTTGGCGCGCTACCCTTCAAGCCTTTCTGCTGTGGGCTCGATGTTGACGTTCAGTGAGTTTCACTCAATGTCTGCTTTGGGGACGAAGCGGATATTGCGAGAATGTTAGCTCACAGAGTTGGTGCTTGGTTGATCGGAAGGCGGCTATTCCAACTTTGCCGCCGTCCGATTGAAGCAAACCTGGCTACGCGGAAAGCTGGGAGTACGCGGTGACCAACACTCCGATGATGACAAGCTCAGCGACCAAAGGTGGCACAACTGCTTTGTCAAACCCGTCCGCCAAAAATCCGACAATACGCCCGGCAGCTACAACCGCCATCAAGATCGCAACAGCGACATAGCCCAGTGTCTGCCCAGTGGTCAGAGCGACCACTAGCAAAGTCACTGAGGCCAGAAACAACCCGCCAATCACCGAACGGATTGTGCTTAGCCCGGCTGCGCCAACCGGCTCGATGGCGAAGTTAGCGATCATGCGCCGGGGTGCAAACATCGACATGATGCCGAGACCAGACAGCATGAGGGTTGCGAGGATCACGAGGATGTTCAGTGTGGTTTCCATTTCACTACTCCTTTGTTCTAGGCGAATTGGCGCAATGCCTGGTTTGCGTTGTCCTGAGTGGTGATGTCCGACAAGGCCCCATCGATGCCGGCCTGATCCACGACCGGCCCGGTGGGATAACCGGTTTGGCTGGCATAGAAATGGCCGGTCTTGAACTCCGGGTTCAGTAACCCGTCAAGATACCGTTTCGCCCCGGTCTCAACGCTGTGCATCATCCCCAACAAAGGCATCAGAACGCCACCTAGATATTTGAAGACAATGCGTTTCATAAGCGGCAGGTCATCAAAGCCAGCCGTTCCGGCTGTGCCACCCGGGCTCATGGTAACAAAGCGAACATGAGGGTGCTGACGCGCCATCGCTCCCATCCAGAGGGTCGCGGTGAGCTTGGCATAGGCGTAGGTCTGCATCGGATCACCGTCGGGGCCAAATTTGCTGCCATCGGCGATTGATTTGAACTCGTCCACCGTCCCATCGGACAGACCTGGGCGATGCATACCCATTTTGGGAATACCACGAGCCGCCTCGGACCCGGCATAGAGGATTGTAGACGTTACTAACTGGCGTTCTAACAATGCGTCGACCAGCACCACGTGGCCCAGAACATTCGTTGCGAAGATATTAGTCACGCCATCGCTGGTGAGGCTGTTTGGGTGCCGCCCGCCCGTGCCGCCTGCATTCAGGATTACCGCGTCGATCGGGGTGGAAAGCTCGGCTACGGCGGTGCGAACCGAAGCCGGGTCAGTCACGTCCATCAGCACTACTTCAAAGATCTGGCGTCCGGTCTCACGTTCCAGCGCTGACTTTGCGGTTTCCGCTTTAATTGAGTTACGGCAAGCCAGATAGACTTTGGATATACCGTTCTGAAGCGCAAGCTGCCGGGCTGCCTCGCGACCCAGCCCGGCGTTTGCGCCGGTGATCAATACAGATTGTATTTGGTTCATCGGGTATGGTCCTTGGGTTTGCGTTTGATTACCCAAAGGTACTCCGACCGAGATTTGATCTGTAGATAGGTATTTCTGGACATGCTGCTTCAAAAATGAAACACAAGATGCATGTCGATCAAGGAAAGCCACTCTCTCAACTGGGATGACCTGAAGTATTTTCTTGCTGTTGCACGAACTGGGACATTGCGGGGCGGTGCCGATAGCATTCAGGTCAACCATACGACCCTGACCCGGAGGCTATCGGTCATGGAGGAACGCGTCGGAAGCCGCCTCTTTGTTCGCTCGAAGCAAGGCTTGGCGCTGACCCAGCTTGGGGAAGACCTTATGCCTCATGCCGAACGTGTTGAGGCGGAAATGACAACTGCGTCTCGAATGATTGTCGGTCGCGATGCTCAACCTTCGGGCACGGTCTACATCACACTGCCCCATGGTCTGGCGATGACATCGTTGATGGAAGATTTTGCCACCTTCGCCGATTTCTACCCAGACATCATCCTGAACATGAATTTCACAAATGACATTCGTGATTTGACACGACGGGAAGCGGACGTGTCGTTCCGAGTAGCAAGTGAGGTGACGGACGATGTCGTGGGCCGGAAGCTCGTGCAGATGTCGCAGGCTGCCTATTGCACACGAGACTATGCTGAGCGGGTCACTGATAACGGTGGCGAAGGGCTGCACCTAATTGGTTGGCATGAGCCAGAAGAGGTGACCACAGCGAACTGGGTTAAGAACAGCTACTACCCCAAAGCCACGCTTAAACACCGTGTATCTGAACTTGTCCCACTGATCACGCTGGCCGCGTCCGGGCTTGGCATGGCTTACCTTGCGTGCAATCTGGGAGACCGGCACCCGAACCTGATCAGAGCTCCGTTTCAGAAACCCATGCCCTACAGAAGCATCTGGTTACTGCTACACCGCGACTTGAAAAACACGGCCCGGGTCAGACTATTCGTGGATTTCTTGGCTGAGTGCGTCCAATCAAGGCGGAGCGAGTTCTGGGTCGCCGGAACGGCACTGCCTCAATAGAAGACATTCGCTGCAATTCGGTTTAGTCGCTGCTGGTCGTGCAATATTGGCCGAAGTTAGGAAAACATCCTAAACAACTCAATTTTGGTTCTTCTGACAATACCTAGTTATCTAAGGTGACACCCCACAAAGCTAAAACGATAGTTTTCGCAAATATGCCCAAGAGACAAATCCCTTTAGGCCACGCGCTCGTTGCAGGGACACGCGGCACCAACGGGTGCCGCCGGTCTGTTCGCAACTATGAACTCGCAAAGCGGTTCCATTTGGAAGGCCCACGATCACGTTGAACCCTATTCCCGGTCCTGCACGCAATTTCAGCATGTCTCCGTCTTCAACACCAAAAACCTCGTATTGCCCGAGAGAAGCTGCCGTTGCGGATTGAGCCGCGACAATAGCGCCTAGGGAAAATGCCAATAAGTATAAGATGATAGCGCTGCGCATAACGTTAACCTGCCTGTTTCCTCAACTGCAATCTTAACGACTCTGATCATCAAGCGTAACTCCCTGATCAAAGTATGCGTACGTTTAAACCGACCATTGAACATAGGATTCAAAAATAGGCCGAAATTAAGGTTTGGCCCCGAAGTGATCGATCAGTGATTTGAACCGGATGTCTGTCATGTAGATCAATTTGTTGTTCAACCGCCGACCAGAGCCGGCGGTTGAAGACTTGTACGCAGTGACTAAGCGGTAAGCTGTGCCGCGGCCGACTTTCGTGCGTATGGATCTCCTTGTTTATAAGATCCCGCCGCGGTGAACAGAACATCGGTCGATGAGTTCAAACCGGTCTCCGCAGAGTCTTGCAACACGCCGATAATGAAGCCGATGCTCACCACTTGCATGGCCGTTGCATTGTCGATGCCAAACAAGCTGGCGGCCATTGGGATCAGCAACAGTGATCCTCCTGCTACGCCCGAAGCCCCAGTTGCAGCAATCGAGGCGATGATGCTCAGGAACACTGCCGAGACGAAATCAACCTGTATACCCATTGTATGGACGGTTGCCAGCGTCATGACAGTGATGGTTATCGCTGCGCCGGCCATGTTGATCGTAGCACCGATTGGAATCGTGACCGAGTAAGTCTCTTCATCCAAATCCATACGTCGGCAAAGTTCCATGTTTACAGGAATATTGGCCGCCGAACTGCGCATGAAGAAAGCAGTAATACCCGACTCTTTAAGGCATGTGAAAACCAGCGGATATGGGTTTTTGCGGATGCGCAGGAATACGATCAGTGGGTTCACAACCAGCGCCATGAAAATCATGCAGCCAAGCAGCAACACCAGAAGTTGGCCATAGCTTGCAAGTGTTTCAAAGCCGGTCTCAGCAATCGTCGAAGCCACGATACCGAAGATGCCAATTGGTGCCACCCGGATAATTGCTGCAACGATCTTGGTAATCGCGCCGTCCAGATCCGACATCAGGGTCTTGGTTGAGTCACTTGCGTGACTAAAAACAAGTCCCAGACCTATGGCCCAAGCTAGAATGCCGATGTAGTTGGCCGTTGCCAGAGCATTCACTGGATTATCCACGATTTTCAGCAAGATATTCTTGACGACCTCGGCAAGACCGTCGGGTGCATCCAAAAGCTCGGGTGTGCCGGTCAGATGCAAAGTTACCGGAAACATGTAGCTCGCTGCAACCGCAACCAGTGCAGCAGCGAAGGTTCCGATTATATACAAACGCACCACGGGGCCCATACGCGCCTCGCTGCCCTTTTTGTGGTTGGTGATCGCGGCGCAAACCAGAATCAGCACCAGAACGGGTGCAACGGCTTTCAATGCGTCGATGAAGAAGTCGCCAAGCAGGCCGACGGCTGATCCGGCAGCGGGCCAAGCGATGGATAGCAGAACACCGGCGACCAGGCCGATGGTGATTTGGGTAACCAGGCTACCACGCAGAATAAAATTCATGGGGACCATCCTGTTTGAGTAGGGGCCAAACGGGCGAAGCGCACGCCCGCGCAGGCACGGTTGAAGCTTGTAGGCTGGTGGCTATTTGGAGGTCTTAGCGCAGAATTAAACGCCTCTAGATGGCTTTGGTCTTTGCTGCGTATTTCTAAAGTAGTTGTTTTTGCGATCAAAAGTGAATGATTTGCTGATGCATTACAAAGACTTACCCTGCGTCAAGTTGGTCGCACAATTCACCTAAATATAAATGTTTATTAATGAATTTCCCAAATTGCTTGTACTCCAAATCGGCTTCTAACTTGCCCTGACGGTCAAATGGTGAGCCTGTAACTGGATTGGCAATGATGGTGTACTGAAGTCTCTTTTAGAACCGCGACAACCCTTCGTTGAATGCCAAAAGCCATAGCAAAGCAAGCGTGCCGAAAACGTCCGCTTTGGGCTTGAAGCAGACGAACGGCAGGATTCAATGAATGCCTGCAACGCGGACGCAAGTCTGCCTCAAGCAACTTCAACCAGTAGTGTCTGTGCCTCACCCCATTGCCTCGGCGATTGCCCATACATGCGCCTGAACTCGCGACTGAACTGGGACGGGCTGACGTAACCAACGTCCATTGCGGCTTCGTTCACAGGCATCCCGCCCGCGATCTTCATGGCGGCGTTGTTGAGGCGCATCGTCTTGACGAACTGGATTGGAGTCATCGTCGTGACCTGCTTGAATTTGCGATGAAAAACCGCCCGGCTCATGCCCGCTCGGCTTGCCATATCCTCTATCGAGATCGGCGCATCCAGATGTGACGACACATGCGCAATTGAACGTGCAATGGCGTTGCCAGCACCAAATGCTTGCCGTGCGAAGGTGCCAGCTTCTCCCTTCAGGATCGCATAGAGCACCTCACGTAGGTGCTGTCAGACGAATTCGAACCAGTCTCAGTTTGCCGCGGGAACCGTGAACCTATCCGGAACAAAGTTGACGCCACTCGGCAAGAGCGGCGCTGCGTGTCAACTTGAAGGTGTCTCGGCTGGTGAGCGATCGTTCCTGATTGAAGTGATTGTAGACGGAGGAATGAACGGAGGCGAATTTCTGTAGACTTCGCATGCGCCTGAAACGCTGCATCGCGCGTTCGCGTCGTCGAAACGGCAGGTGTGAATTCTCGGCGCGGTTGTTGAGCCACCTGCCCGTCTGTTGTTTTTCGAACGCGCCTATTTCTCTGAGCGCAGCCTTGTAGGAAGCGAAGCGATCTGTGACGACCTCCTTGGCGCAACCGTGCCGTTTCATCAATTTCCTGAGGAATTTCAGTGCTGCAGCCTTGTTTCGGCGCTTGGTGACAACGGCTTCCAGCACTTCACCTTCGTGATCTACTGCACGCCACAGATAATGTCGCTTGCCATTCACCTTTACGAAAACCTCGTCCACGTGCCACTTCCATTTCGAGAACGCGCGCAGCTGCTGCACACGCTTCCGTCGGATCTCAGCTGCAAACATTGGACCAAACCTGTTCCACCAATATCGGACGGTTTCGTGGCTCACGTCGATGCCTCGCTCGTGCAACAGATCTTCGACATTTCGAAGCGAGAGCGGGAAACGGATGTACAGCATCACCGCAAGGCGGATGACCTCGGGACTGGTTTTGAAGTACTTGAAAGAGGCAGGCTTGGTCATGGACAAAAGCTACGCAACCGCCCTGCCCCGCTCAAGCAATGTTAATCTGACAAGACCCTCGCCACCCTCGGCCATCTGCGGGTTCAGCTCGAATGGATGCCAATGGATATCTAGTTCGGTCTGGGTGTCGCGCGCAGCTTTGGCAAGTTGGTGGTAGCCGATCACACACCAAGGGCAAACAACGTCTGACACGATATCGACGCGAATGGGCAGAGCAGCTTGCACGGTTCAGGTTCCTTTAACATCGCTGGAAAAGCGCGACGCGTTTTCCTTAGCAAAGGCGCTGGCATCTGCGTTGGCATCCCAGAATTGGGGGTTGGCCTTTGGGATGGTCAACGCCCGTTGCACGGCCGGCCGGGCGTCAATACGGTCGAACCAGGCGTTCAGATGCGACAGGTCCGACACATCTACCCTTGCCCAGACATATGCACGCGCCCATGGGAACAGCATCATGTCAGCTATGGTGTATTCGTCTGCAGCAATCCATTCGCGCCCGTCCAGACGAGAGTTCATCACCTCCATCAAGCGGCGGCTTTCGTCCACGTAGCGACGGATTGAAAAGGGCTCTTCATGGCCATTAGGCGCAGCGATGTGCTGGAAATACATCGCCTGTCCCATCATCGGTCCTACGTGCCCAACCTGAAACAGCATCCATTGCATGACCTCGGACCGTTTGACCGGGTCCGATGGCAGAAATTTTCCGTATTTCTCGGCCAGATACCACAGGATCGCGCCGGATTCGAAAATCGCGTGCCCTTCCGAACGGTCTTCGATGGTCGGGATCTTTCCGTTCGGGTTCAGCGCCAGATAATCCGGCGCTTTTTGTTCCTGTTTGGAAAAGTTGATGTGAGTCAGGTCGTAAGGGACACCTGCCTCTTCCAAAAAGATGACCGGCTTGTAACCGTTCATCGTACCGGCGGTATAGAGATGGATATCAGGCTGGGACATGTTCAACCTCGGCAAACGTGGTTTTCAGATGCGCGTCAAATCGAGCGAAATCGGTGTCGATTTCTGGGTTCTTCATTACATCAAATGCCGCAAAGGTCGGAAGCGGCTGCATCGCAAAGAACTTTGCGTTCAGGTGCATCGGGCGCAGCAAATCATCGACGCTACCACCGGCAAAGAACGGTTCGGCCTCATTGTTAAACGCTTCTTTCGGGGCGTTGAACGTCACTGAAAGCATGTAAGTCTTATCGCTCAGCGCGCCTCCCATCCCATAATTGGCCTTCGGTGCTTCTGCCGTCCGACCGTCACCGGTACTTAGCCGCCCATCCATTCCAGCGGTGTAAACTTCATCCATGTACTTCTTGAAAACCCACGGAACGCCCATCCAATTCACCGGAAACTGCATGATGACCGTATCGGCCCACATGTGCGCCTCAACCTCAGCATTCGCGTCATAGCCGTCGGCGACAGTTGCCACGCGTACCTCGTGACCCATTGCGGTAAGCATGTCGCGCGCGCGCTCCGTTAGGCTGGCGTTCAACTGCCCGGGGGCGAATTCGTAGGGCTGAGTACCGTTCACGATCAGGATTTTTCTCATGTCCATATCCTATTTATGTAATCTTGAACCCTTGACTTTCTTCGGGCTCAGAGAGCATTTGATGGTACAGGTGTTGGAAATCAACTAGTATACTTTTGGTAACCTAGTTGCCTAAGCTAAAGGATGACGATGCGAGCGCGGATTGACGAAGATGCCAAAGGGCGCCGACTGGTCTCGGAGGCCTGTGTGGAGCCATGTGCAATAGAACGAGGTATGCGGATCATTGGCGGAAAATGGACCGGGTCTATCTTATGGCACCTCAAAGATGGTCCTGTGCGTTTCAACGATCTGTCGCGCATGATCGGCGGGGCAAGCAAGAAGATGATCACCGAGCGATTGCGTCAACTTGAGGAGCAGGGCTTGGTTGCGAGGCAAGTAATGGATACTGCCCCTATTTCCGTTCAATATTCCATTACCAAGTTTGGCAGAACGGCGCTTGGATTTCTCGATGAACTGCGAAAGTGGAGTGAGCAGTTACCCAACGGTTTGAATCGATAGCATCGGTGTGTGTTATTGTTTCTTCTGATCGCCGTTTGTCAAAATGCAACGACTCGATTTTGATGTGTACAGTTCCCTTCAGAAGTGCTGTCAGACGAATTCGAACCAGTCTCAGTTTGCCGCGGAAACCGTGAACTTATCCTGAACAAAGTTGACGCCACTCGCTAAGAGCGGCGGCGCGGGTCAGTTTGAAGGTGTCTCGACTGGCTAGCGATCTTTCTTGGTTGAAGTGGTTGTAGACAGAGGAATGGACGGAGGCGAATTTCTGTAGACTTCGCATGCGCCTGAAACGCTGCATCGCGCGCTCTCTTCGTCGGAAAGGCAGGTGCGAATTCTCAACGCGGTTGTTGAGCCACCTGCCCGTCTGTTGTTTTTCGAGAGCACCCAAATCTCTGAGCGCTGCTTTGTAGGATGCAAAACGGTCGGTCACGACCTCTTCGGCGCAACCGTGCCGTTTCATCAGTTTCTTAAGGAATTTCAGTGCTGCAGCTTTGTTTCGGCGTTTGGTGACAACGGCTTCCAGCACCTCACCCTCGTGATCAACAGCCCGCCACAGATAGTGTCGCTTGCCATTCACCTTCACAACGACCTCGTCGACGTGCCATTTCCATTTTGAAAAGGCTCGGAGTCGCTGAACCCGCTTTCTTCGGATTTCAGCAGCAAAAACCGGACCGAACCTGTTCTACCAGTAGCGGACCGTTTCGTGGCTCACGTCGATCCCGCGTTCGTGCAGCAGATCTTCGACATTCCGAAGCGAGAGCGGAAAACGGATGTACAGCATAACAGCAAGGCGGATAATCTCAGGACTGGTTTTGAAGTATTTGAATGAGACAGGTCTGGTCATGGGAAAAAGCTACGCAACCGCCCTGCCCGCCTCAACCCAAGTTCTTCTGACAAGACCCAGTAGCGTACCTGCGATCACGAGTGCCGCCAGTGCCAGATAAACGAGTGAGTACTTCTTCATGATTTCACGCGATACTGTTGGGTTCGACGGTGAGTCTATCGCGCCGCCGGCTCGAAGGCCTTGCGTTGGATCAAGCTAGGGTCCGATTACCGCGCTAACGTGCTCTCGGCATTAAGCTCGGAACCGACTCCCAGCTTTTGGTTCAAACAACAACAATCTGTTTTTCAACGGGTCTGTTGCGTCCAATTTGCGCGAGCTTTACCTGGAGTTACCTGCCACCAAGATCCACACTCCTATCTGTTCTTTTTTCCCCCTTATGTCCATCATTCCGACAAACTTAAGTTTAGAAACACACGCTTGAGCGACCTCGCCAGTTTTCACGATAGATCGGACCAGTTCATCGCTGACCGCCAAAGATGTCTTCAATCTTCTGGTAAGAGTTTCTAGTCTGCTTGCAACATTCACCGTATCCCCAATAACACTGTACTCCAGTCGCCGCTGATTGCCGATGTCACCAGCTATGACGGGGCCGTAGTGAACTCCTATTCCAATGTGGACCGGAGTCTGCCCATTTGCCACTCTAGCCACGTTCCAATTCTCGAGCGAGGTTAGCATTTCGAAGGCACAGTTAAGAGCATTTTGAGCATCATCCGATCCAGGCTCCGGCGTGCCAAATGTCGCCATTAGTCCGTCACCAATGTACTTGTCCAACGTTCCGCCATTTTCAAAGACAGCTTTGCCAAGCCGGTCATGATACTCTCGAAGAAAGGCGATAACTCCCTTCGGTGTCTCGTTTTCACACATCGAAGTGAAGCCCATGACGTCGACAAACATGACGGCTACGTCCTGCTCACGAGCCGTTTCCAGCTCCCGGTCTGATGCGCTTAACCGATCCACAACGTTGGGAGAAAAGTAACGCGCGAGGCTTGCACGCGCCCTTTCTGTCGTAATTCGACTTTCTACGAGTCGACGAGATCGGCGCACGACTGCCGCCAAGCCGACGGTCACTAGAAGACAAACGATAATTTCCTGCGCCCAGAAACCCAAGTAGACAAAGTTTGGATCCGCTCGCGCCCGCAAAAAACTCTCAACAGATTGTTCGGCAAGGTCGAGGTTTGTAAATGTACCTGGGAGGTACAAAAACCAAAGGAGCATTCCGGTGCGCGCGACAACAATACAGAAACCGCACCATAGGACGAGACTCGGACGTAAGCTAAAAGCGGCTTGCATCAGAAACAGGTAGAAATATGAGAATTGGCTCCCGTTCATGAGAACTGCTGGCGGAAGAACAGTCTCAGAGAACGGGCCTTGGCTGCTGGTAACCAGCGCTAGCAGTGCGCAGTCGACGGCCACAAAGACATATTTCGCGGTTCGGCCCAGCAAACCGCTCCTGGCGCAGTGGAACTGGAAAAGGCCAAGAACCGCGAATATCGCAACTTGCGATATGTCGTAGAGAAAACTCAGACCGCGACTTTGCGTGTCGAGCGCAACCCAGATCAGGACGACACAAAGAGAAAGTGTTCGAACCTTGGCAGCCAGCATCAAACCTTGCCGTTCAGCCTCGACGAAGGTGGCGAGGTTGCGTTGACTAAGCCTGTGTTGCGCGCCTTCTTCCATTAATTGCCACCTTGCGGCCGGCTTCGGCGACCTTGTCACTCCAATTCCCTCCAATAGCGAACACCATAAAGGTCTCAGCAAATTCTGGAAGGAGTTGGTCTCCCTATCAGCACTACACATTTTAGGAATTTTTGCAGATCAGGCTCTCATTTCTAATTCGACTGTTGGCAGCGAAACGATGCGTGTGCTCAAAAAGTCCAAATGTTGAGTGCAGAATTCTCTTTACAAACCGACTGCCGGTCTACATATACAGACCAGAAGTCTGTTTTGGTGGAATCGGAAAACCACTAACGCCTGACCGCCCTCTCACCTCGTGAGTACTCAAACCAAATCCGCTGGCCGCTCCACGACACCCGTTTCGTGGGAGCATTAGCTGTGCCTGAAATCGAAAGCTTGAAACATGCATTATGATACAGTCCGTGCTCCACGCAGTATTTTGGAGTTCTGCGCCCGTCAGTTGCACCGAATTTGGCAACATTCAGGAGATGTTCGAAAAAGAAATCTCTCCGTAGGAAATCCCAACACTACAACGCCATTGTCCGACCACATGCGCCGAGACATTGGATTGGTCGAGCGTGGACCCGATGATCGTTCGCATTGGTGGTCATATTGACGTGCTCAGCGATGGGATTGTTTATCTTCGCAACCTACAGGTGCAGATTCGCCTTTATCAACTTTGCGCATGCAAGCGGTGAGGCAACTTCGGTGTCGACCGAAAAGTCATATGCCATCCCATCATGAACACGCTCGTATTGCCATCTGGAAAGCCCGAGCGTCCGGTCGCCTCTTTTTCGTTCCCGTTCCTCCAGCACGTCCAGCGAGGCAAACACACCAACCATGTAAAAATCATACGGCTCCAGTAAGATCTGGTATTCCTCCACTGCGCGCGCAGATCCTGCTTCCGTGTTTCCAAACAACACCTCGTCAACAATCAAATTGTTCCCGGCGCTCGCCATTGCAGCAACTGAACGACGCATTCCGGAGAGTGCACGACTTGCCACCGGTCCGACACACGCGAAGGTTACTGCATTCCCGTCCACCACACGCTTTTCAAAACTCAATCCATCTGGTTCACCAGCAAGCCGGTCTGGCAACATTGCCAGAAAGGCATCCATTTCGATATGAAGGAACGGTAGCGTGGTAATGTTCTGAAGCGCTTTTGCGATAGAACTTTTACCAACGCTCCCAACTCCGTTTAAGAGAATTACTGTCGCCATTGGTCTCGTGACTGAATGATCGCTGCCAAGGTCCGTTATTTGGCCGCGGCTGGGGTTGGAGGCACGGTTGCCATCGTAACATTTACCGCTTCGGGCCAACCGAAATTTGTTGTTCCATCTGGCAGGCCCAGAATACGGTCGAGCGTCAGATATTGCATATCGATTGCAGCCTGCAATTTGGTTGCTGCCTGATCTGCGATGTCAGTCCCCCGGGCATCGATGGCACGCAGCAATGCAAAATCGAAGAAGTTCATAAGGAAGAGAATGAGCTCTGCCGCCGTATCGACATCGGCGACGGTGAACGTTCCTTCGTCACAGCCCTTCTGGATGATTTTGGTCAGGACCGGCATGGCGCCGGTTCTGACCCTGCGCTTGAATTGCTCGAGCAGGAACAGGTTTTTGTCCTGGTTCATGATCTTGAACATCTCAACCTGGCCTGGGTAGTCATGCTCACGCAGGTAGTTTGCTCGTAGATGCGTGAAGTTATGCAACAGATCGAGTGCCGAAGATTTTTCGTCGGAGGCAACAACAGACATTTGCGCGAATACGCCTTCTGCCATCCCATCCAATACCCCGAACAAAAGCTCATCCTTGGACTTGAAGTGGTGATAGAAACCACCTTTGGAAACACCGGCCAAATCAAGCACGTCCTGAATGGTCGTATCTTCGAAACCTTTCGAAAAGAACAACATTTGCGCACAACCCAGTAGCTGAGCACGTCGCGCCTCTGGCTGCATATTCTTCCGCTTCGTAGGTTTCATACATTTTCCTCTTGCAAACCGACCGACAGTCTGTATTTACAGACCAACGGTCGGTTTATATCCCGACTCATCTGGCAGGACAATGAAATTCATCTGCCGCCCCGAATTAAATGATGTGCTGATGCAGCCCAAGACCGCAAGCTACAATACTTCGCGCGCTCAGTTGAGTTGTGTCCACTACACAGGATCGAATGCCATGAATGCTCTTGTCTGCGGGGATATTTCAATATCCGAGCTACGCCAAACATCTCGGCTGGCTGGTATCAGGGATTTGCTTGAACTTCTGGTCAGGCTTTCTCTGAGCAGGGACGTAACCCGACAGTCTTTGCCGCGAACACGTCCGGATGTTTGGTTCAAAAATCCCTTCTTTCTCAAGTGATCCAAAACTCTCAGGAGAGAAACATGTTGGAAAATGTAAGAGCGCTTTCCACGATATATTGCGCTGCCGAAAACATGACGGCAATCGCTTTGACAGATTTGCCTGAGCCCGGGAATGTCGCCGAAGCATTGCAAATGGTGACCGTGACCGTGCCAAGACCTTCTCGCCACCAAGTCGCAATTCAACTGGTCGCTTCCTCAATGCATGTCGATGAGATTTATGCGGCTCAGGGCACCGCTCTTGGTCGTTTCTTCGGGCCTAAACGCGTTTCTACAAATTCCCCCTACATCATGGGGACCTCAGTTTCCGGGTACATTGTTGCAACTGGTCAGGACGCGACCCGGTTCAATGTTGGAGACGAAGTTGTCGTGATCCCCAATGCGCTTGGTGAGTCTGGTTCATGGGCAACTTACCGATGCGTGTCACAGGACTATGTGATGCTCAAACCCCGGTCCCTGTCACATGTCGAGACAGCAGCTGCAATGCTATCTGGTTGCGTTGCATGGGGCGCGATCAACTCCGCACGCGTCGAAAAAGGTGACCATTGCCTCGTTGTTGGGGCATCGGGCGCTGTCGGATCCATGATGGTCCAGTACCTCAAATCAAAGGGTGCAATTGTGACCGGGGTTTGCAGCGGCGCGAATGCCGATCTGGTACGCACGCTGGGAGCAGATCACACAATCGACTACACAGTCGCCGATTTTGGGTCTCAGGGCAAAAACACCTACGACAGGGTCTTTGATATGGTAGGCGGTCGGGACATCGAGACCGCAGCGTACCGCGTTTTGAAACGCAAAGGTCGGTTCATCACTATCGTTGGCCCTGTTCGACACATTGGTGAACGCAAGCTGTCCAGAACCAAGCTTCTTTCGAGCATCGGGCACATTGTTTGTCGCAGTGTCGCGACAATGCTTCGCGGTCCTCGGTATCACTTTAGCGCCTCGCTGCCGCAGAGCAGTGCCTACGCAGCAATGTTGAGCATGACCAAACACAACATACGCTCTCCCATTGAAACGGAGATCCCATTCGATTTGCCGCAAATCAAGGCCGCAATCAGAACTCTGACGTCCCATCGGACAAGAGGTCGGATCGTCATCAACTTCGAAGCTGACAAACAACCAGGCCAAGCTGCAATCGGTTTTAGACCTGAAGTTCAACTCAATCGGCCATTGTTCTGGCAAAACCCACAACCCAATCAAGATACGGTAATACTATGAAAAACCTCTGGAAGTCACCGGGATGGGGAAATCCTAATTCTTCGGAATCCCCTCGCAACCAAAGCACTCCGGCTCAATGCACTGCGAACTGCGTTCGGCCCGTGCGGTCAATGTTGGTCGCGCTTACCCTTGGCGTCGTGCTGAGCGGGTGTGCCGCAAACATGGCCGCAAAAGGCAGTGATGGTCCAGACCTGAGCGTCGTCAGCCAGGAGGCCACCCGGATGGATGTCGAACGGCAGTTGGGCTCGCCCGAGCAGCTACAGCAACAAGCCAATGGTGATTGGGTGGCCGTCTATGACGTCGAACCCAGAACGAAACCGAACCTCGCTCGGGCGGCAGGCCACGGAACGCTGGACCTCTTTACCTTCGGGCTCTGGGAGGTTGTTGGTGGGCCTTTGGAAGTGGCCCATGCGCGACGGGTTCTCGTCACTGCACGATATGACAACGCGGGAAAACTGCTGCAATTGACCAGCAAGCCCAAACCCATCCTTTAATCTTAGGACCGGATCTCTGCCGACCCGCAACAGGCCGGCGTTACATCCAACACTTCGACGAATAACAAGCCATCCCCGTTGGACCATAGTGCAGGTCCAGCGAGCAGATACCTCTGTCCACACAAACAAGAGAACGGACTAAAAATGAAGACTATTACATTGATCACACTGGCGGCTATGGCTCCCTCACTGTGTTTGGCAGACGAAAGCTGGACCTAGCGCCGATATGCCCGAAGAGTTTTTCAGCAAGCCCAACGCCATCGCTGAAGAGGTGTTCCACATAGCCCATCAAGACAGATCTACCTGGTCGTTTGACGTAGAACTGCGGCCCTTCGGGGAAAAATGGTGAGTCTTCAGCTGGTCACTCGCAGGCCGATTGAGTTCAATCAGATAAGCGGACTACCCAGTGATCGGAAGACGCCTTTTTTCCCCAATACGTGGGCATGGGGCAAAGGGTTTCAGTGTGCAGCCCTGGCACCTGGAGGATGGGATCAACAATGTGCCTGTCCGATTCTAAGGTCCTGGTTCTGCTGATATATTCGTAAGTTGTCGGGTCGTTGAAAGGGAAACGAAAATCCATGAATGACAATCCGGCCTTCAGTCATAGCCCGTCATCGAGGGTGATTTTCATTCGGCAGACAGGTTGCGTCAGCCCGTTGTTGCCAAATGCTTAGCACGCGAAAATTTGGAACCCTATTATTCCGGCCATTCCAGCAGAATGATCTTGTAGCTGGGGCTGTTTCGGTAGTCTGGGAACGCGTCTTCGATACTCGAAAAAGCTGAATTCGACGCCTCAATGTCTCCTAGACGCTCCAGCGCAAGAGCTTCATGAATGCGCCCCGGAAGAAATTGGGGATTTCTCGCTACCGTTCGCCGAAAATTAGACAGGGCTGTCTCGTAGTCGCCAAGCGCAAAGTAAGCCCGCCCGAGCGCCAGAGTGTACGTCACGCTATAATTTGGATTTAGTTCAATCGCCCGGTTGATTGCGTTCAGCGCCCCTTCTCCGTCTGATGCCGCGGAATGGATCATCGATTTCCACAACAGCGCATCGGCAAAATTCGGATCCAGGGTGATCGCAGTTTCTACTGACTTTTGTGCCTCGGAAAGTTCCCTGTGCCATCTCAGAGCCCAGGCAAGGTTGGCGTAGGCCATCGGCAAACGTACATCAATCCTGATTGCCTTGTTCGCTAGTTCGACGGCGCGGTCAATTGTCTCGCCTTCGGAGGAATTAATGCCACTTAGAAACGCAAATGTCAGCGCGCGGGCCTTCCAGGCATACGCCTCTGCGTAATCCGGGTCTGTATCAATGGCAGCCTGAAACAACGCGATGGCTTCGGTAACGCCTGCTGCATCAAGATGCCAAAATCGCTCCTGCCCGCGCAGGTATAGATCATGAGCCTCGACGCTGGCCGTATTTCTGTGGCCCAAACGTTCTTCTTCGGCATCGGTCAGAACGACCTCCAAGGCACCTACGATCTGAGCGGTCACCTCGTCCTGAACATCGAATACGTCCGAAACGCCCCGATCAAATCGCGCGGCCCAGATGTGGCCCTCGGAGGCGACATCAATCAGCTGGGCCGTAATTCTCAACTTGTCGCCTTGCCTGCGCACGCTGCCCTCCAGAACGTAACGGACGTTTAGTTCGTCTCCGATCTCTCTGATGGTCACCTGCTTGCCCTTATAAACAAAAGTAGAATGTCGAGCGATGACGCGAAGCCCGGATATCACTGACAAATCCGTAATAATATCCTCGGTGATGCCGTCGCTGAAATACTCCTGCTCCGGGTCTGCGCTCATGTTGTCAAACGGAAGAACCGCAACCGAATGATCGGTCGATGGAAGTGGTGAAGGCATTTCTCCACCGTCCTGGCTGAACGCTGACCAAAGGAGAAAAGACAAGCTGGCAAAAACGGCCACCAGTGCCGGGTATACAAGACGGCGCGAAATTAGCGCGGTACCCGTTTGATCGGAACGCTCATTCTGGTCCGAACACTCAGATATGCGCATAGTGATGACCGGCACGTATCCACCCTTTGGTAGATCTATGAAGATCGGGTCGTTCTTGCCTTTCGTTGCATAATAGTCGGCAATCCTGGATCGCAATCGCCCGGCTTCAACTCGGACGATTGCATCCGTGGCCGGGTCAAAATCCTGTCCTCGATCAAAGACATCTATGCCGATGGAGAATTGGTTCAGGTCTGCATCCCTGCCTTCCAGTGACTGTTCGACAATGTATCGCAGGAATCTACTTTGCCGGTCGGCCTGTGCGAATGCCTTGAAGTCGAGAATGCGCTCCAGCTGCTCCCGAACTTCGTTGATGTCGATGATGTCAGAATTCGCGATCCGAGCCCCCTGACTTTCCACTCAGACAAACTATACCCCTCCAGTTGACATGTGTCTAACGACGCCCCTCGTCGTTTCGACAGGTAGTCGATACCACTATCGGCGCCTGTAAGGCATTATTTTTGAACACTTATTGTGAGCGTTACATCGACTGGTAACCCCACGATAACTGTTACGTACTTCCGGGTTTCGGATTTCGTCCGCACCTTAAACCCAATCCAGTCAATGCAAAGGAAAGGGTGACCAAATGACTGAAGCGTTTACTCGCACACGCAAGTTTGTGAAGCAGGTCGGAACCTTTCTTTCCGATTGGGACGAAACCATCCACGCAGATCCTACAGATCAATTGCTGTTTCGCATTCAGCAAATAGAAGGGCGTCTCGACAAATTGGAAGCATCCGAAACCGCTCACGCTGAACCAATCAACGTCAGGTGAGCCAAGCCAGAAAGGAACCAAAAAATGTCCGTTGACCAGATTTTCCTGTTGCAGTTCGCTCTTAGCATAGTGGTCTGTACCCTTGTCGCGATCCGAATTTCTCCGGCATTGAACAAACTAGAGTGGTCGGATGCCATGTTCTGGCTGACAGTTCCTCATGCGCTCCGGCATCTAGGGCTGGTTTTCCTTGTTCCCGGTGTGGTCGCGGAATCGATGCCCGGTGGGTTCGCAGCGGAGGCAGGCTACGGAGATCTGAGTTCGGCCGTTGCCGGCATATTGACTCTGATCGCTCTATGGCGAGGTTGGATTGTCGCTGTACCATTGTTGTGGGCGTTGAACATTGTAGGCGTCTTTGACCTTATGAACGCACTGAGGCAGCTTGAGGCCGTTCCGCATTTCAACGCGGCCTGGTACATCCCGACCTTTGTGGTCCCGGTACTTCTGGTTACACATGCGATGATGGTTATTCGGCTGATCCGTCACGCGACAGGGTCTCGATTAACCGCTGACCAGCCGCAGTAAGGACACCTGCTGCATCGGTGAAACCGGAAAAGGACGTGCATCCGCCAGGATGCGCGCCCCTGCCAGGGCCTACCTTCCGCGATTGCTGGAACATACCCGACGGGCTGCACCCTATTTAGCTCCAATGGTGAGGACGCAATAATGCCTACTGAACAGTTCTTTCCGTCAACGCAGTGCGGTCTACTACTAACGTCGCAGTGGGTCGGCGCACTCGCGCGCCAGGTGCGGGCCCGTCTATCCCTGAAGCTCCTCAACAAGAAAATCGAGAAACACCCGAACTTTCGACATCATGTAGCGTCGGGACGGGTAGACAGCGTAAAGGCCCGTCTCGTTCGGCGCCCAGTCTTCCAGAGCCGTACTCAGCCGTCCTGCAGCCAGATCTTCCTCGACATACATACGAGGGACAAGGCTCAGACCGAACCCGGCGCGGAGAGCATCCCGGACTGCAAGGCTGGACGAAACTTTGTAGCGGCCTCGGACGGGGACTTTGACAGTTCGCCTGCCCTGTATGAAAGTCCATTGAACGGCATGGTCCGACAAGGTGAACTGGACGCAATTGTGCAACGCCAGGTCCTCGGGTCGGGTTGGACGACCGTTCTGTTCGAAGTAAGATGGTGCCGCGCAGACGACGTGATCCATGATCATCAGCTTTCGCGCAATCAGTCCCGAATCTTCAAGATTGTCGCTCCCGCGCAGAGCGACATCAAACCCTTCTTCCACCAGATTGACTCGCCGGTCATTCAACCTCAGATCAAGCGTCAAATCGGGATAACGGTTGAGAAACTTAGGGATTTTTTCCGACAGGCCGATCAGCGTTACCGTAACCGGAGCGCTGACGCGCAACACGCCCGAAGGAGTATCCTGAATGGCCTGAAGTGTTGCGTCGGCTTCTTTCAAATCATCCAAGACTTGAACGACTCGCTCGAAGTAAAGCGTTCCGGCCTCGGTGAGACTCATGCGCCGGGTCGTGCGATTGATCAGACGCGCCGAAAGATGCCCCTCCAACTCGCTGACATTCTTACTGATGGCAGCAGGAGACAGGTTCAGCTTGCGCGCCGCTGCGGCGAAACTGCCGAGTTCGACCACGGTTCGAAACACGGTGAGGGCGGTCATTCGATCCATGATTATTCACTAACGATGAATTATGTATTCATCAATGGGTATATTCTCCACCAAGTTATGCCGATGTATCTCCTGAGGCAGTAAGTTTGCGCAGCTGACGTCATCCACGAAACCACAGTCGGACGGAACGTCGGCGCAAATGTAGAGGAGCCCCGCTATGCAGACCGCCAGAACCGCTGACCACCCCATTGAACCACTCTTTCTTGATCGCTGGTCCCCACGCGCATATGACGCAAAACCCATGCCCAATGCCGATCTTCTGACCATCCTTGAAGCAGGCCGTTGGGCACCCTCGGCATTCAATGTCCAGCCCTGGCGATTTCTGTATGCCCATCGCACCGACGCCCATTGGGCGGATTTATTGTCGGTGCTTGACGCAGAAAATCGGCAATGGGCCGGATCGGCCTCGGCCCTGATCTTTCTGATCTCGGACAAGGTGATGCCCGCCGAAGAAAATCGGCCCGAGATGATCTCGAAATACCACAGCTTCGATGCTGGGTCCGCCTGGATGCAAATCGCGCTTCAAGCAACCGCGCTTGGCTACGCCGCCCATGCCATGGCGGGCCTCAAATTCGAACACGCGACCACAGTTCTGGGTTTGCCAGACCGGTTTCGACTGGAGGTGGGGATCACCATCGGTCGCGCCGCCGAGGCCCATCGCCTTCCACACGATCTGCGTGTGCGCGAGGTGCCGAGCAACCGGTATCCGCTTGAGCAGATCTCCTACCCCGGTCCCTACCCCGCCAGCTTTACCGCATTCGCAGCAGAATAGGAGGTTGCCATGTCCTTCGACCCAAACGCATCCGTCAAACCAGCGCTAGTCAGAGCCGATCTGCATGTTCACGGCCTGATGCTGGTTGCGACATTCCTGGTCGCAACGTCCTTTCCGGTTGTTGCCGCCATCACGGACAGTCTGGATAGTGTTGTGCTGACTTTTGTGCGGTTCGCTCTTGCGACATTGCTATTCGCTCCGCTGGTGGCGTGGCGCTTCCGCATCGTCCGTCCCAGCCTGCGCGACATGTCGCGCTACAGTTTGCTCAGCCTTCTGCTGGTCACGTTTTTCTGGTGCATGTTTGCATCATTGCGGATGACAACACCCCTGAACACCGCAGCCATCTTTTCCCTGAGCCCCGTCATTACCGCGGGATTCGCGGCGATTCTGTTGAGAGAACGGGTGACCCTGCCCGCGCGTGTCGCACTGCCCGTCGGGGCAGCTGGTGCGATCTGGGTGATATTTCGCGGTGATGTCACGGCCTTGATGGCGCTTCAGATCGGCGCGGGGGATCTCCTGTTTCTTGCAGGCACCATGGCGCTAGCCGGATACAGCACGCTGGTCAAGGTCCTGCACAGGGGCGAGCCTATGGCCCGTATGACCTTCTGGATATTGGCCACCGGATCGATCTGGCTTTTGTTAGTGTCGCTGCCCCGTCTTGGCAGTGTTTCCTGGGCCGAAATCCCGATCCGCACGTTGGCAGGCATCACCTATTTGTCGGTCTTCACCACCATCGTCACCTTTTTCCTGTTTCAGTGGAGCACAACCCACATCGGTCCGACCCGTGTGATGTCCTACACCTTCCTCAACCCAACCCTGGTGCTTATGATCGGTTTGATGGCAGGAGACACCCTTCCACCCCTCGAAACCTGGCCTGGCATACTGATGGCGATCGCAGCTACAGTCATTCTCCAATCCGACTTCACCCGATGGTTCAGGTATATGAGACGGGGCATTCGGCCTGCCGCGCCGAGTTAAGCCAATCGAAATCAACTGCTTTCCTGGGAAACGAAAGGATCGCAACATGCCAAGTGTTCAACATCGTCTTTTTGCCACGATCCAGCGGCCCGCCCGCCAGTGTCTGACCAGTCCTGACCGGAAGAAACCAAGACCACCAGCATTTGGCCTCGTTGGATTGGTGGGCCTGCTGATTGTTCCGAATGTTGCGCAAGCGCATGTCCGTTGGTTTGTCGATCCCAACAGCCCCGAGGTTGCAACATTCGAGCCTTATTCTCTATTCGACCCCGCTGTATTGATCTGGATCGCGATCGCATCTGTCTTGATTGGAACTGCAATCTTCCTCGACTCTCGGTTGCCGTCGGTTCCAGTCGCTAACACCAAGTTTCGCCATGACGTGATGGAACTGATGCGAATTCTCACCGGTGTATCCTTTCTGTTGACCGCGTATGACGGCGCGCTGGTCGCTCCTCACCTGCAGGCCCAGGGCGGGTTTGGGCTGTTTCTGGTGTTTCTGCAGGCCGGGATCGGGATTCTCTTGCTCAGTAACCACTTCCTGCACCATGCCGCGATCCTGATGCTGATCCTGTTCATGGGTGTGATGATCCAGTTCGGCGTCGTTCGGTCGTTCGAATACATCAACGTCGTAGGTATCGCGCTCTTCCTGCTCTTCAATTATTTCCCGACGGATGAATTGCGCGCAAAACTGAAGCCATATTCCGTAGACATGCTGCGGATATTCACCGGACTTTCACTGATCATGCTCGGTATTTCTGAAAAGCTGCACGGTGCCGCGCTCGGCCAGGCATACCTCTCTGAATATCAGTGGAACTTCATGCAACTGCTTGGCTTCGACTGGTTCAGCGACAAGCTCTTCGTTCTTTCTGCAGGATTCATGGAAGTCGTATTCGGGATCATCTTGGTTCTGGGCGTTGTCACCCGATTGAACATCCTCGTTGTTGCCGGTCTGATGCTGATCTCTAACGCTGTGTTCATCTTGCAAAACGAGCAGGACGAAGCGCTGAAGGAACTGATTGGCCACCTGCCCATCATTGCCACCGCACTGATCCTGCTGCTGTTGGGATACGGGCAACGGCTGAAGATCACGGCGCGAAGATCTGCCAAGGTCGCAACGGCCTGATCTACGGGTCGGATCCGTCAGCCGCACGTCTGTTTCGGAGGCTACGATGAAACTCCCCAGAAAACTTGAAATCCCGCTGATGTACGTCCTCTATTGGACCCTCGGTTGCCTGTTTCTCGGCATACTCTTCGCACCCGCGGTTAGAACCTTTGACGCTGATCCATCTGTCGACGGCGAGCATGGCCATGCCCAACTTCACAGCCAAGTCGAGGTTGATCCAGACAACGCACCGAAAGTGTCGATCGAAGTTGTGAAAGATGCGCTCGCCGGTTGGAATGTCTACGTGGCTGTCGAGAACTTTCGGTTTGCACCTGAACGGGTCAACCAAGCCAACACACCAAACGAAGGCCATGCCCATCTCTACCTAAACGGCAACAAGGTCACGCGGCTCTACGGAACCGCGTTTCACATGACGGGATTGCAACTAGGGGAAAACGTCGTCTCGGTCAGTCTAAACGCGAACGACCACTCTGATCTGGTGTTGGGGGGTGAACCAATTGAGGCTGCGGCGTTGGTCGTTGTGGGTGATGGATGAAAGGTTCTGTCGCAACGGGGTTTTTCCAGCGGCTTCGGCACTTTCTTCACGCCCAAGCGACATTGACACCACAACAACCTCAGCGCGGCCTTTTGGGTGCCGCCACATAAACCTGAAACTGTTAGTGACGAAAGAATAATGTCTTTCATTTCAGATGCATGGCAAAAATACGCGCCAACGCGTCACAATAGGTGGCCGTGAATCGTCATCAAAGTAGAACATCAACGATAGGAATGAGACAATGACGAGTTCAAACGCAATCAAGTATGAAACCGCAATCCCGGATGTCCTACAAACACTCGCGGCCGTTCATGACGTTCTCGATGGCAAGGGACTTGATCCAAAGCTGCGCCATCTTCTTCGGCTGCGGGCCTCGCAGATCAATCGCTGTGGGTTCTGCGTGAAGATGCACACGACTGAGGCGCGGCAAGATGGAGAAACCAGCGATCGGCTTGACCGGGTTATTGTCTGGGACCATGTCCGGGACTTCTCTGAGGCGGAACAAGCGGCACTGGAATGGACCGAAGCTCTGACAATCCTTGACCCGAAGCTGGACTTTGGACCCATTCGCGCGAAACTGCGAAAGCACTTCTCGGATGCTGAGATCGGACTTCTCACGGCTGAGATAAGCATGATCAATCTCTGGAACCGGATCAATGTCTCCAAACACTGAGCTTGCACAGGCTGAGGTCCTCTTTTTTGAGGATCTCAGACCCCGCCTCAATGGTCTGGCTTATCGCATTTTAGGCTCGTTCAGCGACGCAGAAGATGCGGTACAGGACACATTCCTGAAATGGGCCAGCACCGATCGATCGGAAATCGAGAACACCCAAGGCTGGCTTATCTCGGCCTGTACACGTCGCTGTCTCGATATACGGCGAACAGGAGACCGGGCACGGATGGACTATGTCGGCGCCTGGTTACCTGAACCCATTCAGGTGGCGGTGCCGCCCGAGGCCGAGACGCGGGTTGAGCTGGCCTCATCCCTGTCGATGGCGTTCATGATGATGCTGGAGCGACTGACCCCAAAGGAACGCGCGGCCTACCTGCTGCACGACATCTTCGATCTCTCTTATGGCGAAATTGCGGAGACCCTGGACATATCCGAACCCGGCAGTCGAAAACTGGTGTCTCGAGCTCGTGCAAGTGTAAGCAAATCGAAGACCCGCCACGCAACACCAGAACCGCGCCAGGAAGAGTTCCTGACGGCGTTTCAATCAGCCGTGGAGACCGGCGAGCTCGGTCCTTTGGCCCGAATGCTGGCTCAGGATGCAAGGTTGAGCACCGACGGTGGTGGCAAAGTGGCGGCGATACGCGACCCGATTGTCGGTTGCGATGCGATTTGCGATTTCGTCTCTCGCAAATTGCGGCGCTATTGGGCAGAGCTTGGCTGGACGCGGGCAGATCTGAATGGGTCGCGCGGCGTTCTGATCAAGGTTGACGGGCAAACAAGCTCGGCTGTCTCTGCAACCTTTGACGAGGCTGGGTTCGTTCAGGAAATTCTGATCGTGCGCAACCCCGACAAGCTGCACAACCTAAATTCGGTGCAGGTTCACTAATCCAATCAGCCGCTCATGGCCCGAAGGAGACATCTGGCAGACCACTTGGATGCAGCGGTCGAACCCGCAAAGCAGCTGTTCGCTGTATCTGCACGAACTCAGCGGTGACAGAGAGCTGGATCGCAGGACAAACCGAACCTTCAATCTATGATTCTGAGCGTCCGCTCTCCTATTCCTGAGCGTGTAAGTGTTTTGCCCATTCCTTACTGAAGTCTCCGAGTGGGCAAAGATGATCATAGAGGTGTTGTCCCAGATCAGTCGACGCATATCCTTCAGCAACGCGATGAACAAATCCCGCCGCTTGAAGCTCTTTCAGTCGGGTGTTGAGTGCCGCAGGTGAGATTGTTTCGCATTCTTCTTGCAGCTTTCGGAATGTGCATGGGCCAGCCTCGCTCAACGTCCAAAGGACTCCCATAGCCCAGTGGCGTCCAAGCAGGTCGAACAGAGCCATAATGGGCGCGCCGCTTTTTGAACCACGAACAGGCTGACCTGGTATCGGTATCTTAGTCACTTGCTATACTTTCTGTAGCAACCTATATTGCTATGTAATTTGTAGCAACCCAAGTCGATATTGCAATGACCAAGACAGACACCTACGAAATCCGTGATGATCGGTTCAAACGCAGCATCAAACTGGATGAGCCGATCGACCAAATCTGGACAGGCGGCAAATGGACAGAAGGACCGGTGTATTCTCCGACGTTCAGATGCCTGATCTGGAGCGACATTCCCAACGATCGACGGCTCCGCTGGGACGAACTGACCGGAGCAGTCGGAGACATCCGCTCAGGCCTCGGATGCTACACGAATGGCTCAACGCTCGACCGGCAAGGGCGGATCGTGGCTTGTGAGCATGGGACGCGCAGTGTCACCCGGATTGAGCATGATGGGTCGGTTACGACTCTGGCCAGTCATTTCGAGGGAAAGCGGTTCAACAGCCCCAACGATGTAGTGGTGCGATCAGATGACACGATCTGGTTCAGTGACCCAGCCTACGGAATCGAGTCTGACTACGAAGGGTTTCAGGCAGACCCAGAGCTTGACGGGGAGCATGTCTATCGTCTCGATCCGGCCACCGGCGATGTCACACAAGTGACTACTGACTTCGCCTGTCCGAATGGACTTGCATTTTCGCTGGACGAGCAAACGCTGTATATCGCTGACAGTGGTGGCACGCGTTACGCAAGCGGAGAGCATCATATCCGCGCGTTCTCCGTTAGTGCAGACGGCAAGCTCTCAGGCGGGGATGTCTTTGCTAAATGCGAAGAAGGCGTCTTTGACGGATTTCGGCTCGATACCCAAGGCCGTATCTGGACGAGCGCAAAGGACGGCGTTCATTGTTACCACCCGGATGGCACGCTGCTGGGCAAGATTTTCGTCCCAGAAGAAGTCTCGAATGTTTGCTTTGGCGGGCCCAAACGCAATCGCCTGTTCATTACCGCCTCCACAAGCGTATATGCAGTCCTCCTACCAACAACTGGCGCTTTTCTGTTCTGATGGCAGAGGCTACTATGCTGAAGGCCTTAACGGGCCGCGGATTTCGTCTTGTCCAAGGCGCACAATTGAGAGTTACCAATACCTTCGGCTTTCAGGTAATCGACGCGCGGGCGTTCATGGCTGATGACATCGACTTAACTGCGTTCTGGGCCAGCAAGGCAATACGGTATCCGTCCCGTGCAAACCGGCGGGCAACCGATGCTCCGGTTCCGTCACCGACACCTGTAATCAGACAAACTTTATCGTTCATGGCGGCTCTCCTTTGGCAAGGATCCGCTTGTATCAAGCTGCTCTAAATCAAGGATTTTATATCCGCAGCGAAAGTCGGAAACGCATATAGCGAGGACTTGAGATCGCTGGCAGAGATGCCGTGACGCATGGCCATCGCAAAGAGATGAATCAGTTCGTCACCGTGATGGCCCAGGATATGAGCACCCAAGACTTGATCGGTACTCTTGTCGACTAAAACCTTGGACCAGGCTGCCGTTTCCGCATAGGTCTTTGTGGAAAACCAACCGGACATATCAGAAACCGTAACTGAGACATCGAGACCTTTTTCCCGCGCTTCGGCTTCACTCAGGCCCACGGTGCTGAGCGCTGGAACGGTGTAGACGGCGCTGGGGATCACGCTGTAATCCGGCCTTTTAGTTGGTCCATGCACGATGTTGTGGCCGACAATCTGACCCTCATACGTTGCGATGGGGGAAAGTTGAGCGGAGCTGGTGACAGCATCGCCCGCAACCCAGACTGAAGAGTTGGAGGTGGACCGCATCGTATCGTCGATCAGAATGCGAAGTCCGTCATGCCCGACACCGGCGGCATCGAGGTTAAGCCCGTCGATATTGGCGACGCGGCCTGCGCCGTTGACGACCCGCTCGGCTAAAAGACTTTGGTTTCTGCCGTCATGTTCGAATTCAACGCGCAACCCGTCGGCAGTCTTCTCGATTGCCGTCACCGATACTCCGGTTTTGACCGCTACGCCCAGGCGTTCGGTTTCCGCTTGCAGAGCCGATACGGCGTCACTGTCCATACGTGGCAGCAACTGTGGCAACGCTTCAAGGATTGTCACCTGCACTCCGGCTCGCGCGTAGACATGACTGAACTCCATGGCAATGACGCCGCCGCCAATGAAGACAACTTCTTTCGGCAATGTCGCATCGGAAAGAACTTCGTCGGACGTGATCATGTGCTCGGTGCCGGGAATAGGCAGAGGCCTTGGCTTCGATCCTGTTGCGATCACGATGTCCTTGCCATGTATAACCTGACCGTCGACCTCAACCTCGTTCCGCCCGACAAAACGCGCGATGCCTCGAAAGACATCACCACGTTTTTCGGCCAACCCCTGCATGGCTTCAGGGATGAAACCAATCAGGTCTTTCTCTCGGACGATCAGTTTCGTCCAATTAAGCTTTGGCTTGCTGACTTCGATCCCGTGGATGGGGGCTTGTTCGATCTGGTGCATTGCATGGGCGGCCGCCACCAGAACCTTTTTTGGCGTGCAGCCGCGATTGGGGCAGGTCCCGCCAAAATCGCGCGCTTCGATAAATGCAATGGATTTTCCGGCTTCATGTGCCACGGAGGAAACACCGAACCCTGCATTGCCCCCACCAATAATGATCACATCATATGACTCGCGCATATTGTTACTCCTCTCGTTCTAATTTCCGATTGCAGATCTTCGTCTATAGAGATCACACGGCGGAACCGAAATTTTCGGTGTGGATCTGCTCGGCGGGAACGCCTTGGCTTTCCAGGTCAGCCTGCACGTCGCCCATGAAACTGACTGGTACGCACAAAAAGTAATGCGCGTCAGGTTTTTCGATCAGTCGAGCAAGCAACGCTCCGGTGAAGCGTCCCCGGGAATTGTATTAGTGGCCATAGACACCGCCTGTCGCCGGTCTGCTAACGGTTAGGCAAGCTCACGCGCAATATGACGTGCCTGGGCCTGAGCTGAGGCAACCGAAGCTTTGTGACGCTCATCGGCAAATTCCTGATACTCGGCCGCAGCTTCGAACATGCGTTCTGCGCCCAGGTATTTGCGCAATGTGCTGATATGCGCAGAAAGGTGACCCGAGTCATTGCGAATCCCACCGTTCTCAAAGCCGAATTCGCCAGCCGATGTCAGCAGCACCAGTGTTTTTCCGGACATGATCGGTTCCAGAGGGAAGTCGCCGCGCGCCAAATCAAACGTAAATGTCTTGTTGATCCGGATGATCTGATCAAACCAAGCCTTCAGGGCTGCGGGCATGCCATAGTTGTACATGGGCGTCGAAATCAGCAGGATGTCGGAGCGGTCGAGTTCGTCAATCAGCGTGTCAGACAAGCTGACCAAAGCGCTCTGTTCAGGAGTGCGTTCTTCTTCTGCTGTAAAGACAGACGCGATCCAATCGTTGGAAATGAAATCTGGTGGTGCCATTCCAACGTCACGCAGAATAATTTCGACGTCCGGATCAACCGTTTTCCATTCTTCTACGAAACTGTCCGCCAAAGCGCGGGAAATGGAGTTATAAGCCGAAACGGGGTTGTCGGTGCGGCGTACGCTGGCGTCAATTCTCAGGATTGTGGTCATCTTGTCACCTAGTCAGTTTGCAATGAACCATTCAAAGGTGAAGCCAGTGATGCGCAGGTACAAATGAAGAGAATTCTGAATAGAATGAACTGACCTCAGCCATATCTAGTCGCTGAAAAAATCTTCTCCAGGTAAGACCCCGTCGCAAGTACATCCGCGTCCCTGTTTGCGCCGCCGCTCAAGGATAGGCTGACCCCCGGTCTCCGGTCCCCAAATGGAACGGAAATTGTTGGGGCATTGAGGAAAGCGGCTTTCATCGATACCGACAGGATAAGGGCGTTTTCCCGTGCAAAGACACCTTTATCGCGGGTCACAGCCAGAACAGACGGCGGGTACGACGGCAATGTCGGATAAAGCAGCATCTTCCCAGCCAGTTCCCTGCCAAAGTCCAGGATGAGCGCCCGCCGGATTTCTAGCAATGCTTGCAGATCCGTGCCAAGGATTGAAGCCGCCTGAGCAAGGCGATCCTGCACATTTGGGTCCAGTCTGGCCTGCTGGTCTCCGACCAAACTTGGCAGAAGACGAAAGGCTTCGGCGCTCACCAGCGTTCCATAGGTTTGGAAGATCTCCGTGACACGAGTGAAACTACGGATATCAACCCTTTCCAAATTGATGCCATGATCGGACAAATGCTGCTGGGCCTGTTCGTACATAGCCCTGATTTCCGGGGTAAATCCCACCAGGGCGTCTTCCCTCAGACACAGAATATGACGGCAGGCGTGCCCGGTTTCTTTGCAATCCGACAAAACGCGATCTACAGCGCAAATCTGACTGACGTTAAAAGCGAGTGAGCCTGGCGTATCCAGAGAAGGCGCCAGTGGTAAAATCCCGGCGCTTTCATAGCGGCCCATAGTTGGGCGAAACCCCACCAGGCCCTGACAGGCGGCCGGAATGCGCACGGAGCCGGAGGTGTCTGTGCCCAGGGCGATGTCGGCCAAGCCCAAGGCAACGGCTGACGCCGATCCGCTCGAGGACCCTCCGGGCACCATTGTACTGTCCAACGCATTCAGAGGGGTGCCGAAATGCGGATTAACTCCGAGCCCGGAGAAGGCGAACTCCGACATGTTCACATGACCCAAGACGATCGCGCCCGCAGAACGCAGCCGGGCCACAATCGGGGCGTCATTGTCTGCTGGTTGAGGATCGATGGCCATAGATCCCGCATGGCTTCGGAGCGCTTGCACGTCGATATTGGCCTTCACCGAAAGAAACTGGCCGTCCAACGGGCCAAGCAGCTTCCCTGCGGCCTGTCGCGCGGCGGCAGATCGGGCATCCTGCAATAGTCTATCTGGTGCAACGCTAAGGAATACCTCGCGATGCGCGTCGAGCGAATCCAGGAAGTCGCGCGCGCGTTGAAGGATATTCATGTCGTCAGGACCGGAGCCTTGTAATAGGGCAGTTCTTCAACCCGTACGCTTTGACGGTCTGCCTCATATTGCGTGCGCACGTGCTGCGCGATCTCTCCGAGAGTGGCAAACCAGACGTCACCCTTGTTCAAGATGGTTTCCATCCAGTCTTCCACCTGCCGCCACCGCGCCAAACGCCCGGTCAGGAAGGGATGCCAAATACCGATCCAGAAGCCACCTGCTTCGTACTGGGCTTCGAATTCCTCCCAAAATGGGGTCAGCCCAGCGCGTGGCCCGGCGACGGGCATCATGTAGCCAATCTCCTCAAAATGGGCGAATTGCGGCCAGTCGTCGGTCCCCCAATGCGGTGGAAGTTCGACCAAAGTCCGCCCGCCGGATCGCATGAGATATGGCACATCATCCGCCATCAGCGAACTGTCGTAGTCGAATTCATGCTTGTTCAGCAGGTCGATGACGGCTTGCGTCACATTGTAAACCGGTGCGCGATAGCCTTTTGGCACATTACCCAGAACCCGCTTATGCGACTCCAGCGCGCGTTCAAACCAATAGGCTTGTTCAGACGCGCTGTGGTTTGTCGGGTCTTCGTGCAAATAGCCATGATGGCCGATTTCATGACCATCTTTCAGGATGGCTTGCATAGCATCTGGATATTGCTCCACGACCCATCCGGGGGCGAAGAAGGACTGTTTCAGCCCGAGGCGTTTGCAGGTTTCTAGAATCCGAGGGATAGCAACCGTCGGCCCGTAGCGCCCCATGGAGATCGGATAGAGGCGATCATGCCCGTCGACCGGCTTTGCGACATGGATCAGGCTGTCCGCATCGATGTCAAAGGTGATCGCACAGGCGCATCGCGCGCCGTTTGGCCAGATTACTTTCTTCTGCATGGTCTTGCTCCTCTGTCACAATTGCGGGGCGTTGTTCGTCAACCAATCGTCATACCAGCGCTGCAATGCGGATTTGACGACAGCATATTCACTGGCGCTCAGCCTTTGATCCGCGGCGCGCCGCATGCCGTCGGTGATGTTTTGAAGAATTTTCTTTTCGTCGCACTTTTTGGCTTCGCCGTGCGAAACGACCAGTTGTCCGCCGGAGAAGACGCTCTGGATGTCTGTGGATTTTGCCGAGCTGACCAACAGCTCAACCGGATCAATGCCGGGGTCTAACCAGGGACCTTCAAGACGGCCCAGGCGCAGGATCACAAAGTCGGCGCGTTTGCCGAAGGACAGGCTTCCGATGCTGTGATCCATACCCATCAAACGCGCGCCACCCAAAGTGGCCATGTCGAAAACATCCTTCGCGGTCAGGCTAGGGTTCGCCCGATCACTTGACCAATAAAGGCTTTGCGCCAGACGCATTTCGGCGAACATATCGTCATCGCCTGCCAGGCTGGTCCCATCCATCCCCAGTGCGAGGTTGATGCCCATCCGCTTCATCAATGGCGCGGGTGCAATGCCGGACCGCAGCCGCAAATTGGAGCTGGGATTGCACACGATATGCGCGCGCGCCTCGGCCACTCGCGCCAGATCTTTTTCGTCCGGCCAGACCATATGAGCCAAGGACAAGCCGTCAATGAGCAGGCCAGCTTTGCCCAATTCCGCGATGGCACCCTGAAAACTCCAGGCTGTAGCCGACAGGTGCTGCAGCCGAGACTCCTCGGCATGTGTGTGTACGCGCTGGCCGCTTTCACAGACCTCCCTGGCGATGTCGCTCAGAGTCTCTCGACCCGTCCAATGCGGTGCCGTGGGGCCAAACCACACATCAGCGCATTCAGAAGCCGCGTATTCGCCATGCATCCGGGACAGAAGCCGCACAAAGCTTTGCGGTTCAATACGTGTACGCGCAACGTGCTGGCGTTGCAGTTTACATCGCAGAACCTCGGGCAAGGTGGTTAGAAACGACTGGCTTTGCCCATATGGATGCACAAGCTGGTTGTGCCATCTCTCGCCCGGCGCGATAGCACAGGACATGCCAAGCCCATTATATACGGCGATTTTGTCCCTTATCTTCGCTTCGGCGATGGCCGCTGTCTGACCCGCGGTGCAGGCATCCACAACAGCCGTTACCCCATTCTTCAGCAAGCGTATTGCCGCGTATTCGGTGGCGAGGCGCGGCGCAATGTCGGCTGCGCCAGCGGAGGCGAAATTCCAAGGCTCTAACAGGTCATCCCGTATCCCTTGGTTGATCAGGTTCACCCCATAACAATGGTGATGCGCATTCACAAACCCGGGCAGGATCGCCGTGTTTGTGTCCGAGTGCACCCTTGCGCTGGGATAACGTGACTTCAATACGGCCAGAGGTGCTAAGCCACCTATTCTACCGTCTAAAACATAAAGAGCGAAGTCGTTGTGACTGTGAAAAGCATCTTCGATGATCCAGCGGGCAGAAAATATGTCGCCGCCATCAGCCGTCATGAACAACAAATTCCAGCGCGCTTGGCTTGCCTTCGTCCCCGTTGACTGGAGTGATATCTTGCGGGCAGGCCGACATCACGGCGTAGACTGGCATCTCAGCTTTGAAGGTTAAGCTGTCCCCCGGCTTTGACACTGGCGCAGCCCAGGCAAGGCTGCCATCGGGGTGAATTGGTACGTTCATCCACAGATTGAAGGGCGCGGGCACATGCGGTGCTTTTTTCCCAATAGCAAGCAAGGCCTGCCTCAAGTTGTCGGCGCAATTGTCGTGATAATCTGTGACGCCCAATTGCTTGTATCGGTTGGCATCGCAAGCCGCGATCGTTGTGTCATGAACACCCGGCGATGTGTCGTGGGTCAGCGTCAGAAGAGGATTGCGTAAATTGCTGACCAACCTGTCACCGACCTTTGGGAAAACAGACAGAAGATCCGTATGCACATGCGGCATAGACAAATACTCATGCAGCTTTGCCGCATTGAACGCCCAGAAATCGCAGACTTGCCAGCCGGTCAGGTTGGTGATGGTCAAAGTCTGCCCGATAGTCAAACGCACCGCGACACCGCAACGTGCTGGCACGGTATACCGTTCTGCAATGATCGGGACGCCGTCGGCAGAGACCGTGCTGTCCAGAGTTTGATTGAAACCATCGGGTTGGGAAGGGTCAAAACTTTGCATGCGCAAGAACTCCTGATTAGGGCTTCAGAAACGCATGCTTCTCGGCAATTTAGAAATGACAAAAATTCAAGCGACGGATTAGATCGTTGCGGGCGCGTTATTCTTCAAAAAACCTTTGACCGACGGCGCTGTCGCGAAACTCATCTGCTTGGTCCAATAGCCATTCCCGGAACACACGAACGCGTGCACGATTGGCGTAAGTCTCCGGGCAGACGAGAAAATAGCTCTTGTTCTTCAATGCCGTGTCAAAGGGGGCGACCAGCATATTACGTTCGAGAAAACGCGCGGCGGCCAAAAGGCTGACCAGGGCCACACCATGACCATCGCTAGCGGTCAGCAAGCAGATGTGTTCCTCGGAATAGGTGACATAGGGCTCGACATCAGCAGTTTGCAAGCCAGCCGCGTCCATCCAGCGCTCCCAACTCGGATCCACATCAGAAAACCCGCTCCATTGGTATTCAATCAGACGAGACTTCAGAAGATCTTCGGCGGAATTCAGTGACTTCGCCTTTTCCACGCTGCAGACAGGCGCTACCCAGTCATTCAAGACCCATGCCACATTGCTGTCAGGATAATCGCCAAAGCCATACCGAATGGCCACATCCACATCGCTGGACTTGAAATCCACCAGTTGATCGCTAGACAGAACCCTTACCGAGATCTCCGGGTATTTCTCGTAAAAGCCTCGCAGCCGCGGGCTAAGCCAGTTGGCGGCAAAAGACCCGGTGGTTGAGATTGTCAATGTGCCCGCAAGGTCGTCTTCCTCCAGCGCGAGAGAGGCGGCTTCGATGTTCTTGAAGGCCTCAATGATGTGGGGCGCGTAGTTGGCCCCATCCTCCGTCAGTTTCAAGGCGCGGGTCAGCCGGTGAAACAGGGGCACCCCAAGTTGATCCTCCAGCGATTTGATCTGATGGGAAATGGCAGTCGGAGTGACGCATAATTCATCGGCAGCATCCTTGAAACTCAGATGCCGGCAGGCTGCTTCGAAGGCCTGAATGCTTTTCAACGACGGTATCTTGGCCATGTCGCGCGGCTTTGCTCTCCTGATGCGACGCTATTTCGTCGCTCTACTCTAACCCGATTGCCAGTTCACATGTGGGCAAAATTCTCAGCTGTGAGGTGAAAACATCTAATTTGAGAAGATTGGGCATTCTCTCTTGAATTTGCGCGAGAGTTGGGAGGTTGTCTTGGATTCATTTTTGAAAGTCACCGGCATCGACAAGTCGTTTGGCCCCGTTCGTGCATTGCACAATGTCAATCTACTGGCCTCGAAGGGCGAGTGCATTGCGATTTTGGGCGAGAACGGTGCGGGGAAAACCACGTTCGCGAGTGTTCTGATTGGTCTGTATCAGCCCGATAGCGGTGAAATCAAATTGGGCGGAACACCTGTTTCGGTGGCCAGCCCAGCAAAAGCTATTGAGCATGGGATCGGCATGATCCACCAGCATTTCAGCCTGGTCGGCGCAATGACTGCCGAAGAGAACATTCTGATCGGCTTGCCCAGCACAAAGAGGGGTGCCGAAGCGCGGGCGCGCATTCGGCAGCTTTGCAGCGACTTTGACTTTAACGTCGATTTCGACATCCGCGTCACGGAAATGCCTGTGGGCATGAAGCAAAGGGTGGAAATCCTTAAGGCGTTGTTTCGCGATGTATCGATCCTGATCCTGGATGAACCCACCAGCGTTCTCGCCCCGACCGAAATCGCGCCGTTTCTCAAAGGGGTGCGCAAACTGGTCGCCAACGGCTGCCTCGTCTTTTTCATCAGCCACAAGCTCGATGAAATCCGCGAAATTGCCGATCGCGTCATGATAATGCGCCATGGGCGTGTCGAGGGTGTTCTTTCGGTTGCGACCACGCCCATGGCGCAGATGTCAGCGCTTATGATGGGAGAAAAACCGACCGGCGAAACGGTCGAGACGCCCAAGGCCCAAAAGGTGCGCAACGACACCAGCTCAGCACCGAACGCTCTGGTTGTATCTGATGTCTGCCTGATCGATCCAGGCGGCGCGGAAATCCTGCAGGATGTGTCCCTCTCCGTGAAGGCTGGCGAAATTTTCGGAATCGCCGGGATCGACGGCAATGGCCAGACGGAGTTGAGCGAGGTGATCACCGGCCTCAAAAGACAAACCAGCGGCGCCATACACCTTAATGGCACGGAGATATCAAGCGCCTCCATCGCTTCGCGCATTGCAGATGGCATAGGCTTCGTGCCCGAGGACCGCCATGCCGAGGGTTTGGTCCTGTCACTCAGTGTCGAAGAAAATACGGCCTTTCGATCCATTGGCGAAGACAGGTTCATGTCTGGCGGTCTGATTTCCCGGCGCGCGATGCACGAGATCGCAAGCGACGTGGTTACGGCCTTTGACATTAGGCCCCCTGACCCAAAACTGAACGCCTCGGCTTTGTCCGGTGGCAATCAACAAAAAATTGTTCTGGCCCGTGAAGTGGCCCGAGCGCGCAATCTTTTGGTCGTCGTACAGCCGACGAAAGGGCTTGATGTCGGCGCAACGGAATTTGTTCAGAACCAGATCCGAGCCGTCGCCCAAAGCGGTGTGGGGGTTCTCTATATCTCCACTGAACTTGAACATGTGCTCGACATCTCTGACCGCGTCGCCGTGATGGCCTTTGGTCGGATCACGGGTGTTGTCGATCCAGAAAACACAACTCTTCAAGACATCGGGCTCTTGATGACCGCAGCGCCGGAGGAGGTACAATGAACAGATTCACCATGCAACGCCGGATTGCGATTGCTTTACTTTTAGCGCTGAGCGTTGGCGGCGTGCTGATCCTGCTCGACGGGCACAACCCGTTTGAGGCCTATAAGATTCTGTTTCTGGAATCCTTCCTGAATTACTGGGGTTTCTCCAATACTTTGGTCAAAGCCTCGCCGATGCTTCTGGCCGGGCTGGCCGTGATCATCCCGATGCGCGCCGGTGTGTTCAACATCGGTGGCGAGGGACAGATCTATTTTGGTGGGTTGTTTGGCACTGTCTTTGCTTTGGCGATCCCCGATCTGCCCGGTCTATTGGGCGTGCCGCTGATATTTATCGCCGCCGCCGCCGGCGGGGCGTTCTGGGCGGCAATTCCTGCGTATCTCAAGGCCTATCGGGGCACGAATGAAGTCATTGTCACGCTGTTGATGAACTTCATTGCGATCCACATCGTCAGCTATGCCGTGGCTGGGCCGCTATTGGCTGAAGGCGCGCCATATCCTTATTCGGAGGAAGTCTCAGAAGCCTATCGCCTGCCTATTCTGATGCCGCGATCTGATACCCATGTGGGCTTTGTATTCGGGCTGGCCATGACGGTTATCTTGTATTTCTGGCTGCGTTTCACGCCGTCGGGCTTCCACTTGGACCTAGTGGGGCGCAATGCGCGCGCTGCGGCCTATGCCGGCGTGGACCAGAAAAGGACCATCATTCGCGCCATGTTGATTGGCGGCAGCCTTGCCGGTATGGCCGGCGCAATCGAGGTGATCGGGTTGAAGTACCGCCTGTTCCACCTGTTTAGCGATGGCTACGGCTATGACGGAATTGTCGTCGCCTTCCTTGCGGCTCTTAACCCAATTGTCGCGCCTTTGACCGCGCTGTTCCTTGCTGGGCTTTCTGCCGGCGCGGGAACGATGCAACGTGCCGTCGGTGTCGACAGTTCCGTCATCGAAGTGGTCGAGGGGCTCGTTGTGGTTCTGGTCGCCGCCGCCCTCGTGACACCGCGAACCAGGTCAAAATCCATACTGAAGTCACTATCAGAAAACCTGGGACTGCGCAGTCAAATACAACGACAAAAGAAAGAGGCATAGGCTATGATTGATCTTGTTTTGCTGGGCGACATCCTTGCCGGAACCGCCCGATTGGGCACGCCAATTGCATTTGCTGCCCTCGGCGGGGTGATCGCGGAACGTGGCGGACTATACAACATCGGCCTCGAAGGTCAGATCCTCGCCGGAGCGCTTGGCGCCGCTGCTGGTTCTTTCGCAACGGGCTCTGCCGCGATCGGGCTTGGATGCGGGATCGTTTGCGGCCTGATCTCTGGCCTGCTGCTTGGGTATATGTCGATCCGGCTGCGCATCAACCAGCTTGTTGGCGGTATCGCGCTCAACCTACTGCTGGCCGGACTCACAGCTTTTCTGTCTCGTCAGATATTCGGGGCTCAGGCCGGAGGGGCGCGGGTAGACGGGTTCTCGCAGATCAATATACCCTTCTTGTCAGATCTTCCCGTCGTTGGCCCGTCCCTGTTTTCCCAGGATCCGCTGTTCTACCTATTGATCGGATTGGCAATAGCCGCCTGGTTCTGGCTGATGAAATCCCACAAGGGTCTGGACCTTCGCGCCGTTGGCGAAAACCCGAAGGCCGCGGACTTGGCCGGGGTTCCTGTCTTTCGCATGCAATATCTCGCGATTGCAGTCAGCGGTGCGCTCGCGGCGCTGGCCGGAGTGCATCTGGTCTTGTCGCAAGTCTATGTGTTTGCGGAGGGCATGAGCGCGGGCAAAGGCTTCATTGCGCTTGCGGCAATCATCTTGGGACGTTGGTCGCCCATCGGCGCGATCTGCGCGGCGCTTTTCTTCGGCTTTTGTGATGCTGTGCAATTCAAACTGCAATTCACCTCGCCAGAGATTCCCTATCAGCTCTTTCTGATCTTGCCTTACCTCGCATCGCTCATCGCACTCGTGGTCCTCGGAGCCAAAGCCAGCGCACCTGCAAGCGTCGGACTGCCTTACGACCGAGAGCATCGATAAATCTCAGCCGTGACGTGAGAAACCATCGTTTTTCACGTCACGATCCTCCCGTCACCCTGACAACACATATCCAGTATGGGAGAACAACAATGCAATTGAAGTCCAAACTATTGGCGGGGCTTGCGGCACTGATGTTGGCCGGGCCTGCGACTGCTGACGGGATCGACCGCGCCGCGATCGTTATGCCCGGATCGATTTCTGACAATGGCTGGAACCAAGCCGGATTCGAAGGTCTCACCAAGGCAGGTGAAGCGCTTGGCTTTGAAGCCGCCTTTTCCGAAAGCGTGCATCAGCCGGAACAAATCGAAGTCCTGAGCGACTACGCACGCCGGGGGTATGACCTTGTGATCGGTCACGGCGGAGAATTCCAGGACGCCGTGGAACGTGTCGCTGCACGCTTCCCGGAAACCATGTTCATGGTGAACAACGGACTGGGCACCAAAGACAACATTGCCAACGCGGATTTCTATTTCAGCCAAATCGCTTATCTGATGGGCTACGTTGCAGGCTCCATGTCAGACACCGGCACCATCGGCATCATCGCGGCGCAGCAGTTCAAGTTCACGACCGACACGGTTGCTGGCTATGAAGCGGGTGCCAAAGCGGCCAATCCGGAGGTCAGAGTTCTGGTTACCTGGACCGGTGACTGGGATGACATCGCCAAGGGCAAAGAAGCTGCCTTGAACCAAATTTCCCAAGGCGCCGATGTCGTCTGGCCGACAATGGACAGTGCGACGCTGGGCTCCATGCAGGCCGTTCAGGAAAAAGGCGTCTATGGTATCGGCATTTATCGTGATGCGATCAACGAATGGCCGGAAATCCTGCAATCCGCTATTCTGGATGTCCGAGGCAACATGCGGTTCTACCTGGAACTGGCAGCTTCTGGAAAACTGGAAGGTGCACTCTACCGGGCGGATATGGGCAATGAGCTGGCCATGCGGATAGGGTCTTTCCACCCTGATATCCCGGTGGACGTTGTGGATGAAGTCAACAATCTGATCGACGCCATGAAGTCAGGCACTTTGGTTGTAGATCCACAATAATGCATCCCTGATAATCGCTCTTCCCCCTAAACTCGCCCCCAAGTCTGGGGGCTTTTTTGTCAGAGAAATCAATGATTGAAGCCTTTCGCTTGTACCGCGTGGGACTGTGTTTCCCTCGATTTCGTCGGAGCCGCTGTGCTTTCTATTGATGTTTTTTGTTTTGTAATGCCCGAAAATGAACAATTCCAGGACTGCCTAAGATCCAACCATGCAAAACGCTCAATCAACATCGTCCTTGCAACATCTGTGACCAGACATTCCTGCGCATTGCAGCATCGGTCGAACTGTGCTCACTCCGCGGTTTAGGGCAAGCGCAGCGTGCAGCGACCAGAAAAGTCTCGCTTCGATGAGACGGCCCAATCCAGCCGTTCAAGAATATCCGACTCTGCACTACAGCATTCCCCGAAGAAGACATTGCCGGACTGCCCCGCACTTTGGGTGTTCTTGGTCGGTCCAGGTTTAATGTTAGAGTATCATCGGCCCTTGTCCCTAAAGCGGACCTGCATCCAAATCCCAATAGGGTGCGTCGTGCCCGATGCGTTCCATGACGAAATCCAAGAACGCACGAACTTTCGCTGGCATGTGCTTTCGTTCAGGGAAGACTGCGTACAGCGCCTGTTCAGGCAGGCGATAGTCGGGCAGCACCCTGACCAGACGGCCACTGGTCAGATGAGCTCCGGCAATAAAGGTTGGCAGGCGACCGATGCCAAGCCCGTCAAGCAGCACGGTGCACAGGGCCTCACTGTTGTTTACGCGCAGAACGCCGGATGTCTGAACGCGCACGTCACCCGCGGGCCCGGCTAAGCGCCATTCCGAAGGGTCGCGCGAATAGGCGTAGTGAAGGCAGGAATGCGCCAGAAGATCCTCGGGTGTTTCTGGCGTTCCGAACTTCGCAAGATAGACCGGCGAGGCGACGATCACGCTGTGGATCGGGGCGAGTTTGCGTGCGATCAGAGCCGAGTTCGGCAACGTTCCGGCGCGTAAGGCCACGTCGATGCCCCCTTCGACGAGATCGACAAATTTGTCATCCATCGTCAGGTCAATTCTAATCCCCGGATATTGCCTTAGGAATGCAGCAATCATAGGCGCAACATGCAGTTGTCCAAAGGACATGGGTGTACTAAGCCTTAGTAATCCAACCGGTTGCCCCTGCAACGCCGCAACCGCGTCTTCGGCGTCCTGCGCTGCGCCAAGCGCCTGCGCCGCGTGGGCCAGATAGATTTCGCCCGCCTCAGTAAGGGAAATGGACCGCGTCGACCGATGAAATAGCTGCGTTCCCAGATGGGCCTCCAGCACACCGATCCGCTTGCTGACCGCCGATTTTGTAAGACCCAGATGCCGGGCGGCGGCTGCGAACCCGCCATGGTCCGCCACAGCAACAAAAACGGGGATGGCGCCAATTTCAGTCATGTTTTGCGATCCTTTGGGCGAATTATTCTCACCTATAAGTTTCAAATTCACACAATTATCATCAAATAGAAAGCCTAATAGTTATCTGCATGTCCTGTTAACGCCGGAGGCTGCCATGCCCAAGATGCTTATCAACGGAGTTCTGCGTGACAGACCGCTCGCCTCGGACGGTCGTTTTCACCGCCTGCAAAGCCCATTCACGAGCCACATCAGCGTGCAACCGGGCGCCCCGTTTCCGAACACGCCCGGCCGGTACCACCTTTACCTGTCCAAAGCCTGCCCCTGGTGTCATGGCGTCGATCTGATTCTAACTTTGAAAGGCTTACGCAATGCGTTCAGCATCACATGGATGGACCCGGTCATGTCGGAAAACGGCTGGGTCATCGACCAGACGCTATTCGACGACCAAAGCGGTGTCGAACGCACCCGCTTCCTCTACGAAGTCTATCAGCACGCCAAGCCGGATTACACGGGTCCGATCAGCGTGCCTGTGCTGCTGGACAAAGTGACGGACCGGATCGTCAGCACCGAGTCGGCCGAGATCATGCGCATGCTTCAGACGGCGTTTCCCGATGCCGCGGGACCCGATCTTCGCCCGTCCCATCTTTGCGATGAAATCGACCGGATTGCCGAACAAATTCAGTCACCGATCCGCGAAGGCGTCTATCGCGCCGGGTTTGCAACCAGCCAGATCGCGTATGGCGAGGCCGTAAGGGCGCTCTTTGCCTGCCTCGACGCGATTGAAGAAACGCTTGGCCAACGCCGGTTCCTAGCCGGAGACGTGCTGACAGAGGTTGACCTGAAGCTGTTTCCGACACTTCTGCGGTTTGACCCGGTCTATGTGACCCACTTCAAGACCGACTACAAACGCATCAGCGACTATGTTGCCCTGTCCCGCTATCTGGCCGACATCATGCGGTTGCCGGGCGTGGCTGACACTGTGGACATGGCCCATATCCGTCAGCACTACTTCCTCAGCCATCGGCACATCAACCCCAGCGGAATTATCCCGATCGGCCCGGCTTCTCTGCGCTTAACCGATGTGCCGGAAGTGGGGGCCGCGTGATGCCTGATATTGTCAGAAGATCCCCTGTATCCGCGCTGATCTTGGCCATCGGTGTCCTGGTGGGGGTCAGTTTCACTTTGTCCAAATTCGTCTCGATGGCAGGAATATCAGCTCTGACCGCTTTGTTCTGGCAGGTTTTGCTGGCCAGCATTGCGCTGTTGGCGTTGTGTTTGCTGTCGCAGAAGCGCGTGGCGCTCAACACGCGGCACATTCCCTATTATGTCGGCGCCGGAGTTTTCGGTGTCAGCGGCCCCGCTGTGATCGGGTTTCTGGTGCTGGAGCATGTGAGCCTTGGGTTCTATTCCGCCCTCGTCACGCTGTCACCGCTGTTTACCTTTGCGATAACGGCACTGATCGCGCGCAGGTTGCTGCCGTTGCACCGCCTGGTTGGTATTCTGATCGGCCTTGCCGGGGTCAGCCTTGCCACCATGGGTGGGTTTGACCTGTCGGGAGTCGAGCCGGCGTGGATTGCCCTGTCGCTTTTGGGGCCCTTGTTTCTGGCCTGCGGCAACGTCTTTCGCAGCTATGCCTACCCGCCCGGCGGCGATCCGTTGGGGCTGGCGACCGGAACGCTTCTGTCACAGCTGTTGCTGATTTCCGCCCTGATACTGGGACGCGGCACCACAATCAGCGACGTCTCGGTGCCCCCTGCCCTGCTTGGCGCAATCTTCGGCATCGGATCCATCACTGCGCTCAGCTATGCGCTGACCTTCGAAGTACAGCGGCGCACGGATGGCGTTGGGTTCGCCCAAGTCGGCTATTTTGCCACGCTTTCCGGCATCGCAATCGGGGCAATTGTCTTTCGGGAACCTCTTGGCCTTGGGCTGCTGGGGTCCCTCGCAATCCTGTTCCTTGGGCTAGCCGTCACCAACGGTCACCTGAAACTCCCGCCGGTCCTGCACCGACGGTCACAGGCCAACCAGACTTAGACCCACCGATAACTTTCAAACAGAAAAGGAAACCAAAACATGCAAATCACTGCCCCCACCACAGCGGCCCACGCGCCCCGGATCGCATCCCTTTACACCGCTGTTGACGCGCTGGACGAAGCCGGCGTTGTCGAGCATGTCACCGAAGACGTGCAGTTCCAGCTTGGCAATTTCGAACAGATTGACGGGCGCACAGCCGTGCAAGCCGCGAACGCAGGGTTCTTTGCCACGATCCAGGGTATGCAACATACCATCACCGGCATCTGGTCCAGCGGCGATACTGCGTTCTGCGACGGCACCGTTCACTATACGCGCAAGGACCAAAGCACGCACGACGTGCGCTTTGCTGCACGGTTCAACTTTCGCGAGGACAGGATCGCGGATTACCGGGTGTATGTGGATATCTCCGGTCTTTGACGCCTTTGGCCAGGGCTGCGCGCGTTGCCTGCCGCTCTGGCCGACACGGGCAGAAACGGCCATAATTGCGATCCAGCTTCGGAAGAGGGTTCGATGACCGATCGCAGCATTCTGGAACAGCTCATGACGATGTCCGACGACGTCTGGGACCGGCACACCAACCCGTGGAGCGGCTGGAGCCGCCTGAGCATCCCGCCCCTGTTCGTTCTGGCCGTCTGGAGCCGGGTTTGGCTGGGCTGGTGGTGCCTTGTTCCGGTCGTTGTTGTTGTATTCTGGACATGGTGGAACCCCCGCGCCTTCCGCAAAACGGGCAATCCGGAAAACTGGATGTCCAAAGGTGTACTTGGGGAACGGATCTGGCTTGCGCGCGCGAAATCGCCGATCCCTGCAAGGCACCGCCGGATGCCTCTTATTCTGGCCGCATTCAGCGCGGTCGGAATCGGCCCCTTGGTCTGGGGGCTTTGGCAGCTTCAATTCTGGCCGACGCTTCTGGGGTTGCTGCTGGTTATGGGTGGGAAGCTGTGGTTTCTGGACCGCATGGTCTGGCTGTTTGAAGACACTCGGGCAGCAAGCACCTGGCAAGTAAAATAGCGGCGCTGTGAAAACGGAAAGCAGGAGCATCAGATGCCCCTGCCATTCCGGGTCTGTCAGGACACGCTTAAGCTTGTGGACCCCCATGCGCCGAGGACCGCTGCGACAGCCCCAAAGACATCAGGGACACACCGGCGAATAACAGATTCAGGCCGGCAAGTACCCCCAGCAGAACAAGGGAAGAGCCATTGACGATACCGGTCAGGATCAGGCCGCCAAGCAAAATGGCCATCGCGCCAGACGCAATCATCAGCGCCATACGCCGCTCCTGACGCGACCGAATGGCAATTACGATCCGTAACACGCCTTCAGCCAGAAAGATCGTGCCAAGCGCAAGGGTCAGTGCCAGAACGCCGCCGAATGGATCAAGCATCAGGACAAGACCCGCAAGCACGTTCAGAATACCGGTGGCCAATAGCCAAAAGAACCCTTTCCACGCCTTTTCCGCAAATGCCTGAATCGCCGCAACAATGCCTCCAACCAGCAGGGCCGCGCCGATAAAGGCTTCGACGGCGAGCGTGGACATCAGCGGGAAGACGATGGCGCACAGCCCGACGCAGAGCATGGCGACGCCGAGCACGATCATCCAGACCGGTCGAGGCTGCCAACCGGCGGCCTCTTCCATCAGGGTGGGTCTCGGTGCGGTATCAGTAACTGTGTCAGTCATTTCGACCTCCGGGATCAGGATTCAGGCGACCGAATTGTCGAGGTGATCGCGATAGGCGGCAACTGCTGCGTGCAGGGCCTCCCAATGGTTCTTTGCCTGATCATGTGCATCCGTGACGGCGTCTTCGCCTTCTTGCTGGATGCGGTCAGCCAGGTCGGTGACCTTGTCTTTTGCCTCCTGCAGATCGGATTGCAGCTTTGTTACCTGCTCCTGGGTCCACTTGTCGGTCGCGTCGCCTGCGTCCTTGACCTTCTGTTCGAACGATTTCAGCTCGTCCTCGACACGGGCATAGTCGTCTTTGGCTTTCTGTACGAATTCGGAAAATGTTGTCATGGTTCTGTCCTTTCATGGGTCATATGTTTTCTGGGCTCGTTTGAGCGCCATGACCCGGACCCTCGCAAATCCCCGGCCCGCATCCGAGTGAGTCACGGTTAAACCGTCGCGCTGTCTTGTGGCGCGGCTCGTCATCGGACAAAGTTGAGCGACGGAGGGAAACATGCTTGCCGAAGTAAGCTCTGCCATCGATCCAAGCGCTATTCAGGAACAGCTGAAGCGCATCCTCGTCAGTCCGCATTTCGCGGAAACCACGCGCCTGAACCGCTTTCTGTCGCACATTGTCAACGAGGCGCTGGCCGGCCAGTCCGAGGCGCTGAAAGGCTACGCAATCGGCATTGACGTGTTCGACAAGCCCGAGGATTTCGACCCAACAATCGACACGATCGTCCGGGTTCAGGCCAATAAAATGCGCAGTCGACTGGATCTCTACTACGCACAGGAAGGGCGCGAAGACCCGGTGAGGATTCACATTCCCAAAGGTTCTTACGCGCCGGTGTTTGAGATCGCATTTGATCCCGAACGCCGGGCGGATACCAGCCCGCCCCCGGCGGCAACAGGCCGGGTTGCGGTGGCCGTGATGCCCTTTGACAACCTGAGCGGAGACCCGTCGCAGGAATATTTGGCCGACGGTTTTACCGAGGAAATCATCTCGGCCATCGCCCGGTTTCGCGAGGTGAGCGTGTTGTCCCGGCACGTCACCTTTCGCTTTCGCGGGCGCGGCCGCGATCCGCGCGCGGTCGGAAGCGAACTGGACGTCCATTATCTGGTTGAAGGCAGCGTGCGCCATTGGGACAACAAGCTGCGCGTGACCGCCCAGTTGATTGATGCGGAAACCGGTCAACAGGTTTCCGCCGACACTTATGACCGCGACCTGAGCGCGGACAGCCTGTTTGAAATTCAGGACGACATCGCCGCCCGGATCGCCACGGAAATCGCGGAACCCCACGGAGTGATCCATCGAACAGGTGCAGTGCAGCGCAGGGCACAGACGCACACGCTGGATGCCTATCAGTGCAGGTTGCTGGCCACCGAATACTGGCGTGAACCCACGGTCAAAAAACACAAGAAGGTCCGCGACCTGCTGGAGCGCGCCGTTGAGATTGATCCCGAATATGCCGGCGCCTGGGGGATGCTCGCGATTGTCTACGGCGACGAACTGCGCGGCGGGTTCAATTTTCGCAAGTCCCCCCCGCCCTTTGATCGCGCGCTGGAGGCCGCACAGCGGTCGGTCGCTCTGGATCCGCTGAACGCAACCGGCCAGCACGCGTTGTTTTTGACCCATTTTCATCGTGGAGAGTTCGAAAGCTTTGAAGAAGCGGCCGCTAAAGCATTGCGGGCCAATCCGAATTATCCAGACATGTTGGCCGATCTAGCGGCCTGCTTTGCGTTGCGCGGCGATCTTGAACAGGCCGCGAGACTGAGCGCCCGCGCGATCGAGCTGAGCCCCAACCCGCCTGGCTGGTACCACGCAAGCACGTTCCTGATCTGTTTCATGAAAGATGATTACAGCGGCGCGCGTTCAGCGGCGCGCAAAGTCGGTGGTGGCATGTGGAATGGTTCTGAAGTGCTTGAGCTTATGTGCATCCCATACACGGAACCGGACGCCGACCTGGATTCAACCCTGTTGGCCCTGAAGACCAACATTCCCGATGTTGACCGTTTTATCCAGACGCTCTACGCGATCTGGCATGTGCCATCTGACATCTCACAGAAAATGACCGAGGCGCTGCGCACAACCGGGGCGTTGGACTGAGGTTCGGCCGTCAGGGATTTAACGGTGACTCACTCTGCCCGTTCAACCGCTGTGCGTAGGTTGGTCCTGACATCACAACCAGACCCGGAAACGACCAATGCTAACTTTGCCACAGCGCCTTGATCTGATGAAACTCGCAACGGACATCGCCAAGACCAAAGCCGGTTGGTCGGAAGAAAAGCCGGCCAAACTGGAAGAAGACATCCTGTCCATTTATGAGAGGCTCAGGCCAAGTGTCGAAAGCGGCAGCGCCTTTGAGAACACCAGCATGTCTGATGTGAAAACCGCCGTTGATGTCGCCTCGACCATTGACGGTTTCCTGGAATAGCCGGTCCTTGTTTTCAAGGTCAAACAATGCCGTTTCGCATCAGGATGTTGCGTGCTCACAATTCTAACAACTATCAAGTGCAATCGCCCCGACCCGAACCTTAAGCATGGTTCTCGCACACTTCGCTAGCGGCACGCTTTCCTGTATTCGCTGCGATTGCGAAAGCTAGCACCAAGATCGGATTTGAGGTTTTTGGCCCACTTGAGGATGCCGTTATAAACAATGGACTGCGAACCTTACGACCGAGCATCAAATCTGGACGACACAGCACAATGCCCCAGTTGCATCGCAAACCAGACCCTTCTCAATAGTGTTCTTAGAATTCTGATGACGAGCAAACACCGAACCTGGGCCCGAGTTGATCTTGCTCAGTGCTTTTTCGAGAAATTGGACGCGAACACCCGGCGCCCACGCAACGTTGTTGTTGGGAGCTGCAGGTTCCGCTGCACATATCGCCAACACGTCCTTATTCAAACTAATCAGTCTTTGTGACGAAGGTACGTTTCTAGCAGGTGAGAGATTCCATCCGAACATTTGATGGTAGAAGTTGTCCGGGAATGCGCCGCCGCGAGATAGGTAGTGTTCGTGCGTAAACTGACGAGCGGGGACAGGATATTCGTGCCGCGAAACCGATACACCGAAGAATGCGCCAAGCGGATCACGTAAGAGGCAGTTCCGACCAACCCCAGGAACTTCAAAGGGCGGTTTCACTACTGATCCTTCAAGCTTGACGGCGAGTTTGGCGGCCTGATCTGCATCTTCGACTTCAATATAAGGAATCCAGCCTTCAAAGGACACCTGATTTTGAGAAACGACCCCGGCCCCTGCCTCTCCATCGAGAGTGGCGAGGACAAAATCTCGATGGCCGCCGCCCCATGCGAAATCTGTGGCGTGTTCGACAATATAGCTCCAACCTGCCACGCTTTCGTAAAATGACCTGGAAGCTTCCACATCAGGCGTGAAAAGATCGTGCCAGACAACTCGGCCAACTTTTTCTTTTGTCACCGCGACTTCATCCAAACTGTTTCCGTTCGCCATAACTCTCGTTTGCGGTCCAAATATTGATGCAGATCAATTTGCGCGGTTCTGGTCCGTGAAGTCACTTAATTCAGTGGCTCCGTTGGCGGTCAGCCATTCTGCAAATTTACCCATAGCATCCGTTGCGGGGCGATCCGAAGGCTAGGCGAAGCAATATTTACCAGCGTTAACGGCTTCACTGAAGGGTTGTATCAGGCGGCCGTGTTCGGTGTAGCGTTCGAACATGGGCACAGATAACAAGGCCGCCCCAGTACCAAAGGTGGCCAACTCGGCAAAGGCCACTGATCTGTCCAGAATTGGTCGCTTTACACGCGGGCAAATCGTTCCAACTGCTTCGAACCAACCTGGCCATCCGGCACCCTGAATTACGACGGTACCGCGTCGGCTGCATATTGAGACAGGAATTCCTCTGAGGGTGGGATCTGAGTGATAACATCAATCAGTACCCCGTTTGGATCGCGATATATCGCATGGCGTTGGCCAAACGGCTCGCTCACAAGTGACTTTGCCACCGGAACTCCTTCCGACCGAAGTCGTTCATCCACTTTGTCGACATCCTCGACTTCAAAATTGAGGATAATGCCCGTAGACGCACCGCGGGAAACCTCCGGGATCGTCTCGTGGTCCGACTGGACGATCGCGAGATTGACCGACGGATCCGCTTCACTTTGTAGATGCACATACCAATCCGCCTCGAACGCTGCGCGGAAGCCAAAGTGACGTTTATAGAACTCTGCCGTCTCAGAAACCGTTTCAGACTGAATGACCGGATAATATTGAGTGACACGCATTTTGATCTCCTTAACTTACATGCATTGTGTATGTATCATCAATTTGCAAATACATGCAAGATGTATGTAAGGTGCATGTAGTGATATTCGGAGCCGTTAAATTTGCCCCCAGAAAAACCCGCCCGACGCAGCCAGGCAGACCGACGCGCCGAAACGCGTGCCAAACTCGTAGAGGCTGCCCGCGAATTGTTTGTGGATTCGGGATTTGCCGATACTGCAACCCCAGACATCGTACGTAAGGCCAGCGTCACCCGCGGCGCGCTGTATCATCATTTCAAGGACAAGGCTGACCTTTTCCGCGCTGTCGCAGAAGAGGAGGCCAAAGCAATCTCACATCATATTGACCAGGAAACGCGCAATGTGGCCGATCCCGAACAGGCCATGGTGGCAGGATCGAATGCTTTTTTTAAAGCAATGTTGGTTCCAGGTCGAGTGCGCCTCCTGATGGAAGAGGCACCAGCTGTATTGGGACACAACGCTGCTGTCGCGTTAACCCGGGCCAATGGAACAGAAGAACTTCGTGAAGGACTTTCGCGGGCTGTTCCTGAACATTCATCAAATCAGGTCGATGCTTTGACAAATCTATTGTCGGCCGCGTTTGATCGCGCTGCCCTTGAGATCGCCTATGGTGGCGATCCTAACGTCTACAAAGAGGTTATGAACCATTTGATTCGTGAAGTGCTCAAGGGCAACTAGCAGACCTCGGAAGCCCCGCAGTATGGGTCCCTACCCTTTCTTCCGTGAGTTACTCGGCCCAATGCGGACCTCCACCACCCGGTCGAGATGCTGCGGCGCGGCCCGTTGAACCGACCATTCGCTGCGACCGCAAAATCTCGAATTCTGCGAAATCACAGGATGCGGACAATGCGGCCGCTCAATGGTCACCGGCGCAACGACCGCTTTCTTTCGAATGCAATCTTGGCGTTCTTTCCAACATAGATTGTCCAGACGGAGACTTTCCAAAAAATTGGGCCATGCCTCAGCGACCCGCTACAGTGGCCTGATAAGCGTCAAGCTCAGTGATCAGCTCAGTACCTATAGGCGCGTCGTTTCTGGCGCAAAATTCAGACCAAACCGCTCCGTAGGGTAGGTCCTTCAGTTCCTCTGTCACAACAAACCGGCTTGTGAAATCCAGCGCGTCCTCCGCTGCTCGCAAGCGATCCCAGGGCTTCAGAAGCGCCTGCAGAAGCGCCTTTTGCATGTTGCGCGTGCCGATCACCCAAGCGGCCGTGCGGCTGATCGTGGCGTCGAAGAAATCAAGCCCGATATGGGTCTTGCCCAACAGGTCGCCGCTGACCAGTTCATGCGCCATCGCCAGGATGTCATCGTTCAGCATGATCACATGGTCGCTGTCCCAACGCATAGGGCGCGACACGTGCAGCAGAAGCTCGTCCAGAGACAGGGCCACGGCGCTCAGTTTGTCGGCGATATTCTCGGTCGGGTGGAAGTGCCCCATGTCGAGGCACAGCAGTGTCTTGTTGCGGATCGCGTAGCCCATGTAGAACTCATGGCTGCCCACCGTGCAGGCCTCGACCCCGATGCCGAAAAGCTTGGATTCGACCGCATCCAGCATATCCGATTTCGCCTCGGCCAACATGGTGTCGAGCGAGGCCTCAAGCCGGGCCCGTGCCGCCATACGGTCGATAGGAAGGTCCTTGAAACCATCCGGAACCCAAATGTTGTTGATGCAAGGTGAACCAAGCGCGGCTCCCATCTGCGCCGCGATGTCCCGAGTGCGTTTCCCATGTTCGATCCAAAAGTCCCTGATGCCCTTGTCGGGGTGCGCCAACGTCAGGTTGTCGTCGGCCTTTTTATGGGCAAAAAAGGTCGGGTTGAAATCCAGCCCGATGCCGATGCCCTTGGCCCAGTCAACCCATGGCTCGAAATGGCGGTACTCAATCTCATCCCGGTCCGGGGTATCGTCTGTGTCCATATACATCGCGTGCAGGTTCAACCGATGTGACCCGGGGATATTTGCATAGGCAAACTCAAGATCCGCCCGCAGTTCTTCGGGGTTGCGGGCCCGGCCCGGATGGTTTCCGGTTGCCTGAATGCCTCCGCCCGAGGTGCCGGTCTGGTTTTCGAACCCGACCACGTCATCGCCTTGCCAACAGTGAATGGAAATCGGGATGTCTTTCAGAGCCTTGATCGCAGCGTCAGTGTCGACACCCCAGTCAGCGAATTGCGCTTTGGCGCTCTCATAACCCATGGACCGTCTCCCTATCGCGTGAAAGCCTGAACGTTACCTGCATCAACGTTCAGAATGTTGCCCGTGGATTTGGCCGACATCTCGGCGGCGAAGAAATAACAGGCCTCGGCGATATCTTCTGGCAGGACTGAGCGTTTCAGCATGGATCGGTTGCGGTACATCTCTTCCAGCCCCTCCTTGTCCGTGCCATAGGTCGCAGCCCGCTGATCCAGCCAATCGCCTTCCCAGATCTTGGAGCCCCGCAACACCGCATCCGGGTTCACAACGTTGACCCTGATCCCGGCCTCAGAACCTTCCAGCGCAAGGCAACGGGCCAAGTGGATTTCCGAGGCCTTCGCCGTGCAGTAAGCCGAGGCATTGGGCGAGGCAGCAAGCCCGTTTTTCGAGGCCACGAAAACGATAGATCCTCCCATGTCCTGCACCCGCATGATCTTGAAAGTTTCCCGGCTGACGAGGAAATAACCCGTGGACAAGATGTCCATGTTCTTGTTCCAAAGGTCGAGGGACGTTTCCTCAACCGGGGCAGAGGATGCGATCCCGGCGTTCGAGACAAGGATGTCGATGCCACCAAATTCGACGGATGTTTCAGCCAACGCGTGGGCCACGGCATTTTCATCCGTGACGTCCATCAGAACTGTGCACACGACGTCCTTACCGAACTGCTGGGTCAGGACCCCTTCCGTCGCGGTGAGGCTTTCGGGATTGATGTCGGCCAGCATGACACAGGCGCCCTCGGACAGATAACGTTCTGCCGTTGCCGCCCCTATGCCACCGGCGCCGCCGGTGACCAGCGCGACGCGACCACCCAGCGATTTTGGTTTCGGCATGCGCTGCAACTTGGCTTCTTCCAACAGCCAGTATTCAATGTCAAAAGCTTCCTGCTCTGGCAGACCGCAGTATTCGCTGACGGCACTTGCCCCGCGCATAACATTGATCGCGTTGACGTAGAATTCGCCGGAAATACGGGCCGTGCCCTTGTCCTTGGCAAAGGTGATCATGCCGACCCCGGGGATCAGGTAGACAACCGCGTTGGGGTCCCTAAGCGCAGGCGAGTTATCGTGTTTGCAACGGTTGTAGTAGGCCGTGTAGTCCTCACGATAGGCCGCGACTTGCGCGGGCAGGCCTTCAAGCACTGCGTCGATGTTGTTCTGGGCCGGATCGAAGCCGACGACCAAAGGGCGGATCTTAGTGCGCAGGAAATGGTCGGGGCAGGACGTACCAAGGGCCGCCAGCGCCTCCATGTCCTTAGAATTCACGAACTCAAGCACCGAGTCGCTGTCGTTGAAATGCCCGACCATGTGCTGGTTGCCACTGACAAAGCCACGGATCGCGGGCATCAGCCGGGCGGCAATGGCCCGCCTACCTTCCCGGGCGAGGCTCTGGTGGACCGCTCCGCCAAAGGCCGGAACATCGGCGGTCTTTTCGGCCAACCACTTGGTCGCGACGTTGATCACGTCGATGGTGCAGTTATAGCAGTCTTTCGCCGTGTCAGCCCATGTGAACAATCCGTGACTTTCAAGGACAACGCCATCGGCATCCGGGTTTTCCAGGCAGAACTTTTCAAGCCACAGGCCCAGTTCATACCCTGGCCGTTTCCACGGCAGCCAACCGATCCGGTGACCGAAAATTTCCTGGGTCAGCTCCTTCGAATTCTTCGACGCTGCGATCGCAATAATCGCGTCGGCGTGGACGTGATCGACATGTTTGCGCGGCACATAGGCGTGCAAGGGCGTGTCAATTGAAGCCGCGCGCGGGTTCAGTTTGAAGGTGCAGTGGGGCAGATAGCCAACCATTTCATCTTCAAACTCGACCCCGCGATAAAGCCCCTTCAGCGCGTTCAGCTTGTCCATGTATAGCGTGGAGAAGCCGTCAAGTTTCATGGACCCGATGTCACCGCCGGAACCCTTGACCCAGAGCACCTCGACCTCTTTGCCGGACAGTGGGTCGGTTTCCATGACCTTCGCAGAGGTATTGCCACCGCCATAGTTTGTGACGCGCTTATCCGATCCCAGCGTGTTGGAGCGATAGAGAAGCAGTTCCGATTCGGACATACCACCTGCCACAGCGTCATCCCAGCGGTTCTCAAGAAGCTGATTTTCGATGGATTTCAACGTTCTGCCCTCCTCACGATGCAGCAATCGGTACTGCACCATCGCATTTAGGCTTAGTAGTGTGCATCGTTATGTCAATCAAAAACAATCACAAACAGTCATTCTGCAATGCAGAATGATTGAAAGTGATCGAAAATGATTGACAGCTGCGGCGAATCTGCGCAGCGTGGAGTGAATGGGAGGTGGCTTTGCACGAAAAAGAACGCCATAGGATCATCATTTCTGCGGTGCAGGATCGCCCCGTCGTGACGGTTGGGGACCTGTGCACCTTGACCGGCGTGTCCGAAGCCACCATCCGGCGCGACATTTCAACACTTCACATGAAACAGAAGGTACGCCGTGTCAGAGGCGGCGCTGAGGCGATAACGCCACCGCAGTTCGCCGGGCTGGCGGGCCGTCCGTTCGTCGTCAACGAAACCATGAATATCGCAGCGAAGCAGGCGATTGCGCGCGCGGCGGTTGAGATGTGTAGTGAAGGTGACAGCATCATCATCAACGGGGGCACAACGACCTTTCAGATGGTGCATCCGCTGGCCAACCGCAGGATGCAGGTCTTTACCAATTCGTTCCCGATTGCCGAGCACCTGCTGAAGCATTCGAAGAACACGATCATGTTGTCAGGCGGCGCGATCTACCGGGAACAGAACATAATCCTGTCGCCCTTTGACAACGATGTGACCCGCAACTTTTATGCAAAGCGCATGTTCATGGGGGCGCAGGGGCTGGGCCCCATCGGCCTGATGGAGGCCGATCCGCTTTTGATCCAGGCAGAACAGAAACTGATCGGACAGGCGGATGAGCTTATCGTTCTGGTCGACAGTTCGAAATTCGCGCAGCGCTCCAGCCTGGTGCTTTGCCAGTTGGACCGGATCACGACCGTGATCACCGACGAAGGAATTCCTGACAAGGCGGCGGCCATGCTTGAGGCTGCCGATGTGAATCTGATCGTTGCCCAGTCGGGCAGCGTTCAAGAAAACGAGGTGGCCTCTTGACCGCCTCCGAAACCCGAGACCCAAACATGACTTTCTGGGAGGAACTATCATGAAGCGTCGTACTTTCACATCACTTGTCGCAGGGATGAGCCTTGCTGCCGGTATGTTTGGCACCACGGCGATGGCGCAGGACAACATGCGCATCGCTCTGGTCGTAAAAGCGCTTGGGATCGGCTTCTTTGAAGCGGCCGCCGAAGGCGCTGAAGAGGCTGCCGGAGAGCTTGGCAATGTCGAGATCATCTACACCGGCCCGACCGACACCACTGCGGAAGGTCAGATCGAGGTCATCAACTCCCTGATCGCGCAGGGTGTCGACGCCATCGCGATTTCGGCAAACGACCCCGATGCACTTGTGCCAGCGCTTAAACGCGCGATGGACCGCGGTATCACCGTGATTTCCTGGGACTCGGGTGTGGCTGAAGGCGGGCGCCAGATGCACCTGAACCCATCCTCGACACCACTGATCGGCAATACGATCATCAAGCTTGCCGCGGATCACATGCCGGATGGTGGTGAAGTCGCGATCCTGTCGGCGTCGGCCACGGCAACCAACCAGAACGCCTGGATCGAGGCCGCGAAAGAGGTTCTTCCGAACTATGACGGCGTAGATCTGGTGGCCACGGTCTATGGCGACGACCTCAGCGACAAATCCTACCGAGAAGCACAGGGCCTCATGGCATCCTACCCTAACCTGAAAGCGATCATCGCGCCAACGACCGTTGGCATCCTGGCGTCCTGCCAGGCGGTGACCGACGCGGGCAAGATCGGTGAGATCAACGTGACCGGTCTGGGCCTCCCGTCCGAGATGGCAGGCTGTGTTGATAGCGGTGCAACCAAGAGCTTCGCGATCTGGAACCCGATTGACCTTGGCTACTCGGCCACCATGCTGGCGCACGCAATCGCCAACGGTGCTGAAACCGGTGCCGGTGCCGAAATCCCGATGGGCCGCATGGGCTCGGTGACGCTGGATGACACCGGCTCGGCAGCCATGGCTGATCCGTTCACCTACGACAGCTCGAACATCGAACAGTTCAAGTCGATCTTCTAATCTGAACGACGTGTCAGGGCGTGGGCGATGACCCGCGCCCCGACACCCTACTCTTCCCACATCCAGAAACACTGTCCATGCAGTTGGAATTGAGAGCAGACGTGTCGAACGCCGCCCCTACACCGCTTCTGAGCCTGTCCGGCGTGACCAAGACATTTCCCGGCGTGCGGGCCCTGTCAGATGTTTCGCTGAACCTCTACCCGGGCAAGGTCACGGCATTGGTGGGCGAAAACGGTGCTGGCAAGTCCACCGTGGTGAAGGTTCTGACGGGCATTTATCAACCCGACGAGGGTGACATCCGGATCGATGGCGAGGCTCTCAGTTTCCCGACACCGCAATCCGCCGAAACCGCTGGCGTGACCGCCATCCATCAGGAAACCGTCTTATTCGACGAACTGACGGTGGCGGAAAACATCTTTCTCGGCCATGCGCCAAAGGGGCGATTTGGCCTGATCGACAAACCCGCCATGGCGACCCGCGCGCGAGACATTCTGGATGAAATCGGGGCCAAGATTGATCCGGGCGCTACGCTCAAGGACCTTGGAACCGCGAACAAGCACCTGGTTGCCATTTCCCGGGCGCTGTCCATCGACGCGCGCGTTGTGATCATGGACGAACCGACCGCAGCCCTCAGCCAGAAGGAAATCGAAGAGCTTTACGAACTCGTCGAAAGCCTGAAGGCGCAAGGTAAGGCGATCCTCTTCATCAGCCACAAGTTTGACGAGATCTTCCGCATCGCCGATTTCTACACCGTCTATCGCGACGGCCAGATGGTCGGCGAAGGGGCGATTGTAGATGTCAGCGAGTCGGAACTGGTCAAGCTTATGGTGGGCCGCGACGTCAGCCAGATTTTCCCCGAACGCGACCACAACGTCGGCCACGATATCCTCGAAGTCGCGGGGTACGACCACCCGACCGAATTCGCGGACATCGGTTTCACGCTCAGGCGCGGCGAAATCCTCGGGTTCTACGGGCTGGTCGGCGCAGGTCGGTCCGAATTCATGCAGGCCCTTTTCGGGATCACCCGTCCCTCGGGCGGAACCGTGAAGATCGATGGGGCACCGATTTCTATTGCATCGCCCGCCGACGCGGTCGCAAGTGGCATCGTCTATGTCCCGGAGGACCGGGGCAAACAAGGCACAATCGGCGCGCTGCCGATTTTTCAGAACGTGACGCTGCCGTCACTCGCTCGCACCTCGCGCAAGGGTTTCATCAAGCTGGCCGAGGAATTCAAGCTGGCACGTGAGTATACCGAACGTCTCGACCTGCGCGCCGCTTCCCTGGACACCGATGTCGGCAACCTGTCGGGCGGCAACCAGCAAAAGGTCGTGATCGCCAAATGGCTCGCCACCCAGCCCAAAGTCATCATCCTGGACGAACCCACCAAGGGCATCGACATCGGGTCCAAGGCCGCCGTGCATGAATTCATGGCTGAGCTTGCCGCGCAAGGGCTCGCCGTCATCATGGTCAGTTCCGAAATCCCCGAGATCGTGGGCATGTCGGATCGTGTGATCGTCATGCGCGAGGGGCGCATCGTGGCGGAACTGGCCCGCGACCAGATCACGCCCGAAACGCTTGTCAGCCACGCCGCAGGGATCAGGGAGGCCGCGCAATGAAACGTATCCTCGCCTCTCGCGAACTTTTGCTGCTGGTCGCCATCGCATTTGTGCTTAGCATCATCTCAAGTCGCTTCCCGGCGTTCATCACGCTGTCGAACCTGGCTGCCGTCTTCAACGACACCTCGCCGCTGATCCTGCTGGCCATCGGCCAGATGATCGTGATCTTGACGAAGTGCATCGACCTCTCGGTCGCCGCCAACCTCGCGCTGACCGGCATGGTCGTGTCCCTGATCAATATCTCGGTGCCAGGTCTGCCGATTATCGTAACGCTGGTCGTGGCCACCGGGTTCGGGGCGAGCCTTGGAATGTTCAACGGCATCCTGGTGTGGAAACTGGGCATCCCACCTATCGTGGTGACGCTTGGCACCATGACCATCTTCCGGGGAACCATCTTCCTTCTGACCGAGGGCAAATGGGTCAACAGCCACGAGATGAGCGACACTTTCAAGGCATTCCCGCGCACCGAGCTTCTTGGCCTTCCGCTGCTAAGCTGGATTGCCATCGCGGCGGTGATCCTGTTCACCATCGTCATGACCCGCACCACCCTGGGCCGCGCCTTCTACGCTGCCGGGGGCAACCCCCATGCGGCGACCTATGCCGGGATCAACGTGGGCAGGACCCAGTTCTGGGCCTTCACGATCTCCGGCGCGATGGCCGGTCTGACCGGCTACCTCTGGGTCTCTCGTTTCGCGGTTGCTTATGTCGATGTTGCCGGGGGGTTTGAATTGACCGTCGTGGCGGCCTGCGTCATCGGCGGCGTGTCGATCATGGGTGGCATTGGCTCGGTCCCCGGCGCGCTGCTGGGTGCGCTGTTCCTCGGCATCATTGCCAATGCCCTGCCTGTCGTGAACATCTCTCCCTTCTGGCAAATGGCCATCTCGGGTGGCGCGATCATCATCGCGGTTGTTCTGAACGCCCAGGCCAACCGGACGAAGGGCCGCATCATCCTTAAACGCGCGGAGCACGCGACATGACCACGACGACACGCTCGATCCCCGATCGCCTGCGCTCGCCGCTGGAGCGGAACCTTAAAAGCTGGGAAAGCCTGCTGATGCTGGTCGCAATCGGCATCTTCATCGCCAACAGCTTCGCCTCACCTTATTTCCTGAACGCCTGGAACCTCTCCGACGCGACCTTCAACTTCACCGAAAAGGCGATGATCGCCTTTGCCATGGCCCTGCTTATCATCTCTGGCGAAATCGACCTCAGCGTCGCCGCGATCATCGCACTGGCCTCGACAGCCATGGGCGCCGCCGTGCAGGCGGGTGTCGGGACAGAGGGGCTGGTCCTGATTGGTCTGGCCGTCGGTCTGGCGTGTGGGGCGGTCAACGGTTTCCTCGTCACCGGCCTTGGCCTGCCATCCATCGTCGTCACCATCGGCACGATGAGCCTTTTTCGCGGGATCAGTTTCATCGTGTTGGGCGATCAGGTCTACAAGGGCTATCCAGCCGATTTCGCCTTCTTCGGGCAGGGCTATGTCTGGTGGGTGATTTCCTTCGAATTCGTCCTTTTCGCCATCATTGCGGTGATCTACGCGGTCATCCTGCACATGACCAATTTCGGCCGCGCGGTCTATGCCATTGGAAACAATGCCACCGGGGCGCTGTTTTCGGGCATTCGGGTGGGCCGGGTGAAGTTCACCCTGTTCCTGCTGACGGGACTGATGTCCGGGGTCGCCGCCGTCTGCCTGACATCCCGCCTCGGCTCGACCCGACCCTCCATTGCCTTCGGGTGGGAACTTGAGATCGTGACCATGGTCGTCCTTGGCGGGGTCAACATCCTCGGCGGCTCCGGCTCCATCCCTGGCGTAGTGATCGCGGCCTTTGTCATAGGACTTGTGACTTTCGGACTTGGCTTGCTGAACGTGCCCGGTATCGTGATGTCGATTGTTATCGGGGCGTTGCTGATCTCGGTCATCGCGCTGCCCCGGCTCTGGTCGATGTGGAGGGGCTAACATGGAAAAATACGCCTTCAAGATGAAGCTCAACCCGGGCTGTAGGGATGAATACGAAAAGCGCCACGATGAGATTTGGCCAGAGCTTGCCACGCTGCTGAAAGACGCGGGCGTGTCTGACTATTCGATCCATCTGGACGAAGAAACGAACATTCTTTTTGGCGTCCTTTGGCGCACCGACGACCACAAAATGGATGCCTTGCCTCGCAACGAAATCATGCAGCGATGGTGGGCGCATATGGCGGACATCATGGAAACCAAGCCCGACAACGAACCCGTGGCGGTGCCGCTGACGCCCGTCTTCCACATGCCATGACCCCCCGACACGTCGCCGTCATCGACATCGGCAAGACCAACGCCAAGCTTGCGCTGGTCGATGCGACTGACATGTCCGAAGTGGAAGTGCTGACCCGGCCTAACATCGTTCTCGCCGCTCCACCCTATCCGCACTTCGATGTTGAGGCGATCTGGCGCTTCCTTCTGGACGGGTTGGAGCAGTTTCAGAAGGCGCACGGCGTAGATGCCATTTCCATCACGACCCACGGGGCGTCTTGTGCCCTGATCGCGCCAGACGGCGCGCTTGCTGCCCCGATCCTCGACTATGAGCACACAGGCCCTGATGATCTGGCCGCGGCGTACGACGCCATCCGCCCGCCCTTTGAGGAAACCGGATCGCCAAGGTTGCCGATGGGTCTGAACCTGGGTGCGCAGTTGCATTGGCAATTTGAGCAGGACCCCGCGCTTCGCGAACGCACCGCCGCCATTGTTACCTATCCGCAGTACTGGGGGCATCGCCTGACAGGAGTGCCGGCCAGCGACGTGTCGTCCCTTGGTTGTCACACAGATCTGTGGAAACCGTCCAAGGCGCACTATTCTTCGTTGGTCGAACGGTTGGGCATATCTGAAAAAATGGCGCCCGCGCGCAAATCTGCGGAGGTTCTCGGACCCGTGTTGCCGCAGGTCGCATCGCAAACCGGCCTGCGCTTTGACACGCCTGTGCACTGCGGCATCCACGATTCAAACGCATCGCTTTTACCTCATGTACTGACCCGAACCGGGCCGTTTTCCGTCGTTTCGACCGGGACATGGGTCATTGCCATGACCATCGGCGGCGAAGAAGTAACTCTGGAACCTTCGCGTGACACGCTTCTTAACGTCAACGCACTGGGTGCCCCGGTACCCTCCGCCCGTTTCATGGGGGGACGCGAGTTCGAGTTGGCGATGAACGGTCAAACCACTCAATGTGCAGAGCAATTCCTTAACCTGGTCGCGAAAGACGGCCCCATGCTCTTGCCCGCAATGGTCCCGGACAGCGGACCGTTTCAGGGGCAAAAACACAGCTGGATGGGGTCAGAGCCTTTGCCCGGAACCCAGGAACGCGCGGCGGCGGTGAGTTTTTACCTCGGATTGATGACCGCGGAATGCCTGTCGCTTACCGGACACAAGGGCCCCATTATCGTCGAAGGTCCATTTGCCAGGAGCAAAGGCTTCGCCAGTATGCTCGCCGCGGCGACAAACTGCAGGGTCGACGCGACCGTCACCGCAACAGGGACGAGCCAGGGCGCCGCCCTTTTGGCAACAGGCGCACTCCCCGAGCGCGCGGCCTTCGACGTTGAGACCTATTTTCACAAGACCGACGTGAGCTACCAACGTTACGCGAACAGTTGGCACAGAGCCGCAAAAGCAGGCCTGGAACCACGCCCATAGATAGGATACCCCAACGACCTGCACGGAACTCCGATTGCAGACATTGGGGACCAGCGTGAAACTGAACGGAATGGGCTCTTTTTAGACCTCGGAGCAGATGCAGCATAAGCCCCTGCCCCGCTTGCCACGACCCAGCCATCGGCCCTTACCGGACCTTACCCCATAGTCTCCATGCTGCGGCGCGGCCTGTCGGACCTGCCGTTCGCTGCGGGCGCAAAATCAAAGGCTGCCTAAACTCGCGAAATACGGACAAAGCGCCACTTTACCGCGCTTGCGCCAAGGTCAGGCTTGCGCGCTACGGCGCGTTTGAGAATCTAGCAAATCCAGCGTGCTCCATCATCTCGAGCGCAGTCGCTTTGTCCTTCACAAATAGAAAATTGTGGTCGAGTTCCGTTTCAATCCTCCGGTTGAGGCTGTGGCGGCAGGCCGGATGCGACGCTTTTGGGTATCATGTGGCTCCGACTTACAGCCGTCGGATCGGTGAGCGCGTGCAGAAAGGCGATCAGATTTTCGATCTCTTCGCCAGTAAGCTTGATTGGTGAAAGCTCGTTCCTATCGGCAATGCGTTGACGAAGTTGAGGAGACGCCATCACCCATGTGTCTCGCTGTTCAAACGCATGGCGACGTTCCGCTTCCAAGGGAACGAAGCGCAATTGCGATCCTCGCGCGGCAATGCGCTTAAGGTGCTCAATTGGCGGTAGGGCGATATCGGATGGGTCGAAGGCCGCAAGACCTGCAAGGGGGTTGAGGTGGTGGCGAACCATATCCTCCAATGAAGTGAACGCGCCGCTGTGCCCCCACGGCCCCGTCAGCGCGACATTGCGCAAGGACGGTGTTCGGAAAGCAAATAGGTCTTCGGGGTTCCCCGTGACGCGATAGCGGCCCTCGTCCTCCATACGAGCCGCCAAACCAGTCTCAGCGAGGTATGTCATGTCGCCCCCATGCCCTTTGCCAGGGCCGATCTGCGGAATGGCGATGGCATGGAACTGGTGATCGGTCAGTAAGGGTCCACTGTGGCAGCTTGCACATCGCGCAGCCCCGTAGAAGAGAGTAAGGCCTTCTTGCGCATCCTGTGTGAGAGTCGACAGATCACCAGTGAGCAAAACCGTATCGAAGGGGCTCTCATCTGAGCGGAACGCCGTCGTTTGAAAGGCTGCAAGGGCGTCAGCGATATGACCGTATGTGACTTGCTCAGCACCCGTTATCTCGGGGTACGCGGCACGCAGCATCTCCAGATAGTCCGGTATGTCCGCTACCCGCGCTGCAAGGCTACCCCAGATCTTTGGCCTGTTTTCGTAATGGGCGGCATTTGCAATAGAACTTTCGCCATACTGGCCTGCCATTTCAATTGGTGATGTGACCGGAAAGAACGCCTGCGCAGCCAAGGGGCTGGCAACGTCTGAGGGAAGATCGGCTCCTGCCGGATTACGGATCGGGCCCGCAGCATCGCCCGGGTTCAGCGTTTCGACACGCCCGTCGTGAAACATCGAAACATAGCTGCGCGCGCCGATGTTCCATAGCGGTTGCGCGTTACGGGGCACGCGACCCGTGACCGGAACAGCTGTCACACGCTTTGGACCTGCACCGATGCCGCCCTCTCCGATGCCAAGCGCAAGACCGTCGCCCGATCCAAACGCTGGATCATGGCAAGTGCCGCAAGAAATGTTGCGGTTGCCCGACAGGACTGGATCGAAAAACAGGTTTCGTCCCAGTTCGACCAGCTTTGGATCGGGTGCGCCATCGTACAGATAGTCCTGATCCTTCAGCGGCGAAGGCAGCGAGAGTTCGGATGTAGCCCTGTCGCCCCGGGCGGGGGAAAGAACCGCGACAAACGCCACGCCGGAGAGCGCGGCACACAACACCGAGGACAGGCAGCGAGAGGTCATTTCAGTCACCAAGTTTACGTCAGCGCGATTGCGAGAAGAGCCAGATGCTGACGATGGCGAGGCCCAGGCCCCCTAATTGCGGCATCGCGAGGCGCTCTCCGAAGAGCACCACCCCAAGGAGGGACAGCGCGATGACCTGGCTCATGCTGGACATGACGGCCCCTTGCCCGAGACCGTGTGCCAGCAGACGAATATAGGCCAGATTGCCAAGCCCCAACGCAAGAACGGCGAGAAGCAGGACATAACCCAGACCTGTGTCCGCAAACTGTTTGAGAAGAACGCTGCCCAGCGTAAAGCTGGCACCAGCGGCCGATAATATGAGCCAATAGGAGGACATCGCAGTGTCTTTCGGACTTTCTGGCAGTTCAGTCGGTGCCGGTTGAGAGAGACTTCATGAGCAACAAGACTTCGCCTGTGTAGTAAGGCGGGCCGGGATGCAGGAGCACGGGTTCACTGGCGACGCGCAGGTAGCCTTGCCGCTCGTACAGGCGCACCGCGCCGGTGTTTTGCCCATAGACCTGAATGCTCATCTTGTTGAAACCATTCATGCGCGCGAGGTGCTCTGCGGCAGCCAAAAGCTGTGATCCGATCCCCTTGTTTTGACCTTCAGCAAAAACTGCGAGCGCATTGATGAACCATGTGTTCACCGACAGCTTTTCCAGCGCAATGAAGGGAGCAATCGGTGCTGGCAAATCATCCGGGTTGTCGGTTGGTGCTTCGGTGATCGCGTAGCTCAGCACCATTCCAGCGGGATACCCGTGTGGCTCTGCTACCAGCGCATTTGTGTAGGAAAACCCGCCGGTCTTGCGTTTGGCGCGTTCGATTCCGATTTCCAGCGGAGTTTGCCCTTCGACGCAGGCGCGGGTCCAAAGCCAATTCGGGATACCTTCACCTGCGAGATTGATCAGTTTGGCGAGGCTTTTGGCATCCGATAACTCGGCGTGCCGGATGAAGCCTGTGATCTGTGTATTCATTCTTCTGTTCTCATTGACATGTGGGATGGGGGTTGGGCGAAGATGCCGCCGCCCAACCATTTACATCTGGCGTCACGTGGACGGGATCATTCGTTCTTCAAAAATCGGTCCGACCGGAACACCGGAATCCCATTCCATGTGGTCGTCTTCATCGAGCGGGACCTGTTGATAACCATCGGCCCGGAAAGCCGCGTCCTGCGCGTTTGCCGCGCCTACCGCCGACGCTTCAAACGCGTATGTCGCGCTCAGGCCCCAGAAGTCGTTGAACCCGAGGGTTGTCTGGATGAGGCCACCCTCGATGTCGGCAAAGTCGCCGGTGGCACCGGTCACCGGGCGCAGGTTTGGCTGACCGATATCGGCGATCTCGGTGCCTTGCGTCACGACGGTCGCCCCGTCATTGAACGCAAAGGTCTGACGGCTGATGATCCAGACACCGGTGATCGCATTGCCACCTTCGCCAACGAAGTACCCGTCGCAAGTCCAGGTGCCCAGCACGAGATCCGGGAAGGCGGGGCTGCCGTCTTCCAGAACGCCAACGGTCCCATCGGCAAGCGTGCCTTCAGGATAGATGTAGCCCTGGCTAACAAAGGCGTTGCCGTGTGCGGGCATTCCGTTTTCATGGATCGGCTGCGCGGACATGAAGATGCGCGAATGATCTTCGGCCACGTCAAAAGCCATGGGCACCTCGGCGTGCGCGAAGGTGGCCAACGACAGCGCGATGGCGGTGGAGGTGATGAGTGTTTTGACCATGAGAAGTCCTTTCAGGGAGAGTTGGTTGGGTGGAGTTCAGGCTGCGGTCAGCGGATGGTCGTGACCCGCTATGCAGCCCACATGCCGGTGGTCGGTGCCGCAGCACCCGCCCAGTACCCGGATGTTCGGAAGGCGCGACACAAGCTCCGCGCTCAGTTTGCCAAGCTCAACCGGATCGCCGTCGTCGAGAACCTCGGCTTCGTCCAGTTCAGCATGGCTTTGACGGGACGCATTGGACCGGATACCGCCGATGCGCAGAGTCCAAGCCGCGGTCGTATCGAGAATCTCGCGGAAGTGGTCGGGGTGCGCGCAATTGATCATGTAATAAAGCGGGCCGCCATTGGTCGCGGCATCGACCTCTGCAATCGCTTCGCTTAAGGGCTGGCCTGATGGAAGATGTCCGTCGGTTTCCAGCGTGAAGGCGATAGCAACTGGTACATCGATCTCTTTTGCCGCCTGCACGATGCCGATGGCTTCACCTGCGTGAGTGAGAGTCATGGCACTGATTAGATCGACACCGGCCTTGCCAAGCGCATGGATCTGCGGCGCATGAATAAGCAGCGCTTCCTGTCGCGATATCTCGGCGTCCGGCGCATAAGCGTCACCTGCTGGTCCAACGAGCCCGTTGAGCAGGATCGGACAAGTTTCCGTCTCATGCTCAGCCCGGAGCAAGGACACGAAGGAAACAGCCTTTTGATTGGTCTCCATCACCTCTTTAAGCGTCAAACCAAGTGGTCCCGCCCAAGCCGTGCCGGCGCGCCATGTTGGTGCATCCAGTATAAAACCACGACCAGACGCCTTCGCGATATCGATAAAGCGTTGGTAATAGGCACGTAGATCAGCCCGGCCTTGATCGGTGTTCAGCAGTACTGCCGCCGAAAAGCAGGGCAGATCGTAGCCCTTATCAAAGATCAGGAATGTCTCCAGTCCTCCGTCAGAGAGGAAGAAACGGCGGGTCTCCTTTAATTTCTGAATACGCATCGAAGCTGTCCTTGTTCGTTGATACCAAGGGGATACCCTGAGCTTTCGCACGACAGATAGTTGCCGCGTGGTCCGGTTGTGCAGTTTGTCTTTTTGCTGTAATTTCAGGAGGGTAACCCGAAGCACACTGACCCCACCTTTCACTAGGACAAGGTCAACTGTACTCGTGGTACAGTGGGAGGCCGACATTGGAGCAAAAAGTCGACACGCGTAGCCGAATCCTCGATATTGCGGAGGCGGCAGTTCTGGATAAAGGGTTTGAGGCCACCTCGATCGAAGAGATCGTTGCCGGAGCCGAGATTTCGCGTGGCGGCTTCTTTTACCACTTCAAAGACAAGAACGCCTTGGCCCGCGCATTGCTGGAACGCTACATCGAAACTGAAGACGCGCTCTACGACGACCTCTTCGCGCGCGCCCGTGAGTTGAACGATGATCCGCTACACTGCATGCTGATCGGCTTGAAGTTGCTGGCCGAAATGCTCGAGGAGATGCCCGAGGGGCACCCGGGCTGCGTGATCGCGTCCACGGCCTATCAGGACAGGCTCTTCGACGAGGGGGTGCGAGAGTTGAACCGCCAAGCCATATTGGGGTGGCGCAAACGCTTCCGGGGGATGTTCGAAGAAATCGCTGCCAAATACGAACCTAAGGAGCCGGTCAACATGGATGCCTTAGGCGATATGGTCTCCGGGGTGGTCGAGGGTGGCTTGGTCCTTCAACGCGCGCTTCGAGAGCACAACAATGCCTCCGAGCAAATCATGCTATTTCGAACATATCTGAAGCTCTTGTTCGCTCCAAAACCAGACTAGCGACCGGTCAATTGAGTCTCTCTGCGCTCTAGATACCGCGAACTTCAATCGTGTGTTCAGCACATCGAGGAATATTTAAGCTATCACAGCAAGTAGACATTTGTGCAAAGTACAGCATTCAGTAGTTTGGACTCGCTCCGATCTTTCTGAACGCTATCGAAGAGTGGCAGATCTCAGCCCCAAATCCCATCAGTTTGTAAAGGTTCATCGCGAGGCTTTCTCGCAGCCTTCGTCTGAAAGGTTGGCTCAAACTTCAACCAATAAAGACGCCGACGCCATTGAAAGCCAACACGCCAAACAACATCGCGATGACGACGTTGTTTGTGAAATAGGTTGCTGCAAGAGCCGCCACCGCCGAGATCCAACCAACCACAGACTCATTTGCAAGCGACACCGAAACCAGACTGACAAGGATCAACCCAGGAAGCTCCTTCAGGATCCAGGAATGCTTGGACCGTCGAATCCATTGGCCGGCAACGAGCCCCGATATTCTGACCATTATCGTCGCTATCGCCAGAAATCCGATAAGATACAAATGAACCGAGGTCATGGATGCTCCTCCTGCAGAACTTTCTGAAGATAAATTGCGACTAATCCTGCGAAGGCACCGGCCAAAATTCCAAACGCGGAAGAGATGCCAATATTGCAGGTTCCCAAGGCGAATACTGCCGCGGTCAACCAGGGTAGCAACTGTGACTTTCTTTGCCATAGCCCATAAGTCATCGCTATGAATGCAGCCGTGAATGCAAAGCCAATTCCGAAGCGCTCTAGGCCAGGCAGCGCGTTTCCGACCGCAGCGCCCATCGTGGTGGACAAGACCCATACACCTATCATGACGAGGCCAGAACCATAAAGAAATGCCGCTCCAACATCGGGTGATCTTTCCCGTTGCGCCATCGTCAGTGCCCAGTTTTCATCACTGACCAAGTGGATGGCGAGTAGTTTTTGTTTGATGGAAAGACCGTCCAGGACCTCTGACAGAGACGCAACAATTGCAACATAGCGCAGATTGAGCACCGCCCCCGCGATGATTGCTGCAATAACCGAGCCGGTTGTGGATAACTGTTCGACGGCGACGATCTGCGATGATCCTGCATATACGGAAGCACTGAGTACGCCCACACTCCACCAAGTGAAACCTGCTTGAGCAGCCAGAATCCCGAATGCGAATCCGTAGAATGATGCAGCCAGTGCAAGCGGCAGAATTGCAATCGCGCCGCGTTTCATGTGCGGACGCCTACACCGACGCGAAGCTTGGTTAGCCATAGCCGAAAAAGTACAAAAAAAGCACGTTTATCCCGGTTTCGAACTTTAGGTGGATTGTGTTTCGTTCCAACAATCATCCCGTTTGCCTCCTTCGTTTTGGCAAACAAGACCTAACAATTGCCGAAGCGGCGAACTCGCAAAACGCACTGCCATCGCACTAAAATCTCGCATACAATCGCGATCTCTGCGAGATTTCCGCAGTAGAGCCGTTTATTGGGTGTCGGATTATGGAAGAAGTTGATGAATTCGACAGGCGCATTCTTGCGCTTATGAAGGTGGACAGTCGTCGGACCGGCGATCAGCTTTCCGGCGATGTCGGATTATCTCCGGCTGCTTGTCTGCGACGCGTGCAGCGGTTGCGAAGAATTGGCGCAATCGAGAGAGAAGTTGCTATTGTTTCGCCAAAGCTAGAAGATCGCCCCCTGGTTATTGTAGTTCTCCTTTCAATCGATGGGCATAATCCAAAAACAATGGATGAATTCTGTCGCGACCTTCGAAAAAGCCCGACAGTGAACAGAATGCTTTGGGTTACGGGCGACGACGATATCGTCCTTATCCTGCATTGCTCTTCCATGACGGAATTTGACGAGTTCGTAACGGCCTATTTGAATGACAGCCCTGTATCCGGCTACAAAACTCTGGTTTCGATGCGCGAGTACAAAGTATGGGACAAGCGGTGACAGGGTGGTCCTGGCCACACCGCGTGATGCCTACCGTTGAAAAACCAAAAACAGCTTTTAGGGCATGCTGCGCCTGGATGCGATCAGACAGATCAGTATTGTGCAGCTGACCCATTGCCGTTGGCGCACCCGAACACCTCATCCATGATGACAATGAAGTATGCTAGTTCTTCGTCATCCAGGTGGACAGCGATAGTACCGCCCGGCTCTTACATCTTCGTCACCGGTTAACCATCGGAGTGTGGGCATCTGCTACGTTCTTTTCGTTCTTGGCACCGGCTGCGTTGTGTCCACCTCCTGAATTCCTTCGCGACCGTTGCATCTTTCTTCCTTGTCCCATTTTTCCCGGCGTTGCTAAAGCCATGATGTTCAAGTGTACGCCTGAATGGCTTTTAGATAATCGTAGATTTCATAATGGGTTGCGCCATCGCGCTCATACTTGGACCGCTCTTTGATCTCATCCACAGTCATGTTCCGCATGACGTATGAGGTCAGGATGTGCTTGGTGTAGCGCTTGGACGCCCGCAGCCGTTCACCGTTGAGGTCAACAGGTTTGAACGTGAGACCCTTGTTGTCGATAGCGTCCCGCATCGCTGCGGCAAATGCCGTAGGTAGGTCACCAAAGTCGGGATCAAAGCCTTTTGGCAGCTCTATCAATCCATCGGACAACCGCGCGATTGTATCAGGGTGCACAAAGTTCTCCACTTCGCGCCTACTGGTCATGAATGCCGTTCGATCCTTCCAAGCGTTGATCTCATTAAAACGCTGCTGCTTGTCTTCATGAGCTGGCAGCGCTTCTGCTGTCCGATCCGAGTCAAAGATTACGACCTGTGGAAGATCAAGGTTGGACAGGTAGTCCCGCTCAACCCAGTCCTTGAGCGTCTCGCCGCCGCCAAGCGCCCAGAAGATTTTGTCATGGTCCAGAGGCGGCAGCTCGCCAGATTCAGACAAGACCAGTGATAGCGAAACTAGGGCGTCGATGTCAGTCTTACCTTCCACCAACACCGCAACCTTCACAGTCTGGCCAAGTATCGGGTCGGGCAGCACACCCAACGCCTCTGCCACTTCGGCATATACTTCTGGGTCACCAGAACGGATACGAACGTTTCCATCATCTCCCCGGTCAATGTACCGTAGGCAGTCCACCGGCATCAGTTCCGCCAAAGCAGGCATGTGCGTCGTGACAAGGACTTGGTCGCCCGCTTCAGCAACTTCCATAAGAGCGGTAACGATACGACGCTGGTTGTCCGGATGCTGCGACGTCTCAGGTTCTTCGATGGCGTAGATTACCGGCACTTCCCCGTCGAAGGCACCTTCACCTGCTTCCTTTCGCTTCTTTTCCGCTTCTGCCTGAAAGAAACTCATGAGTATCAATCGCCGGACGCCGGAACCGCGCTTGTTCAAAGGCACGCCGTCATCGCTCTCAAGATCAACCTTGAACATGTTGGCCCAAGACGGTGACCGGAACTGTGGCGTCAGTGAGTTCGCTAGGTCGGGATATGCCGCCTGAAGCTGTTCGAGAGTCCGCTTCGCAGTGTCTTCGGCCCGAACCCTCACCTTCTCAACAACATCCGCAAGATCATCCTGAATATCGGCCAGGGCCTTTTGCACGGCGGCCTTCATCGGGTTCTGTACTTCCGGGTCTTGGTCGCTCGACGCCCGATCAGAGCGGAACAATGCATATAGCGGAAGTCTAGCTTGGATTGCGCCCCACACGGCTTTGCCGTTGTCGTCGTTGAGAGGGACGTTTTGAAGTTCCAGTAACAGATTGCCACCGACGCTCTTATAGACAGCTTGCCGCATAGACGGGTTTTCGTTGAGGTTGCAGTCGTCTTGAAGACCCATCTCCTTCACGAGCGCCTTTAAGGCTGTGTTGTTTTTCTGAAGTAGACCTTGGACCTTCTCTTCTGTTGGGTGGACCGCCCGAGCGAAGACTTTCGCAGCACCTGGGCGTTGCACGGCGAGGTTAAAGATCTTGTGTATCTCGAGATCGCCATCCTGATTCAGCAGGTGTTCTGCCTCAAGCGTGCTTCTTGCCCCACGATCTAACGTCAGCTCAGAGGGCAACCGATCAAACACAACGCCAATCAAAACCTGCTTTGCATCCCCCGCGATGCTTGCGTCGCCCTGATCTGGCTTGGAATTCTCGAAGAAGTAGTCCAACGCTTCTAGGATGGTGGACTTACCGGCATCGTTTCTGCCGATAAGAGCCGTGAACTGTTCCAAAGTAACATGAGTGCGAGCTTTGTAGCCTCGGAAGTTTTCCAGAATAATGCCTTTGATACGCAACTTTGCCTCGCTTTCCTGGCCAAATAAGAACAATCAAAAAATGTTCGTCTAAAGATATAACAACCGTAACGCGATATTCTAAGAGTAGCCACATGAACTTAGAAAGGTGAGTTTGAGGTCGTGCCGCGGAGCCAAGTAACTCAAATACGTCAATTTTTCTGAATGACTTGGTGCCCTCACACAGACTCCAGCGGCGGACATACTGACTACAAATAGGTTGATCGAATGTCCGCTTTTCTATTTCGCGACCAGGCATTCCACGTTTGCAGCGAAGGTCGGCTTCCCGCCCACTTGGCTATTTCGCCTTGATAACAAAGGTGCATTTTCACGCTACCACGGGTGTTGGACACAGGCCGTCAGATTTCGAAAGCGCTCTTGCCTGGCATCAGAACCGCATGCGGTCTTCCCTTCTTGGTCGTTCGGGTCGATAGTTGCCTTGGCGGCGACCGGTGTAAGGATCTGTATCGAGATATGTGCCTTGGCTACGACGCATGTATTCGGCGAACTGGGTCAGGGCATCCACCTGGTCGTCTTTGAGGGCGTCGGGAAACGCCAGCAGTTCCCTGCGGAACTCATCAAACCAGGGCTTGTCGGTGGGGATGACTAACTTGCCAGATTTAATCCAGTCGGTCTGCGGGATGAAGCGATCCAGTTTGCTAGTGACCACATTGACCGGCATGTATACACCTGCTGCGGTGCGTTTCAATTCGTCCAGAAGGTGGATGCCCATCGCCGAGGACTCGATCAGCACCCGGTCCACGCGCCACTGTTTGCGTAAACGAAGAACAGCGTTCCGCACCTGTGTATAGTTCGTTCGGGCCCGAAAGACGTCAAGCAAATACCATCTCTCTTCATACGCATGCCAACCAAAGGTCAGCCCCACCGTAAAGTCAGAACGCGGACCATCCTTCGCCGCCGTATCCCAGCTTTGAACGCGTCTTACAAACACGCTTTCGTCCGGCAAGGTTTCCACCAGATGCAAGTCGGACATTGAGAGAAACTCGTTTTCTCCATCCGTGGGGTTCTGTTGATACTGTGCCTGGAAGGCAAAATTGCCTATGTCGGCCTTGATCCGATCAAGAACCTCCTGCGGTTCCCGCTCTGGGTTCAACAAGTCTCCTGGCCGACGCTTCAGCACCCGGTTGTTGTAGAGCGGGATCTCTTCTGGGATCTCCGCGATAGACGGCAGGCACAGATGGTCAAATGTGTCCTTTTCCAAGAGGTAGGCGGAAAAGTCATCCGGGTGTAGACGCTGCTGGATCGAGACAATGCGATCGGTGCGCTTGTCGTTCAGCCGCGAGAACAGGGTCTGGTCGAAGAAGTCGCGCAACTCCTGCCGGTACGTATCGTGACGCATTTCAGAGGGCTTACCCAGATCGTCGATGATAATGAGGTTTGCACCGAAGCCGGTGATACCACCGCCAAGAGAGACAGATTTGCGCCCGCCTCCTTTAGTGGTTTTCATATGTTCGAACCGGTTGTGTTTGGGATCGAACTTCATTTTCGGAAACAGGCGCTGATAATACGGGCTGGTCACCAGCCGTCGAAACTGTTCGGCATGTTCGCGGGCCAGATCTTTGCCGTAACTGACAACAACCACTTTCTTTGTCGGATCGCGTCCAAGCTCAAAGGCTGGCAACAAAACAGATCCACAGATCGATTTCAGATGGCGAGGGGCTATCGAGATCATCAACCGTTGGCACTCACTGGAGGCCACACGCTGAAGGGCGTAACACATAGCCTCCAGGTAAGGCGCCCGGGCAAGCTTTTCGCCCGGACACAAGATACCAAAACTACCCGCAAGGAACGCGTAGAGGTTTTCGCGCATCGCAGCCTCTGCCAACCTTTTGCGATCATCAGAATTCAGGGCATTCATCGTCGATGCCTCCCTGGATGCTGGCAAAAAGTTGATCCGGATCGCTGCCAAACATATCTGCCAGCACTTCCAGGGCGGCCAGGTCTGAACCGGGGTCGACCGAAGTTGCACCTTCGCCACCCGCCAACTCTGCGGCGCGCGCCTCCTGAACCGCGGGCAACAGTTTCAGAACCCGGTCAATCGAACGCATCTCGCCTTTAACTGCCCCATTCACCAGCTGGCGCAGGATTGCTTCCAGCATCGTGACCTCGCGGCGTGACCCGTTTTCGGTGATCGGGATTTTCCGAAAGAAGACCTCCTCAAGCATCGATCCAACATTTTTCGAGGCTTTCGGCCGCCCTTTCGGATTGCCGGATCTGCCTTTTTTGAACCGGGTTGCTTTGGGCGGTTTGCCGTAGCCCACCTCAAACTCTCTCGTATCGTCAGACATGACCCACCTCCTGTTCTGAAGTGGTATCGTTGGCCGCAGAAGATGCATCGAACGTCTGGCCTGTCACCGCGTGCACAGCGTTCTCACCGGTCATCTCCTGCCAGCGGCGGATGGCGACATCGACGTAAACAGGGTCGAGTTCAATCAAGCGCGCCTGGCGTCCGGTTTTCTCAGCCGCCAGCAAGGTCGCGCCGGACCCGCCAAAGGCGTCCAACACAACACCACCGCGATGGCTCACATCCATGACGGCATCTGCCACTAGGGCCGTTGGCTTCACCGTGGGATGATCAGCGAGATCCGCCTTGCGCCCTGCCCCAAAACTATTCACACCGGCATAGTCCCAGACATTGGTCCGGTTGCGACCATGCTTTCCCAGCTCGACATTGTTGGTATGCGAAGCCCCCGGCTTCTTAAAGATCGCAACCAGCTCGTGCTTGGAGCGGTAAAGGCTGCCCATCCCGCCGTTGGTCTTGTTCCAAACGCAGAGATTGATGAGATCCAATCCGCTTGCCTTGCCGGCCGCAATCAACTCTTCGATGTGACGCCAGTCCATGCAGATCATCGCAATGCCCCCGTCGGGCAGAATTACGAGCAAACGAGCAATCACGGCTGTGAGAAAGTTGCGGAACTCGCTGTCCGACATTTCTCCCGACGCCATGGCAAATTCGCGATGATCGCCGCCGATGCCGCAACGGACATGCCCATTGACCGGCACATTGTAAGGAGGATCAGTGAACACCATCTGCGGGGTCTCGCCATCCAGCAAGGTGTCGTAGCTCTGGGCTTGCAGGGCATCCCCGCAGAAGATGCGATGATCTCCGAGAACCCAGAGGTCGCCCGGCTGCGTGATGGCAGGTACCGCAGGGTTCGGCGTCTCAACAGATTCCGCTTCCGTCTCTGTGGCCTGGCCCGCACTATCGATGATGATGTCGATCTCCGGTGTTTCGAACCCGGTGATGTCCAGATCAAAGTCCAGCTCGCCATCAAGGCTAAGATCCATCAGCTCGGCAAATTCGATCTGGAGGGCCGCTTCGTTCCAGTCGGACAATTCCGCCAGCTTGTTATCCGCGATGCGCAGGGCGCGCACTTCTGCGTCTGACAAGTGATCCGCGACAACCGTCGGCACAGACTTCAACCCCAGAGCCTTGGCAGCCTCATAGCGGCCATGACCCGCGATGATTGTGCCCGAACCATCCAACAGGATCGGGGTGACAAAGCCAAACTTGGCCACCGACGCTTTGAGCTTGTCGATATTCTTGGCCGCATGCACGCGGTTGTTGTTGGCGTAGGGCTTGATCTGGCTGATCTGGGATTGGATGACTTTGTCCGGCATCCAGATCGGCGTGTTGGACGCCTGAACGTCACTTTGTGTTTTCTTGGCAGACATAGCCGCCTCCTTTCGTTTGACGCTCGCTAGCGTCGACAAGAAAGGATCGTGTTGGGAATTCGGAGAGAGCACGAGTAGCAACTCTCCGGACCAATCGATCCGGTTCGTTGCCCCTTCGAATGCTCTCGGTCTTATCCGCATCACAAATGCGGCGCCGAATGCTGCCTGGGAGATGTATTCACCTCCCCGTGGGACCTTGTCCCTTGCAGGGCTGAGTAGAATCTATGCATGGGCTTTTGCAATTGCAACCCCCAAACAAAAAGTAACCAATTAAGATTGTTGATGAATAATCGGGGTACAGCAGCAGCGCCCCGCAAAACACGCCTCTCCTAGGATTGCCCCAGAAAGAGCTGGACTGTTGCTGTGAACCACGCATCAGTGAACCAACGCCCGAGCCATTCGGGCGCTCCTCGGTACCAGGGTTCGGCATCTCGCTGACCCAAGATCAGAGGAGACAATACATGTCCAAATCCAAACAAACCAAAATTGACAAGGTACAAGCCTTGTTGCGCCGCCCGAGTGGCGCCAGCCTTGAGGCGCTCTGCAAAGCAACGGGATGGCAGCCTCATTCGGTCCGAGCAGCTCTAAGCGGTCTGCGGAAAAAAGGCGTCACAATTGAACGGCGAACATCCGACAAACCAAATGGACCATCCACATATCATTTAGCGGTGGGAACTGGAGAAACGTCATGACCAAGACGAGCGATGTCGCCGATCTCGCCGCCATGGGTCGATCGGATCTGGTCCCGCTTTGGCAGCAGCTGTTTGATCAGCCCGCCCCCGCCATGCTCAGCCAACCCTTCCTGCGCCGTTTCATTGCCTTTGAGATGCAGTCCCACCGTCATGGCGGGCTACCCCGGCAGGTCAAAGCCACGCTGGAAAAGGGCGCTGAGAAGAAACCCCGGCCGACATGCCCTGCCCTAAAACCCGGCGGGCGCCTGCTGCGCGAGTGGAATAGCGTGACCCATGTAGTGGACGTTACAGAAGACGGCTTCACTTGGAACGGTCGGTCCTATCGCTCGCTCTCGGCCATCGCCCGAGAGATAACCGGCGCGCATTGGTCAGGGCCGCGTTTTTTCGGACTCACCGGAAAGATCGCCAAATGAGCCCGCGCCGCAAAATCCGATGCGCCATCTACACGCGCAAGTCCTCAGAAGATGGACTGGATCAGGACTTTAATTCGCTGGACGCGCAATATGAGGCCTGCGCGGCCTATGTCGCCAGCCAGCGACACGAAGGTTGGACCCTTTTGCCAGATCGCTACGACGATGGAGGCCTGTCCGGCGGCACCCTAGAGCGCCCTGCCCTTCAGCGCCTTCTTGAAGAGATCGATGCCGGGCGTATCGACATGGTAGTAGTTTACAAGATTGACCGGCTGACCCGATCGCTCGCCGACTTCTCCAAGCTCGTCGAACGGCTGGAACAGGCGAACTGTTCCTTTGTGTCCGTTACGCAGGCCTTCAATACTTCTTCATCCATGGGTCGATTAACTCTGAATGTGCTGTTGTCCTTTGCTCAGTTTGAGCGGGAAGTCACTGCCGAACGTATTCGCGACAAGATTTCAGCGTCTAAGAAAAAGGGGCTTTGGATGGGTGGCAACCTGCCTCTGGGCTATGACCGCCACCCCGATCCAAAAGCAAGAACGCTGGTGGTGAATGAGGAGGAGGCCAGAACGGTCCGGCATCTCTTTCGGCTTTATGGCGAACTGGGTTGCCTGCGCCAAGTAGAAGAACGGGCAACGGCAGAAGACCTGCGATCAAAACGGGTTGTTCGGGCGGATGGCAGCGTGAAAGGGGATTGTCCGCTGTCACGGGGTCAAATCTATTACCTGCTGCGCAACCCGGTTTATCTCGGAAAAATCCGCCACAAGGATAAGATCTGGGACGGGCAACACCCGGCGATCATCGACCAAGGCGATTGGGACCGGGTGCAAGAGAAGATGCGGCGGGCCTCCAATCGTTCTCGGGCACGCGGCGACTCCGATGCGCGCCAACACTCCACTGACCCCGGGGCCTGGCTCACCGGTCTGCTTCAGGACGAAACTGGTGATCGGTTGACGCCGACCCACACCACACGCAAAGGCCGACGGCTGCGCTATTATGTCTCCAATCGACTAATCTCCGGCGGCAAGGATATCTCGGGTTGGCGACTGCCCGGCCCTGCGCTGGAGCACGCAGTCATTGATATCATCGTCAAACGTCTGCAAGAGGCCGCCGCCGCGCATCAGGTACTGGCGCAGCCGGAGGCCGGATCAGCCGAGGCAGTGCAGACTTCAGTTGCGAATTTGGTAACCCGGCTTCGAGGCCAAGGCGCTCAGGTCGGCGCTGACATTCTAGCCAGCGGCGGAATTGCACGAGGACAGATCGACCTCGAATTGAACCGAAAAGCACTGGCAAGCGCACTTGGCATTGCTGCGGACCATCTGCACCCGGATCTCATACACATCACCGCATCTTTCTTTCTGCGCCGCCGCGGCGTCGAGGCCAAGGTCATCGCCGGAGATATGGCACCCCAACCCGATCCCCACCTCCGGTCCATGCTGATCCGCGCCCATGGATGGGCCCGTGATTTGAAAGCCGGGCTTCAACTGATGGAAATTGCACGCCGCGAAAACCTCGCCGGCGCCTTCATCCGCACCCGCGCCCAGCTCGCCTTTCTCTCACCAAAGATTCAGGCCGCGATTCTCGACGGCACCCAGCCGCCCGAACTTACACTCAAGCGTCTGGTCAGCGTGACCCACCCAATTGACTGGTCCGAACAGGAACGCCAGTTCGGCTTTTGATAACTTCAGATCCTGCGTCCCTGATACAGGGTTCGCCCTCCCTGATCCGTCGGCACAATTCCCTGTTCCCACGAGAAAATTCCCTGTTCCACTTTTTAGGGAATTTGCAACCTAAGCTATTGGAAAAAATGGAGTTGTGACATCTGAAATGTCAGGTTCCAGACCTGTTTAGCAGAAATTCCCTGTAAATTGCCGCTTATCAGGGAAATCCAGCCCAAAGCGACCCCGCCAAAATGCGACACTGAGACTGCGGCCGAAATTGCGCTCTGAGTGTACGATTTGCTCCGTCTCTGATTGAAAGCACACGCGCCAACGCGCGGGAATTGCGGCACAATTCCGGGTCAGAAAACACAACTGAAGTGAGACAGGTATGAGTGGCGGGGAGACAGGGATTCGAACCCTGGGAACGCTCTCACGTTCAACGGTTTTCAAGACCGCCGCATTCGACCACTCTGCCACCTCCCCGCGTGAGGCTGGGTCTAAGACGAGTTGAGCGCGGAGGCAAGCCATAAAGCGGGAAATCTTGCCGAAGCGAATGTAGCAGTCTTTCCATGGCCCGATGCCCGCGCTATGATCTGCGGGAAAGACCGCGCAAGACTGGCAACCAGAACCAGCAATGACGCGGTGGGGCGCGGCCGGAATGGCCTTGTCAGGCAAGGGATTGAGAAAATGGAGCGAGCTACGGGCACACGCTTTGGGCCACAACGGCTGGCAATTTTGGTCGTGACCATGGCAGCATTGGCTGCATGCGAAGAAGGGCTACTTACTACAGAGGACCCGCCTGAGGATACGGCCGCCGAAGATGCGGACAACACAAACCGGTTCGAACTGTTCCCTGAGGCTGCCGCGACCAATCAGCGCGATGTTGAAGCCCCCGAGGTTTTTCAGGTCACCGAAGCAGGGTTGTGGGACGGGCGGCCATCGCTGGGTGGTATCTGGGTGGCGCATCCCGATGTGACTCAACCCGAGCGGGTGCTGATCAAGAATACAGCCAACAACAAATCGGTAACGGGTGCCCTGTTCCGCCGTGAGCGGAATTTGCCGGGACCCGCGCTGCAGGTCTCGTCATCCGCTGCCGAGCAATTGGGAATGCTGGCTGGTGCTCCAACCAGGGTGCAGGTTGTCGCATTGCGACGTGAGGCTATTGAAGAACCCCCTGCACCTGTCGCCGCGGAACCTGCCGAAGAGACAGATAGTGCAGAGAGTTCGGAAACAACCGACACTGCAGAAGCGTCGGAAGCGAGCGCTGCTGAAAAGCCTCAAAAGCGGAAATGGTGGCAGAAAAAGCCAAGCACCGAAGCAGCGACCGGAGCTGCGGTCGTTGCCGGGGCTGCCGTTGTTGCATCGTCGGATGAAGATGCGCCCAGTGCAGAAGCCCCGACCAATGCAGAAGCTCTGACCAATGCAGAAGCCCCGACCAGTGAATTGGCCGCGAATGAGGCCCCAGCCCCAGAGAAACCGGCCAAACGCAAATGGTGGCAGAAAAAGCCAAGCGACGAGACTGCAGTCGCTGCAGCTGGCGCAGCAACCGCAGCGGCTGCCGAGACCGAATCCCCTTCGTCAGAAACACAGACGGCAGCATTGTCGGATCCCGAACTGACGGCACCGGCTGAAAAACCGGCCAAGCGCAAGTGGTGGCAAAAGAAAGACCCTAACGCAATCACCGAAACGCCTCTGGACCCGATTGCCGGAGCGGCAGCGGCCATCGAGGCCTCTGAACCAACGGCGGCGGCACCAGCGACGGCGAGTGCTGCGACGACAAGTGGGTTGGCAAAACCTTTTGTTCAGGCGGGCACCTTCAGCGTAGAATCCAACGCCAAGAGCGCGGCGGACAAGATCCGGCGCAATGGCATGGCCGCCGAAGTCATGGAACTGAAAAGCGAGGACAAGTCGGTCTGGCGCGTTTTGGTTGGACCCGTTGCAACCCGCGCGGAACGTCGGGCGATGTTGAACGATGTGAAAGACCTTGGGTTTACCGATGCTTTCACGGCAAAGAACTGATCAAACAGGAGGCCCATGATGCTTTCCGCTTTGCGATCCACCACACTGGCCCTCGGGTTGGCGCTGTTGACACTGCCTGCCCATGCCTTCGACACCACCGCGCGTGCGGCTTATGTGATGGACCAGAAAACCGGCACTGTGCTGTTGTCTAAAGACGCCGATCAGCCTCTGCCCCCAGCGTCCATGTCGAAGCTCATGACGCTTTATGTGGCGTTTGAAGCCTTGCGCGATGGCCGTTTGACGCTGGACGAAACTTTGCCCGTCTCGGAACATGCAATGAGCTATGGCGGCTCGACCATGTTCCTCAACACGCAGGATCGTGTCCGGGTCGAGGATCTTTTGCGCGGGATCATCGTGCTTTCGGGCAATGACGCCTGTGTCGTGATCGCCGAAGCGCTCAGCCCCGACGGAAGCGAAGCCGGATTCGCCCGTTTCATGACTCAGCGGGCGCAGCAGATGGGCATGAACAACTCGAACTTTGCCAATTCCAACGGCTGGCCTGCTGCTGGGCACATGATGTCAGTGCACGATCTGGCAGTTCTGGCCGACCGGTTGATCACCGATTTCCCCGAGTACTATCCCCTGTTTGCCGAAGAAGAGTTCGAATTCGATGGCCGAGCGCCCTCGAACGCGCGAAACCGCAATCCGCTGCTGAAGCTTGATATCGGGGCCGATGGCCTCAAGACTGGCCATACCCAAGAGGCAGGATATGGTTTGGTCGGTTCTGCCAAACAAGGCGACCGACGGGTTGTCTTTGTTCTTTCAGGGCTCGACAGCACTGCCAAGCGCGCAGAGGAGGCTGAGGCCGTGGTTAACTGGTCGTTTCGAAATTTTGTCGAGAGGACAGTTGCCAAATCAGAAGAACCGGTAGCCCAGGCCAAGCTTTGGATGGGGGCGGAAAAGACTGTGGGATTGGTGCCCGAGGGTGATCTGACCTTGCTGTTCCCCGTTTTGGGCGACAAGGACATCAAGGCCGAGGTTGTTTATGACGGCCCTATCAACGCACCGGTCAGCAAAGGCCAGCAATTGGCCGAGCTTGTGATCCAACCCGAGGGATTGCCCGAAATCCGCCGCCCGCTGGTTGCGGAAAAGGATGTTCCCTTGGGCGGGTTTGTCGTGCGTATGTTGACTGTGGGTGGCATCGTTCTGAAAGAAGTGATCAACACTCCTCTGGAGCAAATGTGACAGCGCGCGGAACGTTTCTGACCTTCGAAGGCATTGACGGATCAGGCAAGTCCACGCAGGCGCGCCTGCTGGCCGAGCACTTGCGGCATCAAGGCCGCGACGTCGTTCTGACGCGCGAGCCCGGCGGATCGGACGGGGCAGAAGAAATTCGCAGCCTTGTGCTGCAGGGTGATCCGGACCGCTGGTCGGCCGAGACCGAGATCCTGCTGTTCACCGCTGCCCGGCGCGATCATCTTGAGCGCACGATTGAACCCGCGTTGGCAGAGGGCAAGGTTGTGATCTGCGATCGCTTTGCCGACAGTACCCGGATGTATCAAGGTCTGTCGCGCGGCGATCTGCGGGGTTTGGTGGATCAGTTGCACAGCTTGATGATCCGGCGAGAGCCAGATATGACCTTGCTGATCGATATGGACCCGGAAACCGGTCTGTTGCGCGCCAAAGGTCGTCAGGGCACCGAAGAACGATTCGAAGATTTCGGTTTGGATCTTCAACAACAGATGCGGGCAGGTTTTCTGGGTCTGGCCCAAGAATTCTCTGACCGATTCCACGTGGTCGACGGCAATCGGGACATGGACAGCGTTGCGCGGGATGTGACAGATATTGTCATGGCGTCCCTGCAATTGAGCTGACATGAGCGACGATATCCAAACACCGGATCAGGCCCCTGGTGCCCCGCATCCGCGCGAAACTCTCAAGCTGTTCGGACAGGATGCGGCCCAAGAGGCGTTTTTAACCGCGTATAACTCGGACCGGCTGCACCACGGCTGGTTGCTAACGGGGCCGCGCGGCGTGGGCAAGGCTACCCTTGCCTGGCGCATTGCACAGTTTTTGTTGGCCACACCTCCGGCAGATGAAGGCGGGTTGTTTGGTGCCCCTCCTGCGCCTGAGACGTTGGACATCGACCCGGACCACCCCGTCGCACACCGTATCCAGGCGGGGGCCGAGCCCGGCCTTGCCGCAATCACCCGGTCCGTCAACGATCAGGGACGGCTGCGCAACGAAATCGTTGTCGATGACATCCGCAAACTGGGCAAGTTCTTCGGCCTGTCCTCTGCCGATGGTGGTCGCCGGATTGTTATCGTCGATTCAGCGGATGAAATGAATGTCAGCGCCGCCAATGCGCTGCTGAAAATGCTCGAAGAACCCCCAGCGCGCACGACGCTGCTGCTGGTTTCACACCAACCTTCGCGCCTGCTGCCGACCATCCGTTCGCGTTGCCGCACGCTGCGGCTTTCACCCCTTGGCGCAGATGACATGCAGGCCGCGCTAGCGCAGACCGGCACAGAAATCCCTAGTCGGGCCGAGCATTTGGCAGCCCTCGCCGCCGGTTCAGTGGGTGATGCCGTCCGCTTGATCAATCTCGGCGGGCTAGAGCTTTATGCCGAGCTGATTGCAATTCTGGGCTCCCTTCCCCGGCTCGACCGCCAGCGCGCCCTGAAACTGGCAGAAGCGGCTGCTCAGCGAGGTGCTGCGGAACGGTTTGATCTGCTGCTTTCGCTGATCGACGTTGCGCTCTCGCGTTTGGCGCTGACAGGTGCAAAAGGTGCCGCCCCCATACCCGAGGCCGCCCCGAATGAGGCTGAAACTCTGTCGCGCCTCTCTAACTCGCAGCACAAGGCCCGCCAATGGGCGGAGGTCGCCGCGCTCATCACGGCGCGCGCACGACACGGGCAGGCGGTGAACCTTGACCCTGCCTCGCTTGTCCTAGATACGGTGTTCAAGATACAGGAAACCGCCGGTCACAGCTGATGAGCCTCACCCCCGAAATTACCGACAGCCACTGCCATCTGGATTTCCCTGATTTCGACGGTCAGTTGGATGATATCGTCGCCCGCGCTGCCGAGGCTGGCGTGACCCGCATGGTGACCATCTGCACCCGGCTGCGCAACGAACCCGCTGTGCGCGCCATCGCCGAGGCTCACGCCCCAGTCTTCTACGCTGCAGGCACCCACCCGATGAGCGCCGCTGATGAGCCGATGGCCACGGTCGATGAGCTGGTCGCATTGGCTAAGCATCCCAAGTTCGTGGGCATTGGGGAAAGCGGGCTTGATTATCACTACACGGCCGAGTCGGCAGATGTTCAGAAACAATCGCTGCGCATCCATATCGAGGCCGCCCAGCGCACTGGCCTGCCATTGATCATCCACGCGCGCGCTGCTGATGACGACATGGCCCGCATTCTGACCGAAGAGCATCGTAATACGCCCTATTCCTGTGTCATGCATTGTTTCTCTTCATCGGCTGAACTGGCCCGGGCCGCGCTTGATCTGGGCTTTTACCTGTCCATGTCCGGCATCGCGGCCTTCCCAAGAAGCCAAGAACTACGCGATATCTTCGCTTCAGCTCCGGTTGATCGTATTCTGGTCGAAACCGATGCGCCCTATCTTGCCCCCCCACCATATCGCGGTAAACGGAATGAGCCCGCCTATACCGCACACACCGCCCGTAAAGGGGCTGAGGTCTTCGGATTGGATTACGCAGATTTCGCCGCAAAAACGCAGGCCAATTTTGATCGGCTCTTCACTAAAGCCGCCACATACAAGGCGGCTGCATGAGCGAGCTGCGCCTGACAATTCTGGGCTGCGGGTCATCCGGTGGCGTCCCCCGTCTCGGGGGACATTGGGGCGATTGTGATCCGGAAAACCCGAAAAACCAGCGTCGGCGATGCTCGTTACTGGTCGAACGGGACGGGCCGGACGGGACTACGTCGGTTCTGATCGACACCTCACCGGATATGCGTAGCCAATTGCTGGACACCGGGACTGGGCGATTGGATGGTGTCGTCTATACGCATTCCCACGCGGACCACATGAATGGGATCGACGATCTGCGGATGATCGTTTTCAATATGAAAACCCGCGTCCCCGTCTGGGCCGATGGTGACACGCAGAACGATCTGCTCAGCCGGTTTGGCTATGCCTTCGTTCAGCCCGAGGGATCGCCCTATCCGCCCATACTCGACCTCAAGACAATCAATGGGCCGTTCGAAATTCCCGGCCCAGGCGGCACGATCCCGCTTCGGCCATTTCGCGTGAACCACGGATCGATTGATGCGCTTGGTTTCAGAATGGGAAACATCGTCTATCTGCCTGATGTAGCAGAGCTTTATGATGAGAGCATGACTGAACTGGCGAATCTGGACTGCCTGATTATTGACGCTCTGCGTCGTTCCCCGCATCCGACACATGCCCATCTGGAAAAGACGCTGGAGTGGATCGACCAATTGAAACCAAAACGCGCCGTTTTGACCAACATGCATATCGATCTGGATTATGCGACGGTCGATGCGGAAACACCGGATCATATCACGCCTGCCTATGATGGCATGGTGATCCGGCACGCCCTGTAAGGCATGCTGCTACACGCGCTTACGATACCCCGTATGGCTCCGCCATGTTACAAAGCCTGATTGATGTCATCCTGCCGGTGTTTCTGGTCATCGGTGCCGGATACACGGCGACGAGGTTCGGCTATTTTCGCGAAACCCATATCGATGGGTTAATGAGTTTCACGCAGAACTTTGCCATTCCTTGCCTACTGTTTCTCGCCATTGCCAATCTCGATCTCGGCACCAGCTTCGATCCTCGGCTTTTGGTCAGTTTCTATTCAGCAGCTGGTCTGTGTTTTGTCGCTGGTATGATCGGTGCGCGCCTGATCTTCGGACGAGCGTGGGAGGATTCGGTTGCTATTGGATTTTGCTGTCTGTTTTCAAACTCGGTCCTCTTGGGGTTGCCTATTACCGAGCGCGCCTATGGGGTCGAAAATCTAGTTGGCAACTTCACAATCATCGCGTTCCACTCACCCTTTTGCTATTGCCTCGGCATCACGGTGATGGAGGTGCTTCGAAACCGCGGCAACGGCGGAGTGCTGATGTTGAAATCCGTGCTGTCGGCCATGTTCAAGAATGCACTCATTCTTGGGATCTCGTTGGGGTTTGTCGTAAACCTCACTGGACTGGCCATACCCGGAGTTGTGGACGAAGCCTTGAACCTGATCACCCGCGCGGCCTTGCCCGGTGCCCTGTTCGCGCTGGGGGGCGTGCTGGTTAAGTACCGACCCGAGGGCGATCTGCGTACCATTATTTTCGTCTGCTGTATCTCATTGATGCTGCACCCGAGCCTGGTTTGGTTCTTCGGGTCATCTCTGGCGTTGCCGCAAGACCTGTTCCGCTCGGGCGTTCTTACCGCAGCGATGGCGCCGGGGATCAATAGCTACATCTTCGCAAACATGTACGGACATGCCAAACGTGTGGCCGCGTCGTCGGTTCTGATCGGAACGACCGCGTCAATATTGACGGTCTGGTTGTGGCTGACCCTCTTGGGATGACGAAAGTGCCGACACAACATTGACTCTGCCAGCCAGCAATACATCTATCGCAGAACCTATCCGGAGCCCTGCATGACACACGCCGTTATCGTCGCCCATGGCCAACCCTCGGACCCTGCAGCTGCAGAAGCTGCGCTAGCAGCCTTTGCGCGAGAGGTAGATGAGTTATGTCAACGGGTTTCGGTATCGTCGGCCACATTGGCAGCCCCGCAGGCGTTGGAAAATTGCCTTGATGGATTGACCAGCGACACGGTTATCTACCCCTTATTCATGGCGCGCGGCTGGTTTGTCACCAGCGCTCTGCCAAAGCGGATTGGCCAGCGTTCTGTCACGATTCTGGACCCCATGGGTATCGATCCCGAACTGCCTGCCCTGATTACAGCGGCCATACATCAGGAACTGACGCACAGGGTTTGGAGCGCGGCGGACACAGATCTTGTGATCGCTGCACATGGCTCGGGCCGCAGCGCCAATCCGGCCATTGTCGCAAAGGGTTTCGCCGAGAATCTGGGTCGGCTTACCGCGTTCAATAGCATTCGCACCGGGTTCGTTGAGCAAACCCCATCAATTGCGGACGCCGCCACCGGGTGCGGTGGCAAGGCGCTGTGCCTGCCGTTTTTTGCCTGCACCGGAGGCCATGTTTTGGAAGATGTACCCGAGGAACTTGCCCGCGCCAGCTTTCACGGACACGTAATGCCCGTGATTTCAGAGCTTCCTCAGGTCAAGCGACACATCGCGGCGATGTTGGATACACTTTAGCGAAGCAATGGGGGGCCACCTGCGTCAACCGGAATGCTGCGCATCCGATAGCTCGCAATAGAAACGGTGGCAGGATCGCCCGCTTCGTTTCGCTGCGTATAAAGCCAGATCGGCGGCATGAAGAATATCTTCGGCCTTGGGCACTTCGAATTGTGTCGAGAGTGCTGTACCAATACTTGCCGATATACGGCAGGTTGCCCCATCGAACTGCATCGGCTTGCACAGGCGTGAAATCAGGCGCCCTGCAATACCATCAAGCTTTGTACGATCGTTCATGCCCTTAAAAATCAAGACAAACTCATCACCCCCGACTCGGGCAACCGTGTCGTCGCTGCGTGTGACGTCCAGCATGATCTTTGCGGCTTGCTGCAGAACATAGTCCCCTGCAGCATGCCCCAATCGATCATTGACCGATTTGAAGAAATCCAGATCCAGATGCATCATTGCAAAACTCGATTTCGACGAAATCAAATGCCCCAGTATATGATCCATCGCGCGTCGATTTTTCAGCCCGGTCAACGTGTCCGTATAGGCTTGTTCTTCTGCCGCCAGCATCGCACCTTGCAGACGCAAGTTCAGCGAGCGTGACGCTTCCATCGCGGCAGAATTTGCCTCGACCAGATACAACAATTCTATGGCCAGATCAGTGCCCGGGAAATCGGTGCTGGTCAGAGAATAGTCGCGTACCGCGTCCAGTATCGAAATTCCAAACGACAGGTTGATGACCGCCCCGCTACCGCCAGGAAACGGCGCGATCAGACCTTTGAACGCAGTCTGCGGCCGGTCTTGAAACCTGAGGTGTAGCTTTCGGTCCGGCACCATCATCAGCGCAGCTACTGTCGTGATTGAGCGAGGGCGCACCAGTTCAAAGACATCCAGAAAGCTTCGGCCGACCATAGGCCGATCCGGACGTAGCTTCTGCAGAGTTGGTCCAACCTGCCCGATCCGCCCCATGTCATCTACAAGGACGAACATCGGACATAAGGTGTCCAGCAACTGTCCAAGATCTGCGGTCTTGATCATGATTTACGTGCCCCAAGATCAAAGTGACGCCCTTCGGCAAACGCGCTTTCGATCAATGTGATTGAAATCAACTCAGCCCCGTTTTGGCACCCTTCATTGGACAGGATCACCAACGCCCCATAGTCATCCGCCATGGCTCGTAGTACACCTGTCATGACGCTGGAATACCCCGGCAAATCAGGAGTACAGTGCAGGTGATATTCCCCGGGCGAGTGTTCCTGCAGTTCCAAATCCGGCAATCTCAGATCGGACACAGCGAGGCGGACGCGATCCGACAGATCATCAAGCGAATGCAGAAACTCCAAATAGGTGACCCCGCCAAAACGCAATAACCTGCGTAAATCTTCCATGTTCGAGTGTGAGACCAGATAAGTGCCCAGATCCTCAAGAAATTCGGATTTTGGGCGGTTCAAGTCAGCGCACAAAGCGTCGAGCACTCGGGTCGATATCTCCGTGTCATAGATCAACATCGCCTCGAACTCGTCAAATCCCAGCCCGGCCGTATGAGTCGCGCGCAACCAGCATTGACGCCCGTAGGTGGCGCAGACAAAGGATTGGATCGCCCTGTTGATCAGCCCGTGCATGAGTCGCCTCAGATTGAAAGACACTCTCAAGTGATCGCAGAAAACTTAACAAACACCCAAAATCCGATACGGGATTATGAGAATCCGATCTAATCCCAAACTGAGGGGCGGATTGGGAAGCGATCAGAAATCGGTCGGCGCACCGCCTTCGGCCTTGCGGCGCTCAACAAACTCGGCCAGCTCCTCGCGGATCGCCTCATCCATCTTCGGGGCTTCGAAATTGTTCACGATCTCCTTGAACATCCGATGGGCACGTTCCGCAGTCCAGATACCACCAGCTGCTTCCCAGGCTTCGAAGTTTTTCCAGTCACTCAGGAACGGCTGATAAAATGCGGTGGTATAGCGATCTTGCGTATGTTGGATGCCAAAGAAATGCCCGTCGTTTCCAACAGACCGGATCGCTTCAAGGGCGATGTCATCCGGGCCCGTCGCTGTCAGTTCCGGCTGCATATACCGCTGAATCTGCTGCAGGATTTCGCAATCCATGATGAATTTCTCGGGGCTTGCGATAAGGCCTCCTTCAAGCCAGCCTGCCGCATGATATACCATGTTGGTGCCTGACTGCACCGCCGCCCAAAGGGAATTCGAGGTTTCCCAAACCGACTGCCCATCGGGCACATTTGCCGCGCAAACGCCCGAGGACCGCATAGGCAAGCCATAATACCGTGCCATCTGCCCAGTCATCTGGGTCGAGCGCATGTATTCCGGTGTCCCGAATGCAGGCGCACCGGATTTCATATCGACATTCGAAGTAAAGGTCCCGATCACGCATGGAATACCCGGGCGAACGTACTGAAACAACGCAATCGCGCACAGCGCTTCGGCAAGCGATTGTGCCACTGCGCCAGCCATCGTCACAGGGGCCATCGCCCCGGCCAGAGTGAAAGGCGTCACGACAATTGCCTGCCCACGCCGCGCCAACCGCAGGCAGCCATCGATCATTGGATGGTCGTGTTTCAACGGTGAGGTCGAGTTGATGTTAGTGTACATCCGGGGCGTGGCCTCGAATTCCTCGTGGCTCAGGCCACCCGCGATACGCACCATCTCCATCACGTCTTCGACGCGCTCTTTCCCCAGCGAATAGGCATGCATTGCCTTATCAGTCAGGGTCAGCTTGTCATAAAGCACATCAAGGTGCCGTATGCTGGCGTGGATATCGACCGGCTCAACCGGATATCCACCTGCAAAGTGGATACAGTTGAAGTATTGCGTCAACTTCAGCAGGTCCTGACACATCCGCCGGGTGCCGGGCACTTTTTTTCCGATTTCCATGTCCCAATAATTTGGTGGGGATGAAACATTGCCGAACAGAATGGTCTTGCCACCAATCTCGATCTGATGCTCCGGGTTGCGCGGCGTGATGGTAAATTTGCTGGGCGCCTTGCCCACCATTTCCATCACGAAATCCCGGTCCATGCGGACGTTGTCGCCGGAAATTGTACAGCCCGCCTTGCGCAGGATCCCGATGGCTTCCTGATTGTAGAACTCGATGCCGATCTCTTCGAGAATCCGCATGGCACCTTCGTGAACCGCTTCGATCCCCTCGGGTCCCAACGGCTCGATTGGCTTGTCGATGTTTGTGGGCGGGTTCCAGGGCATCTGCTCGATCACCGCCGCGCCGCGCCTTGCGGCTGCACCCGCGCGTCCACCACCGCGACGTTTGCGTGTCTTGCTCTCAGCCATCACCATCCTCCGCGCTTTCACTCCTATGAAAGCCCCGAAGATTCAGTATCGCCGTTCTGTCTGCGACAAGAGTTGTCGGTTTTATTATCCAACCCGGCGATTTGGAACCGAGATTATTCGGTTTTCGACAACCAGCCGGGAATGTGCCCGATGTTGGGCAAGACGACATCCGCCAGCGGTTCGAGTGTTTTGGCCGTCGCCATGCCGGTCAGAACCCCGATGGTGACCATCCCTGCGGCGCGTCCCGCCTCTAGATCGTGAAGACTGTCACCAACCATCGCAACACGAGATGGCGCGACCTCGACATGCTGAGCAAAGGCCAATAGCTGCCCCGGACCTGGCTTGTAACCATGTCCGCTGTCATATCCGGCTACAAAATCAAAATGGTCCCGCACACCAACGGACTGCAGGTGCTGCAGGGCCGGCATTTCAGCATCGTTCGTCGCAACGCCCAGTTTCAGCCCGGCGCGCCGCAGCTCGGCAAGGAATGGTGCCAAGGGAACGGCTTGGATCTGCTCTGCGTTCGCTGACGCCCGGTTGAGTGTTTCGATCAGGTGCCCCAGAGATACCTCAGGCAAATGCGGTGTCAGGGCTGCAGCAACTTCATCGACCGTTCCGGCGATGACTACGCTATTCGGGTCGTAGCTCTCTTGTTCAAAATCAAATCCGATGGCCTTCCCCAACTCGGTCGCGCGCTGCACATCTCCATCAGAGAGCTGCAGCATCGCGATACGCCCGAACGCACCCCAAGTGGCTGCAAAATCAAAAAGAGTACCGTCCTTGTCGAACACGAGGGCGTCGATTGCCATGAAACAAATTTCCTTTGGGTTAGGTCCAGTGCATATCCGAAACTCCGGACAACGCGGCACGGGCTTGACCCGGCTCTTCGTAGGGCACGGAATTGGCGTCACAAAAAGCGATCACCCATGAATCGTCAAGCAACAGAAAGTCCAACACAGACCCAAGAAATTCTGTCTCACCCGCACGGTCGCGCAAATCTTGTTCCGAGGCACCTGTCGCCCCCAGGAAAACGGGCAGCAACTCATCATTTCCCACCAGCCAGCCCAGCACATTCAGGGCCAGAGTTTCAGCGGAATTGGCGGAGATCGGCATAAACTGGCCTCGGACAATGTGTTGGAAAGGGTTTGTTAACCAGACTCATAAACACTTTAGCAACGCATGCAATCAAACGGTGAATGGCTATGTCTGTACAAGGCACCATACTCGTCCTCGACGGTGTTTCGACCAATCGCATAATGCTCAAGGTTCAGTTGACGGCCGCCTGGTACCATGTCGTGCAGGGTGAGAAACTGGCCGGGCTTGGTGCATTGCTGCGGCGGACACGGCCTGATCTGGTTCTTACAGCGCAAACTCTGCCCGACGGAAGCGCTGCGGATGTTAAGAAAGTGATGGCGGCAGATCCTGCTCTGATCGATGTGCCGATTGTTGCGATTGCACCGCAAAACGACAAAGCAGCGCGTTTGAAGGCACTGTCGGACGGGCTGGATGATGTGCTTGGCTATCCGTTCAAGGATACACTTCTATTGGCCCGCGTGCGCAGCTTGTTACGTACACGCGCCGAACGGCAGGAATTAAACATCGAAGGTTCGGCCCAAACCATTGGCTTTGGCGAGGCGCCACAGGTGTTGATCGCCCCGCCATCGACGGCAGAGATCGCGATCCTGACGCAAACAGTTCGAACCAGCGCGTTGTGGAGTAATGCTCTGACCCATCAAACCCGGCATCGTGTGACCGGCCATACTCTGCCTGATCTCAAAGGCATCCTGTCCGGGACGATCCCGGACGCGATTGTTGTTGAGCTTGCACCGAATAGCTCGGGGCGGAACCTACTGGCAGATCTTCGGTCGCGCGGTGCGACACGAAATACGGTGCTGATCGGTGTGTTGCCGGATGATAATCCCGCACTTGCGGCCGAGGCGCTGGACCGAGGCGCTGATGCGGTCTGCATGGGCGGGTTTCAGACAGATGAGATATGCTTGCGGCTTGAAACTTTGATCGCCCGCAAGACCCGAGACGACAGATTGCGAGCGACATTGCGCAGGGATTTGGCCGAATCCCTGATCGATCCGCTGACGGGACTGTTCAATCGCCGCTATGCGATGCGCGCGCTGGACCAGATCGCGCATCAGGCCCCAGAAACGGAACACGGATTCGCCGTGATGCTGGCCGATCTGGACCACTTCAAGGCAATCAATGACCGTTACGGTCACGCCGCGGGGGATTTGGTTCTGACCGAAACCGCGAAAAGGCTGCGAGTCGTGATAGGAAAAACCGGTTTTGTCGCGCGTATCGGCGGCGAAGAGTTCATGATCGGGCTACCGAATACCTCAACCGACCAAGCGCTGAAGCAAGCGAAACAGATTTGTGAAACAATTTGCGAAAAACCTTTTCAGCTGCCGGATCGTCCGGCCCCAGTACCCGTAACGATCAGCGTGGGGGTGAAATTATGTACCCCGCCCGAACTCTCTCATCCAGGCGAAGCAGACCCGGTCGGTCGATTGATCAGCTCGGCGGACAAAGCACTTTATGCCGCCAAAAAAGCGGGCCGCAACCAGGTACAGATTCGGCAAAGCGCAGCGTGACTAGTCAGTCCCGTTTTTTGTGTTTGCGCGGGCCGCGTTTAACCACGTCCTCCAGCCGGTCCGCGTAAGCGGCACGTTGGTCATCATTCATGGCCGAGATCTGGGCCAGCCATTGCTGATGAAGCGCAGTCTGCAGATCAGCAGTTGCCTTCGACTGCTGTGCCAAAAGACTCGCAACCGCTGCGGGATCGAAAGGCACGGCCCTAAGCACTTGACTAAGAGCAGTAAAATCCTGCTTGCGCCGATGTGATCCTTTTCCGCGCAGGTCCGACAACTCACCCCTCAGAGCCTTTCGATCCGACTTTGGCAGCGCATAATACAGCGCCGGGCCAAATCCCGGAGGCGCATCGGCATGAGCGCTTCCTTTAAAGCGCAATGCCGCACCCAAAATGACTCCGACAATCAGCAGATTCAAAGCAAGAGAGACAACCAGCAATATCGGCATCCATTTGCGTTTGGGTGCGGGATGATCGCTCATTCTGCGTCCTCCAGATAGTTTTCGTCTAAATTCAGATCGGCCATCAGATAGGTCGTCTCTTGTGAGATGAAATAATCAACAGGGTCCGGCAAGAAGGCCGGAGCGGAGAACCCGATCCAGACGCCAGCTGCGCTTGCGGCCACAAGACCGCTCAACCCTTGCCACCCCCCGATAACGCCTATCTTTTGCCGCCATGTCCGCCGCTGCGGTCTTGCAGTCCGGGCCAGACGTATGGCTTCGGCATCCGTTTCGATGCGAACCGCAAGATCGTCAGGAAACGTATCTCGCGCCGCACGCGCCCGTGCAAACAGATGGTCGAGTTCGTTATCTTGATCAGCCATGTTCGTACCCCAGTTCATCCCGACGCCCCGCCAGTATCGCGGTCAGAGATCGTTTGCCACGCGCGGTCAGGCTTTCAACCGCCTCGACCGAAATATCCATGATCCCCGCGATTTCGGGATTGGACAATTCTTCGATGTGCCGCAGAACCACAGCCTGCCGCTGCCGGTCCGGCAAATGCTCCAATGCAGCCTGCAACGCGTCCTTGCGGGCACTCTCCTGCATCTGGTCGACCACACTTGCAGTCTCATCTTCGGGTTCGGCCACATTGTCCAACGCTTGAGGCCGCTTTTTCCGGCGCAAGTCCACACATAGATTCAGTGTTACGCGATAGAGCCAGGTCGATAACTGCGCCTGCCCCGGCACCCAGTCAGGTGCCATCTTCCAAAGGCGCATCATCGCTTCTTGCGTCACGTCCTCTGCTTCTGCTGGGTTTCCCAGCATTCGCAAAGCCACGGAATAACTTCGCGGCCCCAACCGCCCGGTCAGCAGGCGGGCCGCCGTAGCATCGCCATCAGAAAACCGGCCCAGCAACTCTTCGTCGCTGGGCTCGGGCATGGCAGGTGTTCCGCCATGCTCGATGTCGGGATAAGAGGTCAGATCCTCCATCCCGTATCAGTTGTTGTCGGTGTCCGACTTCTGATGCCGCTTGTGTTTCCGGCCCATTTTGTCTTTTGCATCCGCGTATTCCTGCTCTGAGATCGAACCGTTGCCGTCGGCATCGATGCGCTCGAACATCTTGGAGGCGCGGCGCGGTTTCGGCAATTCATCTTCGCTAAGGAAACCATCCGCATTTGCGTCGTGCTTTTCGAACATCTTGGTAACACGCTCGTTGGCCTTGGTCTGCGCCGCAGCCTGCATTTCTTCGACGCTCAGTTGGCCGTCGCCATCTGTATCGGCAGCGGTGAATTTCTGGTTGCGATGTGTCTCGATCTCGGCCTGAGTCACCTGCCCGTCCCCGTCGGCATCCAGTTCCTGAAATGTCGCACGCGGGCCCTTGGCCAAAGCGGAAGTGCCGGTCACAGTAACTGCAGCTACGACGATTGCCGAAATGAAGCTTTTGGTTTTCATTACATAGTTCCCTGAATTTGGCGGCCATTTGCCGCTGTTGATACCTATTCAAACGCGGCTTGGGCGGGTTTCCGTCGCTTCCGGCACAACTTTTTTTGCTTTATTTGAAACGCCAATAGAAAATGATACGCTAAGCAGCAGCGCCACAAAGCGACGCACCCCCCTTTTCCGTTGGGTCTGATCCTGCCTATATGCCTTCAGGAAAGATGCGCGAGATACATATGATTGACCAAACAATTGACAGTTCGCTCGAAGAAGACCGCCCAACAAAACCCGCATTGATCCGAGGGTTCCGGTGCAAATGCCCGAATTGCGGTGAGGGTGCGCTGTTGCACAGCTATCTCAAGGTGAATGACACCTGTTCGGAATGCGGGCAGGAATTGTTCCATCATCGCGCTGATGACGGCCCGGCCTACCTGACGATCCTGCTGGTGGGGCACCTTCTGGCACCCGCCCTTCATGTCTCTTACGTGCAGTGGCGTCCCGATCCATGGACCATGGCGATTGCATTCTCGATCGGATGCGTCGCGCTGTCCCTGTTCCTTCTGCCCCGTCTCAAAGGGGCCGTGGTCGCCTATCAATGGGCACGGCGGATGCACGGGTTTGGCAAGGCCGGATGACGGCGGATAAAACCGCAATCCGGGATGCTGCTACCGTAATCGTATTGCGTGATCGGTTCACAGACCCGTCGATCCTGATGGGCCAACGCGGTGCCAAGGCTGCGTTCATGCCGAACAAATTCGTATTCCCGGGCGGCGCGGTTGATGCTTCCGATGCAGGCATCCCGCTTAGCGCGCCATTGCCCGATCTATGCACCGATCGCCTGTCACAACAATCAGCGCCAAACTTGCAGACCTCTCTGGCTGTCGCGGCGATCCGAGAGTTGTGGGAAGAAACCGGGCTTGTTCTGGGGCAACAAGGGGATTGGCAAGGCGCGATCCCGGCCGATTGGCAAAGCTTTGCGGCGATGGGCTACCTGCCGTCTGCAGAAGCACTGCAATTTGTCTTTCGCGCAGTCACACCACCGGGGCGACCCCGCCGGTTCGACGCCAGGTTCTTTCTGGTCGATGCGGACGCGATTCAGGGGGATCTTGACGACTTCACCCATGCCTCGGACGAGCTATCGCATTTGCAATGGGTCAAGATCAGCCAAGCGCGGGAGTACGACCTGCCCTTCATCACCGAAGTTGTTCTGGCCGAAGTCGCCGCCCGTGCAGAGGACCAGAACCCGCCTGAAACCGTTCCCTTCTTTCTCAACAACGAAGAGGCCAGCCTTTTCCTGCAGCTTCGGGGCTATCCGATGCCTTATGCAGATTAACGCATTCGGCTAACAACCACTGTTACCTCGGGTTTCTTGCCGATCTCGGCCTGCGCGGTCTGACGTGCGATCCGGCGCAACCCTTCTTCAAGTTTGTCGTCATCACGCAGCGTCTTTGCGCCCGCACGCATCAGGAACTGGTTCAGGTCCTCTTCCAGCACCTCAATCAGCCCCGCGCGGGATGATCCCATTTCGGGCAGGCCCATCGTATCGCACCACGGCTCACCCAGCGGTTCGTCTTCTTCGTCCAAAATCACGGTGATGGTGATATGGCCGTTCAGCGCCATGCGAATCCGGTCGCGTACCACGCCGTCCAAGGCGCCGATTTTGACTGTACCATCCAGATAGGTCCGGCCAGTCTCGATATAATCCGCCACTTTGGGCGCATTCCCAGTCAGATCCAGCATAGTGCCGTTAACAGCGAGAATCCCAGTACGTCCGCCCGTTTCGGCCAGTTTGGCATGCTCACGCAAGTGGCGGTGTTCGCCATGCATCGGGATGACCATCTGCGGATCGATCAGAGCGTGAACCTTCTCAAGATCAGGCCGGTTGGCGTGACCCGAGACGTGATACAGACCAGAGCTGTCATCGACTACATCCACTCCCTTCTCACTGAGCTGGTTCATGATGCGGATCACGCCACGTTCATTGCCGGGAATAGTCTTGGACGAGAACAGAAACAGATCGCCCTCTTTCGCTTCTAGTCCGCGATACTTACCGCGCGCCAGTTGGGCGCTGGCTGCGCGGCGTTCGCCTTGGCTGCCAGTCACAATCAACATCAGGTTCGCGCGCGGCACGTCGACGGCCTCTTCGGCGCTGATAACCTTTGGAAAATCGGTCAGGATGCCGGTCTCGGTCGCCGCCTCGATCATACGCCGCATCGCACGACCCAGCAGAACGACCGAACGGCCGGCTTTCTGTCCCGCCTCTGCCAGCGTTTTCACGCGTGCCACGTTCGAGGCAAACGTGGTTGCGATGACCATGCCGCTGGCCTCTTGAACCAGACGGGTGATCTCGGGGCCGACTTCGGATTCCGAACGCCCGGGATGGCTTGAGAACACATTAGTACTGTCACAGATCAACGCTTTGACGCCGGGCTTTGCCACCTCGGCCCACAGATCGGGATCGAATGGTTCGCCCACGACCGGGTTGGAATCGAGCTTGAAATCCCCCGTATGCACCACGCGTCCGGCAGGCGAGTCGATAACGAGCCCTGCACTTTCAGGGATGGAATGCGAAACCGGCAGGAAACCAACGGTAAACGGGCCAGCCTTGATCTGTTCGGGCCATGGAGACGCAGTTTGCACCGCCTCGGTCGGGTGGCCGCGTTCTTCCATCTTGCGACGCGCGATATTGGCGGTAAAAGCGCGCGCGTAGACCGGCGCGCCTAAAGCCTCATAACAGTGGGCCACCGCCCCGACATGATCTTCGTGCGCGTGAGTGACAAAAACTGCTTCCAGCTGATCGGCGCGCTCTTTCAACCAGGTGATGTCTGCAAAGATCAGATCCACGCCGGGCGAGGTGTCCATGTCCGGGAAGGCAACGCCAAGATCCACAAGGATCAACCGCTCTTGCCCCGGCTTACCGTAACCATAGACATAGGCATTCATGCCGATTTCGCCTGCACCGCCCAGCGGCAGATAGATCAGTCGTTCACTGCTCATGTTGAGCCATTTTCCTTGTTATAGCGATGTATCACGGTCAACCCGTGCATCGTCAGATCATCCTCGATAGCGTCAAAACCCACGTCAGCCTGGTCAAACAGAGGCGCCAGGCCCCCGGTACCGACGACTTTCATCGCCATTCCGTATTCAGCTTTCACGCGCGAGATCAGCCCTTCGATCAGGCCGGAATATCCCCAATACACGCCGGACTGGATACAGCCAACCGTGTTTGTTCCAATCACTTTTTCGGGCCTCGTGATGTCGATATGCGGCAACGCCGCGGCACCCTGATGCAGTGCCTCAAGGCTCAGGTTCACGCCAGGGGCGATGATACCACCGACGTAGGCGCCGTCGGCTGCGACCACGTCGAAATTCGTGGCCGTCCCAAAGTCAACCACAACCACATTGCCGCCATGGCGGTCGAACGCCGCCGCCGCGTTGGCCAACCGGTCCGGACCGGGCACGGTGCCTTCGTCCACGCGCGGATTGACCGGCAGCAGGCAATCTGGCTTGCCAACAACAATCGGCCGGCATCCAAAAAAGCGATCAGCAAAGACCCGCAGGTTGAACACCACGCGTGGCACGGTTGAGGCGATGATCACATCCGAGATATCAGCTTCGATACCGTAGTGTTTCACCAAGGTTGAATACCAGGTGAAATAGGCATCCGCTGTGCGGGCATGATGAGTTGAGGTGCGCAGGGTGCACAGAAACTTTTCGCCATCCCAGATCGAGAAAACGGTGTTGGTATTGCCGCAATCAATCGCCAGAAGCATCCCGCGCCCCTTTCAGAAGTACACATCCGCAGCCGGAATGCTGACCCGGCCCTTGGCGGTGTTTAGGACAAGGCTGCCACCCACGTCTACCGTTTCGAAGGTTCCAACCGTTTCGGACGTGGCTGTACGAGCGGTTATGACTTCGCCCAACCGCGCTGCTCGGGATAGCCAGGCGGTGCGGATCGGTTCGAACCCGTAGGTCATGAACTGGGTCTCATAATGCGCATAAGCTACCGCCAGTTCGGTCAGAAAATCCTCGGGGGTGGTGAGCGCGCCGGTTTCCGAGAGCAGAGAAACAGGTCGCACCGCTCCGGCTTCGACGCGATCAGTGCCCGGTGCCTCGGACAGGTTCACCCCAACCCCTATCGCCAGATGTGACACCCCCCGGCCCTGCCCCGTGCTTTCTAGCAGGATACCCGCTAGTTTTCCGCCGTTGAGCAGCACGTCATTGGGCCATTTCAGTGCCAAACCTACTGCGCGCCCTGTTACCGCCACACAGGCATCATACAGGGCGAGCGCTGCGACAAAACTTCGAAGGGCCGCCTGTTCCGGATCACCCGGCGGGCGCATCAGCAAAGTCGCTGCCAGATTACCTTTGGGGTTGGCCCAGGCTCGCCCGCGCCGACCACGCGCGGCGGTCTGATGATGTGCCATGATCCAGACCGGACCGGTCGCTGTTGGCGCAAGCCGCACCGCCTCATTCAGAGTACTGTCGACTTCTTTCAGTATATGCAGGCCATATCCCTGCGGCCATTCGCTCATGTCAAAAAGGCCCGGTCGCGCGAGACCGAGCCTCGGTTGTTCGAAACGCGGCAGTATCAGTTGACAAGCGTCGCCGCAGCAGCTGCAGCTGCCCCTTCCACACCGAACTGATAAAATACGCCAATCAACATCAGAGCCGCAGAGCCCATCAGCGCTGCCCACAAAACCGGGGTCGAGCGGATCTCGATCGGGTCTTCATTCTCCGCCCCGAAATACATGTAGAACACGATCCGCAGATAGTAGAACGCACCGATGACCGAGGCGATGGCCGAGACGATCACCAGCCCGAACAGGTCGGCATCGATACCCGCTTGCCAGACGCCGAACTTGGCGAAGAAGCCCAGCATCGGTGGCACGCCCGCCAGACTGAACATCAGGATCAGGACTGCCAGAGCTTTGCCCGGATCGCGCTTCGAGAACTGACGCAACGCATCGATATCGGTGACAGGTTTGCCATCACGCTCCATCATCAGGATGAATGCGAAGGTTCCGATATTCATCGTCACATAGATGGCCAGATACATCAGCATTGCCTTGATGCCCATCTCGGTCCCAGCGGCCAGTCCGATCAGAGCATATCCCATATGGGCAATCGACGAAAACGCCATCAGCCGCTTGATGTCCCGCTGCCCGATAGCCGCAACCGCGCCCAGCAGCATCGACAGGACCGAAAGCAGCACGACCACTTGCTGCCAATCCTTGATCACGCCTCCGAATGCGTCATGCATCAGGCGCGCGAACAAGGCCATCGCAGCCACTTTCGGAGCGGTGGCGAAGAACGCGGTAATCGGGGTCGGAGACCCTTCATACACATCCGGCGTCCACATGTGGAACGGCACGGCCGAGACCTTGAAGGCCAGACCCGAGATCATGAACACCAGGCCAAACAGGAGGCCAATCGAGACATCTCCATGATGCACCGTTTGGATGATGCCCGAGAACAGCGTGGTGCCGGTGAAGCCGTAAACCAGCGACGCACCATAGAGCAGCAAACCAGAACTTAACGCGCCCAGCACGAAGTATTTCAGACCGGCTTCGGTGGATTTGGCACTGTCGCGCCGCAAGGCGGCCACGACGTAAAGCGACAGCGACTGCAGCTCAAGCCCCATATAAAGCGACATCAGATCGCCTGCGCTAACCATCATCATCATGCCTACAGCCGCAAGTGCGACCAGCAGAGGATATTCAAAGCGCAGCAGATCGCGGCGCGCCATATATTCCTGGCTCATCAGCAATACCGCAGCGGCGGACAGCAGAATCGCAACCTTTGCAAATCGAGCAAAGCCGTCATCCACAAACATGCCGTTGAAGGCCACGTTGGTACCTTCGCCATTCATCGCAATCCAGATTGCCAACACCGCCATCAGACCTGAAGTGGCCCAGACCAGCATGGGAGCCAGAGCATCCTTGGTGGTGTAGACAGCCCCGATCAGCGCCGCCATCGCATAAATTGCCAGAACAATTTCCGGCAGGATGATTGTCAGATCAGCCTGGATCATGTCTCCAAAGCCCCCTTAATGCGAAGCGGCTGTCTGGGTTGCGGCTTCAGCCGCGGCCAGAGCCGTGTCATAGTTCGAGATTAGCGCTGCGGTGGATTGCCCGATCACATCGGTCACCAGCGAGGGATAAATCCCAAGCAGAATGGTCATCACGATCAGCGGCGCGAAGATCAGCCGCTCGCGCGAACTCATGTCTGTGATGGCCTTGAGGCTTTCCTTGATCAGATCTCCAAAGACTACCCGGCGATAGAGCCATAGCGCATAGCCCGCCGAGAAGATCACACCGGTTGCAGCCACAGCCGTCACCCAGGTGTTGACCTGGAATGCGCCCATCAGGGTCAGGAATTCCCCGATGAAGCCCGATGTACCAGGCAAGCCGACATTGGCCATGGTGAACAGCATGAAGACCAGAGCGTAAGCCGGCATCCGGATGACCAAACCGCCATACGCCTCGATATCGCGGGTGTGCATCCGGTCATAGATCACGCCAACACACAGGAAGAGCGCTGCGGAAATGAACCCATGACTGAGCATCTGGAAGATCGCGCCATCAATGCCCTGCTGGTTCGCTGCAAAGATACCCATGGTCACAAAGCCCATATGCGCGACCGAGGAATAGGCGATCAGCTTCTTCATATCCTCCTGCACCAGCGCGACCAGAGAGGTGTAGACAACAGCAATCGCCGACATCCACAGCACCACATCGGTCATCACCGCAGACCCCACCGGGAACATCGGCAGGCTGAAGCGCAGGAAGCCATAGCCGCCCATCTTCAACAGGATCGCCGCCAGCACGACCGAACCTGCCGTCGGCGCCTGAACGTGCGCATCCGGCAGCCAGGTATGCACCGGCCACATCGGCATCTTCACCGCGAACGACGCGAAGAAGGCCAGGAACATCAGCGTCTGCATGCCGCCGACGATATAGATGCCCAGCACGCTGAACCCTTCGGACGAGAACTGATGGCTCATCAGCGCCTCGATATCCGTGGTGCCCGCATCCGCATACATCGCAACCATCGCCACCAGCATCAGCACCGAGCCGAGGAAGGTGTATAAGAAGAACTTGAAGCTGGCATAAATGCGGTCTTTGCCGCCCCAGATACCGATGATCAGGAACATCGGGATCAGGCCCGCCTCGAAGAACAGGTAGAACAGCACGAGATCCAGCGCCATGAACACGCCCAGCATCAGCGTTTCCAGCAGCAGGAATGCGATCATGTATTCCTTGACCCGGTCCGTGACCTGCCAGCTGGCCAGAATGGTCAGCGGCATGATGAAGGTGGTCAGCAGCACGAAAAGAACGCTGATCCCATCGACACCCATCTTGTACTTCAGGCCCAGCAGCCACTCGCCCTCTTCCACCATCTGGAAGCCGGTGTTGGACGGATCAAAGCCGGTATAGATGCCGATTGAGACCAGAAAGGTCACGGTTGTGGCAACCAGCGCAACCCATTTGGCGTTGCGCTGCGCGGCTACGTCCTCGCCATGCAGAAACAGGGCCAGAATGCCTGCTGCGATGGCGGGGATGAAGGTGACAATAGATAGGATATTGTCCATTAGTTTGCGCCTCCGCCGATCGACATCCAGGTGACAAGAGCGGCGATGCCCAAAACCATCCAGAAGGCGTAAGTAAAGATGTAACCCGTCTGAGCTTTGCCTGCGAGGCGGGTAAAGAAGGGCACCACGCCCATCGAAACCCCGTTCAGGAAGCCATCAATCGTGTTGCCGTCACCGCGTTTCCACAGGAACCGACCCAGCGCAACGGTAGGTTTGACAAAGATCGCGTCGTAGATCTCGTCAAAGTACCACTTGTTCTTGAGAAACAGGTACAGCGGCCGCTGGTTCGCCGCCAGACGAGCGGGCAGCGACGTGTTCACGATGTAGAACCAATAGGCGACGACAAAACCCAGCAGCATAGCAACAAAAGGCGATACTTTGACCCATTTCGGAGCCTCATGCGCATCGTTCAGGACATTGTTGTCAGGTGCCATATACAGCGCGCCTTCACCCGGCTCACCGCCAAAGCTGGCATGCTTTTTGTCCGCCTTGTAGTCACCCTCGCCTTTATCAGCCTTCGCGTCGACTTGGTCGTCATCTGCCTTGGCCTCACCATGAGATGCGTCTGCGGCAACTTCGCCATGACCGCCGGTCTCTTCCGCCAGCGGAATACCGTAGAACTTGGCCACTTTGTCGGTGTAGCCGAAGAACTGATTGTACCACAGCATCCCCGAGAACACCGCGCCCAGAGACAGTACCCCCAACGGGATCAGCATGACCATCGGACTTTCGTGCGCGTGCTCATGCGTATGCTTGTCGCCACGCGGCTCGCCATAGAAGGTCAGGAATATCAGACGCCAGCTGTAGAATGAGGTGAACACCGCTGCGATTACCAACATCCAGAAGGCATAACCTGTGCCACCTACAAAGGCGCTTTCGATGATGGCATCCTTCGACAGGAACCCGGCGAATCCAAACGTGGTCAGCGGGATGCCCACACCGGTAATGGCCAGCGTGCCGATCATCATCGCCCAGTACGTATAGGGGATTTTCTTCCGCAGACCGCCGTACTCGGTCATCTCCTGCTCATGATGCATCGCATGGATCACTGAACCGGCACCAAGGAACAGCAGCGCCTTGAAGAACGCGTGCGTCAGCAGATGGAACATCGCGGCTGAGTACATGCCAACGCCGGCGGCGACAAACATGTAACCCAATTGCGAACAGGTCGAATACGCAATGACCCGCTTGATATCGGTCTGCACCAAGCCCACGGTTGCTGCGAAAAACGCAGTCGAAGCGCCAAGGAAGGCTATGAACCCGGTGGCCCCCGGTGCGAACTCCATCAGCGGCGACATACGGCAGACCAGGAACACACCTGCGGTAACCATGGTCGCAGCGTGGATCAGCGCGGACACAGGGGTCGGACCTTCCATCGCATCCGGCAGCCAGGTGTGTAGTATCAACTGCGCCGATTTACCCATCGCGCCAATGAACAGCAGAACACAGATCACCTCGATCGCAGTCCACTCACCCCAGAGGAAGCTCAGTTTTTCCTCCGCCAATGCTGGGGCCGACGCGAATATGTCTGAGAAATTGATGCTGTCGGTCAGGAAGAACAGCGCGAAGATCCCCAGCGCAAAGCCGAAATCGCCCACTCGGTTCACGATGAACGCTTTCATCGCCGCTGCATTGGCGCTGGGCTTGCGATAATAAAACCCGATCAGCAGGTACGAGGCGACACCCACGCCTTCCCAGCCAAAGAACATCTGAACCAGATTGTCCGCCGTCACCAGCATCAGCATGGCGAAGGTGAAGAACGACAGATAGGCAAAGAAACGCGGCTTATAGCTTTCGCCTTCACGCCATTGCGGGTCGTGATCCATGTAGCCGAACGAATACAAGTGAACCAGCGCCGAAACGGTCGTCACCACGATCAGCATGATCGCCGTCAGACGGTCCAGACGAATGGCCCAGCTTGTCGACAGCGAACCACTTTCGATCCAGCGCATGATCTCGATCTGCTGGGTGTGGCCGTCAAATGAGAGGAAGACGATCCAGCTGAGCAGGCAGGCCAGAAACAGCAGGCCCGTTGCGGTCCACATGGCGGCTTTCTCACCAATGAAGCGCCAGCCAAAACCGCAGATCAACGCACCCACGAGCGGGGCAAAGAGGATGGTGGTTTCCATATTCTCTTACCCCTTCATCATATTGACGTCTTCAACCGCGATGGTGCCACGGTTGCGGAAGAAGCAGACCAGAATGGCAAGACCAATCGCCGCCTCAGCCGCCGCAACTGTCAACACGAACAGCGTAAAGACCTGCCCGACCAGATCGCCGAGGAAACTAGAGAACGCCACGAGGTTGATATTCACCGCCAGCAGCATCAACTCGATGCTCATCAGCAGGATGATGACGTTCTTGCGGTTCAGGAAGAGACCGAAAATGCCGATGACGAACAGCGTCGCCGCGACCGTAAGATAGTGTTCAAGTCCGATCATCGTCTCAAAGTCCCTGCCCCGGTTTCACGTCCTTCAACTCCATCGCTTTGGCCGGGTCGCGCATCATCTGGCCGATGATGTCCTGACGCTTGATGTCCTGACGGTGGCGCAGTGTCAGCACAATGGCACCGATCATGGCCACCAGCAGGATCAGGCCCGCCAGTTGGAACAGAAGGAAGTATTGATCGTATAGAATGACGCCGAGCGCCTCAGTGTTGTGGCGGTCGCTCGGTACCGGCTGCGCCAGATTGGCGGCGGCACCCTGCGCGCTGTCCCATGCTCCGATGGCCATGACGAACTGCATCAGGATCACCAATCCGATCAACAGCGCCAGCGGCATGTAGCGCGCCATCTCGGCCTTCAGCTCGGCAAAGTCCACATCCAGCATCATCACCACGAAGAGGAACAGAACCGCGACCGCGCCGACGTAAACGATAATCAGCAGCATCGCCACGAACTCGGCCCCCAGCAGCACGAACAGGCCCGCCGAGGACAGAAAGGACAGGATCAGCCACAGCACCGAATGCACCGGCTGGCGGCTGATCACCGTGAACAGCCCGCCGGTGATGGCGCTGATGGCAAACAGATAGAAGGCAAAGACGGTCATTGATCCTCATCCTCGTTATCACCCATGACCTCTTGCGCCAGATCGAGCGCACGGGTCATGGCCGGGATGCCGGCAAAGACCGACATCTGACCGATCGTTTCCACGATCTCTTGTTTCTTCGCGCCAGCTTCCAGCGCGTGGCGCACGGTCTGACGCACCGCCGAGTCTGCCTGAGCGCCCTGACAGGTCAGCCCGGCCAGCGTAAGCAGCAGGCGTGTCTTGGCATCCAGCCCGTCCTTGTTGACGGTATTGCCGAACATCATCTCCATGACCTCTTTCGGCATGGTCGGCCACAACGCCTCAAACCCTTTGGGCGAGAAATTCTCCATCGCCGGGTTCATCGCCTTGGCCATGTCCTGAGCTTGCTTCATCATCAGCTCGAACGGATTTGTCGGACTGTCACTCATCTGTACGGCGCGTCCATTTCCAGATTGCGAGCAATTTCGGCTTCCCAGCGTTCGCCGTTATCCAGCAGTTTCTGCTTGTCGTAGAACAACTCTTCCCGGGTTTCGGTGGCGAATTCGAAATTCGGGCCCTCGACGATGGCATCAACCGGACATGCCTCCTGGCAGAAACCGCAATAGATGCATTTGGTCATGTCAATGTCATAGCGCGTCGTGCGGCGGCTTCCGTCTTCGCGCGGCTCGGCGTCGATGGTGATGGCTTGTGCAGGACAGATCGCTTCGCACAGTTTGCAGGCGATGCAGCGTTCCTCACCGTTCGGATAACGGCGCAGGGCATGTTCACCCCGGAACCGCGGGGACAAGGGCCCCTTTTCATGCGGGTAGTTCACGGTGGCTTTTGGGGCGAAGAAGTATTTCAAGCCCAATTTCATTCCGACCCAGAAGTCCTGCAGCAGGAAATATTTGGCGGCGCGGGTGTAGTCGATTTGAGTCATATCAGCCTCCTACGCTCCAACGGGCAAACGCGCCCCAGAACCAGTCGAATTTCGCCGCGAAGGCCACGAAGACGACCCAGACGAGGCTGAACGGCAAGAACACTTTCCAACCCAGGCGCATCAACTGGTCATAGCGGTAGCGGGGTGTGATCGCCTTGACCATCGCGAAGATGAAGAAGAAGAACGCCATCTTGGCAACCATCCACAATACGCCGTCAGGCAGGCCTGGGATCGGGGACAGCCAACCGCCAAAGAACAGCAGTGTGGTCAGAGCACACATCAGGAAGATGGCGATGTATTCACCGGCCATGAAAAGCAGGAAAGGCGTGGCCGAGTATTCGACCTGATAGCCTGCAACCAGTTCCGATTCCGCCTCGGGCAGATCGAAGGGTGGCCGGTTGGTTTCAGCCAATGCCGAGATGAAAAACAGGAACACCATCGGGAAATGCGGCAGCCAGTACCAGCTGAAGAACCCGAACGAGCCATCCTGTGCGCGCACGATATCACCGAAGTTCATCGAACCGGTCGAGATGATGATGCCGATGATGATCAGACCGATGGATACCTCGTATGAAATCATCTGCGCGGCAGAGCGCAGCGACCCAAGGAATGGATACTTTGAGTTCGACGCCCAACCACCCATAATCACGCCATAAACCTCAAGCGATGAGACTGCGAAGACATAGAGGATGGCGACGTTGATGTCCGACAGGACCCAGCCATCATTGAACGGGATCACCGCCCAGGCGATCATCGCGAGGACAAAACTGGTCAATGGTGCGAGGATAAACACTGTACGGTCGGCACCTGCGGGAATGACGACCTCTTTCACCACATATTTCAGTGCGTCCGCCACCGATTGCAGCAGGCCGTATACGCCGACAACGTTGGGGCCGCGACGCATCTGGACGGCGGCCCAGATCTTGCGGTCGCCGTAAACGAGGAACAACAGCGAGATCATCACGAACGCAACAACAGCAAGCACTTGCGCCAGAATGATGATGGCTATTCCGCCTGGGGTGTTAAAGAAGTCAGCCATTGGTCCTCACACCGTGGGTATTTTGGTTTCCGCGTGCGATGCAAAGGCCAGATGCCTGCGCAATCTGCGGCTGGGTCGGCGCGTTGGTGTAAACAGCATCTGCCGTCTGTACGCCACCCTTAATCTTCAATTTCACACGCAAATCCGGCGCGGCTATCTGCCACCCGGGCACCGCGTACGTCTGCGATATGAAACGTTTCTGGTTCATTCAGCCGCAATCTTCTCAGTCTTGCGGGTCTGCGCCTGTGCCGATAGTTCGGCCATCAATTGCGAGGCGCGGGCAATCGGGTTGGTCAGGTAGAAATCCTTGATTGCATTGCGGAAGCTGGCTTCACCCAATTTTCCGGCTTGTAGCGCCGCTGCTTCATTCTCAATCACCTCATCAATGCGCGCCAGATGCGGAACAGATTCGAGCAAGGAGGTGCGCAATTGAGCCAATGTATCGTAGGGCAGAGTAGCCCCCAGCTCAGCAGACAACGCCCTTAGGATTGCCCAGTTTTCCTTGGCCTCTCCCGGTGCAAAGCCTGCGCGCATGGCGAGTTGAGGACGCCCTTCGGTGTTCACGAACAGACCGTTTTCTTCTGTGTAAGCCGCCCCCGGCAGGATCACATCTGCGCGGTGCGCGCCACGATCGCCGTGACTACCCTGATAGATCACAAAAGCACCCTCGCCGATCTCGACCTCATCGGCACCGAGGTTATAGATCACATCGGCCGCGTTTACCGCCTCCATGCCACCTTCGTTGGTCGCATCCACATCCATCGCACCCACGCGCGATGCTGCGGTGTGCAGAACGATCAGCCCACTTTCGGTATTGCTTGCAATGGCTTGCGCGGCGGCCAGAACGGCAGAGCCATCGACCTCCTGCAGCGCGCCCTGCCCGACGATGACAAGAGAGCGCTTGCCCTTGATCTCATCATCACCACCCATATCAACGATGGTCTGCAGCGCGGCACGGTCGCTGCCTACATGGTGATACTCATAGGTCAGATCGACGGCAGGCCCGACCAGGGCCACCTCGGCGCCGTGTGCCCAGGCCTTGCGGATACGAGCATTCAAAACCGGAGCCTCGTCACGCGGGTTGGTCCCGATCAACAGGATACGTTCAGCCGCATCAATATCTTCGATTGCCGCGGTCCCGGCATATGCTGCTCGGTTACCCGCAGGCAGTTTGGCGCCGTCGGTGCGGCACTCAACGATACCGCCTTGCCCTTCGATCATCTGTTTGAGTGCGAATGTGGCCTCAACTGGAGCCAGATCACCGACAATCCCGGCTGGCTTCTCAGCCCCTTTCAGTGCCTCAGCGGCTTTGGTCAATGCCTCGGGCCAAGTGGCTGGTCGCAGCTTGCCGTTTTCCCGCACATACGGCTTGTCCAGCCGTTGGCGCCGCAACCCGTCCCAGACAAAGCGGGTCTTGTCGCTGATCCATTCCTCGTTCACACCGTCATGGTTGCGCGGCAGAAAGCGCATCACTTCACGCCCTTTGGTATCTACACGGATGCTTGAGCCCAAAGCGTCCATCACGTCGATACTCTCGGTTTTGGTCAGTTCCCAAGGGCGAGCGGTGAATGCATATGGCTTCGAGGTCAACGCCCCTACCGGGCACAGATCGATGATGTTGCCCTGCAGGTTCGAATCCAGCGTCTGGTTCAGGTACGAGGTGATCTCGGCATCTTCGCCGCGTCCGGTCTGACCCATCTGGGTGATCCCGGCGACCTCTGTGGTGAAGCGCACGCAACGAGTACAACTGATGCAGCGAGTCATCGCGGTGCCAACCAGCGGACCAAGGTCCAGATCATCCACGGCACGCTTGGCTTCTTTGAAGCGCGTCCCTGACAGACCATAGGCCATGGCCTGATCCTGCAGGTCACACTCACCGCCCTGATCGCAGATCGGGCAATCCAGCGGGTGGTTGATCAGCAGAAACTCCATCACCCCTTCGCGGGCCTTCTTGACCATGGGCGAGTTCGTCTTGACCACCGGTGCCTGCCCTTCCGGACCCGGACGCAGATCGCGCACCTGCATCGCGCAGGAGGCCGCCGGTTTCGGCGGGCCGCCCACGACCTCGACCAGACACATCCGGCAGTTCCCGGCAATCGACAGACGCTCGTGATAGCAAAAGCGCGGCACCTCGACCCCGGCCTGCTCGCAGGCCTGGATCAGTGTCATCGCGCCATCGACTTCGATTTCCTGCCCGTCGATATTGACTTTGCGGAGGTCAGACATCGCTAGTTCGCCCTCAAATACACGCCGATGGCGCTGTTTCTTTCAATCTCTTTCCGCCCCAACGTGCAGAAAGAATTGGGATTTTCATAAGACACGCCGTTTTGGGTCAGATATGCCTCACCCTTGGCACGCATCCTGTCTTTCTCGGCATCCGAGTCCACATAGGCGCGGATTTCCTTGTCCGAATATCCCAGTTTGTTCGCCTTGGACCGCAGATCCCACATCACCCCAATCGCCTTAAGTCGACGCCCGCTGATCGACGGACAGTACTCCGAAATCTCATTTGCGATCGCGATGTAGTAGAGTTCGTTGTCGATCTCTTTGACATCCCTCAAGGGTGGTTTGGCTTCGGCCATTACAGGCATCGAAATCGCGCAAATCGCGGCCAGAAGTCGTACAACAGTCATGACATTTCCTTTCGTCTTGGGATTCCCAAGACGGCGGTCAGCCGGCTGCTATGCAATAACAGCCCATGGGTTTTGCCGTGATATGCGATACGGTAGCTCATGGTCGCTGACAGCTTCCGGCATACGTCAGCTTATCGTTTTCGATCCGTAGATTTTGCGGCTCGGTCTCCGGCCCAACCTTCCATACAATTCTGGACGATCCAAAATTCTGAATGCAGAATTTTGTCGCCTCATAGCGGCCCGCTTCGCGTGCGCCTTCTAATGACTGCGAAACGCCATTCACAGTCACAGTGAAATCGGTAGGTGTCGTCTTCTTATCCACGTGTTTTGCGTTGGCGTTGAAGAAAATGCCGTCAAACGCCACGCGGGTCGCCCTCGATTTCGCTGTACCGCAGGCAGATACAAGTAAGCTTCCCACCAATACCATTGTCATTACGAATACGCGTTTCGCCATCATAACCACTCCTGTTTCGTGGCTGGCGCTTGTGGCATCCGCTGATGCGCAGGAGAAAGCGTATGAATCAACATCCCGTTCACTCCGCCGCGACCTGTACGCAACGATTGTCGCGCCACTTGCTGGCCTGTTTCAATTCTGCCCACCCAAAGGCATGCTCGCTGGGACCTTCCGAGCGCAGCTTTTCCAGACGATCCAACGCTTCGGCCAAACTGGGGCAATGCCCTTCCCGCACCCACCACATGACAAAATGTTGTTCGCCAAGGATTTCGAACCACTCTTGCCGACGTTCGTAGAACTGTTTGTGGATAGTCCCCCAAACAAATTTCTCAAGGCTGGCGACGTCTTCCCAAACCGTCAGGTTCGCGACGAATTGCGGATCATCCCCGATGCTGTTTTCGGTGTTGCCTGTTCCCGGCTCGCCCGAGCCTTCCATCATCCAGACAAAGCCAGACATCCGCTTGCCAAGCCCGTTGACGCGATCCAGGTTGGCCATGAATTCAGCCACACGCGGATCGTCTGTTGGCGCCAACAAACGGCCGACATTCAACTCGGCCAGATGATATCCTTCGGGCTGGATCAAAACGCGGCCACCAAAGCAATAAGGCCAAGAATGAACATGCAGGCCCATCCAACCACATAAGCAACAGACCGGACCCCGCTATGCGGCTTGCCGATCCCGCGCAGGTGAATCACCAACATAACAACCCGCGCCAGCAGCGCTACTGAGGCCAGCAGGTTCACCCAGAACGGGCTGGCCCCCAACAGGATCGCCGCGACTGTAACAGTCAAAAAGGCAGGCAGAGTTTCAGTGCCGTTCAGATAAGCGCGGTTCAAACGATAGGCCCTGTCCGAATAATCCTGATCCGGAGTGGCCCCCGGTGCCAGCCCCTTGCCCGCTTTTGCAAGCGCCGAGAACGGCGACATGAACAGAACGATCAGGGTAAAGATCACCAAAGCGGCGATCGCGTGGGAATATTCGGCATAGACTTCCATCGATTTTACTCCGCTGCCATCGCACCCATGCGGCCCGATTTCTGGGCCTTGATGCGGTCCTCTATTTCTTCTCGGAAATTGCGGATCAGACCTTGGATCGGCCAGGCCGCCGCATCGCCAAGGGCGCAGATCGTGTGGCCTTCAACCTGTTTGGTGACGTCAAACAGCATGTCGATCTCTTCCAGTTCGGCTTCACCGCGTACAAGACGATCCATCACGCGCATCATCCAACCAGTGCCTTCACGACATGGCGTACACTGGCCGCAACTTTCGTGCTTGTAGAACTTCGACAACCGCCAGATTGCCTTGATGATGTCGGTAGACCTGTCCATCACGATGACTGCCGCCGTGCCCAGACCCGAACCCAGTTCTCCGCGCAGATAGTCAAAATCCATGATGGCATCGCGCATGTTCTCACCACGCACACACGGTACCGAAGACCCGCCGGGGATCACCGCCAAGAGATTATCCCAACCGCCGCGAATACCGCCGCAATGGGTCTCGATCAGGTCTTCGAAGGAAATCGACATTGCCTCTTCGACAACGCAAGGGTTGTTCACATGACCCGAGATCGCAAACAGCTTGGTGCCTGCGTTGTTCTGACGACCAAAACCCGCAAACCAGTCAGCGCCACGCCGCAGGATGGTGGGCACAACGGCGATGGATTCCACGTTGTTCACCGTGGTCGGGCAGCCATAAAGCCCCGCGCCTGCCGGGAACGGAGGCTTCATGCGCGGCATGCCCTTTTTACCCTCTAGGCTTTCGATCAGGGCGGTTTCCTCACCGCAGATATAGGCCCCAGCGCCATGGTGCAGGAACAGGTCGAAATCCCAGCCCGAGCCAGCAGCGTTCTTGCCAAGAAGACCGGCGTCGTAGGCCTCGTCAATCGCGGCCTGCAGCGCTTCACGCTCGCGGATGTATTCGCCGCGCAGGTAGATGTAGCAAGTATGCGCATTCATCGCGAAGGACGCGATCAGGCACCCCTCGATCAGCGTGTGTGGATCATGACGCATAATCTCGCGGTCTTTGCAGGTGCCGGGCTCGGATTCATCCGCGTTCACCACCAGATAAGCCGGACGCCCATCGCTTTCCTTGGGCATGAACGACCATTTCAGACCGGTCGGGAAACCCGCACCACCACGGCCACGAAGCCCTGAGTCTTTCATGGTCTGAATGATCCAGTCGCGGCCTTTCTCAATCAGGCCAGCAGTGCCGTCCCAATGCCCGCGGGCCTGCGCACCTTTCAAAGTGCGCTCGTGCATCCCGTAGATGTTGGTAAAGATCCTGTCCTGATCCTTCAGCATCGCTCAGTTACCCTTGGCTATCCTGACGCATGCGCCAGAGTTGAAATATGTTGACGCCCGCATAGATGAATCCGGCCAGAGCGGCGAAATCAAACAGCAGCGCGTAGCGCCCCGGCAATCCGATTGCTGGGCCGATGAACAAGGTCATGCCAAGCCAAACCACCATCGTCACGGCGATGACGATGCCGATATGTCGGCCCTTGCGGGCTATGGCCAGTTCCTTATCCGTATCCATCTCATCCTGATGCCCCGAACGGGCACCCGTTTAGTCTTCGTATGTGCCGTCTTCCTTGGCACGTTTGGCGAAATCGGTCTCTTCACCTGCGGCCAGTTTCGCGGCTTGTTCGATCCACCCGTCCCGCTCGATCCGGCCTTTGAATTTCAGGCGCGCATCCACCCAGGCCACTTGCTCGGGTGTCCATGCAGCGATCTGGTCATAGTGGTAAAAGCCCAACTCGTTCAGGGTCTCTTCCAGCTTCGGACCCACACCCTTCAGCATCTTCAGATCATCGGGCTTGCCATCGCGCGCACTGCTCAGCGTTTCCGGTTGATCCTCTTTCGCCGCTTTCGCCTCAGCAGCCTGTTTCACCGCTGGCTTCGCCGGGGCCGGCGCTTTAGGCGGCTTCGGCGCGGCCTTGGCCGCCGTCGCTTTTCCATCCTCGCCCAGCCAAGGGGTCAGGATTGGAACCTCGGTCCCATCGATGCGCTTGACTGTATCGCCCAGATCGCTCGCAAGCTGCACGCTTGCGTTATACTGCGTTCTGCCGCTGTCATACTCCGTCAGGCTGGTCAGCCCCTTCAGAGGTTCCGCCGCATAGCGCCCGTTCTGAGGACCCGGAGTCGGCACTTTGCCCGCCACCAGATCATCGAGAATCTTGCCAAAGCTCTCGGTCGTCAGATCTTCGTAGTAATCCTTACCGATCTGCGCCATCGGGGCATTGGTGCAAGATCCGAGGCATTCCACCTCTTCCCAGCTCAGCTTACCGTCAGCAGACAGTTCATGCGGCTTGGTCGCGATCTTTTCCTTGCAGACCGCAATCAGATCCTCGGCCCCGCAGATCATGCAGGATGTCGTGCCGCACACCTGAATATGTGCCACCGATCCAACCGGCTGCAGCTGGAACATGAAGTAGAACGACGCGACCTCAAGCACGCGGATATAGGCCATACCCAGCATGTCGGCGACGGATTCAATCGCCGGACGGCTCAGCCAGCCCTCTTGTTCTTGCGCACGCCACAGCAGCGGGATCACCGCGCTGGCCTGACGGCCTTCGGGGTATTTGGTGATCTGCGCTTCGGCCCATTGCTGGTTGGCAGCGGTAAAGGCAAAGCTTTCGGGTTGTTCGGGGTGAAGACGGCGGAGCATTAGCGGTCAATCTCTCCAAATACGACGTCCATGGTGCCGATGATGGCGGCGACGTCGGCCAGTTGGTGTCCTCCGGCAACGTGGTCCATGGCTTGCAGGTGCAGGAAACCCGGCGCGCGGAGTTTGGCGCGGTAGGGCTTGTTGGTGCCGTCGGCGACCAAATAGACGCCGAACTCGCCCTTGGGGGCTTCGACAGCGGCATAGACCTCGCCTGCGGGGACGTGGAAGCCTTCGGTGTAGAGCTTGAAGTGATGGATCAGACTTTCCATCGAGGTCTTCATGTCCGAACGTTTCGGCGGGGTGATCTTTCCGCGCGCCAGAACGTCTCCGGGACAGTCGCGGATTTTGGCGATGGCCTGACGGATGATCAGCAGCGACTGGCGCATCTCTTCCATGCGCACCAGATAGCGGTCATAGCAATCGCCGTTCTTTCCGACGGGAATCTGGAACTCGAACTCGTCATAGCATTCATAGGGCTGCGCGCGGCGCAGGTCCCATGCCAGCCCCGATCCGCGCACCATTACGCCCGAGAAGCCGTATTTCTGAATGTCATCCTCGGTCACGACACCAATATCGGCGTTGCGCTGTTTGAAGATGCGGTTTTCGGTCAACAGGCCGTCAATGTCATCGAGAACGGCGGGAAACTCGTGGCTCCAAGCCTCGATATCGTCCAGCAGTTCCGGCGGCAGGTCCTGATGCACGCCTCCGGGGCGGAAATAGGCGGCGTGCAGGCGGGCACCACAGGCACGCTCATAGAACACCATCAGCTTTTCACGCTCTTCAAAACCCCACAGAGGCGGGGTCAGCGCGCCAACGTCCATGGCTTGAGTGGTCACGTTCAGCAGGTGGTTAAGAATACGACCGATCTCGGAATACAAAACGCGGATCAAAGAGCCGCGACGCGGTACTTCAACACCGGTCAGTTTTTCGATGGCCAGACACCAGGCATGTTCCTGGTTCATCGGTGCCACGTAATCAAGACGGTCGAAATACGGCAGATTCTGCAGATACGTCCGACTTTCCATCAGCTTTTCGGTACCACGGTGCAATAGGCCGATATGCGGGTCGCAACGTTCGACGATCTCGCCGTCCAGCTCAAGTACAAGTCGCAGAACTCCGTGCGCCGCAGGGTGTTGCGGGCCGAAGTTAATGTTGAAGTTGCGGATCTTCTGTTCTCCGCTCAGCGCGTCCGTGCTGCCGTCATCGTATCTTGAGCCGTCCATCAACGCCCTCGTTTCTTCTTCGCTTCGGCCCGTACCCGGACCTTTTCCGCCTCAGCTGCCTTGGCAGCGGCCCCAGCCAGCAGAACCCCAAGCGCCCCCAACGCAATCAGTTCCCCCAGACCCATCAGCGGCGCTCCATCTCTTGCAGTTTCATGGCCATGATCCAAATCAGGATCAGCGTTCCAATCGGGATGACGCAGGCTACGACCCAGTATTTCTCGATCCCGAAATGCGGTAGCAGCTTCAGCATCGGGATAATCGTGGCAACCGTGACGGCAATCCAGATCAGGAACTCCATGACTTACGACTCCTGTTTTTCATCCCCCGGAAGAATGTAGTTCGCACCTTCCCACGGGGACATGAAATCAAATTGACGGTATTCCTGAACCAATGAGACCGGTTCGTAGACCACGCGCTTTTGCGCTTCGTCATAGCGGACTTCAGTATAGCCAGTGGTCGGGAAATCCTTGCGCAGCGGATAGCCGCGGAAACCATAATCCGTAAGGATGCGTCGCAAGTCTGGATGACCTGAGAACAGGATGCCGAACATGTCGAACACCTCGCGCTCGAACCAATTGGCAGAGGGGTGCACGTCCACGATTGAAGGCACCATGTCATCTTCTCGGATCGAGACTCGTAAGCGAATGCGCTGGTTCTGATACATTGACAGGAAGTGGTAGACCACATCGAACCGCTTGGCCCGTTCGGGGTAGTCGACGCCGGTGATGTCAACCAGGGTCGAGAACTGGCAGGTCCGCTCACTTTTGAGAAACTCAATGAATTCCACCAGATTCGAAGGAGCCACATCGACGTTCAGCTCGCCATGGGTCACATCCCAGGCCAGAACGCAATCTGCACGTTTCAGCTCCAACTGAGTGCCGAGTTCTTTGAGTGCTTCGCTCATCTACCTCTCCCTCAGCGTACGATGGTGCCGGTTCGGCGGATTTTGCGTTGCAGCTGCATCAGTCCATACAACAACGCCTCAGCGGTTGGAGGGCAGCCGGGCACGTAGATGTCCACCGGAACAACCCGGTCACAGCCACGCACAACGGAATAGGAATAGTGGTAATACCCACCGCCATTCGCGCAGGACCCCATCGAGATCACATAGCGCGGCTCGGGCATCTGGTCATAAACCTTGCGCAGCGCCGGGGCCATCTTGTTGGTCAGCGTTCCAGCGACGATCATCACATCAGACTGGCGCGGAGACGCACGAGGCGCGATGCCGAACCGTTCCGCGTCATACCGTGGCATCGACGTGTGCATCATCTCTACCGCGCAGCAGGCCAGACCAAAGGTCATCCAGTGCAAGGATCCGGTCCGCGCCCAGTTGATGATGTCCTCGGTCGAGGTCAGCAGAAACCCCTTGTCCTGCAGTTCCGCGTTCAGGGCCTGGGTGGCGACTTCCTTGTCGACGCCGGCGGTGTTTGCGCCCGTCATCACTCCCATTCCAGGGCCCCTTTCTTCCATTCATAGGCAAAGCCGATGGTCAGCACCGCCAGAAACACCATCATCGACCAGAACCCAACATCGCTGATGTCTTTGAAGCCAACGGCCCAGGGGAACAGGAAGGCGATTTCCAGATCAAAGATGATGAAGAGAATCGCGACCAGATAGAATCGGACATCAAACTTCATTCGCGCATCGTCGAAGGCGTTGAAACCACATTCATAGGCGCTGACCTTTTCGGGGTCGGGATTGCGGACAGCCAGGACCACAGCAGCCAGAATCAGTACGATTCCAAGGCCTACGGCAACGGCCAGAAACACCAGAATCGGGAGGTACTCCCGCAGCAGGTCTTCCACGTATAGCTCCTTTCCTGCGCAAGTCCCGAAAGGGTGCGCCGTCAATTGGCGATTTGACTGGACATTCTCTATCCCTGTGGGGTCAGAGGGTCAACCGAACAGAAACGCGCAGGTCGGCATTGTTACAATCATCCAGCGGGCGATTGCGGAGAACACTTCTGGAACAAAGTGATCGGCTAAACCTAACTAATCCATGCAGGTTTTCGTTTGTCGAAAAAGGCGCCGATTCCCTCTTGCGCCTCATCAGTTTCCCAACGCGCGACAAGCTGTCGAATGGTGTGGTCAATCACCGCGTCATCAATTCGCGGCCCAAGTGACTGGATCAGCTGCTTGGCCGAAGACACCGCACCGGGTGCACAGGACAGATAGGGAAGCACTTCAGCTTCGACCGCCTCGGCCAACGCCACAGCGGGCACCGCGCGGGTCAACAGGCCCAGTTCGACCGCTTCCGCCGCTTCGAACAGGCGGGCAGACATAAAGACGCGCCGCGACCGTGCTTCGCCCATTCGGGCAATGACATAGGGTCCAATCGTCGCCGGGATCAGGCCAAGCCGCGTTTCGGTTAGACCCATCTTCAGGCTTTCCACACCGATCGCCACATCGCAGACCGAAGCCATCCCGACACCTCCACCAAACGCGTTTCCCTGCAACGCGCCGATCAAGGGTTTGGGCAGCGTATTTAAGGCATTCAGCATCTCAGCCAGCTTGCGCGCTTCGGCAAAACGCGTCTCGGGATCGGCAGCCATCTGCGCCTGCATCCAACCCAGATCTCCCCCGGCGCAAAAGCTCTTGCCCGCGGCGGCCAGAACCACCACCCGCACCGCATCATCATTTGCCAATTGCCCAGCGGCCTGGGTTAGCTCTGCAATCATCTGCGCCGACAGTGCGTTGTGCTTCTCGGGTCGATCCAGCGTCAGAGTAGCCACGCCACGCGCGTCTGTGTTCAGCGTAATGGTCTCGAACATATCTTATTCCGCCCGCATTGCCCGCGCCATGCGCGCCGCCTGTTCCAGAACCGGCACATCCAGACCGATCTCATATCCCAACCGTTCCAGATGTGCGGTCACGGCTTCGGTTGCGACATTACCGGCCGCACCCGGCGCATAAGGGCAACCACCCAGCCCGCCCACGGCGGTATCAAATACCCGCACACCCAAGGCAAGCGAAGCGTCTATGTTGTCGATTGCCCGCCCGTTGGTATCATGAAAATGTCCTGCAAGCCGGGTAACCGGCACTCGTTCGCGCACGGCCAGCAGCATATGAGCAATCTTGTCCGGCGTTCCCTGCCCAATCGTGTCCCCCAGCGAAATCTCATAGCAGCCATGGGCAAACAGCGCGTCCGCCACCTCGGCCACCTTCTCGGGCGGGGTCGGGCCGTCATAGGGACAGTCGGTCACGCACGAGACATAGCCCCGGACGGGCAGATCAATATGTCGTGCTGCTTCGAGAATGGGCACAAACCGTTCGATGGATTCGGCAATCGTTGCGTTTATGTTCGCTTTCGAGAACCCCTCGGACGCCGAAGTAAACACCGCGATCTCATCTGCCTTGGCTGCCAACGCGTCCTCATATCCGCGCATATTCGGCGTCAGCGCAGCGTACCGCACGCCTTCGGTCCGTGTGATTCCAGCCATAACTTCACCGCTGCCCGCCATTTGCGGGACCCATTTCGGTGAGACAAAACTGGCAACTTCGATCCGGTTGAAACCGGCCCGGCTGAGGCAATCGACCAAGGCGACCTTCTCGGCCACCGGGATCTCGCGCTGTTCGTTCTGCAGGCCGTCGCGTGGCCCGACCTCGAATATTTCGACCCGTTCTTTCATCAGCGCATCCCTTCCCGGTTTCTTATCGTTTCAATTGCGGATGGCCCGACTTTGCCACGCAATCCGCGGGCCGAACAGATCAATCCTCGGCCAACCGAACCAACGCTGCACCGGCCTCGACCTGTGCCCCCGCCTCGGCCAGCACTTCCGCGACCACCCCATCTCGGGCGGCCAACAAAGAATGCTCCATCTTCATGGCTTCCAGAATGGCCAGCCGGTCGCCCTCTTTCACCGCTTGCCCTGCTGCGGCAAAGACGGCCTTGACCAAACCGGGCATCGGCGCCTCGATCACGTTGGTGTCGCCCGCCGCACTTGCATCGCGATCCAGAGGATCGATAACGTCAAACACCTGCCCGTAATCGTCGAACACGGTGACCTGAGATCCTGCGATGGCGACGTTGGGCATTGGCTTTCCGTCAATAATCCAACCGCCATTTCGCTGCGCAATCACCTGCGCGCCGTTAACAGTCCAAACCTGCCGATGCGGGTTTTCAACCTGCACGTCCAAATCAATGACCTCTCCGTCGCGCATTAGCTGCACAGCCCGGTGCAATGCCCCCCAAAGGGTGAAGCCTGTCTCAGAGGCAGTCTCTATCAGGCCCAGCGCCGTCATCGCCGCAGCCACCGTTGACGCATGACCTGAATCAGCGACCTCTACCAGAGCCTCAAGATCCCGCCCGATCAGCCCGGTATCCACGTCGCCCGACGCAAACCCGCTGTGCCGCGTCAGAGCACCAAGGAAGGCGAGATTTGTGACAGTCCCGGCGACCTCGGTCTGGCGCAAGGTCCGGTGGAGATTTTCCAAAGCGACCGCGCGTATCGGGCCATGCACCACGACCTTGGCGATCATAGGGTCGTACCATGGGCTGATCGTATCCCCGGCGCGCACGCCACTGTCGGCACGGCAGCCTTCCGGGAACTGTAGATGAGTCAGCGTACCCGTCGCAGGCAGAAAGCCTTTGGGCACATCTTCGGCATAAAGCCTCGCCTCAAAGGAATGCCCGCGGATCGACAAATCGCCCTGCCGCTTCGGCAGGCTTTCACCCGCTGCTACGCGCAACTGCCATTCGACAAGATCGACGCCAGTAATGGCCTCGGTCACCGGGTGCTCGACTTGCAGGCGCGTGTTCATCTCCATGAACCAGAACCGATCCGGGCGCAGCCCGTCCGAGGCATCGACGATGAACTCAACCGTCCCTGCGCCCTTGTAGCCAATCGCCTCAGCCGCGCGCACGCCCGCCTGCCCCATCGCCTCACGCATCTCGGCAGTCATTCCAGGGGCTGGGGCCTCTTCGATCACTTTCTGATGCCGCCGCTGCAACGAGCAGTCGCGTTCAAACAGATGCACTGCGTGGGTGCCGTCACCGAATACCTGCACCTCGATATGGCGGGGCTTGGCGACGAATTTCTCGACAAGTACAGCATCATTACCGAACGCCGTCTTTGCCTCACCGCGCGCGCTGTCCAATGCAGCCGAGAACTCCTCGGGCGCCTCGACCAGCCGCATCCCCTTGCCACCACCACCTGCAACGGCCTTGATCAAAACGGGATACCCGATGGTATCTGCCGCGCCAGCCAGATGTTCGGGGTCCTGATTGTTGCCATGATAGCCGGGGACGACGGGAACTCCTGCGTCCTCCATCAATACCTTGGCCGCATCCTTAAGGCCCATCTTGCGGATCGCGTCCGCCGATGGCCCGATGAAGGTCAGACCTGCAGCCTCGACTGCATCCACAAAATCCGGGTTTTCGGACAAGAACCCATAACCAGGATGGATCGCCTGCGCTCCTGTATCCAGCGCCGCTTGAATGATCACATCACCCTTCAGATAGCTTTCGGCTGGGGCCGCGCCACCAATATGCACCGCTTCATCCGCCATCTGCGCATGCTTGGCCGATGCATCAGCATCCGAATACACAGCCACACAAGATACGCCCATCTTCTGAGCAGTTTCCATGACCCGGCAGGCGATCTCGCCGCGGTTGGCAATCAGGATTTTGTTAAACATAGCTTACCCCTTAACCGCCAGATCTTCGACAAGGCGGAAGCGTTCGCACAGCAATTCCATCTCGGGATAGAACCCGCCATTGCGTTCGAAATACCGGCGATGATCTTCGCGCCATCCCTCAAGCGTTTCATTCTCACCCTCGGCCAACGCAAAGTCTTCGGTCACATCGCAATATCGGCAGGTCGAGACCTCGATAGTTTCGATCACCAAAGCCGGGCGATCATCCCATTCCAGTGCAATATCCTGCCGCCCAACGACCGGAATATCAGCACTGCCTTCGGGGTAGTCTCGCAAAGCACCACATGTTGCCGTTTTTCGGCCTGATCTTACCAGCGCCAGCAGCTCGGCGCTTAGCGATGCGCTGTCTCCAAACTTGAAGGTCTGCGCGCCCGGGTAGCGGGCCATTACTTCATTCAATGAAACGCTCATCTTACATCCTGAACACGCCGAAACGTGTCTCCTCAATCGGGGCGTTCAGTGCGGCACTCAGCGACAATGCCAACACATCGCGCGATTTGCGCGGGTCGATGATGCCGTCATCCCACAACCGCGCCGACGCGTAGAGCGGGTGGGATTGTTCTTCGAACATGTCCAGCGTCGGGCGCTTGAATTCAGCTTCTTCTTCAGCCGACCATGTGCCGCCCTGTCGTTCGATCCCGTCGCGTTTGACAGTCGCTAGGACACCTGCAGCTTGCTCGCCCCCCATCACTGAGATACGCGAATTCGGCCAAGTCCACAGGAACCGAGGCTGATAGGCGCGTCCTGCCATGCCGTAGTTTCCAGCTCCGAAGGACCCTCCGACAAGCATTGTGATCTTTGGAACGCTCGTCGTCGCCACCGCCGTCACCATCTTGGCCCCGTGCCGCGCGATGCCTTCGTTTTCATATTTCCGACCAACCATGAAGCCTGTGATGTTCTGCAGGAATACCAGTGGTGTTTTGCGCTTCGAGCACAGTTCGACAAAATGCGCGCCCTTCTGCGCGGCCTCGGAGAACAGCACGCCATTGTTGGCAATGATCCCGACCGGGCAGCCTTTGACATGGGCAAAACCGGTCACTAGAGTTTCTCCAAAACGCGGCTTGAACTCATCGAAGCGCGAGCCATCGACCAGCCGCGCAATCACCTCGCGGATGTCATAGGGCGTCCGCAGATCGGCCGGAACTACGCCCAAAATTTCCTCGGGATTATAGGCAGGCTCTTCCGGTGTTTCGAACTGTAGGCCAGGCTTCAGCCCGGCACCCCCCAACGACCCGACGGCCCGCCGAGCCAAGGCCAACGCATGCGCATCATCCTCGGCCAGATAATCCGCCACACCGGACAGGCGCGTATGCACATCGCCGCCACCCAGATCTTCCGCTGTCACAACCTCCCCCGTCGCAGCCTTGACCAAAGGCGGTCCGGCCAGAAAGATCGTGCCCTGTTCTTTTACGATGATCGTGACATCGGACATCGCAGGCACATAGGCCCCGCCCGCCGTACACGACCCCATTACAACGGCGATCTGAGCAATCCCCTTCGCGCTCATCCGCGCCTGATTATAGAAGATGCGGCCAAAATGATCGCGGTCGGGGAAAACCTCATCCTGATTAGGCAGGTTCGCGCCGCCGCTATCGACCAGATAGATGCAGGGTAGATGGTTTTCCTCGGCAATCTCCTGCGCGCGGAGGTGTTTCTTGACCGTCAGCGGATAATATGTGCCGCCTTTCACAGTGGCGTCGTTGCACACCACCATGACCTCGCGCCCCTGCACCCGGCCAATCCCCGCGATCACCCCGGCACAGGGCGCGGCATCTCCATACATCCCATGTGCCGCCGTCGCGCCGATTTCCAAGAACGGAGAACCCGGATCGAGCAGGTTCGCCACCCGACGACGCGGCAGCATCTTGCCCCGCGATTCATGCCGCGCCCGCGATTTTTCACCGCCACCCATGCGGGCCGCTTCGGCGGCATCCGCAATATGTGCCAGCGCATCCAGATGTGCGGCTCGGTTCGCCTTAAACCCCTCAGAGGTCGGTATGGCTTTGGATTTTATTTTCATTCCATCTTCCCCAAGTCGCGCAATTCCACAGCGCGTTCAGCGGTTTCGGTCAGCAGGCAATTTGCGGCAACAATCGAGCGTATCGTTCCATCAGACCATATGCCGTAGGCCAGAGCACATTCAGCATCCCGAAACCCGATCCATGCGCGTTGAGCATCTCGCAACTGGTCCGAAAGTTCGGGACTTTGTTCAGCCAGTTCTGCTCTACGCAGTTTATACTGTTCGTTTAGATATGAATCCCAAATTTGGGTTTCGGCTTGAATACACTCGGTGATGCCAAGGGTTGTTTCATTTCCCGGTATCGTTTGGCAGGCATTGGCAGCTGCGCCGAGACATGATGACATGCTATCGCCCTGCTGCGTCTGAGAAAAACATTGTTGAATATACGACTGGTCTACCCAAGCGCCCTGAGCGGAAACAAGCGATGGTACTAGCATCGCAGCAAGTGCAATTCGCATCATGTAATTGCCTCCCCTGCAGCCCGCGCCTTCAATTCCTTCCGGATCACCTTTCCCGTCACCGTCATCGGCAACTCTTCCAGAAACGACACCTCACGCGGATAGGAATACTGCGCCAAACGGTCCTTAACCCAATTCTGCAACTCAGCGCCCGACGCCTCAGCCCCCGGCTTCAATACCACATAGGCCTTCACGATCTCGGTCCGCAGCTCATCGGGCTTGCCGACCACGCCCACAGTTGCCACTGACGGATGGGTCAGCAGGCAATCCTCGATCTCAGCCGGGCCAATCCGGTATCCTGCCGAGGTAATCACGTCATCATCACGACCGACAAAGCGCAGATAATCGCCCTCCCACACGCCACGGTCACCGGTGATCAGCCAATCACCTCGGAATTTCTCAGCCGTTGCTTGCGGATTATTCCAGTATTCCAGCAGCATTGAGGCCGAACCGCGCCGGATGGCAACATCGCCTTCCTCCGTCGTCGGTTGGCCATGATCGTCAATTACCGCCACCTCATGACCCGGCACCGGTTTACCGATACAGCCGGGGCGAACGGGGAAGTCCTCGGCGCAGGAGGATACGACCATGTTACACTCGGTCTGGCCATAAAACTCGTTGATCGTCAGACCAAAGGCCTGCTGGCCCCAAGCCAACATCTCAGCGCCCAAAGGCTCGCCCCCGGACGCCACCGACCGCAATCCCGGTATCGACTGATCCGCAGCTTTGAGCATCCGTAAAGCCGTCGGCGGAAAGAAGACGTTCCGCACCCCCGCCCGCGCGATCACCTCGGCGCAGGCCTTTGGGGTGAATTTGTCCAAACGCGTGGCAACCACCGGAACACCCAGCGCAAGCCCGGGCATCAGAACGTCGAACAAACCGCCGATCCACGCCCAGTCTGCTGGCGTCCACAGGCAATCCCCATCACGCAAGTGGTTGTGGCTGATCGAGACGCCCGGCAGGTGGCCCAGCAGCACACGATGACCATGCAGCGCACCCTTGGGACTGCCAGTGGTGCCGGACGTGTAGATCAGGACCGCCGGATCTTCGGGGCCGGTATCGGCAAAGGGCACCGGTTCCCCCTCCTGCCCGATCTCGTCAACCAAAAGTGGCTGGGCCAGATCCCCCGGCAACGCGGCCCCTTCTGCATCCGTCAAAACGATCCGCGCACCTGCATCTCTGACGCGCGATGCCAGCGCATCGTGTTTGAACAGCTTGAACAACGGCACCGAAATCGCACCGATCTTCCAGATCGCCAGATGCGCGGCGGCACACCACGGCGACTGGCTGAGCAAGACGCCAACCCGGTCCCCTGGCTGGACCAGAGCTATCAACGCGCGAGCGATGCCATCAACCATAAGCTCCAGTTCGCCAAATGTTACCACGCTCGGATCGCCCCGGGTCAGATCCAGCAAAGCAACCCGATCGGATTGTTGCGACAGGCATTGCTGCGCCATGTTCAGCCGATCAGGCATCGCCCAGCTTTGGTCGCCGCGCAAACCCGGTATGCGCTCAGCGGGATGCATGCTGATTTTCCCTTATTTCATTAGCGGTTGCAGCTAGCCTCCCCGATTCAGCAATTTCCGGAGTTTGATGCAGATCAGAGCGTCTCTGCGCCGCGGCATCCAAAACATCGGCATCAACGCAAGCAAAGGCACGAATATGACAAAGAAACTCGCCGCTTTGACCCTTTCTACCGCACTTGTCGCTCTGGCTGCCCCAGCCTTCGCCCAATCCCAAGGCGATTGGACAGTCGGTGTTGGTGTCGGCTATCTGGACCCCAAATCCGACAATGGGACTCTGGCCGGGTTCGACGCCGAAATCGACTCGGACACCCGTCCGATTTTCACCGTCGAATATTTCGTTCAGGACAATCTCGGGATCGAGCTCTTGGCCTCGACCCCCTACAAGCATGACGTCACTCTCGGTGGCAGCGTTGACGCGGGCAGCGTCAAGCATCTTCCGCCTACTCTGTCGCTGAACTATCACTTCCCGACCAATAGCGCGTGGAAGCCCTATGTCGGCGCTGGTCTGAACTACACCATCTTCTTCGAGGAAGACTCGCCTTTGGGCGATCTCGATCTGGACAACTCCTTCGGCGTTTCTCTGCAGGCCGGTCTGGATTACATGGTCACGGAAAAAGGCGCGGTGCGTCTGAACGTGCGCTGGTTCGACATCGACTCGGACGTCAAACTTGACGGCAACGACATCGGCACCGCCGAAATCGACCCGTTCCTGATTGGCCTGTCCTACGTTCATCGTTTCTGATCCAATCGCAAAAAGCCCCGTGGTTCAATGAACTGCGGGGTTTTCCGTCACAACATCTCGTTCATCATTTCGCGCCCAATCAGCATGCGGCGGATTTCGCTGGTGCCCGCGCCGATCTCCATCAGCTTTGCATCTCGGAAAATCCGGCTGACCGGCGAATCCGACAGGAATCCGGCACCACCCAACGCCTGAACGGCTTGATGCGCCTGCACCATCGCCTGTTCCGAGGCATATAGGCAGCACGCCGCAGCATCCTGACGGGTTACATCCCCGCGGTCGCAAGCCTTGGCAACTTCGTAGACATAGGCCCGCGCCGAATTCATTGCTGTGTACATATCCGCGATCTTGCCTTGCATGAGCTGGAAGCTCCCGATCGGTTTTCCGAACTGCTTACGCTCGGCCAGATAGGGCATCACTTCATCCAAGCAGGCGGCCATGATCCCGGTTCCAATACCCGCAAGAACCACACGCTCATAGTCCAGACCGGACATCAGAACGGCTACACCCCGCCCTTCTTCGCCCAGAACATTCTCGAACGGCACTTCAACATCTTCAAAGATCAACTCAGCGGTGTTCGAGCCGCGCATGCCAAGCTTGTCGAAATGAGGCGAAGTCGAAAACCCGATCATCTCTTTCTCGATCAGAAAGGCCGTGATCCCCTTTGACCCGGCGTCCGGATCGGTCTTGGCATAGACGACCAGAGTGTCTGCATCCGGCCCGTTGGTGATCCAGTATTTGTTGCCATTCAGCCGATAGTGATCGTTTCGCTTTTCTGCACGTAGCTTCATGGAAACCACATCCGACCCAGCCGAGGACTCGGACATAGCCAACGCCCCGACGTGTTCACCCGAAATCAGACGGGGCAGATATTTTTTCTTCTGCTCTTCTGTTCCGTTCAACTTGATCTGGTTCACGCACAAGTTCGAATGCGCGCCATAGGACAAAGATACCGAGGCCGAGGCGCGCGCCACTTCCTCAACTGCCACCGTATGCGCCAGATAGGACATACCGGCCCCGCCATATTCTTCAGGGACTGTGACGCCCAACAAACCAAGCTCACCCATCTCTTTCCACAGCTCATTCGGAAAGGCATTGGACGCGTCGATCTCGGCCGCCATCGGCTTGACCCGTTCCTGAGCCCAGCGGTGCACCATCTCACGCAAGGCGTTCACGTCCTCGCCCAGATCGAATTGCATTGTGGCCATAAACATGCAGGGCTCCTCCGATTGTATTAATGAACAAGCGTTCAATAATCAGATAGCAGCGTTTCCTCCTCGGGTCAATGACGACACGCAGGCCAACGCAAAACGCCGCCCGGCAAGGGGCGGCGTTTTCAGATAAATCGAGCGTGCGCTGAAAGCGCACTCCGCTGGACTATGACTGATAGACAGCGCTGACTTCAGCCCGGATAATGCGTGCAATTTGGGCACAATCTTCCAGCGAAAAGGTCAGTGGAACGCGCATATCCATGATCCCTGCCAATATCCGATCACTGACCGGCATCGGGGCGCTGTCGGCATAACGCCAACTGTCATAGCGTGAGGTAAAGCCCGACGGTTCAGTCCCCCCGAACCACTTCAGTTCGACCCCGCGCGCGGCGCAACGCTGGATTACCTCAGCAATGCGCTCGGGTGTCCAGTCCAGCAACAGGAATTGTATCGATGAACCGACATAGGTCTCAGCATCAGGCCGCTCCACCATCGTCAAACCCGGCGTTTCACGCAGGCCACGCTCAATCTCAACATAGCGTTCGTTCCAGCGCTGCACCTGCCGGTCCAGATCGCGCAACTGCGGGCGCAGGATCGCCGCACGCAGATTATCCATCCGGCCCGAGACATTGGGGGTGGTGTATTTGATCTGCTCGAACACCTCCGGCCCAGGCGCGGCCAGATGGCGTTCATAAAGCATATAAGACCCGGACAACATCGTAGCCTTGGCGGCCAGTTCCGGATCATCCGTGATCAGCAACCCGCCCTCACCCGAATTGACATGTTTATAGGTCTGGCACGAGTAACATCCAATGGCCCCCTGCCGCCCAGACAGTTGTCCGCGCCACGCCGCACCCATGGTATGCGCGCAATCCTCGATCACGATCACGCCGGCGGCGTCGCACATCTGCATCAGCCGATCCATATCGCACAGATGCCCTCGCATGTGGCTAAGCATTAGTACTTTCGCCTGATCCAGCTTGGCCTCAAGATCATCCAGATCGATGGTCAGGGCTTCGGTCACACCAACAAAGACCGGCTTTGCCCCAACCGACGCGATCGCCCCGGGCACCGGGGCCAGAGTGAACGCGTTGGTCAAAACCGGATCGCCCGGCTTAACCCCCACCGCCCGCAGAGCTGTGGCCAAAGCATACCCCCCAGATGAGACTGCCAGACAGTATTTCGCACCCATTTGGGCGGCGAATTCCTGCTCCAACAAAGCCGTCTCGCTCAATTCGCCAGGGGCAACATTGTAGCGGTGCAAACGACCATGGCGCAAAACGGCCATGGCGGCCTCGATCGCCTCTTCGGGAATGGGTTCTTGCTGGGTGAAATTACCTGTGAATGTCTCAGTCATGAATCCGTTTTTATGCTGAGTGTTAAGCGGGTCAAGGGATCAGGCCGCCGCTCCGATCAAATCGGAGACCAGTTTCGGTAAATCATCAAAATGATGCAACAACGCCTCGGGCTCCAGCGCAGCCATCTCATCGCCCGACGGGCCGAATGTCACCAGTACCGACGGCACTCCCGCAGCCCGCGCCGTATTTCGGTCGGTATCTGAGTCGCCGATCAATACGCAGTGGTCAGGGTGCCCTCCGGCGCGGCGCGCTGCTTCGCGTAACGGTTCAGGGTCGGGTTTCCGCACCGGTAATGTGTCTGCACCGATCAGTGAAGCAAAGTGATCACGGACACCCATCCGGGTCAGCAGCAAATCAGCCAGGCCTTCGGGCTTGTTGGTGCAAATCCCCACGCCATATCCTGCATCTTTCAGTGCTTCGACGGCTTCAAGCGCACCGGGATAGAAATAGGTATGCGTATCGATCGCCTGCCCATAGACGTCCAAAAAGACCGGATAATAGGCTTCGACAACATCCGCATCATAGGCGCCGACCCGCTTCAATCCATGGGACAACATCAAGCGTGCACCGCGTACCGATACCGCCGCATCAAGCTCGGGCGACAGAACATCCCCATGACCCATCTCGCGAAAACAATGGTTTGCAGCGGCCAGCAAATCACCAGATGTATCCGCCAAAGTTCCATCCAGATCAAAGATTACCGTTCGCATGCTCACCTCCTGAACCGGCGGGATTCCGCCATGTCGTGTTGCAAACGGCAATCTTCTTTGATGGCTGAACCGCTTGCGCCTTTGCCCACAGCGGATAAAACGGGCGGCGACAAAACAAAAGAGAAAACGATTTCATGAGCACTGCCCTTGTCATTCTTGCCGCCGGAAAAGGCACAAGGATGAACTCTGATATTCCCAAAGTCCTGCATCCGATCGCTCAGGCCCCAATGCTGGTTCACGCCATGCGCGCCGGTGCTGTCCTGTCGCCCGAGCGCACGGTGATTGTTACCGGCCACGGTGCGGAAGCAGTCGCGCGTGTGGCTGAAGCCGAAGATGAAAACGGCAGCATTGCGGTGCAGGAAGAACAACTTGGCACCGCCCACGCGGTTGCGCAGGCGCGTGCAGCGCTGGAGGGCTTTCAGGGGGATGTGGTCGTCCTCTATGGTGACACCCCGTTTCTACAGCCCGACACCCTGCAGCGGATGATCGAAGCGCGCGCAAAAAACGATCTGGTCATTCTTGGATTCGAAGCTGCAGACCCCGCCCGTTATGGCCGCCTTGTGATGAACGGGGACGCCCTAGAGCGGATCGTCGAATTCAAGGATGCCACAGATGAAGAGCGCACTATAACCTTCTGTAACTCAGGACTTTTGGCATGCGATTCCGAAACCTTGTTCTCGCTGATCGATGCCGTTGGAAATGACAATGCCTCAGGTGAATACTACCTGACCGACGTAGTCGAGATCGCCCGCAGCCAAGGGCTGTCCGTAACTGCGGTTGCCTGCGACGAAGCTCAGACGCTGGGCATCAATTCGCGCACTGACCTGGCGGCGGCTGATGCGGTGTTTCAGGTGCAAGCACGGTCTGCATTGCTGGATCTGGGGGTCACTCTGATGGCCCCTGAAACCGTGTATCTGGCCGCAGATACCGTAATTGGCCGCGACACTGTCATTGAACCCAATGTGGTTTTCGGCCCCGGAGTGACCGTGGAAAGCGGCGCAACGATCCGGGCGTTTTCACATCTCGAAGGCTGCCATGTCAGCCGAGGTTCGGTGGTCGGACCCTATGCCCGGCTGCGTCCGGGTACAGAGCTGGCTGAAAACGCCAAAATTGGCAACTTTGTCGAGATCAAGAACGCCGAAATCGCCGAAGGCGCTAAGGTGAATCACCTCAGCTATATCGGCGATGCCTCAGTCGGGGCGGCGACAAATATTGGTGCGGGAACCATCACCTGCAACTATGACGGCGTGATGAAGCATAAAACGACCATCGGGGAAAACGTGTTCATCGGATCGAACACGATGCTGGTGGCCCCGGTCACTCTGGGTGATGGCGCAATGACCGCCACGGGGACCGTAGTGACCAAGGATATTGAGCCAGACGCATTGGCCGTAGCGCGTTCCAAGCAGGAAAACAAACCCGGCTATGCGCGTAAATTGTTTGAAATGTTGAAGGCGAAGAAGGCTCGCCGCGACAAAGGAGCCTGAGTTATGTGTGGAATTGTTGGTGTTCTGGGCAGTCACGAAGCTGCCCCTATCCTGGTCGAAGCACTGAAGCGGCTTGAATATCGCGGTTATGACAGCGCCGGTATTGCGACCGTGAACGATGGCGCTTTGGGCCGCCGACGGGCCGTCGGCAAGTTGGTGAACCTAAGCGACCTTCTGGTTCACAACCCCCTTCCGGGTAAATCCGGTATCGGTCATACCCGCTGGGCCACCCATGGTGCCCCATCGGTTAACAATGCACATCCGCACAAGGCCGGGCCTGTCGCCGTAGTGCACAACGGCATCGTTGAAAACTATCGTGAATTGCGGGCTGAACTGGCCGATAATGGGGTCGGTTTCGTGACGGATACCGACACTGAAACCGTTGCCCTGATGACGGAAAGGTACATGTCCGAAGGTCTCTCTCCGGTCGACGCCGCGTTTAAAACCATTGATCGGCTTAAGGGCGCCTTTGCGCTCGCCTTTCTGTTCGACGGTCAAGAAGACCTGATTGTTGCGGCGCGCAAGGGCTCGCCCCTTGCAATTGGTCACGGCGATGGTGAGATGTTTGTTGGGTCTGATGCGATCGCGCTGGCCCCCCTGACGGATCGCATCACCTATCTTGAGGAAGGCGATCGGGCGGTTCTGACCCGCACTTCGCTTGAGATTCGAACCGAATCGGGAGAGCTTGCCAACCGCGAAATTCGGCAAATTCAAATCGATCAGACCCGTGCCGACAAAGGCGGCCACAAGCATTATATGGCCAAGGAAATTGCCGAGCAGCCTGTTGTGGTGGCCGAAGCCATCCGCTCGTATCTTCCGACCGGAGGCGATCAGGTTGTATTGCCCGGTGACGGTCTGGATTTCACCAAGCTGGACCGTCTGACCATGGTGGCTTGCGGCACGGCATTCTACGCTTGCCTGACGGCAAAATACTGGTTCGAACAGCTGGCCAAGATGCCGGTTGAAATCGATATCGCCAGCGAGTTCCGCTATCGCGAACCTCCGATCTCGGACCGGACGTTGGCGCTGTTTGTAAGCCAGTCGGGCGAAACCGCCGACACGCTTGCTGCCCTGCGCTATTGCGAGGGCAAGGCGGACAAGATTGTCTCGGTCGTGAATGTCGCGGAAAGCTCGATTGCGCGCGAAAGCGATGTGGCGTTGCCGATCCATGCGGGCGTCGAGATCGGTGTTGCCTCGACCAAGGCGTTCACCTGTCAGCTTAGCGTGTTGCTGATGCTTGCCCTCAAGGCCGCTGCAGATCGAGGCACGCTTAGCGATGAAGAGATCGCCGATCACGCGGCCGCCCTTCGCGGTTTGCCGACTGTTCTGAATGCTGCGCTGGATCAGAACGACGCTATTCGCCAATCCGCCCAACGCCTGTCCGAAGCGCGCGACGTGCTGTTCCTGGGCCGTGGCCTCATGTACCCGCTGGCGATGGAAGGCGCTCTGAAACTCAAGGAAATCAGCTATATCCACGCCGAAGGCTATGCCTCGGGTGAGTTGAAGCACGGCCCCATCGCCCTGATCGACAAGCATATGCCGGTTGTCGTCATGGCACCACGCGACGCAGTTTTCGACAAGACAGTTTCGAACATGCAGGAGGTGATGGCGCGCAAAGGCAAGGTTATCCTTGTCTCGGATGATGACGGTATCGCTGAGGCAGAAGATGGAGTTTGGAGTACGATCCGTATGCCACATGTGCACGCCAGCCTTGCCCCGATTCTCTATTCGGTGCCCGCGCAATTGCTGGCCTACCACACGGCGGTGGCCAAAGGCACAGATGTGGATCAGCCCCGCAATCTGGCAAAATCCGTCACGGTCGAGTGACGGCAGATGCAGGCCTATCTGGATCAGATCAAAGCCCATGCCGATCCTGAACGCGCAGAACAGGTGGCGGCCTATCACAAGGTAGACCGCCCCTATCTGGGTGTTCCGAACCCGGTTCTGAACGATCTGACCAAGGCTTGGCGGCGCGAACTTGAAGTCATCGACCGCATCGCTGTCGCCGATGGCTTATGGCAGACCAACATTCATGAAGCGCGGGTCGCGGCAGCAAAGCTGCTGACCCAAGCCCGTATCCGACCGGATGACGCGGTGTGGGACCTGCTGCAAAGCTGGCTACCGGATTTTGACGCCTGGGCCGTGGCCGATCATGCCTGTATGGCGATGCAAAAGCGTCTTTCGGCTGATCCAACCCGGCTGGATCAGGTCGAACGTTGGACCACGTCGGGCCACATGTGGACCAAACGCGCCGCGCTGGTCGCCACCTTGCCCTGGACCAAACAGAACCATCCCAAACCGAAAGACCTGGCATGCCGCGACCGTATACTCGGCTGGGCTGCCACGTATGTCTCCGATCGGGAATGGTTCATCCAGAAGGCCATCGCATGGTGGCTGCGCGAATTGTCAAAGCATGATCCAGGGCGCGTAGTCGCGTTTCTGGAAACGCACGGCGCAAACATGAAACCCTTTGCCCGCAAAGAGGCTGGGAAATACCTGCGCGCTCAGTCGGAATAGACTTCCAGTTCCACCAACTCGTCATATGGCACCAACAACGCGCGCATGGCTTCAAGCGACAGCCGTCCGCCACCGCCTTCGGGGCCTGGTGCGGGAACAAGCGTGACATAGGCCTGCGCACCCGTGCGCGGCACAACCACGCGGCCGTTGATTTCAGTTTGCACCAGAGGCGTCTGCAACCAGCGCCCCGGTGTGTTGGGATCGCCCAGCCCGGCAACGGTCGTTTTGGCGCCAGACCACCCTGCGGCAGCCACAGGCTCAGGAGTTACCTCCGTCGCCTCTGCTTTAACGGGTTCAGCCGCCGTCTCGTTGGATGAACTTCCGAACACCCGATCCGTCGTGGACCGAACGGCATCGCAACCGGCAACGAGGCTAAAAGCTAAAACCAAAGCATATTTCATAACACAAAACCTAGAGCGCTGCACCTAACTGTACCAGTCCAAAACGCAGATGGCACTTGCCGCGAACATGCCTCCGCTTTACCTATGAGCCATGACAGCTCCGCTTATAGACCCGTTTGCCCGCGCCATCACCTATCTTCGTGTCTCCGTTACGGATCGCTGCGATTTCCGCTGCGTCTACTGCATGTCCGAAGATATGAAGTTTCTTCCCAAGAAAGACCTTCTGACTCTGGAAGAGTTGGATCGTATGTGCACGACTTTCGTCAATTTGGGCGTCGAGAAATTGCGCATCACCGGGGGCGAACCTCTGGTTAGGCGAAACATCATGTCATTCTTCAACAGCATGACCCGACATCTGGACAGCGGCGCCCTGAAGGAGTTGACGCTGACAACCAACGGATCACAATTGCACCGATTTGCGGAAGATCTTTACGCAGCGGGCGTGCGGCGCGTGAATGTATCGCTCGATACGCTGGATGAAGACAAATTTGCCAAGGTCACCCGATGGGGCCGCCTGAAACAGGTGCTGAACGGCATTGACGCAGCACAAAAGGCTGGCCTGCGGATCAAGATCAACGCTGTCGCTCTGAAAGGGTTCAACGAGCCCGAGCTACCCAAGATCACCGAATGGTGTGCGGAACGTGATATGGATCTGACCTGGATCGAGGTGATGCCCATGGGCGACATAGGCAACGAAGACCGGCTGGATCAGTATTGGTCGCTCAAGGACGTCCGCAAGGAATACCAGAACCACTATACGGTCACTGATCTGGCCGAACGGACAGGTGGCCCGGCGCGGTATGTCCGGCTTGAAGAGACCGGTCAAAAGATCGGTTTCATAACGCCACTCAGCCATAACTTCTGCGAAAGCTGCAACCGCGTGCGCCTGACCTGCACTGGTGAGATCTACATGTGCCTTGGCCAGGAAGATATGGCTGATCTGCGCGCGCCCTTGCGCGATCATCCCGATACCGAGAAACCGTTGGAAGACGCGATCCGCGCAGCCATCAATCTCAAGCCCAAGGGCCATGATTTCGACTATTCCCGGCAAGCCGTCGACGGTCAGATGAGCCGCCACATGAGTCATACGGGCGGCTGAGATGCCCGATAGATCCGCGCAGCCGACGCTGCTGTACAAACTGTACTGCGGTCTCATATCTATTGCCGAACCCCTGATTTGGCGGAAAGTACGCAACAAACTGCACGCTGCGGGTGTTCCCGAAAGCCGCCAGCAAGAACGGCTTGGCCATGCCAGTTTGCCGCGCCCAGATGGGCAGCTGATCTGGTTTCACGCGGCCAGTGTGGGTGAAAGCCTATCGGTTCTAAGCCTGATCAACCGTCTGGGGCAGCGCCTGCCGAATGCTGAGTTTCTCATCACCTCAGGCACCCCGACCTCGGCGACGTTGATTGCTAAGCGCTTGCCTGCCCGGACGCGCCACCAGTATCCGCCATTGGACAGCGCCGCTCCGGTGCGCGAGTTTCTGGACCACTGGAAACCCGATGCAGGCATCTTTGTAGAAAGTGAAATCTGGCCTCGCCTGATCGTAGAGGCCGCAAAACGCGGCACGCCACTGGCGCTCTTGAATGCCCGGCTATCTGACAAATCAGTGGACAGTTGGAACAAGCGCCCGAACACTGCGCGCTTCATTCTGGATCATTTCAAGGTATTCCTAACGCAAAACTCCAAAACAGCCGATAACCTGATCACCATGGGCGCTGATGCTGAGCGCGTCCAACCCGGCACCAACCTCAAGGCCATGTCTGACCCGCTGCCTGTGGATCAGAAGCTCCTGACTAATATACAGGTTCAGATAAATGATCGCCCTCTGTGGATTGCCAGTTCGACCCATGCAGGGGAAGAAGAAACAGTTCTGGCAGCCCACAAAGCGTTGCTACAGCGCTGGCCCGACCTGCTATTGCTGCTGATCCCTCGCCATCCGGAGCGTGGAGACGACGTTGCTAAATTGGTGAGTGATGCTGGTCTTTCGCATGCACGACGCAACGCTGACCAACAGATAGCATCAGACATACAGGTCTATGTCGCGGATACATTGGGTGAAACCGGAACCTGGTACGCCCTCTGCCCCATCGTTTTCCTAGGGGGATCGCTGAAAGAGATCGGCGGCCATAACCCGTTTGAACCGGTTCAGGCGGGGGCTGCGGTGATCACCGGCCCTGGTTATTTCAATTTTGCCGAGACATTTGAGCCGCTCATCAAAACGGGCGGCGCCGTCCGGATCAACTCGGCCAACGCATTGTCAGATGCTGTCACCCTCTGGCTGTCGGACAAAGCCGAACTGCACACCGCTCGAATGGCGGCCGATGCCTGCGTGAAAACACAGAGTTCGGCGTTGGATGCGGTGATCGAAACGCTCTGCTCCCGCCTGTCTCTCGGCTGACAAAACAAACCGATCCCACTTCATCTGGCTTAAAATACCTCGGGGGTGTGGGGGCAGAGCCCCCACCCTTCCCATCAAGCAGCAGGCATCCGCTGCTCAACAATCTCGGCCCACCAACTACACCCGGCAGGAATGGCCTCGTCGTTGAAATTATACTCGGGATGATGAACCATGGCCGTATCTCCATTGCCCACCAGAATATAAGCCCCCGGACGCTCTTCGAGCATAAAGGCAAAATCCTCCCCCCCCATGACAAGGGGCGCCTCGTCACAGCTGCCCGAGACCGATTTCGCCACCTCGGCCGCGAAATCGGTCTGCTCGTCACTGTTCACCATCACCGGATAGCCACGAATATAGGTCACATCCGCCGTGCCACCAAAGGTCGCTGCAACTCCTGCGCAAATCTCTTTGATCCGTTTCTCGGCAAGATCGCGCATCTCTTTGCTCATGGTGCGTACGGTGCCTTTGATCTGCACCGTCTGCGGGATCACGTTAAACGCCTTCGAGGATGTCTCGAACGATGTCACAGACACCACGACCTGATCGATCGGGTCGGCATTGCGCGAGGCAATCGTCTGCAACGCCAACACGGCCTGCGCGGTCATCACGGTCGTATCCACGGTCTCCTGCGGTTTCGCGGCGTGGCCACCGCGACCTTCAAAGGTGATGTCGAACTGATCGGTCGCGGCAAAGAACGAACCCGGACGGATAGAGAAACTGCCGACCGGACGGCCCGGCCAGTTGTGCATGCCGTAGACTTCCTGAATGTTCCAGCGCGCCATCATGCCGTCTTCGCACATTTCGCGACCACCGCCGCCACCTTCTTCAGCGGGCTGGAAGATCACCACTACAGTGCCGTCAAAATTACGCGTTTCCGAAAGGTATTTCGCCGCCCCAAGCAGCATCGCCGTATGTCCATCATGGCCACAAGCATGCATCGCCCCATCGGTTTTCGAGGCGTAATCCAACCCCGTCGCCTCGTGAATCGGCAGCGCATCCATATCAGCACGCAGACCGATGACTTTGCCACTCGAGTCTGATTTGCCCTTGATCACACCGACAACCCCGGTGCGACCGATCCCGGTAACGACCTCGTCGCAGCCGAACTCTTTCAGTTTGTCCGCGACCAAAGCACTGGTGCGGTGGGTTTCAAACAGAATCTCGGGGTTTTCATGAATATCCCGTCGCCATTCGGTGATTTCGGCCTGCAATTCGGCAAAGCGGTTCTTAACTGGCATGTCTTCTCTCTCCTAATTCAAGCCGCCGGCATCCGGCGCTCGACCATTTCGGCAAACCATGAGCATCCCATCGGGATGATCTCATCATTGAAATTGTATTCAGGGTGGTGCAGCCCGGCGCTGTCGCCATTGCCCAGCACGATGAAGGCCCCGGGGCGTTCTTCCAGCATGAACGAGAAATCTTCGCCCCCCATCACCATGGGCGCTTCATCACAGCTGCCACCTACGGAAATGGCGGCCTCAGCGGCAAATTCCGTCTGTTCTTCGGCGTTGATCGTCACCGGAACTCCACGCGTGTAGGAGACTTTGACCGTGCCACCGAAGGTTTCAGCAATACCCTCAGCCACCTCGCTTAGCCGTGTCTCGATCAGGTCGCGCATTTCGTTCGAATGCGTCCGCACTGTACCGCGCACCTGCGCCGATTGAGGGATCACGTTGAACGCTTTGGATGAGGTCTCGACCGAAGTCACAGACAGAACCGCCTGTAAAATAGGGTCCGCGTTACGCGACACGATGGTCTGAAGTGCCACGATCAGTTGCGACAACATTACTGTAGTATCAATTGTTTCATGCGGTTTCGCCGCGTGGCCGCCTCGACCTTCCAGATGGATGTCGAACTCATCCGCAGCCGCCAGCAGCGGGCCAGACCGGATCGCGAACTGCCCCGTCGGCACACCTGGCACATTGTGCATGGCATAGACTTCCTGAATGCCGAACCGATCCATCAGACCGTCTTTGCACATCGCTTCGGCCCCATTGCCGCCTTCTTCCGCTGGTTGGAAAATCACAATGGCCGTGCCGTCGAAGTTCCGCGTCTCAGACAAGTATTTCGCCGCGCCCAACACCATCGCCGTATGGCCATCGTGGCCACAGGCATGCATGGCGCCATCGGTTTTCGAGGCATAATCAAGGCCCGTCTGCTCCTGCATCGGCAGCGCGTCCATATCGGCACGCAGGCCGATCACACGACCCTGCGTGTCGGTCTTGCCCTTGATGACGCCAACAACTCCGTTGCGGCCAATGCCCGTCACAACCTCATCGCAACCGAACTCTTTCAGCTTTTCAGCCACCAAGGCGCTGGTGCGGTGGGTGTCATAGAGGATCTCAGGGTGTTGATGAATATCCCGCCGCCAACCGGTGATTTCCTCGTGCATTTCGGCAAGTCGGTTCTTGATTGGCATCTGATCCTCCCAAATCAGGCGACGGGTAATCGTCGTTCCACCAGCTCGGCAAACCAGCTGCAACCGGCGGGAATGGCGTCGTCGTCGAAGTTGTATTCCGGGTGATGGCACATGGCCGTGTCCCCGTTTCCGATAAAGATGTAGGCTCCGGGCCGTTCTTCAAGCATGTAAGCAAAATCTTCTGACGGCATAATTGGATCGGTGCTGTCATTGACCTTGCCTGCCACGGCCTGCGCGGCCTCAGCAGCATAGATGGTTTCATCGTCCGAATTCACCGTCACCGGATAGCCCGGTGTCCACGTCATCTTAGCCGAAGCTCCAAAGGCCGAGGCAGTGTCTTCGGCGATCCGGCGCACGCGTTCTTCAGCGACCTTTCGATATTCTGGGTCAAGTGTACGAACAGTTCCCCGCAACCGCACCGTATGGGCAATCACATTCGAAGCCACACTATCGGTTTCAAAAGTCCCGACGGTCAGCACCACCCTTTTGATAGGGTCCACGGTACGCGACACCACTGATTGCAAAGCTACAACAATGTGCGACGCAATCAGCGTTGTATCTACCGCCTCATGCGGGGCGGCAGCATGACCGCCTTTGCCCGTTACAACAATTTCGAATTCATCCGAAGAAGCCAGCAATGCGCCTGGTCGAATGGCAAACTCACCAACCGGCATTCCCGGCATGTTGTGCATGCCATAGACTTCCTGAATACCCCAGCGCTCCATCAGCCCGTCCTGACACATGGCCAGACCACCCGCCCCGCCTTCTTCGGCAGGCTGGAAAATCAACACAACGGTACCGTCAAAATTCCTCGTCTCGGCCAGATACTGCGCCGCGCCCAACAGCATCGAGGTATGACCGTCATGACCACAGGCATGCATCTTACCAGAAACCGTCGAAGCATAGTCCAGCCCCGTCGCCTCTTCTATGGGCAGCGCATCCATGTCGGCACGCAACCCGATAACACGGCCTAGCGTATCCTGACGTCCCTTGATCACGGCAACCACGCCAGTCTTGCCGATGCCGGGCGTGATCTCATCCACACCGAACTCCTTCAGTCGGTCGACCACAAACCCTGCCGTTTCTTCCACATCATACATCAGCTCGGGATGCATATGCAGGTGACGGCGCCATTTGGTGATCTCGCCATGCATTTCGGCGAGCCGGTTCTTGACGGGCATCTTTAACCTCTCCTTTGAGATGTTATTCGCAGAGCCTCTTTACCAGACGCTCCATAAATTTTTGACCTGCGTTGAATTGAGAAATCGTAATGAACTCATTCGGCTGATGGGCCTGCGCGATATCACCTGGGCCGCAGATAACAGCGGAATAACCAGCTTCCTGAAACTGCCCCGCCTCGGTGCCATAGCTTACCACATGTGTCGCATTGTCACCGGTGAGCGCGCGCACCAGCGTCTCAGCCTCGCCATCTTCTTCAGGCACAAGACCTGGGATCGAAAAATGCTCGGACAGCTCGATCCGGGCGTCGGGATGAACCGCTTGCATCCGCGCCTCGACTTCACGAACCTTATCGAAATAGGCCTTCTGCCAGACCGATTTTTCATCGTCCGGAACGGTGCGGAAATCCATCATGAAGCGACAGTCTTTGGCAGTGATATTATGCGCGGTTCCGCCTTCGATCATACCAACATGGCAGGTAGTCCAAGGCGGATCGAACACTGACGCAATGTCTGAAGGTTGCGCCGCCATATTCTCGGCGTTCCGATCATTGGCCCAATTGATCAGCGGCGCGGCCTCCATGATCGCATTGACGCCTGTGTGCATGATTGAGCTGTGAACTTCGAACCCCACCACATGCGTGTCAAAGCCAAACCCGCCCTTATGGCCGGTGACGGCCTGCATCATCGACGGCTCGCCCACAATCACGGCTGATCCTTTGGGCAGAACCTCCTGCATGTGGGCGATCATCGGCGGCGCGCCGGTGCAGCCAACCTCTTCATCAAAGCTCAACGCCAGTTGCAGGGGGCGTTTGGTGTCAGCGTGATGCGCCTCGACCAAGGCCCAGATCGCCAGCGCGTCAAAGCCCTTCATGTCGCAGGTGCCACGCCCGAAATACTTGCCATCTTTCTCGGTCACGACAAATGGATCGGTGTCCCAAGGCTGGCCATCGATGGGAACAACATCAGTGTGACCTGATAGGACAATCGCGCCCTCTTCCCACGGGCCGACATGCGCGAACAGAGCCGCCTTATGCGGCTGATCCGGATCAGGCCAACGATGCGGTTCGATCCCGTGGCTTTGCAGATACGCCTCGACCCAATCCACCAGCGGTAAATTCGTATCGCGACTGACAGTCGGGAATGAGATCAGCTTAGTCATGATCTCTAGCGGAGACAGGCGCTCAGCCATGAGGGTCAATATCCGCTGTCAGTGGTCAAAACAAAATGGCCCGGTTCAACCTCGTTGTATTGCGAGGGTTCGGGCGCGTATCCAATCGGATGAATTGGCGACGGGATCGGTTTGAAGTTCAAGTCTTTTTCCGACTTGCGCTTGTTCGGGTCGGCAATTGGTACCGCCTTCATCAGTGCCTGCGTATAAGGGTGCTGTGGGTTCTCAAAAACCCGAGCACGCGGGCCCAGTTCGACAATGCGGCCCAGATACATCACACCGACATGGTGACTGACCCTCTCGACCACCGCCATGTCATGGCTGATGAACAGATAGCTGAGGCCAAGCTCGGACTGCAGCTCCATCATCAGGTTCAGCACCTGCGCCTGAACCGAGACGTCCAGCGCCGAAACGGCCTCATCCGCGATGATTAGCTTGGGATTCAGCGCCAGTGCTCGCGCAATCGCAATCCGTTGCCGCTGACCACCCGACATCTCATGTGGGAAGCGGCGCATGAAGCTGCGCGGCAGTTGCACTTTGTCGAACAGTTGCGCCACGCGGTCCTGCAGTTCTGACCCCGACGCAACCCCATAGTTCCGCATCGGTTCGGCGACCTGATCAACCAACTGCATCTGAGGGTTCAGCGAGGCGAACGGATCCTGAAAGATCATCTGCATGTCCAGCCGCGCTTTGCGCAGGCCGGCCTGGTCCAGCTTCATGATGTCGACACCGTCCAGATCAACCTCACCCGCCATCGGCTCCACCAATCGCAGGATCGAGCGCCCTGCCGACGACTTGCCACACCCAGATTCGCCAACGAGGCTGAGAGTCTGCCCCCGGTTCAGCGTGAACGAGACATCTTCGACTGCATGCACGTTCGAGATGGTCCGACGCAGCAATCCGCCTTTCACCGCAAATCGCGTGGTCAGGTTCTTGACCGTCAGCAACACTTCGTTCGTACCCGGGATCGGAGCGATCTTCTGGCCTTCCTCACCCAGCAGTTTCATTGGCTCGGGCGCGGCTTTACCCTGCATCTCGCCCAATTTCGGAACCGCCGCCAGCAACGCCTTGGTGTAATCGTGCTGCGGGTTTTCGAAGATTTCTTTGACGGTGCCTTCCTCGACCTTGTTGCCGCGGAACATGACCACCACCCGGTCCGCCATCTGCGCGACGACAGCCATGTCATGGGTGATAAACATTACTGCCGTACCGGTCTCGCGCTTCAGGCGGTCCATCAGCGCCAGAATCTCGGCCTGGATGGTCACATCCAATGCAGTAGTGGGTTCATCCGCAATCAACAGGCGTGGCTCACACGCCATGGCCATGGCGATCACCACACGCTGGCGCATGCCACCGGACAGTTCATGCGGATATTGCTTCAAACGTCGCTCGGGCTCAGGGATGCGCACCTGACGCAATAGTTCCAGCGCTCGCTCTTCGGCCTGCGCTTTGTTCATGTCCTTGTGGATTCGCAATCCTTCGGTGAGCTGCCGTCCGACGGTGAAAACCGGGTTCAAGGCCGTCATCGGCTCCTGAAAGATCATTCCGATCTCATTTCCGCGAATCTGCTTCATCAGATCTTGATCGGCGTGGGACAGATCCATTTCCTCGCCGCCGCGGCGATCGAAAAGCAGTTGCCCGCCAGCAATTTCACCGCCGCCGAACTCGACCAAGCGCATCAGCGATAGAGATGAGACTGATTTGCCCGACCCCGATTCGCCCACGATACAGACGGTTTCGCCTGGGTTGACCTCGAACGAGACGTCCTCGACGCCCACCACTGGGCCATCTTTAGTTTGAAATTCGACCCGCAGTTTTTTGATCTGGGCAATTGGCTGATCCAGCACGCGCGCTCTCCCCTTGGCGGCTTTTCGGATTGGGTGCCAAACGCTAAGGCGGGCAGATGTGAAAAGTCAAACCGATAGGTCAAATTTCGCAAGGCAAGGCTTGCAATTTTCCAAAACTCTGTTTCGATACGCCGCGTAACCGTTCTGGGGAGAGGTCTGAATACACGAAGGCGATACAATCGTTTCCGTTTGATTCCAAATCCTTATCCCTTTTGACGGCCACGCCTAACCCGCGGGCATCGCGGAGATAATCGAGACACGTATGTGTCCAACATGGAGTGTATGATGAAAATCAAAACCCTTTTGCTTGGTGCGATTGCAAGCACGGCAATGGCCCCGATGGCCATGGCCGAGCGTGGATCGGACGGCAATGTCAGCATCATTTACTGGCAAGCCCCATCGATCCTGAACCCGTTCCTTTCGGGTGGCACCAAGGATGTGGAATCCGCGTCGCTAGTGATTGAGCCGCTCGCCCGGTACAATCAAGATGGCGAAATGGTTCCGTTCCTGGCATCCGAAATTCCGACAGTTGCAAATGGTGGCGTCAGCGAAGACCTGACCTCGATCACTTGGAAAATCGCGCCGGGAATCACCTGGTCAGACGGCACACCTTTCACCTCCGCTGATGTAGTGTTCACTGCAAACTATTGCATGGACCCAGAAGGCGGTTGTGCGCAGGTGACCAAATTTGAAGGTGTCACCAATGTCGAAGCTGTCGATGATCTGACCGTCAAAGTCACATTCGATGCGCCGACCCCGTTCCCTTACGGCCCGTTCGTGGGTGGTGAGAGCCCGATCATCCAGGCGGCACAGTTCGCGGATTGCATGGGAGCCAAAGCGCCCGAATGCACCGAGCAGAACTTTAACCCGATCGGCACAGGCCCGTTTGTTGTCACCGAGTTCAAGCCAAATGACGTGATCACTTTCAAGGCCAATGATAACTACCGTGACCCGGCAAAGCCTGCGTTCGCAACGGTGACATTCAAAGGCGGTGGCGATGCAACTGCTGCTGGTCGTGCGGTCATGGAAACCGGCGAATTTGACTATGCCTGGAACTTGCAGCTTGCGCCTGAAGTGATCGCGCAGATGCAGGAAGGCGGCAAAGGTACTCCGGTCGCAGGCTTCGGCCCGCTGGTGGAACGCATCATGCTGAACCAGACCAACCCGTCGCCAGATCTGCCGGAGGGCGAGCGTTCGACTGCAACGCATCCGCACCCGTTCCTGCAGGACCCTGCTGTTTACAAGGCCATGTCGCTGGCCATCGACCGGCCGCTGCTGGTTGAAATCGGCTACGGTCAGGCCGGTAAGGTTACCTGCAACTGGGTACCTGCGCCTGCCGCGGTGAATTCCGACACATTCAGCTGCGATACTCAAGATATCGAAGGTGCCAAGAAGCTTCTGGATGACGCGGGTATCGTTGATTCCGATGGCGATGGCATCCGTGAAAAAGACGGTGTACCGCTGAAGATTGTCTACCAGACTTCTACCAACGCAGTTCGCCAGGACTTCCAGGCGCTGATCAAAGAATGGTGGAGCCAAATCGGTATCGAAACTGAGCTGCGCAACATCAATGCTTCGGTCTTCTTTGGTGGTGATCCGGGTTCGCCTGACACCTTCCAGAAGTTCTATGCCGACGTTGAAATGTATGCCAACACCTTCAACGGCACTGACCCGCAGTCCTATCTGGGCAACGGCCTGTGCGACAAGGCACCCAAGCCTGAAAGCCAGTGGCAGGGCGAGAACATCAGCCGTTTCTGCAACGAAGAGTTCGACAAGCTGCATGGCAAGCTGGCCGAAACCGCAGGTGCGGATGAGCGCGCGCAGATCGCGCGTCAGCTGAACGACATCATGGTTGAAAATGGCGGAATGATCCCGCTGGTGCACCGTGGTCGTCTGTCGGCACACGCCAATACGCTGGGTGGCGTTGTCCTGAACGTTTGGGACAGCGAGCTGTGGAACATTGCGGACTGGTACCGCAAGACCGGTTCCTAAGCGTTAATCTTGCAAAACCGCGCCCCGACCCATATCGGGGCGCGGTCATTTGCAGACCACTCCAACAAGAAGACGCATATAAAGGCGCCTCTTAATGCTCAACTTTACCATCAGACGACTGGTGCTGGCCGTTCCCACGCTACTGTTCATCAGCCTCGTCATCTTCCTGCTCCTCGAACTCGCACCCGGCGATCCGATGGCGCAGGTTCCACTTACCGTCCCCCCCGAAGTCAAAGAGAAGATGCGCGAGGCACTGGGCCTCGGTCAGCCGATGCATATCCGGTTCTGGAAATGGATCGTGCAGTTCTTCTGGATCGAACCGCAGGTTCTGGTCGACTCGATCTTTGGTACAACCTTCTCCGAAGGTGACCTGCGCGTGATTTCGTGGCAGACCCGCTCACCCGTCATGGACATCGTCGTTCAGCGCATCCCGCAGACCCTGTGGGTTGTTGGCACCGCTTATGTGGTCGCCATCCTGATCGCCCTGCCCATCGGTATCTATTCGGCTTACCGGCAGTATTCCTGGTTCGACCAAATGGGCACATTCGTGTCGATGGTCGGCTTCTCGGTACCGCCGTTCTTCTCGGGCGTATTGGTGATCGTGATCTTCTCAGTCCAGCTTGGATGGTTCCCGTCGATCTATGACACCACCCATGTGGTCAATAGCTGGGACAGCTTTGTTGTACAGCTGAAACAGATGATCATGCCGGTCATGGTTCTGGCTCTGCAGATCACCGCGCAGCTCAGCCGATTCATGCGCGCCTCGATGCTGGACAACCTTAATCAGGATTATGTCCGCACCGCCCGCGCCAAGGGCCTCAGCGAATATACGGTCGTCATGGTCCACGTCCTGCGCAACTCGATGATCCCTGTGGTCACCGTTATCGCGCTGGGTATTCCAGCCATCTTCGGCGGAGCGATCATTACCGAGCAGGTGTTCAAAGTGAACGGCATCGGCCAGTTGCTGATCGGGGCTATTCAGGCCAATGACTTGCCGATGGTCCAAACCCTGACCTTCATATTTGCAGTGCTGATCGTCCTGTTCAATCTGATCGCCGACGTTCTCTATGGCATTCTGGACCCGAGGATTCGTTATGACTGATCATGATCGTACCGATACACTGGTCCCGGACGAAGGGCTTGCGCCCGCCTCGACAGCGCTGCCAACCACCGATGTGATGGAAGAACTGGCCACCCCACCACGGAGCCAATGGCGCGATGTCTGGGATCAGTTCAAGACCCACAAAGGCGCGATGATCGGAGCGATTCTGTTCATCTTCATCGTCGCAGGCGTCTATCTGGGCCCGTACTTATGGAGCATCGACCCCACTCAGATCGACATCCGTTCGCGCAATCAGGGCCCCAGTTGGGCGCATCCCTTTGGCACCGACCAGTTGGGCCGCGATATCCTAGCTCGCATGATGTCAGGCGGTCAGACATCGGTGTCAGTCGGCATCACCGCGATGCTGTTGGCGCTGTTTCTGGGCTCGTTCATCGGTGTTCTGGCCGGGTTTTTCAAGCGGCTGGATGGCCCACTGATGCGCCTGACGGATCTGTTCTTGGCCTTGCCGTTGCTACCGCTGCTGCTGGTCATGATGCTGCTCTTCCGCGAGCCGCTATCTGCTGCCTTCGGGTTAGAGCGTGGAATCTTCATCCTGATCGTCTGCGCCATCGGCATCACCTCATGGATGCCCACAGCGCGGATCGTGCGCGGCGATGTGCTGGCGATCAAAGAGCGTGAGTTCGTTCTGGCCGCCCGGTCCATCGGCACCAGCAATGGCCAGATCATCACCCGGCACATCCTGCCGAATGTTCTGTCTCCGATCATGGTGTCGGCCACGCTGGGGATTGCAACTGCGATCATCACCGAAAGCGCGCTTTCCTTCCTCGGCCTCGGATTTCCGCCGGACTTCCCGACATGGGGTCGGCTGCTCTTCGATGGCGTCGACTATCTGCAGCAATACCCCGAGCGCGTGTTCTGGCCCGGACTGGCGATCTCACTAACCGTCCTCAGTGTAAATTATCTGGGTGACGGCCTGCGCGATGCGCTGGATCCACGTATTCGCGGACGTTAAGCGAACTTAGTCGGCGCGCTTCAGCGCGCCGGCCAATACGATGATCAGAACGGCCAGCGGTAAAAGAACTGCAAAGGCAAATCTCAGCGTCATCAACTCGGCCAGAAATCCGATCAGAGGCGGCCCAATCAATAAACCTCCGTATCCCAAAGTCGCGACGCTTGCGATCGCCTGTCCGGGCGGGACATGCGGGTCGTTGGCCGCGCGGCTAAAGGCCAGAGGCATGATTACCGCATAGCCCACTCCCATCAGAGCAAAACCCGCCAAAGCCAATCCTGCCCCTCCCGCCGATACCACGCCAAACACGCCCAGCGCGGCGCAAACGCCGCCAAATCGTGCTGTTGCAACAGGCCCGAAACGCGCGATCACCACCCCGCCCGCAAGCCGGAACGCAACCATCATGACCGAGAAGACCGCATAGCCTAACGCCGCGATACTCTCAGCCGCACCGGTAACGTCACGCAGGAAAATCGCGCTCCAATCCGCAACAGCCCCCTCGCCCAAAGCGCCGCACAGCGCTGTGAAACCCACAAGGATTAGGGCACCCGACGGCAAAGCGAACACCGATCCAGGTTTTGAAGCCGATCGTTTCGAAGTCCAGCGTACCCAAGACAAAACAAGCGCAAGCGCGACGACAACACCACCCGCTAGCAGAAAATGTTGCAACACCGACAGCCCCATCTGTACGGCAGCGTATCCGCTGAGCGCTCCCAGTCCGGCTCCAAGGCTCCACATCGCGTGAAAGGACGACATGACCGGCTTGTCATAGGCCTGTTCGACCTCTGCCGCCCAGGCGTTCATCGCAACATCCATCGAGCCATGGAAGGCTCCGAATACAAACAGAAACGCCGCAAGCGACCAGAACCCGCCGGCGAGAGCCAAAAGAATCAGGGAAAAGGTGTAGAGAACCGCGATAACCCGCGTGATCGCCACCGCCCCAAACTTGTCGGTCAAACGGCCTGTTATCGGAAACGAACACACGGCCCCTGCAGCCATGAACAGCAAACCAAGCCCTAGCGCCTCGTGAGTCAGATCCAGCCTGTCCCGAACCGCAGGTATGCGCGATGCCCAGATGCCGAACAGCGCACCGTTCAGGATAAACATGGCGGCCACAGCCCGCCACGCCGCAACAATACCGATCACAGGGAATCCTCATAAAATCTGCCAAACGCCACCCGTTCTACAGATCATTCGTCGCCCGGCATAGACCGCTTATTCAATTCGCTTCCGGATCTGGCGCACCCCGAACCAAACGGCAAGGATGACAGGCACGGTCACAATTGCCGTCAGCATCCCTTTGCTAATCCCGGCCTGCGTCAGTGGGTAGAGCAAGTAGCTGACCAGAGACACCGCATAGTAGCTGATCGCCACCACAGATAATCCCTCGACTGTATGCTGCAATCTAAGGGCCAGATCAGCACGCCGGTCCATGCTTTCCAGCAGAGCCTGGTTTTGAGCGCTGCGTTCGACATCGACACGGGTACGCAACAGGTCGCCGGCGCGAATAGCCCTGTCGGACAAGGCCTGCAAACGTCGCTCGGTTGATTTCACCGTCCGCATCGCGGGGTCATAACGACGCATCATGAAATCGGCAAAACTCTGACGTCCATTGAATCTTTGTTCACGCAACACTTCGATGCGCTGATTAACAATCGCCTCATAGGCACCCGTGGCGCCGAACCGAAAAGAACACCGTGCCGAAAGTGTCTCAAGCTCGATCGAAGTAGACAGAAGATCCGGCAACAATTCGTCCGGGTGGGCTGTTTCATCGGACATCTGCCCCATCAGGCGGGTCAATTGACCATCCAGTTCGCCGATGCGCGGCATCAGTTGCTTGACCCGTGCAAATCCCAGCATCGACATTGCCTTGTAGGTCTCAATCTCGCACAGCCGCTGAACGATCCGCCCGGTCCGACGCCGCCCGGTGCCTTTCTTGACAAACATCGCAAGCCGCATATGCCCCGCCGGATCAATCCGGAAATCACAAGCGCAGATCGCAGCATCGTCCAGCACCCGCGCCACTGCTAGGCTTTCCGGCTCGAACCACTGAGCCAGCGAAGCCTTTGCCGCCTCATCTCCCTCGTACTCTACCACGCGAATTAAGGCCGATGTCACGCGCTGCCCCGGGCTCGCCATCAACCAATCTGGCGGAAACACCTCAAAGTCTGCCGGATTGAACGCACGTTCACTGACGTTCGGAGTGATCGCGGTAAAGGTCACAAACTCGGTATGTTGTTCCCATTTCAGCCAATGACGCCCGATCTGACCCGCGTAGTGAGTGGCTTCTGGCTGAGGGTGCTGCGCGCCGTGGCGATCCAGCAGATTGATCAGGTGGGCCATATCCTCGCCACGATCGCGCGTAACCGCTTCTTTGGGCTTCTTGATCGCCAGAAACACAACCGTGCTGGGTAAGGGTGCAACCGGAAATGGGCGTGCATGCAGTTCATTGGCCAGCGTATAGCGAAGCGGATGATTGTCTATGGGCGTCATGTAAGGCTCCGGTGTATCACCGGCACTATAAGGCAGACCGACACAACATCAATTGTTTATTTATTTCAATTACTTACAAGGATACAACGGTATACAATCCCGCTATCTTATTGATTCGGCTCCCATAGCTCGATGGGATTGCCTTCAGGATCGTGGATGCGGGCGAATTTCCCGACCTCGCTGTCCCACTCCGGGTTCGTCTCGACGGTGATTCCGGCGATCTTTAATTGGTCGATCAACGCGCTCAGGTCATCGACACGAAAATTGATCATCCATTGCTGCTCGGAGCGGCCGAAATACTCGGTGTCCTGCGCAAAGGGTGCGAACACCGTATATCCTTCCCGCTGCTTCCAGGGCACAGGATCGTAGTGATTGACGCCCAAATGCTTCTCATACCAAGCACTCAACGCCTGCGGATCACGGGCCCGAAAGAATATCCCGCCAATTCCATTTACCTTCTGCATGGTCTGCCTCCGACTATCCCGAACACTCGCCAAGTTTAACACAGCCCGCTTGCTTCATATGGCTAAAAAATCTTGAGGGGGTTGGAGGCAAGCCCCCATCTCATCGCAAAAGAAAAGGGCGCCCTCAGGCGCCCTTTGCAATCAGATTGTCCCTTCTGATCAATCGATCATGGGCAACAGCTTGTCGAGCGAAGCCTTGGCGTCGCCATAGAACATGCGGGTGTTCTCCTTGAAGAACAGCGGGTTCTCGATGCCCGAATAGCCGGTGCCCTGACCACGCTTGGACACAAACACCTGCTTGGCTTTCCAGCATTCCAACACCGGCATCCCGGCGATGGGGCTGTTCGGGTCTTCCTGCGCCGCAGGGTTCACGATATCGTTCGAGCCAATCACGATGGCCACATCCGTATCCGGGAAGTCGTCGTTGATCTCGTCCATCTCCAGAACAATGTCATACGGCACCTTCGCCTCGGCCAGCAGCACGTTCATGTGGCCCGGCAGACGACCGGCAACGGGGTGGATCGCAAAGCGCACGTTCTTGCCCTTGGCGCGCAGCTTGCGAACCAGCTCGGACACCGATTGCTGCGCCTGCGCCACGGCCATGCCATAGCCGGGGATGATGACGATACTATCTGCATCATTCAGCGCCGCCGCGACACCATCTGCCTCGATGGCGATCTGTTCACCCTCAACAGCCATCTGTTCGCCCTGCGGGCCACCAAAGCCGCCCAGAATTACGCTGACAAAGTGACGGTTCATCGCCTTACACATGATGTAGGACAGGATCGCACCAGACGAGCCCACCAATGCACCAACCACGATCAGCAGGTCGTTGCCTAGCGAGAAGCCGATGGCCGCAGCCGCCCAACCCGAATAGCTGTTCAGCATCGACACAACCACCGGCATGTCGGCCCCGCCGATGCCCATGATCAGGTGATAGCCGATGAACAGCGCTGCCAGCGTCATCAGGAACAGCGGGAAGAAACCGCCCGAATTGGTGTACCAGATCAGACAGATCAACGACAAAGCAGCCGCACCCGCGTTCAGAGCATGACCGCCCGGAAGCTTGGTCGCCGCCGAGGTCACCTTGCCCGCCAACTTGCCATAAGCCACGACCGATCCAGTAAAGGTGATCGCACCGATGAAGATACCGAGGAACAGCTCAACATGCAGGATCGCCAGTTCGGCCGCGGTCTTCTTCGCGATCAGCTTGGCGAACGCCCCCAGATCGGACAGGTCTGCCTGAGACGCACTGTCAGCAATCGCCATGACTTGTGCCACATTGCCGATCTCGAAATGGGCATTGAATCCCACGAACACAGCCGCGAGACCCACCAGCGAATGCATCGCGGCCACAAGCTGTGGCATCTCGGTCATCTGGACGCGCTGCGCCACGTACTGACCGATCAGACCACCGCCCGCGATCAGCAGCAACGACAGCAGCCACAGGCCTGAACCCGGACCAACCAGCGTCGCAAAAACCGCGAGCGCCATACCAACAATGCCATACCAGACCGCCCTCTTGGCGCTTTCCTGGTTCGACAATCCACCCAGAGACAGGATGAAAAGGACAGCCGCAACGACATAGGCGGCAGTAGTGAAGCCAAATTCCATTTGCCCGGCCTCCTTAAGATTTCTGGAACATGGCGAGCATGCGCCGGGTTACGAGGAAGCCGCCGAAGATGTTGATTCCGGCCATGAAGACTGACAGCGCCGCCAGCAGAATGACCAGGAACGACCCCGATCCGATCTGCATCAAGGCTCCAACGATAATGATCGAAGAGATCGCGTTGGTGATCGCCATCAGTGGTGTGTGCAAGCTATGGCTGACATTCCAGATCACCTGGAAGCCCACAAAGATCGCCAGCACAAAGACGATGAAATGCTGCATGAAGCTGGCCGGAGCGATCAACCCCACCAGCAACATCAACGCACCGCCGACGCCCAGCAACGTGAACTGTTGCTTGGTCTGCGCTTTGAAGGCCGCGATTTCCTGCGCCCTTTTCTCTTCCGGTGTCAGTTCCTTGACCTCGGCCTTAGGCTGTGCCGCAATCGCCTGCACCTTGGGCGGAGGTGGCGGGAAGGTGATCTCGCCCTCATGGGTCACGGTCGCGCCACGGATCACGTCATCTTCCATGTCGTGATTGACCTTGCCGTCCTTCTCGGGTGTCAGGTCAGCCATCATGTGACGGATATTGGTCGCGTACAGAGACGATGACTGCGCCGCCATCCGGCTGGGGAAGTCGGTATAGCCGATAATGGTCACGCCATTGTCGGTCACGATCTTCTCATCCGGCACCGTCAGTTTACAGTTACCGCCCTTTTCCGCTGCAAGGTCAACGATGACCGAACCCGGCTTCATGCTTTCGACCATATCTTTGGTCCAAAGCTCAGGTGCCTCACGGTTGGGGATCAGCGCCGTGGTGATGACGATGTCCATCTCGGGTGCCAGTTCCCGGAACTTGGCAAGCTGGGCGTTGCGGAATTCTTCCGACTGGACCGATGCGTAGCCACCAGTCGATGCACCGTCCTGCTGTTCTTCCTCAAAATCCAGATAGACGAACTCAGCCCCCATGGATTCGACCTGCTCGGCCACTTCGGGGCGCACGTCGAACGCATAGGTGATCGCACCCAGCGAGGTCGAGGTCCCAATCGCGGCCAGTCCGGCCACACCGGCACCGACGATCAGCACCTTGGCAGGTGGCACCTTACCAGCCGCCGTCACCTGACCTGTGAAGAAACGGCCAAAGTTGTTGCCTGCCTCGATCACAGCACGGTACCCGGCGATATTGGCCATCGAAGACAGCGCGTCCATCTTCTGCGCGCGCGAGATACGCGGGACCATCTCCATCGCGATCACGGTCGCGCCCTTGGATTTGGCGGCCTCCATCCCGTCTTCATTCCCAGCCGGATTAAAGAATGAAATCAGGGTCTTGTTCTTGGTCAGACGCTTCAGCTCGGTGGCATCGGGCTGACGCACCTTGGCAATGATATCCGCAGCCTTCCAAAGCGAGGCAGCGGTCTTCATGACCTCAACGCCTGCGGCTTCATAAGCGGCGTCCGAAAACCCCGCAACAGCGCCTGCGCCCTTTTCGATCAGGCACTCATAGCCCAGTTTCTGCAACTGCACAGCCGAGTCCGGAGTCATCGCGACCCGGTTCTCGCCCTTGTACGTTTCCTTTGGCGTCCCAATTTTCACCAGTCGGTTCCCCCTAATTTTTGATTCAGGCCAGGTGGGTGTTCAGCATAGAATGACAAGCAGACATGTATCCTGCGCAAGATTATTTCGCAAGCGCAGCAATTATGACGCTGTGTCATGATGACCACACCCTTATATCCATCGTCTGGTCTTGCGTTCATACCGGGCGAAATCGGCGCGGAATGTGCGGCGCAGACGGTCTTCCTCGGGTATGATAAAGCGGCGTTCCAGCACCCAGACAAAAACCGGGATCAGCACCAGCGACAACACCGCGTCAAAACGCAGGATCAGCCCGGTCAGGATCAGCACATCGCCCACATAGATAGGATTGCGGCTGCGCTTATAAATACCGGTCTGCACCATGGTCGAGGGTGTTTCGTGCGGAAAGACCGTGGTTTTGTGCCGGCGGAACTCGATCACCGCCATCACGGCCAGAATGATACCGCCACCGATCAGTATGCCGCTGAGCAGATCTGTCACCGCCCCATCCAGAGACAACCCCAGCGGCAACACGCGGGCCTGGACCCAGGCGAGCAAGGCAAAGCCCACAAGCCAAACAGGTGGTATGTCGATCAGGCGCATGGCTGTCCCTTAACGCGGCGACACATGGTGGCAGATGTCGCTTCTGATCGCTCTCCTATCGTTTTCTGACCGCATTGGCAAAAGCGCAGGGTGTCGCATCGACCCAGGGCGCTGGACAACCCGCACCAATAGACAGACACAACGGGATCAGATAGCCAGTTACAACCTGACTGTTTCAGAAAGACAAAGCCTCGCCATGACCGATTTCGCCAAAACCAAATCCATGTTTCACCTGCCCGAGGGCGTTCTTTATCTCGACGGTAACTCTCTGGGTCCGCTGCCGAAATCAGCCGGTGACCGTGTCGGAAGCATGATGAAGGACGAATGGGGTCAGTTGCTGATCACCGGCTGGAACAAAGCCGGGTGGATGGGTATGCCGACCGGCCTGGGGGATCGGATCGGACGGCTGATCGGGGCAGAGCCCGGCAGCGTCGTGGTGGGCGATACTCTGTCGATCAAGGTTTATCAGGCGGTCGCCTCAGCGCTGGAGCTGAACCCGACCCGCAAGGTCGTCCTGTCGGACAACGGCAATTTCCCGTCAGATCTTTACATGGCAGATGGGCTATTGCGATCACTGGGGACGGATTACGAACTGCGCGTGGTCGATCCCGAATACGTCGCTGCACAAATCAACGAAGAGGTCGCCGTTCTGATGCTGACCGAGGTCGATTATCGTTCCGGCCGTATGCATGACATGAAGGCTTTGACCGAGCTGGCCCACGCGAACGGTGTCGTGACCGTCTGGGACCTTGCCCATTCTGCGGGGGCAATCCCGGTCGATCTGTCCGGTTGCAACGCGGATTTCGCTGTTGGCTGCACGTATAAGTACCTCAATGGCGGTCCCGGTGCGCCAGCGTTCGTCTATGTCGCTCCGCGTCTGTCGGATCGCGTGCGCCCGGCGCTTTCGGGCTGGTTGGGGCATGAAGCCCCCTTTGCCTTCGATCTCGACTATCGTCCCGGCGCGGGGATTGAGAGGATGCGGGTCGGGACCCCTCCGGTCATCCAGATGGCAGCGCTGTCGGCGGCTATGGATATCTGGGACATGGCTGAAATGGCTGATGTGCGCGCCAAGTCCATCAAATTGACCGAGTTGTTCATTACCCGGGTAGAGGCTACCTGCCCCGGGCTGACACTCGCCAGCCCCCGCGACCCTGCCCAGCGCGGCAGCCAGGTCTCGTTCCATTTTGATGAAGGTTACGCGGCCATGCAGGCTTTGATCGCACGCGGCGTGATCGGTGATTTCCGCGCGCCCGATATCATGCGATTCGGCTTCACGCCGTTGTATATCGATGAAGGTGATGTGGAACAGGCCGCCCAAATTCTGGCCGACATTATCACCAACAAATTGTGGGACAAGCCGGAATACAAGATCCGTCAGCGCGTCACCTGACCTCAAGCGCCGCGCCCAAAAGCGTGGCCAATTGCGAGATACCCTGCTCAAACTCTTCAGCGCTGGAGGCTGTCATCTTGACGCCCTTCAGCGATGTGGTGATTGTCTTTGCGGCCTCATCCGGGCCGACAGGCAAATGCGCGCGACCTGCCGCATCCTCGCGCCGTAACCATTCGGCGTAAAGTTGCGTCAATTTGGCCTCGCCCTCCTGAACGATATCCGTCGACATGGATTTGGTCGCGTCCAGCATTTCAAGCCCATGAGGTGAGGCCAAAATTTCAGCCATCCCGTTTGATTGCGCCTCGATCGCCTGAGCGAGGATCTGAGGCAAAGGACCTTCGCTGGCCAAGGCTTCAGCGACTAGGGTAACTTTCTCGCCATAATAAAACTGCGTCAGTTCGCGAACGATGGCCTCTTTATTCTTGAAATGCAGATAGACCGCAGGCCGGGACATCCCTGCCCCTTTGGCAATGTCATCCATCGAAGTTTTCTTAAACCCATAGGTCGCAAAGGCCTGAAATGCCGATTTCAGAATGGCCGCTGTCTTGGAATCTTCACTTACACTCGTCATGCGAGAACCTCTGACACTTCTTGTGCATTTTGTCAATTGACAAGCTGACACTTTTCATTAATTATGTCAGAAACCAGCCAAAGCTAAGAGAGGTGCGCCATGGCGACGGCCCTTAAGATCAACGGAAAGACCCATCAGGTTGATCTGCCTGATGATGTGCCCTTGTTATGGGTTCTGCGTGATGAGGTTGGACTAACCGGTACCAAGTTCGGCTGTGGTGTGGCTGCCTGCGGTGCCTGCACCGTTCATATTGATGGTGAGGCCGTGCGGTCCTGCCAGGTAGCGCTCTCGGATGTTTGGGGTGATGTCACCACGATCGAGGGGCTTGGCACGCCTGACGCCATGGCAACGATCCAGAAGGCCTGGGTTGACCACCAAGTGGCCCAATGTGGTTACTGCCAGTCGGGCCAGATCATGCAGGCCGCATCGCTACTGGCTGAAAACCCGGCCCCAACGGACGAAGACATCGACGATGCGATGCAAGGCAACCTTTGCCGCTGTGGCACCTATCCTCGCATCCGCGCGGCCATCCATGATGCCGCTGCCAAGTTGAAGGAGGCTTGAGCCATGGGACGTATCGGTAAAATCGTTCGCCGCACATTCCTGATCGGATCTGCCGCCATCGTAGGTGGAGTGGCCTTCGGTGCCTACTACGTCACGCGTCCAGCTGCGAACCCGCTGAAACCGCGTGACGGGGAAACCGCGCTTAGCCCCTTTGTTCTGATCGACCAGCAGGGCGTGACCCTGTTCGCCCCCCGCGCTGAAATGGGTCAGGGCGTTATGACCACCTGGGCAGCACTGATCGCCGAGGAGCTGGATGTTGAGCTGGACGAAATCCGTGTGCTGCACGGACCTGCTGCTGCCGCCTATTACAACCATGCTCTTATGGGGGAAAGCCTGCCAGGCAAGGGCTATGACATCTCGGATTTCCAGCACAATCTGGGTGAGGCACTGGGTGTTCTGGGCAAAACGTTAAGCCTGCAGGTTACCGGCGGCTCAACCTCGATGAAAGACGGGTTCGAACGGATGCGGATGGCCGGCGCTACTGCGCGAGAAACCTTGAAGCAGGCTGCCGCGGACCAACTGGGGGTCGATCGCGATCAACTCATGACCGAAAATGGTGCTGTGGTTGCCCCGGATGGCACGCGCATTCCCTATAGCGAACTGGCCGAGGCCGCAGGCCAGATCGAACCGCCCGAGGTTTCCCTGCGTGATCCGTCCGAATGGCGTTTGATCGGCAAATCCCTGCCCCGCGTCGACATTCCGGGCAAATCCACCGGCACCGCCACCTTTGGCATCGATGTAAGGCCAGAGGGCCTGAAATTCGCCTCGGTCCGCATGAACCCCAAGCTGGGCGGGGCAATGAACGGCTTTGACGCCAGTGCTGCAGAAGCCATGCCCGGCGTTGAAAAGATCGTCGATCTGGGCACGGGCGTCGCGGTGATTGCCAACAACACTTGGCTTGCCATGCAGGCGGTCGAGGCGATTGACGTGGATTGGGGCGATGCCCCCTATCCGCCCGATACTGATGCGGTATTCGCGCAAATTGCCAAGGCGTTTGATGACGCCCCGAACTCGACCATGCGCGATGAAGGCGATGTCGAAACGCTTCCTGAAGGTGCCACCGAGATTACGGCAGAATATACCGTGCCCTATCTGGCCCACGCCACAATGGAACCGATGAACGCCACGGCGCTCTATACCAGTAACAAGCTGGACCTGTGGTGCGGCAATCAGGCCCCGACCCTGATCCAGATCCGCGCAGCCAACACCGCCGGTCTAGATACCGAAGCGGTTGAGATTCACACCACCTATCTGGGCGGCGGTTTCGGACGCCGGGGCGAGTTGGATTTCGGCGAGATCGCCACAAAGGTCGCCATGGCCATTCCAGGCACCCCTGTGCAAACGACGTGGAGCCGCGAAGAGGATATGCGTCACGATTTCTACCGCCCCGGCGCGATGGCGCGCATGCGGGGGGCAGTGAAGGATGGCAAGGCCGTTCTGATCGACGGTAAGGTTGCTTCGCAATCCCCGACCCACCAAGCGGTCGAACGTGTGACGGGTTTCTCTGGCGGCGGCCCCGACAAGGTTCTGGTCGAAGGCTTTTTCAACCAGCCCTACGCGGTGCCGAACTACAGAATGAGTGGTCACGTTGCCGATTTGGCTGTACCGGTTGGTTTCTGGCGCTCGGTCGGCAACAGCCACAATGCCTTCTTCCACGAGACCTTCCTGGATGAAATGGCCCATGCCGCCGGGCGCGACCCGCTGGAGTTCCGGCTGGAGTTGGCAAGGTCCGAGTTCGCCCCGGCTGCGGGGTGCCTGGAGGCCGTGAAAGAGATGTCAGGCTGGACCGGCAAAACCCCCGATGGTGTCGGACGTGGCGTGGCAATGGCCTACAGCTTTGGCACCCCGGTCGCACAGGTGATCGAAGTGGTTGACGATGACGGCACCATCCGCATCAACAAGGCCTGGATCGCCTGCGATGTCGGCTTGGCTTTGGATCCGGCGACGGTCGAGGCGCAGATGATCGGCGGCATGATCTACGGATTGTCTGCCGCCGCTCAAGAAGAGATCACCTTTGCCGATGGCGAGGTCGAACAGTATAATTTCCCTGATTATGATGCGTTACGGATGCAAAGCACACCGATCACGGAAGTCCGGATACTCGAGACCAACAAACATCTGGGCGGTGTCGGTGAACCGGGAACACCGCCGTCGATGCCCGCTTTGGGCAACGCGCTGTTCGACCTGACCGGCCAACGCGCGCGCAGCTTGCCGCTGAACAAGCAGTTCGACTTGCTCGTATGATCAATTTGCGCCGACCCGGCTCTGGGTCGGCGCTCGCTCTTTCTGATGGCCTTAGAAGTTGACAGAGAGAAAGATTGCAGCTTCCGTCGCTTCAAAATCACTTTCGAACATGTCGAGATATCCGATTGAAGCCTCCAGAAACACCGTCTTGCTTGTGCGTCCTCTCACACCCAAACGGGTTGACCAAACAACATCATTGTCAGTGTTTGCAACTGTTCCACCCCCTAAGTTCTCGCGTTCAAACCAATAGGTCGCGCTGAGCGATGCATAAGGTGAGATGACGGAGCTGCCATTCAAGAACGGACGACTTACTTCGACCTCGGGCGTTAGGGCACTGTATTTTGCTTCTTGGACTTCACCAATAAACTCGGCTGGATTTCCCAGATACGTCCCGGTGAGATCGTAATCCTCGGCACTGTAATTATAGTAATCAAACGAGATCGACGGACGAATTAAGTAAGCTCCAGCCTCATATTGTCCGATTGCCTCGAGATTCGCGCGCCAACGGGTGCGATCAAAATCACCGCTCAGCTCCAGCACATCCACATCCGTGGAGAAGCGACCGATCGTGGCGAGACCGTTTAGAACCCACCTCTCAGACATCCGCCAGGCGAAATAGGGTCCGATCGCGAATCCCGAAGTATCCTGAGAAAACTGCCCCTGAAAGCCGTCCAGCTGAGTGTTTTCGTATTCAAGCTGCAAACCAAGCACGAGGTTTTCTTGGACAAGACGGTCGATCCCAATTTCGAAAAAGCTGTCGTTCACATCCAGTTCGCTGTTTCCACGGGTGTCTTCAATGTCTGTGTAGGTGAAATTGGTCCATACATTCCAAACAGATTCTGGCCCAAACTCGCGCCCCTCCGTCAGCGGAGGGCCGACAACCGGATCGCACAAGGCAGGGTCAAGCTTACCCGTCGCATCCGCCACGCAGGCTTGGTCATCGCCCGATGGTCGCCCACTTACGTAGAGCGGATTAACGGGTCGACCTGTCTCGCCTATGTTGCCAATTCCACCGCCCGACCCTCCGGAACCGCCACCAGAGCCACCACCGGATCCGCCACCGGATCCACCACCAGAGCCACCACCGGATCCGCCCGAGCCGCCGCCACCGCCGAAGCCACCCCCGGAACCGCCGCCTCCAAAGCCGCCCCCGCCTCCGAATCCGCCACCTGATCCACCCGAGCCGCCGCCACCGCCGAAGCCACCCCCGGAACCGCCACCGGATCCACCCGAGCCGCCTCCGTTTCCTCCCCCGCCGCCACCATTGCCACCACCCCAACCCGGCAGCGTCCAATCTCTTTTTTGGTTTTGCGTATCGATCAGACAGTCGCGCCCATTTGGTGCCCCTCCGCGTTTGAACAGACGATGAACGCCCCCTGATCCATTAGATACGAAGGGAGACAAGCTTAGATGAACTCCAGGCCGAGATCGGCTCCAGGTATCAACGGTCGTGTTGCCCTGTGCAGCTTCCAGACGAAAAGCACCGCTTTCCGTCTGCGATAACCACAATGAGGATGAAGAGTCAGGTGTTCGCCCGATGTAAAGCAGGTCTCCGGCCGAGCTGCATTGTTGCGCATGCCCTGCAGTTCCCAGGACCGCCAAAAAAAGTGCCGCAGGAACGAATTCTCTTAAACCGCGAGGGTACTTTCCTGAAAAGCTGTGCATGAACTGCTCCGAACCCAGTCAGATTTGAATATTGCCAAGGGTATCTCGGCGCAAATTCGCGGTTCAGGGAAGATATCCAATTATCTTTTTATTCGAATGTTGCCGGCAAACCTTAGAACGATCCATCGACAGATTAGCGTGACTAAGCAGACTGCCGGATCGCCCCGACCGTTTTCGCGTTTTTCCAATCGTATACGGCGCGACCAAATTCCTTGAACAATGGCCGCGAGACCGGGTCATTCGCCGCGTCCCATTCAGGGTGCCATTGGACCGAAAGGGTAAAGCCTGGGGCATCCTCGACATAGATCGCCTCAGGCGTGCCATCAGGCGCGTGGCCATCGATCACCACATTCTCGCCCAGCGTCTTGATCCCTTGTCCGTGTAACGTATTGGTCATAACTTCGGCCGCGCCCAGAAGGCGGTGGAACACACCACCTTCGGTTAGCGACACGACATGGCGCAGAGCAAACTTCTCCTCCAAAGTGCCGTCGGGTGGCATCCGGTGGTTCTGACGCCCCGGGAGGTCACGAATCTCAGGGTAGAGCGTACCACCCAAGGCGACGTTTACTTCTTGAAACCCGCGACAAATCCCAAAGAACGGCTGACCCCGCTCAGCACAAGCCCGGATTAAAGGCAGCGTGATTGCATCCCGCGCGCGGTCAAACTCACCATGCGCCTCGGTCGCGGGCTCGCCATATTCTTCGGGGTGAACGTTCGGACGGCCGCCGGTCAGCAGGAAGCCGTCGCAAACCTCGAGCAACTCATCAACCGCTACATAACGCGGGTCGGCGGGGATCAGTAGCGGCAGACAGTCAGACACGTTCGAGACCGCCTCGGAATTCATCGTTCCGCCCGCATGGGTCGGATACTGATCATTCATCAGATAAGAGTTGCCGATTATTCCAACGACGGGGCGCGCCATTCCAAGTCCCTTGTATCGCTCATTTCCTGCAAAACCTATCGGCAGGTTTGGCCGCGCGCAACGGCACAGACCCTGCATGGTAGCGCAAGCGCGTGTTCAGCGACGCACATCCCCGATGAAGTTCGGCGTAGGGGTCAGATCTCGCCCGTCAACCCAGCGGCTTCGATACCTGCCAACGCGGCCGCTGCGTCATTATCCGAAGTGTCGCCGGTTACACCCACGGCACCGATCACCGCGCCCTTGCGGTCACGCAGCAGCACACCGCCAGGAACCGGAACAACCTGACCGCCATAAACCCCGTTCACGGCCGCCATGAAATAGGCCTGCCCTTCGGCCCGCTGCATCTGCGCGGTCCCCGCCATACCCAGCATTACCGATCCGTAGGCCTTACCATGTGCGATAGCAAAACGCCCCGGCGCAGCACCGTCTTCGCGTTCGAACGCGATCACGTGGCCTCCGGCGTCCAGGACAACAACCGAGAGCGGTTTCAGCTCCATCTCGCGCCCTTTTTCCAGAGCTTTACGAATGATGGTCCGCGCTTTGCGCAATGAAATGTTCATGCCCGATCCTTTTCATCTGGCCAAAAATACCTTCGGGGGAGCACGAGGGGGCAGACAGCCCCCTCGTTCCTACCCTTGCCCCTAGCTCAAACTTGCCTTCAGTTCCAGGCGACGAGCGTGCAGCACAGGCTCGGTATAACCTGAGGGCTGCACCCGCCCCCGGAACACCAGATCACAAGCCGCCTGAAACGCCACCCCGTCAAAACCCGGTGCCATGGGCCTGTAGGCCGGATCGCCTTCGTTCTGACGGTCCACTACCGCGGCCATTTTCTGCATCGCTGCCATCACCTGTTCCTGACTGACCACATCGTGGTGCAACCAGTTGGCCAGCGCCTGCGAAGAAATCCGGCAGGTCGCGCGGTCCTCCATCAGACCTATGTCGTTGATATCCGGAACTTTCGAACAGCCAACTCCCTGATCAATCCAGCGCACAACATAGCCCAAGATTCCTTGTGCGTTGTTTTCGATCTCACGGGTGATCTCACCAGCGCTGAGATTACGACCGCCCAGCAGAGGTATGGTCAGCAGATCATTCAACGTACCACGAGCCCCATCAGCAGCCAATTCATCCTGGCGCGCCAACACATCGATCTTGTGATAGTGGGTTGCATGAAGCGTTGCCGCAGTAGGTGACGGCACCCAGGCGCAGGTTGCACCGGATTGCGGGTGGCCGATCTTGGTCGCCAGCATGTCCGCCATCCGATCGGGCATGGCCCACATACCCTTGCCAATTTGCGCTCTGCCTTTCAGGCCGCAGACCAGTCCGATATCCACATTGCGATCCTCGTAAGACGCAATCCATGGCGTATCCTTGATATCGCCCTTCGGCAGCATCGGGCCTGCTTCCATAGAAGTATGAATCTCATCCCCCGTCCGATCCAGGAATCCGGTATTGATAAAGGCCACGCGCGATTTTGCGGCCCGGATGCATTCCTTGAGGTTGGCCGATGTGCGCCGCTCTTCATCCATAATGCCCAGCTTCACCGTATTGCGCGGCAGGCCCAGGATATCCTCGACCATGTCGAAAATCTCGACCGAAAACGCCACCTCCTCGGGCCCGTGCATCTTGGGTTTGACCACATAGACAGACCCCTTGACCGAGTTCCCGCCCTCGCGCTTCAGGTCATGCATGGCGATCAGCGTTGTGCAGAGCGCGTCCATCAAACCTTCACCAATCTCGCGCCCTTCGGCATCCAGCACTGCGGGGTTCGTCATTAGATGGCCCACATTTCGCACCAGCATCAGCGACCGACCTTTCAGAGTGGCTGGCGTGCCATTCGGAGCCATGTAGGCCAAATCCCCGGCAAGCTTGCGCGTGAAGGTTGTGCCGCCTTTCGTAACCTCTTCGGTCAGGTTGCCGGCCATCAAGCCAAGCCAGTTTCCATAGGCCAACACCTTGTCGGTCGCGTCGACACAAGCAACAGAATCCTCGCAATCCATGATGGTCGAAAGCGCGGATTCCAAACGGACATCAGAAATACCTGCAGGATCGGTGGCGCCAATTGTGCTATGCGCATCAATCCTGACTTGAATGTGCAACCCGTTGTTGCTTAGCAATACAAACTCCGGTGCTTCAGCTGCGCCAGCGTAGCCTGCGAACTGAGACGGGTCGGCGAGCTTCGGCATCAGCGCACCGTCCTTAACGCTTAACCCGGAGACCTCCGCCCAGGACCCTTCGGATAGCGGCACAGCCTCATCCAGGAACGCCTTCGCCCAGGCGATGACCCGCGCACCGCGCCCGGCGTCATAAGCCTTGCCTGTCGGCAGATCGCCTAACGCATCTGTTCCATAAAGCGCATCATATAAACTGCCCCAGCGCGCATTTGCGGCATTCAACGCAAAGCGCGCGTTGGTGATCGGCACAACCAATTGCGGTCCGGGGATTAGCGCGATTTCAGGGTCGACACTGGCTGTCTCGATCTCGAAATCGTCGCCTTCCTCTACCAGATACCCAATCTCACGCAGAAAAGACTGATATTCAGCCGCGTCAATGGGCAACCCCCGCCGCGCTGCGTGCCAGCCATCGATCCGGCCCTGAATGTCAGCCCGCTTGTCCAGCAGCGCCCGGTTTTTCGGCCCAAGCTCATTGGCCAAGCGCGACAAACCCGCCCAGAAATCAATTGCCGAAACTTCCGTGCCCGGCAGCGCCTTCTGTTCGATGAAATCCACCAGAACCGGGTCAATCTGCAGCCCGTTGCGGGTCTCTCTGCTGCTCATATTCCGAATCCCCTACGATTGTGTGCCATTGTATGCGCTCCTCAATTAGGGCGTTCGTTTCCGATAGGCAACTTCTGTCCCGACATGAGGGGCATTTGACCCAGCGCGAACCGTCTCAAATGAACAGCGGCAATGGCACATCGGTTGCAGCGTCCGCGCGAAGCCCATAACGTCGCGCCAGATTCCCAGTCGATGAGGCCCCCGATGCGCGACGCCGCCCCCACAACGATTTATCTGAAAGACTACACTCCGTTCGGGTTTCTAGTGGACAGTGTGCATCTGACCTTCGATCTGGCTGCACACGCCACTCGCGTCACTTCCCGCATCGCCTTCCGCCCGAACCCCGAAGCGACCGACCGCACGTTTTTTCTGCATGGCGAAGAGCTCAAGCTGATCCGTGCTGCAATTGATGGCGACGTGATCACGCCTGAGGTGACCACCGAAGGCCTCACCGCACCGGTTCCAGACGCGCCTTTCGTGTGGGAGGCCGTGGTCGAGATCGATCCCGGCAATAACACCGCGCTTGAGGGGCTGTATATGTCGAACGGCATGTATTGCACCCAATGCGAGGCCGAAGGGTTTCGCAAGATCACCTATTACCCCGACCGCCCGGATGTGATGTCTACCTTTACGGTGCGCATCAATGGCGACCTTCCCGTGCTGCTATCGAACGGCAACCCTTCGGGCAAAGGCGAGGGCTGGGCTGAATGGGTCGATCCATGGCCAAAACCCGCCTATCTGTTCGCGCTGGTCGCCGGAGAGCTGATCGCCCATCCCGGCCAGTTCACCACCAAATCCGGTCGCGACGTCGAACTAAATCTCTGGGTCCGTCCCGGCGACGAGGGCAAATGCGCCTTTGGCATGGAAGCCCTGAAAAAGTCAATGAAATGGGATGAGGACGTCTATGGTCGCGAATACGATCTGGATGTGTTCAACATTGTGGCCGTGGACGATTTCAACATGGGCGCGATGGAGAACAAGGGGCTGAACATCTTCAACTCGTCAGCCGTTTTGGCCAGCCCCGAAACCTCGACTGATATGAATTTCGAGCGGATCGAGGCAATCATCGCACATGAGTATTTCCACAACTGGACCGGCAACCGCATCACCTGCCGCGACTGGTTCCAACTGTGCCTGAAAGAGGGCCTGACCGTGTTCCGCGACGCGCAGTTCACATCGGACATGCGCTCAGCCCCGGTAAAACGTATCCATGACGCCATCGACCTGCGCGCGCGGCAATTCCCCGAGGATAATGGGCCGCTCTCGCATCCGGTCCGGCCCGAGAGTTTTCAAGAAATCAACAACTTCTACACCTCAACCGTCTATGAAAAAGGCGCCGAGGTCATAGGGATGCTGAAGCGGCTGGTCGGGGATGAGGCCTACAGCAAAGCACTGGACCTGTATTTCGATCGCCATGACGGGCAGGCCTGCACGATCGAGGATTGGCTGAAAGTGTTTGAAGACACCACAGGCCGCGACCTGACCCAGTTCAAACGTTGGTACAGCCAATCCGGCACTCCACGCGTTTCGGTCACTGAGGATTGGGCCGATGGCACCTATACCCTGACGCTCAGCCAACGGACCGAGCCGACGCCGGGACAAGAGGACAAGCAGCCTCAGGTCATCCCGGTCGCGGTCGGCCTGCTTGGTCCGAACGGTGATGAGGTGCGCGCTACTGAGGTGCTGGAACTGACCGAAGACGAGCAGAGTTTTACCTTCACCAGTCTCGCCGCCAAACCCGTGCCCTCGGTCCTGCGCGATTTCTCGGCCCCGGTGATCCTTGAGCATGAGATCAGCAATGCCGAGCGCGCCTTCCTGCTGGCACATGATACCGACCCGTTCAACCGCTGGCAGGCAGGGCGGTCGCTAGCCGAGGACACCCTGCTGCGCATGATCACCGATGGGGCAACGCCTGATACCGACTACCTTGACGGCTTGCTGGCAGTGCTACGGAATGAGGCGCTGGACCCGGCCTACCGGGCACTGATGCTGGGTCTGCCGACGCAATCGGAACTGGCCGCAACACTATTTGACAAGGGCATCACCCCCGACCCGATGGCGATCTGGCGGGCGGTTGAAACCCTGCGGCAAGCCACGGCCCAACATGTACAAGACCTGCTGCCCCGGCTGCATAGTGAAACGCTGGTCGACGCCCCCTATCAACCGGACGCCGAGCAATCCGGCAAACGTGCGTTGGGCGGGGCAGCGCTGGCTCTGACCTCACGTCTGGACGGAGGCACCAAGGCGGCCGAAGAATACGCAAGCGCCGACAACATGACGCTGCAGTTGACCGCCCTGTCCTGCCTGCTGCGCGCAGGCAAAGGCGAAACAGAGTTGGCTGCTTTCTATGATCAATGGCAGCACGACCGACTGGTGATGGACAAATGGTTCGCCCTGCAGGTTTCAATGACCGGACCTGAAAAGACGGTTGAAACCGCGCGCAGACTGACTGAGCACGCTGATTTCAATTGGAAAAACCCCAACCGGTTCCGTGCGCTGATGGGATCTTTGGCAGGTAACCACGCAGGCTTCCACCAAGCAGACGGAGCAGGTTATACTCTGCTGGCCGACTGGTTGATCCGACTTGATCCGGTGAACCCGCAAACCACCGCCCGGATGTGCAGCGCGTTCCAGACTTGGAAACGCTATGACGCCGACCGTCAGACCTTGATGCGTGTGCAGCTAAATCGCATTGCCGACACGCCGAACCTGTCCCGGGACACGACCGAAATGGTCACGCGCATCTTGGGCGCATGACCGCGTTTACGTTCACTCGACAGAATCGAAATCAGCGCACGGTTCTGATCCTGATCGGCGTCTACGCGATGCTGATCGCTTTGATGATCTTGCTGGACGCGGTCTGGTGGCTGATGGCGCTGCTGGCCCTGACCACCCTGCCCGCGCTGTGGGATGTCATCAGGGACACCAGCGCAGGCATGGAATTGACCGATGACACCCTGCGCTGGCACACAGGGCAGCGCCAAGGTGCGCTCGACCTGTCCGAGGTGGATCGCTTTCGGTTCGACACCCGCTGGGATTTCTCGGTGCGCGTCTCAGCGGTTCTGAAATCCGACAAACGCGTGCGTTTACCTGATGAATCACTGCCACCACACAAGCAATTCGAAATGGTCCTGAACCAGGCGGGATTCGCGGTTGAACGGCATCATTTTAGAGTTTTCTGAAACGATTCATGGAGTCTGGGCCACATTGGCACCGGAATCACAGGTACTCAGCGACTTAGTCTTGATTTGAACGGATTTTTTGGCAAACTGGACAGGTTACAAGTTTGTTCCAGTTCGAGTTTTGCCATGTTTTGGTCTTTAAAGGCATTTGCCGCCCGTATTGTCGGTTCTTCTGATCCCACCCCTACACCTCTGCCTGCGTCCGTCGCCGATGCTACCGCATGGCTTGTCGCCTCGGGGCAATTGAACATCCCGATTGCAGAACCGGATGAAAATGATGTGATCGGGCATCAGGTGATCGAACGTGGCCGCCATCTGGCGCGGCAGGATATGTGGGTGGAACTGTCACAAGAGATGCGCGCCGCAGATGAGGGGCGCAAGGCCACCCCTTGCGGGCAACCGATCTCCGAGCTGCTGGCATTTGGGGCCCGGTCCGATGTGGTTCTGGCGGCTGAGCACGCGCTGTCGGACAACACCGAACTGTCAGATTATGATCTGCTAGGTGGGATTTCTGAACTGGAAGGTGAAATCCAGAACCACCCGAATGATCCGATGATCGCGCTTGTGGTCGCGCTGACCCATATCGACCTTGCCTGGGCCTGGCGCGGGACTGCGCATCCCGAGGCGCTGCCACCGCTGCACCAATCCCGGTGTGCTGCTCATTTCGACCGCGCTGCGGCTTTGCTTCCGCAATGCCGCGCGGCGTTGCCCGAAAGCCCGGCGATTGCAGCGGCAGATTGCGCACTGTTGGCGGGGCACATCAGCCCTCGCACGCGTGTTGCCGACAAATACGAAGCCCTGATCACACTTGACCCGCAAAACCACCGCCATATGCGCGCGATGGGTAGCCATCTGCTGCCGCGCTGGTTCGGCAGCTATGAACAGCTTGAAGTGCAAGCCCTGCGAAACGCCGCACGGACCCAAAAAACTTGGGGTGCAGGGGGCTATACCTGGGTGCAATTCGACGCCATCGCGCTGGATGACGAGGCCTGCGCGCGGGTGGATGTCGAGTATTTCCTTGAAGGTCTGCGCGATATCGTTGCACGTCGCCCGGATCAGCAGACCATCAACCTGCTGGCGGCCTATTGCTCGGTCACATTGCAGAACAGAATGGGCCAGAACACGCGCGCAGATATCGCCCGCAAACAGATTTGCGAGGCCGCAAACTGGCTGATCCGCGATCACATGACCGAACTGCATCCGCTGATCTGGGCCCATGCGGCTAACGGGTTCAATAACAGCCTTCGCGTCAACTCGGCCGAGCGTTTTGCCGCCCGTGGTCGCCGCGATGCGCTGAAGGCGATCGCCAATCTGTTGCGGGATGAGTTGCGCAGTGGGCAGAGTGTGACCTTTACACCGTCGGGGCTGCAGTTCTCGGGGAACTAAAGCGCCATTGCCCCTTGCCCCTTTGGCGCGCCGGGCCTAATACGCAGGCTTAGACTTCTGCGGAAATGAGGCGCGCCATGCTCGACCTGACATACGAAATGCCCAAACCCAAAACCATTGCCGGGGCCAAGCACGATTGGGAACTGGTGATTGGGATGGAGGTGCACGCTCAGGTCTCATCCAATGCCAAGCTGTTCTCGGGTGCATCAACCCAATTCGGGGCCGAGCCGAATTCGAACGTGGCCTTCGTGGACGCTGCGATGCCCGGCATGCTGCCAGTGATCAACGAGTATTGCGTTGAACAGGCCGTGCGCACCGGGCTGGGTCTGAAAGCGGATATCAACTTGAAATCGGCGTTTGACCGCAAGAACTATTTCTACCCAGACCTGCCGCAGGGCTACCAAATTTCCCAGCTTTATCAGCCTATTGTGGGTGAAGGCGAAGTGCTGGTCGAAATGGGTGATGGAACCGCGCGTATGGTACGGATCGAGCGTATCCACATGGAGCAGGACGCGGGCAAATCGATCCACGACATGGACCCGCATATGTCCTTTGTCGACCTGAACCGGACCGGTGTGTGCCTGATGGAGATCGTTTCGCGCCCCGATATTCGTGGCCCAGAAGAGGCCGCGGCTTACATCGCCAAGCTGCGTCAGATCATGCGTTACTTAGGCACCTGCGACGGCAATATGCAGAACGGCAACTTGCGGGCGGACGTAAACGTTTCGATCTGTTTGCCGGGTGCTTACGAGAAGTATCAGGAAACACAGGACTTTTCGCACCTGGGCACGCGCTGCGAGATCAAGAACATGAACTCGATGCGGTTCATCCAGCAGGCGATTGAGGTCGAAGCCCGCCGTCAGATCGCAATCGTCGAAGCGGGTGGCGAGATTGATCAGGAAACCCGTCTGTATGACCCGGACAAGGGTGAGACACGCTCGATGAGATCTAAAGAAGAGGCGCATGACTATCGCTACTTCCCTGACCCCGATCTGTTGCCGCTGGAGATCGAACAGGCATGGGTGGATGACATCGCCGCCAATCTGCCCGAGCTGCCAGACGATAAAAAAGCTCGTTTTATCAGTGCGTTCGGCCTGACCGACTATGACGCATCGGTGCTGACCGCCGAGGTGGAATCAGCGGCTTATTTCGAAGAGGTCGCCAAGGGGCGCAGCGGCAAGCTGGCCGCGAACTGGGTCATCAACGAACTGTTTGGTCGCCTGAAAAAAGAAGACCACGACATCACCGAGTCTCCGGTGTCTCCGGCTCAGTTGGCGGGTATCATTGATCTGATTTCGTCGGATGCCATCTCGGGCAAGATCGCCAAGGATCTGTTCGAAATCGTCTATACCGAAGGCGGTGACCCGGCGCAGATCGTTGAAGACCGCGGCATGAAACAGGTGACAGATACCGGCGCGATCGAGGCCGCTTTGGACGAGATCATCTCGGCCAATCCGGCACAGGTTGAGAAGGCCAAGGTGAACCCAAAACTGGCCGGATGGTTCGTCGGACAGGTGATGAAGGCCACCGGCGGCAAGGCCAACCCGAAGGCCGTTAACGAACTGGTCAGCAAAAAGCTGGGTTCGTAAATCTTCCGAGTTGTACAAACCCCGGACAGGGGTTTATTCGACTTGTACATAACGAAAACTTAATTTCAGAGCGCTTAAATCGGGCAAGCCATCGGCTTGACTCCCTGCCCGAATGCGCATTCTCATCTCGCCAAGTCAGAGAGGTGAGCATCAATGAAAAATCGTTTCGATCAGGAACTGGAAACCCGGCTGGTGCGCTATGCCGCCATCGACAGCCAGAGCGATGAGACCTCGCCATCGACCCCCAGCACCGAAATCCAGTTCGACATGCTGAACCTGCTGAAGCAAGAGCTTACCGAAATCGGTGCGCAGGATGTTGAGATGACTGGTGACAGCGTCGTAGTGGCAACCATCCCCGGTACGGCCGAAGGACCGACCATCGGGTTTCTGGCGCATGTCGACACCGCGCCTCAGTTCAATGCAACCGGCGTGAAGCCTCGGGTGATCAAAGGGTATAATGGCGGCGAGATTACTTTCCCTGATGATCCCGAGCTAGTGCTGTCGCCTGAAGAGCACCCTTATCTGGCCGAAAAGATCGGGCATGATTTGATCACTGCGTCGGGAACAACTCTGCTGGGGGCCGATGACAAAGCGGGCGTTTCGATCCTGATGACGATGGCGCGACACCTGCTTGAGAACAAGGACGTGCCGCACGGTCCGATTCGCATCGCCTTTACCCCGGATGAAGAGATCGGGCGCGGTGTTACCGAACAGCTGCCCAAAGATCTGGGCGCGGATTTCGCCTATACGCTGGACGGGCAGGAACTGGGTGAAATCGAATACGAAAGCTTCTCGGCCGACCGCGCGGTAATCAAGATCACCGGCGTGTCGATCCACCCCGGGCTAGCCAAAGACAAAATGGTAAACGCGGCACATCTGGCTGCAAAGATCGTGCAGACCCTACCTCAGGCAACGATGACGCCCGAGGTGACGGATGGGCGCCAGGGATTCATCCATGTCACCGATATGAACGGCGGCTCGTCCGAGATGGAGATAAAACTGATCCTGCGCGATTTCGAGATGGATGCGTTGGAAGCCCAGCGCGAGATCGTCCGACAAGTCTGCGCCGCCGTACAGGCCACCGAGCCGCGTGCGACCATCACCTGCGACATCTCCCATCAGTATCGCAACATGCGCTATTGGCTGGAAAATGACATGACGCCGGTTGATCTGGCCCGCGAGGCCTGCCGTGAACAAGGGATCGAGCCGGTCTCGGTGCCGATCCGGGGTGGCACCGACGGCTCGCGCCTGACCGAATTTGGCACACCGACACCTAATATCTTCACAGGCATGCAATGCATACACGGCCCGTTGGAATGGATTTCGGTTCAGGACATGGCGGTCGCAACCGAAACGTGCCTGTCGCTGGTCAGCAAGGCAGCGCGAGGCTAAAGCAACAGTGCGGGCTGAATTTCGCCAATGCGTGATCTTGGCTTTCGCCCGCCTGTCAAAATGTTAATTTGCCCCGACACGGCAATCAGGACCAGTTGATGCAGCGCTACGAATACAAAGTTGTCCCCGCTCCGCAAAAGGGCACCAAGGCGAAGGGCGTGAAAACGCCCGAGGGCCGGTTTGCCACCTCGATCGAGCAACTGCTGAACCAGATGGGACAGGATGGCTGGGAGTATCAGCGCGCCGAATTGCTGCCCAGCGAAGAACGTTCGGGGCTGACCGGGTCAACCACCAACTGGCGCAACGTGTTGGTTTTCCGCCGGGCTCTGGCGTTGGAAAAACCTGAGCAGTCCGAACCCGTCGAAGAGGACACCGCCCCAACCGCGCGCGCAGTCCCGGGACCCGAAGAGGTTTTGGCCAAAACTCCTGCCGCCCCTGCCCCAATCTCGGAAGAGCCCGAAGACCCGCCCTTGTCTTTGAAACCTTCGGACGAAGTGGCGGATGACGAAGTGCGCCCCGAGCAAGCACGCCCAGCCGAGCCGTGATTGGATAACATTCAATCGAAGGATACCGCGTGAAGGGGCAAGGCCCTTATACCCTGCCCCATAACGGTTATGCTTTGTCAGTTCCGACCCGCGAACCCCATCGGCGAGAAACGACGCAGTAAGGGGATTGCTGCTGAGCCAGTTGACCTTGAATTTGGCACATCCAGAAAGCTAGGCGCGCAACCGCCAGACAGGGCAACTGCATGACCTGCGAAACCAATATTTGCGGAGCCAGAAACGAGCGTGGGGTAAGAGGGTTTATTGCAAGGTTGTCAATTGCAAGCTGATTGCCCTGCATACATCCCAGCGCCTGCACCTGCTGCAGTCGCGAGTGTCTTGCCTGTACCGCCTCCGAACCGATTTCCAACCACTCCCCCAAGGGCAGCGCCACCAAGGATTCCCGCAGCGCAGCGAGCGTCTTGCTGTACCTGCGCCTGAGTTGGCGTCGTCGGAGCCCCGCAAGCAGCCAAGAGCAGTGAGGTCGCAAGCGCACAGGTTGTCAGTGCTTTGTTCATCTCGATTGCCTCTCAAATACCAAATAGTTATCTGAGTAAGTGGCTCTGGCGCGTCTAGCGTACAAGATATCAGCGTCTGTTTGATTCGAGATTAATCAAAACTTAATAAAGAAGACTAACGGTCGAGCGCTTAATGCGATATTTGCTGGTTTCCGATGGTTGCGGGTGCCGGGTTCCTGGTAAACCGCGACATTGGACGGCCGTGTTTTAATTGTAGAAAACGGGCGATGAGCGCGGAGCATCACAGTAAGATTTGACGCACAATAAAGCGCGACTACTGAATCTTCTGTTCCCCTATATTTGCCCCCAAGACCACATAGGTCGCGAGCCAGATCGAGCAAATACACATAGATTTCTGAAGAGATGGTGCCCCCACACGGACTCGAACCGCGGACCTACTGATTACAAAGTAGGCATTTGGAGGCCTAAAGTCTGTACTTATTGTATAAAATCAATTGGTTACAGTACCCGCTAAACTAGTGCTACTCTGTAAGCAATTGAAATCATTAGGGGACAAAAATGGATACACAAAATATGAGGTGGAAAAAGCAGAAACTCCGCGCTTTTCTAATCTGAGAACATCGATGTCTTCGCTTACCACCCCAAGCAAAAAATCACTCTAGATAGGGGTCGTCTATAAGTCCCTCCTCTGCTTTGGACTTGATCCAAGACATCAGGTCGAAGGACGGTAGGTGGATTCGAAAAGCTTCTTTCACGAAGTCGAAATCTATGTCGCCCATACCCCAATCCTCATAGGCCTCCACAAGAAAGGAGACACGTGGATTTTGCTCGGAATGAGAGCGCGGTTGGTAGGACGCTCCGGTCAACTCATATGAGAGTAAATCGCGGAGTTCTTTGGACTCGGGAGTCATTGTTTTTCCTTGGAAATAGTTCAAGCGACGTTGGAATTAGTCACTAAAAATCCCAAAGTCACCTCTAAACAAGGTAAACTAATTGGAACTTAGTGGTCCTTCACACGTAAACGGCAGGAATCGGCTAGAAAATGGTAGAAAAAACAGGAACAAATGGACACAAATCTGGATACATAGTGTGAGCACTAAACATCTGGAACGCGGGAGAAACAACCGCAAGACACTGAAATAAAAGAATTTTGGTGGTGCCCCCACACGGACTCGAACCGCGGACCTACTGATTACAAATCAGTTGCTCTACCAGCTGAGCTATAGGGGCACTGGGTGTCGATTAATATCTCGGAACAGCGACTGCAAGCCCGAAATTTCGGGTCATCTTAACTTTGTGCTGGTTTGCCTTAGGATAACAGTAATATCAGGCCTCATCCGAATTTGACTGCACCGGGGACAGGTTGTAACCCAAGCGGCGATCCCGACCGAGGTGAGGACAATTCCGATATGCAGATGGTCATCCAAGCCGGAGCGCACTTTACCGACCATGATCACCTGCTCAATCTGCTGCAGGCGAATGCGGATCTGGTTGCGGGAAATCATACTGCCTTCTGGGGGCTTCGTCCGTTCAGAAAGATCTTTCGACCTGCGCTGAAACCCTCTGCCGACCGGCCATCACATCAGGATACACTGGCGCGATTTCATAAACTGTTCCCCAATGGGCAGCAGGTTGACCGGGCGATCTTGTCGAGCGCGCTTTACCTGGGGGAACGGCCTTCCATCATCATGGATGGGCAATTTTACGCGAATGCCGGTCAAAGGTTGGCCTATCTGGATAATCTGTTCAGCGATTCGACGGTTGAGCTATTCGTGGGGCTACGTAATCCCGGCAGCTTTATTCCCAAGGTGCTGATGCTGCTGTCGGCGCCTGAGCGCGAGCATATCATTGCCACCACCGATCTGAGTTGCCTGAGTTGGCTCGCCATGATCGAAGACATTCGCGACCTAGCGCCAGATGTCAAAATCACTTTGTGGAGCAACGAGGATTCGCCGCTGATCTGCGGCGACATCGCGCGCGCGCTAGTGGGGCTACCCGAGGACACGCCGCTGGAACAGGAATACGCGCTGCTGTCCTCACTTGTCTCAGACATGGGCAAACAGGAGATTCAGAGCTTGTTAGAGCATCAAGCGGCCCCCAATGATCCCGTGCTCAGGGGCAGGCTGGCGCAGGTGTTTCAGCAGCATGCGCTGACGGATGAAATCGAAGAAGAGGTGGAGCTGCCTGGCTGGAACGAAGATATCGTTACCGCCTTTACCGAGCTTTATGAGCAGGATCTGGCACGGCTGCAGACCATGCCAGATATACGTTTTCTGAACCCGTAACCGGCTGGCGCTACATGCCCAGCGCTTCCTTGTACATTTCCAGCACCGCCTCTTCCTCGGCGATGTCGTCCTTGTCGCGCTTGCGAAGAGCGACGACCTTGCGCATGACCTTGGTGTCGTAGCCGCGGGCCTTGGCCTCGGCCATGACCTCTTTCTGCTGGTCAGCGATATCTTTCTTTTCGGCCTCAAGACGCTCGAACCGTTCGACGAACTGGCGCAGCTCGCCTGCGGTCACTCGGTAGTTGGCTGCGGCCTGATCTTCGGTGATGTCTTCCATCTGCGTCTCTCCCAAGGGCTGAAAATAAGGTGCCGGATACATCGGCACCGACCCGACCGCAAGCGTGCATTCTGCACGGCGGGCTTGTCTGACCTGCGCCGATCCGATAAGCGCGGTCACGGATTCAAAGGGTGAGCGTAAACAACCATGTTCGACATTATCGTCTGGGGCGGGGCCGCCCTGTCTGTGGCCGGGCTGGTCGGTCTGGTCTGGTGCATCCTGCAAGTGATGAAAGCGCGCAAAGCCAACCTGACGGATGACGAGTTGCGCGCTGCGGTTCAGGGGGTTCTGCCTTGGAATCTGGCGTCGCTTTTCCTGTCGGTACTTGGGCTGATGATGGTTATCCTGGGCATTTCGCTGGGATAACCAGATCGATCAGATCGGCATATTGTCGAACCGCGCTTCAAGCACGTCTTCGCATAGCGCAGCATCCAGCCGACGCAAGCGCGATGGGATATGAACCCCCTGCGCGCGCATTTTATCCAGAACCATGCTGACATGTGGCTGAAGCTCTAGCCGGGTCTCAAGACACGCACCATTCAGCTTTTGTTCAAGCCGTTCCGCTTCGGTAAAAAGATCCTGAGCAGTCATTTCCTTCCTCCCATATGGTGCCAATGTGCCTGATATAGGTAACGAGTTTAAGACGAGCACGAGACCGGAACAAAACATCGCGAATTCTTGCCTAGTCAGGCAAAAAACCGTCAATATGTCCATGGTCGCCTAAAGCATACGCTCAAATTGCGGAGATTGCTTTGACAGACATCAACTCGTGATTAGGGGCTTTAAACATATTCCACTATTGTTATATGTATGCAAGCTGAACGGAGGAACCCATGACGCCCAGTGTGAAAGCTTTTTTCGACCCGCAGACCTTCACCGTCTCATACGTTGTGCAGGAACCTCAGGGGCAGGCCTGCGCCATCATCGACAGTGTACTGGATTTCGATCACGCCTCGGGGCGGACCGACACCAGCTCGGCCGACCAGATTGTCGACTATGTGACGGCACAGGGACTGAAGGTGGAATGGATTCTGGAAAGCCATGTCCATGCCGACCACCTGTCAGCAGCCCCTTACCTACAGGAAAAGCTGGGTGGTCAGATCGGGATTGGCGAGAATATCGTGGTCGTTCAGGACACGTTCGGCAAGGTCTTCAACGAAGGCACTGAGTTTCAGCGTGATGGCAGCCAGTTCGATGCACTGTTTGCCGAAGGGTCCAGCTTTCACATCGGCCAGATGCGCGGGGACGTTTTGCACACGCCAGGCCATACGCCAGCCTGCATGACCTATGTGATCGGCGATGCGGCCTTTGTGGGCGATACGCTGTTCATGCCAGATTTCGGAACTGCCCGATGCGATTTTCCCGGCGGGTCATCGGCGGACCTGTATGCCTCGATCCAGAAAATCCTGTCTCTGCCTGACGAGACGCGGATTTTTGTAGGCCATGATTACAAAGCGCCTGGTCGCGATGAATACGCGTGGGAGACCACGGTTGGCGAACAGAAGGCGCTGAACGTTCATATCGGTCAGGGCCGCAGCGTCGAAGAATTTGTCGAGATGCGCGATGCGCGGGATGCGACCCTGGCGATGCCGCGCCTTATTTTGCCCTCGCTGCAGGTCAATATGCGGGCCGGTCAGATGCCACCAGCGGATGAGCAGGGCGACGTTTTCATGAAAATCCCAGTCAATAAGCTTTGATACGAGGGCAGACGAGACAATGAATATCGAATGGATTTCGGGTCTGGCTGGTGGTCTGCTGATCGGGCTGGGTGCCAGCGTTTATCTGCTGTGTAATGGGCGGATCATGGGGGCGAGCGGCATATTGGGCGGACTGCTGGAACGCAGCGACCGGAGCGTATTAACGGAACGCCTGGCTTTCGTCGCTGGCTTGATCGGGATGCCCTTATTGCTGCGCCCATTGATGGCGCCGCAGGCCGAGACCCATTTGACCCCGGATCTGGCGATCGTGATCCTTGCTGGGCTGCTGGTGGGGGCTGGAACACGGATCGCCAATGGCTGCACGTCGGGTCACGGCGTTTGTGGGATTTCTCGCTTCTCGTTGCGCGGGATCGTCGCAACGGTGTTCTACATCCTTGCAGGTGGCCTGACGGTTGCGCTGTTTCGCCATGCTTTGGGGGTGATCTAATGCGCGCAGTGTTTGCTTTTCTCGCCGGATCGCTGTTCGGCATCGGGCTTTTGATCTCAGGCATGACCGACACCACCAAGGTGCAGGGGTGGCTGGATGTGTTCGGCAATTGGGACCCGACGCTCGCCTTTGTCATGGGCGGGGCGATCCTACCGATGCTGGTGGCGTGGCGATTGACACGAAACAGGGTCCCTGTTGTGGGCGGACAGTTCCCCGCCCCGCCCCGTGTTGAACTGGATCGCCGTCTGATCGTCGGGTCAGTCCTGTTCGGCGTCGGTTGGGGATTGGCGGGTTTGTGCCCGGGCCCGGCGATGGCCTCGCTTGGATATGGGGGCGTTGGCGGGATTGTGTTCCTGATTGCGATGATCGCGGGCATGTTTGCGGCACCAAAGCTGGGTGCGCAACTGGACAGGATCGCCGACGCAGCCTAAGCAATTGCCATGGAGATTCGACCGATAACCCCCCGCTACGCCGTCTCACCTCAGATCTCGGTGGAGGACGTGCCAGCCATTGCCGAGGCCGGTTTCGTCAAGGTGATCTGCAACCGTCCCAATACCGAAGTTCCGCCGGATCAGCAGTCAGACGCCATCGGTCAAGCCGTTCGCGAGGCCGGGATGGAATATGAGGTTCTGGAGTTGACACACCAGACGATGACACCGGAAAACGTGGCGCTGCAACGCGATCTGGCCGAAAGCTGCAGCGGGCCGGTTCTGGCCTATTGCGCCTCTGGCACACGATGTTCGGTGGTCTGGGCGCTGGGACAGTGCGATCGGCTAAGCACGGATGAAATCCTCGATGCGACCGGAAAAGCAGGCTATGCGCTCGACGGGTTGCGCCCGGCATTGGAACAGCTGCGAGGGCGCGGATAAGCCTCCTAGTCGCGGCCATTGCCTTCGGGCGCTGGCAGACCGGCGAGGTGCGAGATTTCCGTGACACGCTGTTCGGAACTGGCAGGCAACAAGTCGTCGGGTTCCAGGAGGGAATCCTCGGTCGTCAGATCATGCGCCACAATATCGTCATCAAGCGGGGACGACATCTCGTCATCCGGGGCCGAGGGCGTCAAGCTTGATTTGCTGGCCAGAAATCCGGCGCAGTCCTTGGCGGGCAACGCAGTAGGAGGGCCTTGTTCGTTGATCCGTACCGCACGCATTCCGCCGCACTGACCCAGACGTCCGATGGCGGTTCGGGCACGATCGATTGACAGAACTTCAACCCGATCCACCCGCGCGCCCTGCAGCGGCAGAACATCCCCGACGGACAATTCCGAAAGCGCTGTCAACGGCAAAGACAGGCGACAGATCACGGTGTTCAGCTCAGCCCGAATTACCCCGGATACCTGATCCAGATTCACCCCCGATTGGGTGATATCCGCAACCTGTTCCTGATCCGAGAGCGGGCGCTCGGGCAGCAGGATACTGACCTCGCCCTGACGCGGACCACCGGCAAGTTCGACCGTCAGATCAAACATGCGATAGACCTCATCCACCAGCGCCAGGTTCAGTGCGCGCCGACCTTCGGCGCGTGAGGTGAACTCATACCCGGACAGGCTGGCCATGTCTGCCGGGGACTCAACCAGTTTCAGCGCCCGGCTCAGCATATCCTCGATCAGAGGGGCGACCATGGCAGCGTCGGTGTCGGTAAACGCACGCTCGGGTGGCGGGTCAGAGGTGACCATGGCAATCGTTTGCTGCTGGACGATAGCAGAGACGCAACCCGGGTCCAGACAGGCCGCAGCCAGGCCGCCCTGATCCGAGGTAAACAGCAGCATCAACCACCCCTCATTCAGCCGGTCGGCGACATCTTCCTGCGCACGTACGGCCTGCTTTGCCCCGATGACCGACAGCGCCAGCCCCATGCTTTCGCCGGAGGCGCGTGCCAACCCCAGCCGCAAGGCGCGCAGGACCGAGCGGGGCGTGTCGGCACCGCATTGCCCCGCTGAAAGCTTTCGTGCCAGTGCTGATGTGGTCATGGCCCCGTTCCGCCGTTTGTCGATGCGATGACAATTTGTCTAACCCGGCGGAGGTTACGAATGTCTTTATGACGCCCTCATTGCGCGGCCTGACGAAAAGCCAGCGGAAGGCTGACGCGGAAGGCCGCCCCTCCCTGCCCCGGCAGATAGGCAACTTCGCCGCCTAGGCGCTGCATAATCTCTCGGCAGATCGCCAGCCCCAACCCTGCCCCGCCTGCCTTGTCCGAGCCGACGCGGGCAAATTTCTCGAATACCATCGATTGCGCCTCGGCCGGGATACCACCACCGTTGTCGATGAAATCGATTACCACTTGCCCGCCGACATCATGGGCCGAGATGGTCAGCACCGGTTCAATGGCGTCGCAATATTTCTGGGCGTTGGAAATCAGGTTGATGAACACCTGCCCCAGCCGGTCGAGATCCGTGTGCAGCGGGATACGTTCACTTGCGCGCACCCGCCGTACGCCAATCTTACGATCACTGCCCGCCAGCGCGCTTGAAACGGCGCGGTCCAGAACTTCGCTTAGGGTGGCTTCGCCCATGTTCAGGCTAACCTGGCCGCTTTCCAGCACGCTAAGGTCGAGCAGATCATCCAGTAGCCGGGTCAGACGCAGCGATTCATCATGTATGATCGCAGCATAGCGGATTTGTTCCTCGGCGCTGAGGCCATCGGTGTCGCGCATAATTTCGGAAAACGCCCGAATCGAGGTCATGGGCGTGCGCAATTCGTGGCTGACCTGGCTAAGAAACGCGTCTTTCTGTTTCGAGACTTGCGTAAGCTTGGCATTCGCCTCGCGCAATTGACGCGCTGTACGGCTGAGCTCAGTCGATTTCGCCTCAAGCTGGCTGGAATATTCCAACATCTGCGCGGACTCGTCGGCAACGGCCAACAGGTCTTCGACAGATACAGACGCCCCGCCAACGATCTGACCGATCATGGCATGGGCGGTTGCGGCCCCGACCGAGCCGCTGAGTTCACGTTCCAGCCGTTCCAGAAACTGCGGCGTGGGCTCGGGCAGTCGTCCGGGGCGACCATTCTGGCGCTCGGCTTCGGCTTGAAAGAACTCTTGCGCGGGAATAGTGCCCAGAATCCGCTGGGTCATGATCATCAGGTCTTCGCTTTGCGCAACCGAACCGGTCCAGCCACGGGCTGAAACTGAATGGTCAAATACATTTACGAATTGCGCACCCTGAAGGCGTTCCAGCGGGCTGGGGAAGCTGAGCATCGAGGCGACACAGAAGGCGATTGTATTCAGCGACAGCGACCACATGACCGTATGCACCATCGGGTCGATCCCTTCGATCCCGAACAACGCCTGCGGGCGCAGCCAGCCCCAGCCGAAGGGTCCGTTTTCAATCACCGATGCCGGGACAATGCCGCCACCCATGCCAGGCAGCAGCAGGGTGTAAATCCAGAGAAAGAACCCGACGCTGAGCCCGACCAACGCGCCAGTTCGGGTCGCTCCGCGCCAGAACAGGCCGCCCACCAGTGCGGGCAGAATCTGGGAAATCCCGGCAAAGGCCACCAGCCCGATCGAGGTCAGGGCAGCCCCGCCCCCCGAAAGCTGGAAGTAGAAATAGCCCAACGCCATGATCGCCGCGATCGAGACGCGCCGCGCCATCAGCACGACTGTTCGCACATCACCAGAGACCGACGCGGTGCCTTCCTGCGTATTCAGCCAGATCGGCATGACCACATGGTTCGAGACCATGGTTGACAGCGCCATCGCGGTAACGATCACCATTGATGTGGCCGAGGAAAACCCGCCGATGAACGACAGCATCGCCAACCAGTCATTGCCCTGCGACAGCGGCACGGTCAGCACAAACAGGTCGGGGTTCGAGCCTTCGGGCATTAGGTCCAACCCAACGACGGCGATGGGCACGACAAACAAGCTCATCAGCAGCAGGTAGAGCGGAAAGGCCCAGGCGGCGGTGCGCAGGTGGCTTTCATCGTCATTCTCGACCACCATGACCTGAAACATCCGCGGCAAGCAGACAAAGGCCGCCGCCGAAAGGAAAATGAAAGTGGTCCAGCGCCCGGCATCCACATGCCATTGGCCAATTTCCGAGGCATCGATCTGATCCATCATCGGCCCCAAGCCGCCAGCGACGCCCCAGACAACAAAGATGCCAACGGCCAGAAGGGCGAAGAGTTTCACCACAGATTCCAACGCAATAGCGGTAACAACGCCGTGGTGGCGCTCATTGGCATCCAGATTGCGCGTCCCGAAGAGGATCGCGAAGACGGCCAAGCCCGCCGCGACCCAGAACACGCTAGAGCCTTCGCGATAGAGACCTGAGGGATCGGCCTCGGCAAAGATCGAAAAGGACAGCGTGATCGACTGCAATTGCAGCGCGATATAAGGTGTGCCGCCCAGAACGGCTAGAATGGTCACGCACACCGCCAGTGTGTTGGACTTGCCGTATCGTGACGAGATCAGGTCAGCGATCGACGTCACGCGCTGGCTGCGTCCGATGCGCACGAGTTTGCGCAGGCCCCACCACCAGCTGATCATCACCAGTGTAGGACCCAGATAGATGGTTACGAATTCAAGCCCAGAACGCGCGGCGTTGCCAACCGCGCCATAAAACGTCCATGCAGTGCAGTAGATCGACAGTGACAGGGTGTAGATCAGCGGGGAACGCAACCATTTCCCGCCGCCACGCGCAGCCAGCCGGTCCGCTGCGAAGGCGACACCGAACAGAAGAACCACATAGCCCAGACAGACCAGAATCAGGACATTCAGGGTTGCCATGTCTCGGCCTCGGGCTCGGCAGTCTCGCGCGCGGTCATGCGTTTGGCGACGAAGCCGAAGATCACGCTGATCAGGATCAGAACACCCCAGCACGCAAAGATGTAGAACATGGCCGTCGACAGCGACAGAGCCTCGGCGCCTGCGCTGTCATCCGGCCATAGAAGCGGCAGCGCGAGCATTGCGGCACCCAGAAAAGGCAGCAGCCGCGCTGCATCCGCCAGCCTGCGCCGACGATAGCTTTGCCGTTCCAGAAACAGGGACGGACGAACTGGCGAGGGCCGATCTTTGCCGTCGCCCGCGGAGCTCATAACTGAGACGCCTGCGCATGCAGGTCGCGCACCGCTGTCAGGACTTCGGTGTTCGAAAACGGCTTGGTCATGAATCGGCTGACCCCTGCCTGCTCGGCCATTTCACGATCGCGGGATTGCCCGCGCGCGGTCAGCATCAAAACCGGCAACGCCTTCATATCATCATGTTCGCGCAGATCACGCAGCACATCCATCCCGCTTTTTCCCGGCAACATCACATCCAGAATCACTAGATTGGGCCGCGCGGACAGAATCACCTGCACCGCATCCGTTCCCTCGGCATGGGTTTCAACCTGCCACCCCTCGCGTGTCAGCAGAAACCGGATCGCCTCGGTGATGTTGGGCTCATCCTCGATCAACAGAACCTTGCGGCTCATATTTGCATATCCTCCCCATGACGGATTGCACGTCCGGCCACCCGTCCAGCCCAGATTAAGCGCTGTGTCACGAAACTGTCAAAACCCTTCGCTCAGGATCGATGGCTCGCGCCGCGCGCTGCATTCGCGTTTCGGGCATATCCGACAACTGGCTCCGGCTTGCGCCGCGTTTTCCGCAGGCTGCACCGTGTCTTCGACCGGCAGCACCAGCATGACCGAACGATAGACCGGCTCAGCCCCGAATTCCTTAGCTGGCTGAGGGGTTGCGATTGCAAAACACTCAAACTCGGCAGCGGTTCGACCAAGCTGAACGACCCGTTTCCGGATCGGGACCAAGGGCCGATTCAAGGCGGTGAACAAGGGCCAGAGCGGACAGGCCTCGCCATGGCGCGGCAGGGCAAACCCCGGCGCGGGTTTAAAAAACAGAACGCTGCCGGAGGCGTCGCAAATCACCAAGCCAGCCGGACGCGCCAGCGTGCCTTCAGGCAGAAAGGCCAACCGTCGCAGCACCGTAGCAAGGTCCACTGAAAACACCGTCGCCAACGCCAGAGGATCGGGGTTTGCTGCATCCAGCGCGGCACACACCTGATCCAGCGGCATAGCGCGCGCGTCGGCGGCATAAAGGTCCAGCAACCCCGAAGCCACAGTGTTGGCCGCAGCGGAATCGAGCCCATCCAGCGGCACTTCGGTCAATTGCCCACCGTCTTCGAGTTCCGGGAAATGATATCCTTGCTCGGCAAAAAACGCCTCGACCGCGTCCAGTGGGATACCGCGCAGATCGCGCTGCCCGTCACTGTCGTCCAGATAGGTCACCAGCGCTTTGGAGCTTTCGGCCAGTCGTTCGGCATCCTGATGCAAGTTGCGATGGAAACGGTCGCGCCATTCCGGTTCGATCTCTCCCGGTTCAGCCAAGATTGCAGCTGTTGAGCGGATGGCGGCGGCGGTCGACAGCACCTCGTGCATTGAGGCCGCCAGATGCGGGTCATGGGTCAGTCGGTCGGAAAGAACTTCGACAGTGCGCTCCAGCGACACTACGCGGCGATGCATCTGCGCCAGAACACCCGACCAACCGGGAAAGCGGCCGGCGAATTCTTCTAGCCCGTCCACCTCGGCCTTTTGACCGACTGCATCCGCCGCAGCTTCGCGCAGAGCGGCGATGAGCGTCTCTTCGATCCCTTGTGTCAGCAGCGACGGCTCGACGGACAAAGCCGCCGCGATATCGACAAGCAGTTTGCCCCCAATGCGGCGGCGGTTGTGCTCGATCAGGTTCAGATACGATGGCGAAATCCCCACCTGCCGCGCCAGTTCCGCCTGTCGCAGCCCAGAGATTTGCCGTCTTTCGCGTATCCGGCTGCCGGTCAGCGTGTCGCGCATGGCGTTTATGTCCTTGGCTACTGCGGCTGCATTTTCAGATTAACTAAGTAATTATTATCTGTTGCCGACTCATTTTCAAAGAAGATTTACAACTTTGACAACGGCCAGAGAAAGAAACCCACCCTTTCCTGCCGCCCACCCTTCTCTTTCGACGCAATACCCGTCACCATAAGAACATGAGCGATCCCGCCTTTGAATACGCCCCCATCGGCCTTGTTGAGCTTGAGAACCGGATCATCCGACGGTGCAATCTGCAATTTGCGCGGACCTTTGGCGGGGATGAGGTTGACTATCGCAACATGCCCCTGCTGCATCTTTATCCTTCGGTCGCCGATTGGGAACGGATCGGCGCGCGTAGTCTGCAGGTGATGCGCGATACAGGCTATTACACAGACGAACGGGTGATGCGGCGACGCGACGGTGACCTGTTCTGGTGCCGCGCGCGGGGGCGTTCGCTGACGCCAGACGATCCGTTCCGGCACGGGATATGGAGCTTTTCGGACATCTCGGAAGAGCGCCCCTTGGTGCAATTGACAACCCGCGAACGCGAAGTGGCCATCCTGTCATGCCGGGGTTTATCCGCGAAGGAAATTGGCGTTGAACTTGGGCTAAGTTACCGCACGATCGAGGCCTATCGCGCCCGACTTTTGGAAAAATACGGAGCCCGCAAGCTACCAGAACTGGTCGCAAAATTGTCTGGAACGCCGCTGTAATCGCGACAGCCCTCGTAATTCGCGCAAAAACCCCCATTTGGCAGGCTTAGACGGCGCTTTTCATGGCCGTCTGCATGGCTTATAACCCTGCGTAATCAAACCAAGCCCGCAGCAAACAGACGGGCATAGGGGAACCTTCGAGGACACTCATGACAGATACCAAACACGAAGCGGATGTCGCGTTTATCAAGGCACTGGCCGAACTGCTGCGCGAGAATGACCTGACCGAATTGCAGGTCAAGCGCGAATATGGCGAGGAAGACAGCCTGAATGTCCGTGTCAGCCGCATGTCGCAGACCGTGGCCGCTCCGGTTCAGGTTGCGGTTCCTGCGGCTGCACCGGTTGCCGCACCTGCTGCCGCCCCGGCCGCTGCCGAAGCGCCCGCTGCCGTGGATGATCCCGCCAGCCATCCAGGCGCTGTGACCTCGCCCATGGTGGGTACGGTTTACATGCAACCGGAACCGGGCGCGCCTGCGTTTATCTCGGTCGGTGCATCGGTCTCGGAAGGTGACACGCTATTGATTGTCGAAGCCATGAAGACAATGAACCACATCCACGCACCCAAGTCGGGCACCATCAAACGCATTCTGGTCGGTGACGGTGACGCTGTGGAATTCGGCACGCCTCTGGTCATCGTTGAGTAAGGCGGGCCCATGTTCGACAAAATCCTGATTGCCAACCGAGGCGAGATCGCCCTGCGTGTGATCCGTGCTGCGCGCGAGATGGGGATCAAGACGGTTGCCGTGCACTCCACCGCCGACAGCGATGCGATGCATGTGCGCATGGCGGACGAATCGGTCTGCATCGGCCCCCCGCCCAGCCCGCAAAGCTATCTGTCCGTGCCCGCGATCATCTCGGCTTGTGAAATCACCGGCGCGCAGGCGATCCATCCCGGCTATGGCTTCCTGTCCGAGAATGCCGAGTTCGTGCAGATCGTCGAAGATCACGGCATTACCTTCATCGGACCCACCGCCGAACATATTCGTGTCATGGGTGACAAGATCACCGCCAAGGACACGATGAAGGAACTGGGTGTACCTTGCGTTCCGGGTTCTGACGGCGGTGTGCCAACGCTGGCCGACGCCAAGCGCATTGGTGAAGAGTTCGGCTATCCCGTCATCATCAAGGCAACCGCCGGTGGCGGCGGTCGCGGCATGAAGGTGGCACAAAACGCCGATGAGATGGAAAGCGCCTTCATGACCGCACGCGCCGAGGGCAAGGCCGCCTTTGGCAATGACGAGGTCTATATCGAGAAATATCTGACCACCCCGCGCCATATCGAGATTCAGGTCTTCGGCGATGGCAAGGGAAAGGCAGTGCATTTGGGCGAACGCGACTGTTCGCTGCAGCGCCGCCACCAGAAGGTGTTCGAAGAAGCCCCCGGCCCCAGTATCACGCCGGAAGAACGCGCCAAGATCGGTAAGATCTGTGCCGATGCGGTCGCCAAGATCAACTATATCGGCGCAGGCACCATCGAATTCCTTTATGAAAACGGCGAGTTCTATTTCATCGAGATGAACACGCGTCTACAAGTGGAACACCCCGTGACCGAAGGCATCTTCGGCGTCGATCTGGTGCGCGAACAAATCCGCGTCGCCGCTGGTGAGGACATGTCATTCGGTCAGGACGATCTTGAGATCAATGGCCACGCCATCGAGGTTCGCATCAACGCGGAAAAACTGCCGAACTTCTCGCCCTGCCCGGGCAAGATTACGGCCTATCACGCGCCAGGTGGTCTGGGCGTGCGGATGGATTCCGCGCTCTATGACGGCTATTCGATCCCGCCGTATTACGACTCGTTGATCGCCAAACTGATCGTTCAGGGCCGTGACAGGGCTGAAGCTTTGGCCCGTCTGGAACGTGCTTTGGGCGAGTTGATCGTCGACGGTATCGACACCACCGTGCCGCTGTTCCACGCGCTGCTGCAGGAACCTGACCTGCACAGCGGCGAGTACAACATCCACTGGCTGGAGCACTGGCTTGCGGAGAATATGGCCTAATCTGACCAAAGGGCCGAAGGACAAACCCCCTTCGGCCCCGAGGCACCCGGCATGAGCCTTTCCCCTGAACTTCTGCTCCATGGCTATTCCATAGGCATTTTTCCGATGGCCGAGCATCGCGACGACCCCGAGTTGTTCTGGGTCGACCCGAAGTTTCGCGGCGTGTTCCCACTGGATGGGTTCCACATCTCCCGCAGCCTAGCGCGGCGTATCCGGACCTGTGGGTTTTCGGTAAGCATCAATCGCGATTTTGCGAGCGTCGTGGATGGCTGCGCCGACCGATCGGATACTTGGATCAATCCCGAACTGCGCCGTCTGTATCAGGAACTACACCGGACCGGCCGCGCGCATTCCCTCGAAGTCTGGGACGGCGCTTCACTGATTGGCGGCGTTTACGGTGTAGTCCTCGGAGCGGCCTTTTTTGGCGAAAGCATGTTCTCGCGTCGCACTGACGCATCGAAGATTGCACTTGCCTATCTGGTGGATCGACTGCGCCAAACCGGGTTCACGCTGTTCGATACGCAGTTTCTGACGGCGCATCTGGCCTCGTTAGGCGCGATCGAGATCCCGCGTGCGGTTTATCATAGCGAATTGAAACAAGCGCTTGACCTGAAAGCAGATTTCACCGCTGATCTGCAGCAGACCCCTCAGGGTGTGATACATCGGATCACCCAGACATCGTAGCGGGCGTGATCCAACGCGTTCAGCGCGGGTGAGGTCGCAATCATCCAGCCATCAAACAGCTGCTGCGCCTTACCCTGCTCCCAGATGGTCAGATAGGCAAAGGCGTCACCTGTCGGGTTTTCGGCTGGATAGCGACAATCACCCAGCGCGACATCCAGACCAAAGACCGACGTGGTCTCGCCGTTCTGCATTTCGATGTCCACCGTCTGCCCGCTGACCTTGTCCAACCCGCGCAACATTGCGCCAGGGCCGGATTCGACCTTTTGCTGCGCAGCAGCTCCGGTTGCGGTGACTATCAGAGCCACCAGTGCAGGGCGGATCATTCGCTTCCGTCCCCGGCCACGAATTTGACCAGCAACGAGATCAGGCTGACCGCGCCTTGCGTATCGGTAATCTCATCACCCGCCTCAAAATAGAACGAGGAACCGCCCGGCATAACCTCAACAAAGTTGCCACCCAGCAAGCCTTCGGAAGAAATCACAACGGCGCTGTCGTCTGGAATAAGAATACCATCTGCCACGGAAAACTGAGTATCCGCGCGGTACGTGTCCGAGTTCAGCGTAACGCCCGTCACAGTCCCGATCTTGACGCCGGCAAGGCGGACATCGGTGCCGACGCCGACACCTTCCAGCGAGCGGAAAGACGCGCCCAGCTCATATCCGGCGCCGGATTGAGACAGGCCAGTGGACTGGCTGGCATAAACGCCAAACGCGATGGCGCAGGCCAGCACGACCCCGCCGACAATCACTTCGGTCTTGGTATGAGTAGACATCTGGCCTCGCTTATTCCGGGCTCCACGCCTCGTAATCGCTGCGTTCAACCGGATCGGCACGACGCAGCGAACCGGCAGGTGCATAGGCCAGCGCGGTGCCGGTCAAGTTTTCCTGATGCGGTTTTTCCCAGGACTTGTGGGCCAGTGGTTTGTCGGTTGGTGGCTCATCCCAAGTGCGGTGCAGCCAGCCATGCCAATCGGGGTCGATCCGGCTGGCCTCGGCCTCGCCATTGAAGATCACCCAACGCTTGCTGTCGTCGGCGTTGCGATAGAACACGTTGCCTTCGTCGTCTTCACCGACCTTGATCCCTTTGCGCGCAGTGTAAAACTGCGTGTTCAGAGTGGCCCCGTTCCACCAGGTCACGGCCCGCAAAAGACTGTTCAGGATTCCCATCGGCTGCCTCCGGCATTTCTGTCCCCGAAGATATGGACCAAAGGCACGCTAAGGTCCAGTACTGCCAGCGCTACCTGCGTCATTCCGGCAGGATAGCGGTGACTTCAATTTCAATCCGGTATTTCGGATCGATCAATCCGCATTCGATCATCGTCGCTGCAGGAGGGTTCGAACCAAAGGTTTCGGCCAGAATGGGCCAGCAAGGTTCAAATTCGGTTCGATCCGGCAGCATATAAGTGATGCGCACGACATCAGAGAATGAAGCACCCGCCTCGGCCAGCGCGTTTTCGATGATAGACAGCGCCGAGCGGCATTGCTCCACGATCGTTTCACCTTGCCCAACAGTTCCCGCAACATGAACCCAACCACCCGCGACAACCGCGCGGCAATAGCCAACCTTAGCTTCAAACTCACCACCCGAAGAGATACGTCTTACTGTCATCGTGTCCTCAAACGAAAACGGCGCGGACATTGCCGCGCCGTGTGTGCATTAATCTATGCGGTTCAACCCGCCGAAGCCGATTCCGCCGCGTCTGCGTAGATGATCAAAGGCTGAGAGTCCGACGTCACAGCCTCTTCGTTGACCACAACTTCGGTCACGTTCTTCATGCCCGGCAGTTCGAACATTGTATCCAGCAGGATGTCTTCCAGGATAGAACGCAGACCACGCGCACCGGTTTTACGCTCGATCGCTTTCTTGGCGATCGCCTTCAGCGCATCATCGGTAAAGGCCAGTTCCGCATCTTCCAACTCAAACAACCGCTGGTATTGCTTGACCAGAGCGTTCTTCGGGCTGGTCAGGATGGTGACCAAAGCGTCTTCGTCCAGATCTTCCAGCGTCGCCAGAACCGGCAGTCGGCCGACGAATTCGGGGATCAGGCCAAATTTCAGCAGGTCTTCGGGTTCCAGATCCTTGAAGATCTCGCCCACGCCGCGCTCGTCATTGTCACGCACGTCGGCACCAAAGCCCATGGCCGAGCCTTTGCCACGCTGTGCAATGATCTTGTCTAGTCCGGCGAATGCGCCACCACAGATGAACAGGATGTTGGTGGTATCCACCTGCAGGAATTCCTGCTGCGGATGTTTGCGCCCACCCTGCGGAGGAACGCTGGCCACAGTGCCTTCCATCAGTTTCAGCAGGGCCTGCTGAACGCCCTCGCCCGATACGTCGCGGGTGATCGAAGGGTTTTCAGACTTGCGGGTGATCTTATCGACCTCGTCAATATAGACGATGCCGCGCTGTGCGCGTTCGACATTGTACTCGCTGGCCTGCAGCAGTTTGAGGATGATGTTTTCAACATCTTCACCCACATAACCGGCTTCGGTAAGCGTGGTTGCGTCCGCCATCGTAAACGGCACGTCAAGAATCCGCGCCAGCGTTTGCGCCAGCAGGGTTTTGCCGCAGCCGGTGGGGCCAATCAGCAAGATGTTGGATTTTGCCAGTTCTATATCGCTGCCCGCTTTCTGGGCATGATTGAGACGCTTATAGTGGTTATGTACCGCAACCGACAGCACCCGCTTGGCGGTGGCCTGACCGATCACATAGTCATCCAGCACTTCGCAGATATCCTTGGGCGTTGGGACGCCGTCCGAGGATTTCAGACCGCTGGCCTTGGTTTCCTCGCGAATGATATCCATGCACAGCTCGACACACTCATCGCAGATGAACACGGTCGGGCCTGCGATCAGCTTACGCACCTCATGCTGGCTTTTGCCGCAAAAGCTGCAATAGAGCGTGTTCTTGCCGTCACCGCCTGAATTCGTCGCCATGCTTTACCCCTCGGGCTCCGTCTCAGCGGCCCCTCTCAAGGGCCGCGCTTGCCGTATATGCCTGCAGCTTAGGCCAGCGTTCTGGCAGCTACAATCTCAAAATCATCCCTCACGCCGGACGCGCGCGGATTTGAACCTAGGCCTCGTCACCATCCATCTTGGCGCGGTTCTCGACGATCTCGTCGATATGGCCCCAATCCTTGGCCTCTTCCGGGCTCATGAAATTGTCACGATCCAGCGCCTTTTCAACCGCCTTTTTGGTCTGCCCGGTATGGCGCACATAGATGTCATACAGGCGATCTTTCAGCTTTTGCGTCTCGGCTGCGTGAATCATAATGTCGCTCGCCTGGCCCTGATAACCGCCGCTGGGCTGGTGCACCATGATCCGGCTGTTAGGCAGCGAAAAGCGCATCCCCTTCTCGCCCCCGGCCAGCAGAACCGAACCCATGGACGCCGCCTGACCGATGACCAATGTGGAACATTTCGGCTTGATATACTGCATTGTGTCGTAAATCGACAAACCACTGGTGACCACGCCACCGGGAGAGTTGATGTAGATCGAGATTTCCTTGTTCGGATTTTCCGCCTCAAGGTGCAGCAGCTGAGCGACCACCAAATGGCTCATACCGTCATGGATGGGGCCGTTGATGAAAATGATCCGCTCTTTCAGAAGGCGCGAGAAGATGTCGTATGCGCGCTCGCCCCGGCTGGTCTGCTCGACGACCATGGGGACGAGTGTGTTCATATATGTATCAACTGGATCGAACATTCGGAACCTGCCTGTTTTGCGATGGATCGGGACATTACCCGAAGAGTAGTTACCCGAGTCTTAGTGCCGCCACAGGGGGGCTGCAAGGGGGGCCGAACGTTCCCACGAATTCCGCCTACCTGCACGACCCGAATGCACACGCCGCTACAGGTCGGTTGACGGATTGCGCGGAAACGTGCTGGTTACATCACGCTATTTTGATCCATGCATATGGAAATACATGCCTGGAAATTGTACCAAGAGTTCTCGCTGCGGATGCGGCGCCGGTCAGGCGTCGGGATTCGGCGGCACTAACGAGGGAATACGATCATGGCTTTTCCGCAAATGACCGAGGATATGTCACCCGGCGACCTTGACCGGATGGTTGAAAACGCAACGCGCGCGTCGAACTTTCTGAAAGCCATAAGCCACGAAGGGCGTTTGATGATCCTGTGTCACCTCGTCTCGGGCGAGAAATCCGTTACTGAACTGGAACAATTGCTATCGGCCCGCCAAGCCGCCGTTTCTCAGCAACTGTCGCGGCTCAGACTTGAGGGGCTGGTTGTTCCTCGTCGCGAAGGCAAGGCGATATACTACCGGCTGGCAGATGATCGACCAGCCCGAATACTGGAAGTGGTGTACGAACTGTTTTGCGCTCAGGATGCGACCTGAGTCTAGTTTTTAGCCCTTCGAAATCGGCCATGCAAAACCTGTAGCTATGGCCCGGGAAAGCTGCTAGTCAATTCGAAACAAGCACTTATGGAGCAACCTATGATCCGCGCAATTCTGATTGGCCTGGCCCTGTTCACCTTGACCGCATGCGAAACCGCAAAGGGCGCTGGCAAAGATATCGAAAACGCCGGAGATGCCATCCAGAACGCGGCCGAGGACGTTCAGGAAAACATCTGATCGTGACGGGATGTTGCGTTCAGGCAACGCTTACACGCAATATGTAGTTGCCACACCGACCCAACCCGAGTAGTGTGCCGGTACAGGTGCATAGACGCGGCATTGCATTTCTGACACTTTGACGGGGTTCTTTTGCGCAAGCGAAAGAACCCCGTTCTGGTCCGGAGGGTGGTGCGTGATAGCCTGTATGAACCTTGGGTTCTCAAAAAGGAAAAGGCGTCAGGTGCTCAGACGCGGTCTTTGCATGCATCCTTGCGGACACTCCTGACGCCTTGCCGGTCCGTTCCGCCCGAGGGGCTTCCCGGTCCAGTTGCCTCCGCCCCCGAAGGGACTTTGGCCACTGCCACACGCGCTATGTCGCGTCGCAGTCCGCGCGGACCTTCTGAGAGGCTGAGCATTTAACCCGAACCGAAGCCCAGACCACCTGCTCAACCACCGGTAAGCCATTGCAACTAAAAACAAATCCTAAAATCCGCCTTCGCTGCTGTGGCCCCCTTGGCCCTTGCATCCCGCCCCTGTTCCGAAGATCAGAAGCAGTAACCAGACTGTTACATCAGCGTCATGATCCGGCAAGAAAATAGCACTGCAGCATAAAAATTAGACGGGGATAAGCTGTTGATATCCGCCGGGAGAGCCATGTGGATAACCCGAGAATTCGCGTCATCGCGCGGGCTTGGGGATGGAAAAAGTCAAATATGGATCGCCGGCCAGAATTCGCTTGGTTTCTGCACCTGCGAAGGTCCCGCGCGCTGAATTAGGGGGGTATTGTCCGAGTTGTACAACACTCAAGCCCCCAATCTTTCGAATCGTACAACTGGAGATTCGCCTATGCGCCTGACCATTTCTCAAGCCCGCGCCCGTTTGGGCGAACTGGCCACCTTGTCGCAAGACCCCCGGCAAGTGATCGTGCTGACCCGTTATGGCAAACCGATCGCCGCACTGGTGTCGATGAACGAGGCGCAGCGGATTTGGGAGTTACTGGATGATGACACCATCGGACGCAAACACCCGCTCAGCGGGCTGCGTGGGTGGTGGTCGAAGGGGCGTGGTATTCCGGGGATGGAACCTGGGCCGGACGGTTCTTACCTCACCGCGCGCGACGCCGCGCTGAAGGACCGCGAGATCCAGATGACCCGAGCCGAGGAACGCCGCATTCTCAAACGCGGGGGTCTGGACCCTGTCGCGGGCGGCGAGATCGCCGCCCGGCCCGTCGCCTCCCTGTGGAGACTGTTGTTTATGAGAAGCGCTCCGACCTGACCGGGGTACCTACTACTCCTGCCGCAGTCACAAATCTCAGCGGCATTAACCCCCTTTAACATCCGATCGGGCCGGAAACGCTTCAGTTCACCTGACGTTCCAGAACGGTGCTGTAGGTCGTTCCGTTCCGCAGGCTACGGAAATCGGCAAAGATTTTGCCGTCCTCGTACCGCGCATCGATCAACGCATTGGCGCCAATCACCAGCGGGGATGTTTCAACGATGCCGATCGCGCCCGAGCCGTCGAGGCTGATGGTCCCGGTGGCTTCGTATTCGTTCCATTCAGTGTCACCCTCGCGGCGCCATTTGCTGGGGCCCCAGAAGACATTGTCTTCCTGCATCTGGACGTCGAGCATCCATTCGGCCTGATTAAAGCGGGGCTGATCACCCTTGTAATAATGGCTGGGCTGCACGGTCGTATAAGACCCGACCCATGTGCCGCGCAGATCCGGTGTGGTATCGGCCAGTGCTGCGGTTCCGAGGGCGAGGGACGTGGCCAGAGCGGCGGCTCCGGCGGTCATGTATCTGGTCATGGGGATCTCCTCCTGAAAGCGACCCTTTGGAGTTCAAAAGCGAACATCCTTGCTGTGGGATACAGATTGGGCGGAGGTGTGCCGGTTACAACTTACCTAAGGGAAACTTCATAAACCGGTAATGTTTGCGTCAGGCCCAGGCCAGCGCAGTGCCGAGGATGACCAAACCGATACCTGCCGCCTCGCGATACGAGAAGTTCTCGCCGAACAGAAAAAATGATGCGATGGCGATCAGAACCACCTCGGCCCCCAGAATGCCGGTATAGATGATGCCCAGCCGTTCCTCGCGCAGGGCGGCGAGTTCGAGCGTGGCCCCGGCCAGCAGGGTTGCGACGATCAGCAGGCTGAGGCCGATACCGGGGATTTTCCACCAGAACTTCATCGCGATCATGGCCACGGAATAAAGGCCTGCTGATCCAAAAGCGATAAGGGGAACAAGCGATGTAGACATAAGGGCCTCCTGCAAAGGTTGCCGTAGGTCAACTGTAGCAGATGGGCTGATTTAGGGCTGTGAGGTGGGTCACAGTTTCAGGTTCCATTCTCGCTTTTCTTCTTGTGTTTTTTTGCCCCCGAACTTGCAGTGATGGGTCGACCTGTTCAAAATTCAATTATTCATATGCGACTGGGGAGGGGTGCTATGACAACACTTTGCGAAATAGGTCAAACCGGAGTGCGAATCCCACGAATTGGCTTTGGATCAACCGGTATAGGCAACATTCCACAGATTTACGGTTACGAAGTTGATGAGAATAGAGCGCGCGAGACCATACGTGCCATACTTGCCCGGACCGACGGGTTTATCGACACCGCCCGAGGCTATGCGTTGGGGCGTAGCGAGGAGCGCATCGGGAGTGTCATACGTGAACTCGGTGGCTGGCCGAAAGGCCGCGTTCTGTCCACAAAAGTAGACCGTGACATGGAAACGAATGTTTTCGACGCCGCCCAAGCGCGGCGGTCCTTTGAACAAAGCCTCAAGGCTCTTGAGGTAGATCGCGTGGACATCCTTCATCTGCACGACCCGGAATACGCTGGTGACGTAACTGAGATTACCCGCAGCGGAGGTGCGCTGGACGAATTATTCAAAATTAAAGAGGAAGGATTGGCAACTGCAGTTGGTCTGGCGGGCGGGCAGTTGGATGTGTTGATGCCAATGCTGCGCGAACGGGATTTCGACGTGGTGATGACTCACAACCGGCACACGCTTGTAAACATGAATGCGGCGCCGCTGATCGAACTGGCCAACTCGAAGGACGTTACGGTATTGAACGCAGCGCCTTACGCCGGCGGAATCTTGGCCAGAGGCAGCGCAATCCATCATTTCTACGTCTATCGGCCAGCAACAGAAGAAACGCTCGCACCCGTGCGCGCGGTTGAGGAAATCTGTGCCCGCTATGACGTGCCCTTAGGCGCCTTAGCGCTGCAATTCTCGATGCGGGACGCAAAAATTGCGTCAACGGTGTGTGGAGTGACTTGGCCACAGCATGTGAGACAAACACTCGAATGGGCGGATTGGGATATCCCAAGAGCGGTTTGGAGTGAACTCGCGGAACTTGGTCAGAGTGACGCTGATCCTGAGGCCGTATAGAACCGATCAACGGAGAGGAAGGACAGCCTTAGCTGTCCATCTTCAACGCTGAAATAAACGCCTCCTGCGGGATATCGACCTTCCCGAACTGACGCATCTTTTTCTTACCGGCCTTCTGCTTATCCAGCAGTTTACGTTTCCGCGTGGCGTCGCCTCCGTAGCATTTTGCGGTCACGTCCTTGCGCAAGGCCGAGAGGGTCTCGCGGGCGATGACCTTGCCTCCGATGGCGGCCTGGATCGGGATTTTGAACATGTGGCGCGGGATCAGGTCCTTGAGCTTTTCGCACATGGCACGGCCCCGCATCTCGGCCCGGTCGCGGTGAACCATGGTCGACAGCGCGTCAACGGGTTCGTCATTCACCAGCACCGACATCTTGACCAGATTGTCCTCGGTATAGCCGGTCATCTGATAGTCGAACGAGGCATAGCCCTTGGTCACCGATTTCAAGCGGTCGTAGAAGTCAAAGACGACCTCGTTCAGCGGCAGGTCATAGACGACCATGGCGCGGGTGCCCGCATAGGTCAGGTCCAGCTGGATGCCGCGGCGGTCCTGGCAGAGTTTCAGCACGTCGCCGAGGTATTCGTCGGGCACCAGAATGGTCGCCTTGATGCGCGGTTCCTCGATATGGTCGACCTTGGAGGGGTCGGGCATGTCGGCGGGGTTGTGCAGCTCGATCATCTCGCCGTCTTTCATGTAGACGTGATAGATCACCGACGGCGCGGTGGTGATGAGCTCGATATCATATTCGCGTTCGATGCGGTCGCGGATGACCTCAAGGTGCAGAAGACCGAGGAAGCCGCAGCGGAAGCCAAAGCCAAGCGCGGCCGAGGTCTCCATTTCAAAGCTGAAGCTGGCGTCGTTCAGGGCCAATTTGTCGATCGCATCGCGCAGGTCTTCGAATTCGGAGCTGTCAACGGGGAAGAGGCCGCAGAACACCACCGGCTGCGCGGGTTTGAAGCCGGTCAGGGCCTCTTCGGTGCCGTTGCGGTCATTGGTGATCGTGTCGCCGACGCGGGTGTCGCGGACCTGTTTGATTGAGGCGGTGAGAAAGCCGATCTCACCGGGGCCAAGCGAGTCGACCATCTCCATCTCGGGGCGGAAGACACCGACGCGGTCCACATGGTGCAAGGTGTTGTTCGACATGAACTTGACCCGCATCCCCTTTTTCAGCGTGCCATCCATGATGCGGACCAGAACGATGACGCCGAGATAGGCGTCGTACCATGAATCCACCAGCATCGCCTTGAGCGGCGCGTCGAGATTGCCCTGCGGCGCGGGCAGTTGCTGCACGATTGCCTCAAGCGTTTCGTGAATGCCCTGCCCCGTCTTGGCACTGACCTGAATGGCGTCGGTCGCGTCGATGCCGATCACATCCTCGATCTGTTCGGCCACGCGGTCACAGTCGGACGCGGGCAGGTCGATCTTGTTCAGCACCGGCACGATTTCGTGGTCGGCGTCGATGGCCTGATACACATTCGCCAGCGTCTGAGCCTCAACACCTTGGGTCGAGTCCACAACCAGCAGAGAGCCCTCGACCGCACGCATGGACCGGCTGACCTCATAGGCAAAGTCCACGTGGCCGGGGGTGTCGATCAGGTTCAGCACATATTGCTCGCCATTGTCGGCGGTATAGTCGATGCGAACTGTGTTGGCCTTGATGGTGATGCCACGCTCGCGCTCGATATCCATGCTGTCGAGCAGCTGTTCCTTCATGTCGCGATCCTTAACCGTTCCGGTCTCTTGGATGAGCCGGTCAGCAAGGGTGGATTTGCCATGGTCGATATGCGCGACGATGGAGAAATTGCGGATATGAGCGAGGTCTGTCATGGGTTGGGGATATGTAGAGGAATCGTGGGTTGGTCAAGGTGGCACGTTTAGTGTTTCAAGCAACAGACCAACACCGACGGGATTGATATGACCGAACTTGATTACGTCGAACAATTAAAAGCCAGATTTAGGGAATGCAGCTTAGACAAACGCATCGAAGCTGCACACCGAGCTGCCTTGCGAGGTTTCGTTCCCGTAAACCTGAACGCAAACCAAGATGTAAGTGAAACTGCAGTTTTTCCGAGAGGCCGTCTCTTGCTGCATTCCATAGTGTACGCACATTTTAGATGCGCAGAATCAAAGCTCGCATTAGAGCGATCAATCTCGACAATCGATAAGTACAATTTGCTGTTGCAGGATTCAGCAATGCACTCGGTCGCTCAAGCGAGCTATTCCCGCTCTTCGGATAAGGCTTGGCAAACAATCTCGATGGTTGCGACATCATTTGCGTCGGCTGCCAATCAGGAGCAGTTCTTGTTCGCTAAAACTAAAAGAGATTGATCGACCCGCCACGCATATGACAATGCGCTTTCTATCACGGCAAATGCGAGCATCAGCGATTTTGACGAAGTGAGCGGAAAAGGTTTTAACCAAGAACTCTGGCTCACCGAAGTCGACTTCCATATTCCAATGGATCAACGGAGTATCTTCGAGAAGTATTTTCGCAGCAGGAGTTTCAATTTCTGGCGGGCGTGGCACCAAGGATTTGTGGAAGGAAAGCCTTTAGATTGGGAGTTGCAACGAAGGGTCGCGTTGATCGATGAGACCATTTGGAATGCCGGACCAGATTCCGTTGCCCACGCAATCGAACAAATTCGGGCGCGCTGGGAGGTTGAGAAAACCTTATCTGATTTAAACGGCAGCCTGAGTGTCCAAAACGCGCGCCACGGCATCGGAGGAAACAACCCACCTGAGAGCATTCAAGATGAACTTTTGTCCGGAGCCGTCACATTGATTTGGGAAGCCGAAGAGGAACTCTCGACCGCTCTGGAACAAGAACATCCTGATCGCGAGTGGATTGAGGCAATCCTAGCTAAGTTCAAATCCGGATTGGCAAGCTTTCTCAAGTGGTGCGCAGGCAAAGGCGATCTTGCGGTCGATACTTTGATTAAGTGGGGTATTCCTGCTGCCGGGGCGGGGTATGCCGCCAAGTATCCAGAGAAAATCGAAGCCCTAATTGAAGCTATCGAGCACTGGCTTCCGTTTTTGTCACGACTAGTGCCGGGCTGAAGCCCGGCCTACGGGGTGGGGTGTTTCCGACTCGTGTATTCACTTTTTCGAACCACCCAATTGATCCCGAATCCACTTTGATTCATACTCCGCCGCAGACCGAGAGGGGCATAAGACCCGTCCGGGCAGGCAAAAAACGAGGCTCGAGTATGAAACAGTTCCTCTTAATCGCATTTTGTGCGGCATCGCTGACGTCGGTGGCCCACACAGTGGACGCGGCGCAGATCAAGCGGGCGTGTCTGGCATCAGACCGTGAAGCGGCGACGCGGGCGCGGTGCCGGTGTATTCAGCGCGTGGCGGATCAGGCGCTGACGCGTAGTGATCAGAAGACCGTCGCCAAGTGGTTCACCAACCCGCATCAGGCGCAGGAGTTAAAGATGTCGCAGACCGCGCGCGATGATGCGCTGTGGGATCGGTATCAGAACTTTGGCCAGATGGCGCAAGCGATCTGCAACTGAGCCCTGTCAATCCTTGACCTGATGCCCGCTGCGCCTCAGAAATGGCGCAGCGAAAGGTATGTGCGATGGTGATGAAAGGGCTGACCCTGCGGGGCCTTGAAGTGTTCGAGGCGCTGGCGCGGACCGGATCGGTGGCGCAGGCGGCCGAGATCACGGGGCTCAGCCAGCCCTCGGTTTCCCAGCAGTTGCGCAATCTGGAAAAGGCTTTGGGCACCGATCTGGTGGATCACGGGCGGCGACCGATGCGACTGACGCAGGCCGGCCGCAGTTTCCTGGCGCGGGCCGAGGCAGTGCTGGCCGAGTTGCAGATGGCGCAAGGCGAACTGGCGGTGATGGATCTGGGGCATCTGACCACCCTGTCCATCGGCTTGATCGACGATTTCGACAACGACCTGACGCCGCGATTGGCGACGTTGCTGGCCGACAGTCTGACCCGGTCGAAATTCAAGCTGATCACGCTGCCCAGTCTGGACCTGTTTGCCGAGCTGGAAGCGCAGCGCCTGCACATGGCGGTCTCGGCCCATTCTGGCGAGGTGCTGGAGGGCGTGGTCGAATATCCGCTGGTGCAGGATCCGTTCATTCTGGTCGCGCCTAAGGGCGTTGCGCAACCAGTGCAGGATCTGCCCTTTCTGCGCTATGCCCGCGAGCAGTTGATCAGCCGTCAGATCGAAAGCCATCTGGCCCGGCAGCAGCTGGAGTTCGAGGAACGGTTCGAAATCGGCTCACACCTCGCGCTGATGGCGATGGTTGCGCGCGGCCTCGGCTGGGCGATTACCACGCCGCTGGGCTATATGCGCGCCGCCCGCTTCCACGACGGGATGGAGGCGCACCCTGCCCCGTTCGGTGAGTTCGCACGCACCATTTCCTTGTTTACACGGACCGACTGGTCCGATCAGGTACCGCAGGAAGTGGCCGACATGATCCGACGTCTGATGCGCAGCCAGATCGTTGATCCAGCGATTGCGCAATTGCCGTGGTTAGGTGGTCAGTTGAAGGTGGTGGGGTGAACCGGAAAGTGAGCATCCAGGCTCTTTTATTTGAGCCATACGTGATCCGTCCTGCAAACCAAAAGACGTTTAATGAGCGTTAGTATGTCCGGAATAAAGGCTGTTCTCACCTGCTGAATTCAGCTTCTACTAACGCCTCGTAGGCGTCCAGTTCAGCCTCATTGACAACGTCGCGATCAGCCAGCACTTCCAGAGCCATAAGTGCGACATCGGGGCTTTGAAACACTGCGTCCGCCAGGATCGCAAGATGTTTCAAGCTTTCTGTCGGTGAGTCCTCCAGTGCGAAGAACCTTTTCAGGAACACGGCGTCGCCATCAATGGCCTGATTGCGCATAGCGCGCATCTTCAGGCGGGACGAGGCACGGGTCTTGACCGCCATAGACTTTAGAAAAAGAAACTTGTGGAAATGAAAACCCTGCGCAGACAACTCGCTCATTTGTGAGTCAAGCAGTGGCTGACCCTTGTAAAGCGGAACCATGGCGATTTCGGATATCACAGCAACCGCATTCTTGAGTTTTTCGCGCGCATTCCTGAATACGTCCAATTCTCCGCCCTGCACGTCAATCTTCAGCAGATCGAACTCTGGCAGCTCTTTCAGGTCGTCCAGCCGATGGGTGGTTATTGGTACAACTTCTTCGACCCGCATTTGCCTGGGCCACCTTCCCATAACTCTGATGAAGTCGGGGTTGGGCTCGAATAGCGAAGTGAAGCCACTTCCCTTGCAAACATGAAGGCGCTCACTTCCTCCTCTGCCGATCGCATAAGGAAGATAGGTTTCATTTTCTCCTCCCTCTTCAGAGAGCCGTGCAAATGCATCTTGCTGTGGTTCGAAACCCCAGACATCGCATATGCGGTTCTTCAGGAGGGTTGAATATGGGGTAGCGCCAAGAGGATTGGCACCCACATCCACCACTCGCGTTAGCCTTTCCGGTGACAGAATTTCGTGCAGGAACAGTGCGCGCTCGTCATTCATTTTTTGTCACTAACCTTTGGGGTATTCAGCTGGTTAATCGTGCCTGTGATCATATGTCTAACTCAGTTGGATTAACGGGCTGCAGTCGCTCTTGGAGCTTGGAGATTTATGTATGCTGATGACAGCCTCGTGCGTGCATCAGGAATTTGTATCATTCCATCAAATGACCATTGGGGATCGGATTACTATTCCATGCACTTAATGCGACTATCTGCATAGGCACAAGGGTATGCGCTTAGAAGGCGGATGGTTTGACCCCTGTCGCTGATTGCGATGCAGCCTGCGGAGGCCGCATAAACGTTGGTTTTGGGCTCAAACATGCTGTCGCTCTGGATTGATTGAATACGCAAGGCAAAACTACCACTGAGCCCGTACATGCGCATCCAGCCCCGCCACGGCCTCTTCGATCAGGTCCAGAACGCCGTCGAAATCCCGGGTGTAGTACGGGTCAGGCACATGGTCGGCACCGATATGGGGGGCGAAATCGGTCAACAGGCGGACCGGGGTGTCGTTGCCGTCCGGGCGCAAATCTTCGATGTTCGCGATGTTTTCTGCGTCCATTCCGATGATCAGGTCGAAGTGGTTGAAATCCTCGGCCACGAACTGGCGCGCGCGTAGGTCGCTGAGGTCGATATCACGCGCGCGGGCGGCCTTTTGCATTGGGCCGTAAGGCGGGTCTCCGATATGCCAGCCCGAGGTTCCGGCGCTGTCGGTCTGGTGATGCGGGGCGCGGGCGCGAAAAGCACCCTCGGCGGCGGGGGACCGGCAGATATTGCCCAGGCAGACGAAAAGGATACGGTGTGACATAAGAGAGGTTTAGCGCGTGGGGCAGGTATGGAAAAGATCGTCATTCTGACCGGGGCTGGGATTTCCGCCGAAAGCGGGTTGGGCACGTTCCGCGATGAAGGGGGCCTGTGGGCGCAGCACCGGATCGAGGATGTGGCCACGCCCGAGGGCTTTGCCCGCAATCCGTCGCTGGTGCATCAGTTTTACAATGCCCGCCGAGTACAGGCCGCCAAGGCGCAACCCAACGCGGCGCATCAGGCGCTGGCCCGGTTGCAGCAGGGCTGGCCTGGAGAGGTGATCCTTGTCACCCAGAATGTCGACAGCCTGCACGAGGCAGGAGGGGCCGCGCATGTGATCCATATGCATGGCACCTTGGCTGGGGCTTTGTGTGCGGCGTGCGGATATCGTTGGGCTTCGCCACCCGAAATGGATGTGGATGAGCCCTGCCCGTCCTGTCACCAGCCCTCGGCCCGGCCCGACGTCGTATGGTTCGGCGAGATGCCATATTTCATGGATGAGATCTACGACCATCTGATGGAAGCATCGCTGTTCGCCTCGATCGGCACCTCAGGGCAGGTTTATCCGGCGGCAGGGTTTGTACAAGAGGCGCGGGCCGTGGGCGCGCGGACGATCGAATTGAACCTTGAGCCATCCGCCGGAATATTTGATGAAACCCGGCTGGGGCCAGCCTCAGAGGCAGTACCGCGCTGGGTCGATGAGCTGTTGGCGCGAGGCAGCACGCGATAGGGGCAGACAGCGGCGCGTCTTCCCGTCTATGGTGCAGAAAACGCAAACCCGAGTGAGTGACATGACCGATCTACCGCCCAAAGACGGAGAAATCCTTGACGACAGCAGTATCGACGCGCGCGATACGTTAAGTACCAATCTGGCCAGCCTGTGGTGGACCTTTCTGCTGCGTGGAATTCTCGCGGGTCTGATCGGGATTGCAGCGCTGTTCTGGCCGACCAGCAGCATCTCTATACTGCTGCGATTGGTAGGGGCGCTGCTGATTCTGGATGGCGCTTTGACTTGGCTGGGTTTTGGGCGGCGTGGGCTGATCGGAGGCGTTGGGATCGGTGCCGCGCTGATCGGTTTGGTGTTGCTGATCTGGCCACAGGGCGTGGCCTGGCTGGCCTTCACCCTCATGGGGGCGATGGCGCTGTTCGTTGCGATCGGCTCGTTCATGGCGCTGCCGCAAATGCATCCACAAGACCCCGAGCGCGCAACGGTGCGTAATTCAGGTATCTTCGCACTCATCGTCGGGCTGGTGCTGATCTTCTGGCCCGGCAGCGGCATGGTGGCGTTGGGCTGGGCAATTGCCTTCTTCGCGCTGACCTCGGCGGTGGTGATGTTCTTTCTGGCGGCACGGTTCAAAAAAGCGGGCGATCGATTGGAGATGAAAACCGTCAACAGATGACGCAACAGGCCGGGCATTGCCCGGCCTGACGTATGGATGATGGCTGTACCACAGCCTGAAGACAGGCGTTAGTTCGAATGGCCGCCTTTGTCCTGGCGCTCAAGATCGACCGGGATCTCGACCGCGACCTCTCCGGCGTTTTCGAAGATCAATGTGACGGGAACGCTCCCTCCCTGTTCGAAGGGCGCTGTCAGGCCCATGAACATGACGTGATCACCGCCGCGTTTCAGCATGTGGGTTTCGCCCGCCGGAATGGCGAAGCCTTCCTTCACATGCACCATCTTGGCGACACCGTTTTCGTCAACCTTATGAGTGTGCAGTTCCACTCGGGCAGCCGCATCCGAGGTCACGCCGATCAGGCGGTCATCGGTATCGCCTTGATTCTGGATCATCATGAAGGCGGCACCCGCCTTCGCGGTTTTGCCCGAAGACCGTGCATAAGGGTCTTCGACCGAGATGGTATCGGCAGCCAGCGCCGCACCGGTCAGCGAAAAGGTAGTCAGGACTGCAAGCAGGCTGGATTTGAGGGTCATTATGCCTCTCCTTGGTAACTGTCTGATAGAGTTTGGAAACTGGAATCAGGCAGAAACCGGCGGGGCACGAGCTGGGTGTCGCGGCAACGGCGCGGCAATCAGATGCTGGGAAAGGAGCGACGGCGCGGGGAGCGCGCGCGACGGGGCCGGAGGTACGGCAACCGAGGCTTCATGGATCGCGCCCAGCAGGTTGAGCGCATAGTCAGGGCAGTATTGCGGTGCGCGGGTCGGTTGGCCGTCTTCGTCCATATAGACGACGACCGGCCCGCTGCCGGTGCACAAAACCATCTGCCCGACCGCGCGCTCCATACCCCGCGACACGGCTAGTCCCTGCCCGGTCAGGATCACCATCAAGGACAGCGCATAAGGCAGAAATGTGCGGAAAAAGCCTGTCATGTCAGCTTGGTATATACGCCGCCCGCTGAACCGGCTTCAAGCGCAAAGCAGTGGCTGAGACAGTATGGCCTAGCTCAGCTTTTCGGCGGCCTGAACGCCTCGGCATTCATCCCCGTATGCAGTCGGTTTACCCGGCGCTGCATCCGGGTGCAGCGGATCACAGCTTTTGCAATTGATCGTGGCAGTAAAAACAGAAAATTCTTTGCTTTGAGTGACATGGTAACCCCCTCAACATGAATATGCATAAACATATGCGATATTCAGCAGGCGTTCTGTGAACAACGTCACGAAGCGGGGCATTTTATTACCATTTCAGAGACAATCATTCGCACAGGGGCAGCGAATGCAAAAAAGAAAAGCCCCACACCGCAGGGTGCAGGGCTGAATTCTTGCGTGAGAAAGCGCTTAGGCCGAGGCTTGTGCCTTGGCGATTTCTTTCTTCACTTTCAGGGCGTTCGCCGACAGCTCGTCATCCTTGGCTTTGGCCAGGAACGCGTCCAGACCACCGCGGTGGTCGACCGAGCGCAGGGCAGCTGCCGAGATGCGCAGCTTGACGCCACGACCCAGAGTTTCCGACTGCAGGGTAACGTCGTTCAGGTTGGGCAGAAAACGGCGACGAGTTCTGTTTTTGGCGTGGCTGACATTGTTGCCAGTCATCGGGCCTTTTCCGGTCAGTTCGCAACGGCGCGACATGGTTTCTTCCTTTGTTTCTAGAGGCCGGGTACAAGACCCGCGGCCAAATCACAAGGGGCGCAACCCGAAGTCGCGCCCGAAAACTGGTTGGATGCGTTTAGTGGGAATCGCGCGAAGGGTCAAGACGGCTGCGGCGAAATCTTTGCACCCGAGTTGAATTCATTTGAGGTCAAGATCGGGGACATCCGCAACAGTGGCTTGTTATTCTTCAAATGCCGTGTGATCAACTGCGCTTGCAGCCGCCCGCCGGGGATCATGCGGGCCGGGTCGGCGCGGTAGTCAAGGTCTGTCAGTTCGGGAAAAATCTCGAATATCTCGCGACGCGACGCGGCGCTCAGCATTTTCAGCGCTTCGGGGCCGGTATAGAGGCTTTCGGTTGGCGCATCCTCGGCAAAGATCACCTGATGGCGGTCGAACAGCAGGTGGTAATACTCGACGCTTTCCACGCTTTCATCAACGTAGATATCCGGCATTGCGGTGAGTTTGATGGCCGGAATCAGAACCTCGGTCGTGCCGAACATGCGTTGCGCGATCTTTGAGTGCACCAGCATCCGATGCTGGCGCGAGACCAGCAGATCGCGATGCGGCAGCCCCTCGCCCAATGCCCCTGCAAGGATACGCACAGGCCTGAGTCTGGGGTTGGCTTCAAGCTGGAAGCGATCAAATTCGCGCCGCCCGATCCAACGGATCGGGTGCAGGCCCTGCCCCAGCGTGGGGATCAGGTCACCGGTGCACAGCGACTGGATGGGGGACCGCCCATCCTGTGTCGTGATCAATGTATCGCGCGTGAAACAGGGCATACCCGACCCGTTCTCGAACGCTGAATACGTGACGGTGATGCCTGAAGGCAGGGTAAATGTGCCGCTCGAGACTGAATAACCAACCCCGTCTTCGACCGTAATCACCCCGAAAGTATCGTCCGTGATAACAGTGCCCTCAGGGAGGTTCAGTGTGTCGGTTCCGCTGCCGCCGCGAATGTCACCCGACACCGTGGTGCTGGTGAAATTCAGCGTGTCATTACCGGCACCAAGCCGGATATCGCCGACGGTTGACCCCCTGATATCAACCGTATCCGCATCGGACCCGCTAGCGATGCGCCCGCCAACCGCGCTGTTGGTAACAATGATCGTGTCGGTGCCTGCATTGCCCAGGACATTGTTGGCAATGGTGCTATTGGTGATGGTGATATCGTCATCGCCGCCACGGCCACGGATACCGGTCACCGGAGGCGTCGCCGGGTTTCCGTTCAGAGTACCGTTGTCATTTGTGACATCGATATCGTCGTCGCCGTTGGTACCATTGATATTGGGCATTCTGACGTGTCCCGTTCCTCGGAGAATCCGGGCACGATCCGAGCTGACCAAGCCCTTTCTCAACCCGGTTCAAACGCAGTGACTTACACTCAAACACAACAATATATGTAGCTTTAATACACGATTAGCGGTCAGCGCACCAGCCGCGCACGCATCATACCGCCAGAGTGTTACGCGTCGGACAGCCCGGAGAGGATTTGTTCGGCCGCCGCCGATGGGCTGAGGTGGCCCGCACTGACCTGAGCGCCAAGATCGCTCATCCGACTGCGCATCTGTGGCGTTTCGAGACGCGCAAGCAATGCGTGGCGTACCTCTTGCTCGAACCAGTATTGTGCCTGTGTGGCGCGGTTCAATACCCAATGCCCGGCTTCGCGCCGCCAGGTTGTCAGGGCCTGCATCTCGTCCCAGGCCTGTTCCAGCCCATGCTCTTCAACTGCTGAAACGGTCATGGCCTTGGGAAACCCTTCGGGGTCCTGCGGGCGTTTGCGCAGCAGACGCAGCGCGCCCGCGTAATCGGCGCAGGTGCGGGTGGCAGTCGCTTTCAGGTCGCCATCGGCCTTGTTGATCAGGATCATGTCAGCCATCTCCATGATGCCGCGCTTGACGCCCTGCAACTCATCTCCGCCCGCCGGGGCCAGCAGCAGCAGGAACAGGTCAGACATCTCGGCCACAACGGTTTCCGATTGGCCCACGCCCACGGTTTCAATCAGCACGACGTCAAAACCAGCTGCCTCACAAAGTGCAATCGCTTCGCGTGTGCGGCGCGCCACGCCACCAAGATGGCTCTGACTGGGGGACGGGCGGATAAAGGCGTTTTTCTCGCGGCTCAGCCGCTCCATGCGGGTTTTGTCGCCCAGAATCGAGCCCCCCGAACGGGCCGAGCTGGGGTCAACTGCAAGAACCGCAACGCGCAGCCCCTGCCCCGTCAGCATCATGCCGAAGCTTTCGATAAAGGTCGATTTGCCTACACCCGGCGTGCCCGACAGGCCGATCCGCAAAGCCTGGCGTCCGGCGCCGCTCAATTGATCCAGCAGCGCAGTTGCCTGCGCTCGATGATCTTCACGCCCGCTTTCGACCAGTGTGATCGCACGGGCCAATGCCCTGCGCTCTCCGTTCAAGATCCTGTCGCCAAGCTCGGCAATGTTCATCGGTAAGTCCCCGGCTGGAATTTGCCCTAGATGAGGGGGGATGACCCGGTTTGTCCAGCCCCAACCGGAGCCGAGATTGGCGACGCTGGACCTTGGCCGAGGCTTTGGCGATAAGGCGATATGACCCGGTTGCCCATTGATGACGCCATTCCCGATATTCTGAACGCCTTGCGAACGCATGGGCGCGCGGTGCTGCAGGCGCCGCCGGGTGCGGGCAAGACAACCCGCGTGCCGCTTGAGATGCTGCAGGCCGGTCTGTGTGAGGGCCGGATCGTCATGCTGGAACCCCGGCGGCTGGCCGCCCGTGCCGCCGCCGAACGCATGGCCGAGACGCTGGGTGAACCCGTGGGCCAGACCGTGGGCTATCGTGTCCGTGGAGACGTGAAAGTTTCAAAGGCGACGCGCATCGAGGTTGTGACCGAAGGTATCCTGACACGGATGCTGCAATCCGAACCTGACCTGCCCGGCGTAGGTGCTGTGATATTCGATGAATTCCACGAACGGTCCCTGAACGCCGATCTTGGGCTTGCACTGTGCCTTGAGGTGACTGGAGCGTTGCGCGATGACCTGATCTTGCTGGCGATGTCCGCGACGCTGGATGCTGAACCGGTGGGCCAGCTGATGAACGCCCCTCTGGTGACTTCCCAAGGGCGCAGCTATCCGGTCGAGACGCGCTGGTTGGACCGGCCTTTGGGGCCGCAGGCGCGGCGACTGGATGCGCTGATCGATCTGGTGGTGCGAGCCGAACGGGAAACCAAAGGGGGCATGTTGGTTTTCCTGCCCGGTGAAGGTGAAATTCGGCGGGCCGAGGCGGCTTTGGCCAGCCGTCTACCCGACACCTGTTCAGTGCGGCCTTTGTTCGGAGCACTGCCCTTTGCCGCCCAGCGCGCGGCGATTGCGCCGGTTAAGCAAGGTCGCAAGGTGGTTCTGGCGACGTCGATTGCCGAAACCTCGCTGACTATTCCCGATATCCGCGTGGTGGTCGATATGGGGCAAGCCCGGCGGGCGCGGTTCGATCCCGGATCAGGCATGTCGCAGCTGGTGACCGAGCGGGTGACGCGGGCCGAAGCGAAGCAGCGCGCAGGCCGTGCGGGGCGTGTGGCCGAAGGTGTCTGCTATCGGTTGTGGTCCAAGGGCGAAGAAGGTGCACTAGCCGCCTACCCGCCTGCCGAGATCGAGGCAGCCGATCTGACCGGGCTGGCGTTAGAATTGTCGCTCTGGGGCGCAGAACCGGGTGATCTTGCGTTTCTGACCGCGCCGCCCGAAGGCACGCTGGCTGAGGCGCGCGCGTTGCTGGCGATGCTGGGTGCCCTGGATGGCAAAGGTAGGATCACCGAACATGGGCGGGCGCTGGCGGCGCTGCCGCTGCATCCTCGGCTGGGGCACATGCTGCTGCACGCGGGACCTGAGGCCGCGACACTGGCGGCGCTGATGGCGGAACGCGATCCGCTAAGGGGTGCTCCGGTCGATCTGTCTTTGAGGCTTGAGGTGCTGCGGGACGTGCGCGCGTTTCAGCGCAATCGGGTCTGGCAGGTCAACATGGGCGCGCTGGATCGGATCAAGGGCGAAGCAAAGCGGTTGCGCGCGCAATCTAAGGATGCGGGCGGTCTGAGCCCGGCAGCGATGGCGGCGCTGGCCTATCCTGATCGCATCGGACAGCGACGCAAGGGAGATGTCCCGCGTTATGTCCTGTCGGGTGGCAAAGGCGTCGTGCTGGAAGCCGGTGATACGCTGGCGGGTGCACCTTATCTTGTGGTGACGGATACGGATGGGAACCCGCGTGAAGCGCGCGTGCGCATGGCAGCGCAGATTTCCGAGGGGGAAATTCGCGATCTATTCGGCGATCAGATCGCGTGGGTCGACAGCTGCGACTGGTCGAAACGCGAACGCCGTGTCGTGGCGCGCAGGCAAGAGCGGTTCGGAGCAATCACGCTGGACGACCGCATCTGGAAAGATGTCCCCGAGGATGCATTGGCGCGGGCGATGTTGGACGGGGTGCGCGATCTGGGTGTGCGGCTGAACGGGGCCGCAGCGCGATTGGCCGCTCGGGTCGAGTTGATCCGCGCGGAAGGCGCTGATTTGCCGGACTTCTCGGAAACCGGGCTGATGGATACGCTGGAAGACTGGCTGCTGCCGATGCTCTCGGGCGTGCGCAATGCCGATGACTGGAAGCGGTTCGACCTGCTGCCCGCGCTGCGTGCCCGGCTGGACTGGGACCAGATGCAGGAACTGGATCGGCGGGCGCCGGGCTCGTTTGTGACTCCGTTGGGCCGCAAGCTGCCAATTGACTATGGCGGTGCGGTGCCCGAAATCTCGGTTCGGCTACAAGAGGTATTCGGCGTTACGCAACATCCGGTGGTTGGGGGCGAGCCTTTGAAGATCACGCTGCTGTCACCGGCCCAGCGACCGATCCAGATCACCCGTGATCTGCCCGGATTCTGGGCCGGGTCATATGCCGATGTGCGCAAGGACATGCGGGCGCAGTACCCAAAACATCCCTGGCCCGAAGATCCAACTCAGGCGGATCCGACGCTGCGCGCGAAGCGGCGCAAAGGCTGAGTTGATCAGGTGGGCGTAAATAAGCCTCATTGGCGGAAACAGTGCAAAGCGCACAAATTGCTGCAAAAATACACGAAACACCGAAAGTTCAGGCCATATTTTGCGGTTATCCGAGGACGGTATTGTTAACTCAGCAATACATGATTATGTAACTTCTTCGAATTACAAAAAGAACACGCCCGAGCAGGCCTGACATGACGACATGGATACGCAACATCTGGGAAGAGGTCGCGCGACCGCTGATCCAGCGCCCAAGCCGGGTGCAGGTTGCTGCGTTGTGTACCCGCAAGGCAGGTCCCGGTAACGACGTTCTGTTGATCACCAGTCGGGGCACCGGACGCTGGATTATCCCCAAAGGCTGGCCCATTGATGGGCTCAACGGGCCGGAAACCGCATTGCGGGAAGCCTGGGAAGAGGCTGGGGTGCGCGCGACCGAGGTGCAGAAAGATCCCGTTGGTCATTACTCTTACGACAAAAGGTTGGATGACGGCACGGCGTTGCCGGTTATCACCAGCGTTTATCGGATCGAGGTGACCGATCTGGCGGATGTATTCCCCGAGTCAGATCAGCGCAAGCGCTGCTGGGTGTCCCCGAAGGTGGCCGCCGAACGCGTGCAAGAGCCGGAATTGCGCGACTTGCTACTGCAATTGTAACAATATTGTAAAAAACTGATGACAAAGGTTGCCGCGCCCATTGGAACCGTTTAGCGGCGGGCATCATTCAAAACAGCCGTTGTGAACCGATGTCAGACCACCCCACCAAAGCCCGTTGGCACGCACTGGACCGTGACCTACAGCGTATCTCGCGCGTTGAGCACGCCAATGCCCAAGTATCGCGTCCTCTGTTGGCCCCCGGAATTGCACTGGCCTTTATCGCGCTGGCAGGTTTGGCTGCAGCGCTTCTGTTCGGACGGGCCGATGGTGGCGTGATCGTTGTCGCAGCTGCGGCATTCGGCGCTTACATGGCGATCAATATCGGTGCCAACGACGTGGCCAACAATATGGGCCCGGCAGTGGGGGCCAATGCTCTGACCATGGGCGGAGCCATCCTGATTGCCGCCATCGCAGAAAGCGCAGGTGCGTTGCTGGCAGGGGGGGATGTGGTTTCGACCATCTCTAAGGGCATCATCGATCCGATGTCGGTGCAGAACAGCAATGTGTTCATCTGGGCGATGATGGCGGCCCTGATATCGTCGGCACTGTGGGTCAATCTGGCTACCTGGGTCGGGGCACCGGTTTCGACCACGCATTCGGTGGTTGGCGGCGTGATGGGTGCCGGCATTGCTGCGGCGGGCCTAAGTGCGGTGAGCTGGGGCACGATGAGCGCGATTGCCGCCAGTTGGGTGATCTCACCCGTTTTGGGCGGGATGATTGCAGCCGCCTTTCTGGCATTGATCAAACACAAGATCCAGTATCAGGACGACAAGATCGCGGCAGCGCGGCGCTGGGTGCCCATTCTGGTTGCCGTGATGGCAGGGGCGTTTGCCACCTACTTGTCGGTCAAAGGCCTGAAGCGGATCGTCAAAATTGATCTTCAATTTGCCCTTTTGATCGGTCTGACCTTTGGCGGCCTGGTCTGGGCTGCGACGGTACCGTGGGTCAAGCGCAAGTCTGAAGGGTTGGAGAACCGGACCCGGTCGTTGAAGACATTGTTTGGTCTGCCTCTGGTGATTTCGGCCACATTTCTGAGCTTTGCGCATGGGGCCAATGATGTGGCCAATGCGGTGGGTCCACTGGCGGCGATCGTGCATGCGGCCGAGTTCGGAGATTTTGCCACGAAAGTCTCGATCCCGACATGGGTCATGGTGATCGGCGCGTTTGGCATCTCGTTCGGCCTATTCCTGTTCGGTCCCAAGCTGATCCGTATGGTCGGCAGCCAGATCACCAAGCTGAACCCGATGCGGGCGTTCTGTGTCGCGCTATCGGCGGCGATCACGGTCATCGTCGCCAGTTGGCTGGGTCTGCCGGTCAGTTCGACTCATATCGCGGTTGGGGCCGTCTTTGGTGTTGGCTTCTATCGGGAGTGGCATGCAGAACGGCGGTGGAAATACTCGAACCGCCAGCGGCCGGCGGAGCTGCGACTGGCGCGCGAGGAACGGCGGCGGCGCAAGCTGGTGCGGCGGTCGCATTTCATGACCATCGTGGCGGCCTGGGTGATCACGGTACCGGCAGCGGCAGTGATGTCGGCGCTAATTTTCTGGGTTTTGACTGCGTTCGCTTGATCGGAATTTGCGAGGCTCTGCCTCGCGCTCCGAGGTATTTTAGGCCAGATGAAGAGACGGATCAGGTTATGATCTGGTCGACTGTGAGCGGCGTGTCCGGTGATTGGTGGATGAGTTGAGAGACTCGGCTATTGATCGGGGTTGGGATCGCGTACTGTTGGCCGAGTTTGATGATTTCGCCCTGTAGACTGTCGATTTCGGTCGGGCGACCCGCCGTCAGATCATAAGCCATCGAGGTGCGCGCATTTGGGTCGATGGTCAGCATTTTTGCCGCAATTCGTGTAAAAATTGGCGTTGGCAGACGTAGAATGTGCGGTGTCATCCATGCGGGTAGTGGCGTTGTGGAGGTGGCCTCGATCTCGGCGACTTTCAAAACACGCTGCGCCTCGGCCATCTGATCAGCCATCAGGCGACGCCAGTTTCGGTCGAGCAGTTGGTTTTGCAAGGTCAGGCCGGACAATGCGTTCAATGCATTGTTGAGGTTGATCACCAGCTTACCCCATTGCACTGCCTCGATCTGGTCGCTTTCGCTGACGGGTAGATCTGGGGCGCTTAGGCGTTCAGCCAGAGACCGGGAGCCATGCTCGATGACGATCTCGCCCGATGTGGCGCGGTGATAGGTTGCCGGGCCCGTCGGCACCACGTTGAACGGCACCATTCCAGCCCGAACGTCGCGTCCGGGAAGAGCGGTGCGCAGGGTGCGGGCGTTCTCGAGCCCATTCTGCCAAGACAGAACCGGGGCCGTTTCCGTGGCGTGTGCGGCGATCAGCGTTGCCATCTCGGCGGTCGCGCCGGTTTTTACCGTGACGATGACCAACTCGGCATCCCCAAGACAGGCAGGGTTTTCGCTGAGCGTGAGTTGTGCGGCGGTGACGTGGCGATGCAGGTTCGAGAAATCTGTCACCGTCAGCCCTTGTCCCCGGATGGTGTTCAGCACCCGCGCGCGGCCCAGCAGCGTCACGCTGTGTCCCGCTGCGGCCAGCAATGCGCCGCAAAAGCAGCCAATGCTGCCTGCACCGGCGATGACAATATTCATGGCTAACCTCCGCTGTCCCTGCAAGGATCGCCGGGATCGTTCAACGGAGCCAGCGTGACGTGAGGTCAGACGCGGGCGCGTCTGGGTCGGGTGCGTTCGAGGTCTTCCGAGATCGGAATGAACTCCTGATCATCACCGGGCGGCAGGTGGAAGGCGCCGTTCGCCCAGTCGGCAGTTTTCCATTCGCGTGTGGCCGTTTCTATCTTCTCCCTCGAGGAGGAGACGAAGTTCCACCAGATGTAGCGATCTTCGTTCAGGGTTGCGCCGCCCAGCAACAACAGCCGCGCACCCAGTGGTCCGGCCTTCACGGACAGGTGATCGCCGGGGCGGAAGACCATCATGCGACCCGCCTCGAAGCTGTCGCCTGCGATCTCGACCGAGCCTGTGGTGACATAGACACCGCGATCCTCGTGATTGTCGGGCAGCGGGAAGGAGGCACCCGGTTCGAGCTGGACGTCGAGATAAAAGGTCTCGGACAGCATGGTGACCGGGCTGGTTTCGCCATAGGCGGAGCCAAGGATCAGGCGGGCGCTGACGCCTGCATCCTGAATATGGGGCAACGCGCCCTGTTTGTGGTGTTCGAAATCGGGGGCCATATCTTCGTGAGTTTCGGGCAGGGCGATCCAAGTCTGGATGCCAAACAGGCTGTGTTTCTTGCCGCGTGTTTGGTCACTGGTACGTTCGGAATGGGTCACACCACGCCCAGCGACCATCCAGTTGACCTCGCCGGGGTAGATCATCTGATGCGTGCCGAGACTGTCGCGGTGTTCAAACTCGCCCTGATATAAATAGGTCACGGTACCCAGTCCGATATGGGGATGCGGCCGTACGTCAATACCGCCTTCGGTGATGAATTCGGCCGGACCCATTTGGTCGAAGAAGATGAAGGGGCCGACCAGTTGCCGTTTGACCGAGGGTAGCGCGCGGCGCACCTCGAACCCGCCCAGATCACGGGCACGGGGGATGATCAGGCTGTCCAGCGCCGGGTTCTCGGACCGGCAGTCGGGTGTATGGGTCGGATTCCAGCTCATTCTCGCTCTCCCTTAGGTCAGGATCTGGCTTGGGCTTCAATATGTTTGATAATGTGGAATATAGTATGATTTATTGTCGGGCATAGCGCATGAGTGCACATATACAGTGCACGATGGGCGGAAACGGCGGCAACGCTCACGTGACGGTGATGAAATGACCCGATCTTCAGACCAGCTTAACTCGGCTTTCGCAACAAACGTGCTAGATTGAGTGTCAGGCCAGACACCATGCCCGTTATCGAAAGGAGCCCTCTCGATGTCGCACGTTCTACTTACCCGCCGCAGCGCGTTGGTTACGGCGGGCTGTTTTGCAGCGCTAGGCACGGCCGGGCTGACCACGCCCGCGCGGGCGCAGGGCGTTGCACCGACCCCGTCCATGCGGGGTGGATCGAACAACTATCGCCCCGGCGCCCCTATTGTGCAGCGCATCGGCGGCGGAGGTTTCTGGATGACCGGCACCGTGCGCCGCGCAGGCGACGGTGCCCCTTTGCCCGGCCAACGTATCCAGATCTGGGCACATACGACCGAGGGGCACGAGCGCGACCAGCGCAGCCATGGGGCGACGCTGACGGATGCGAACGGTGAATTTCGGCTTGAGATGCCACAAATCGTGCCCGCCTTTGGCCAACCGCATGGGCATCTCGCCTATGACAGCGGCGAATTTGAGACGGTATTCCTGCGCCCGGTGATGTCGAGCGCGAAAGACAAAACGCTTGCCGCGCATTTCGTCTTGCAGCCTGCCTGATACGTGTTGAGGCGCATACTGATCTGGGCAGCGTTGATTGTCGCCCTTCTGGTGCCGGTTATCGCGGCAGCATTCAGCCCATATCTGGCGTGGCGCGAGCCGATCTACATCCTAGCCGGGTTTGCGGGCATCGTCGGGATGTGCCTTCTGCTGATGCAACCCTTGCTGGCCGGACGCTGGTTGCCTGGGCTTTCACCTGTGCGCAGCCGCTTATGGCACAGGAGGTGCGGTCTGGCCCTTGTCGCAGCGATCGTAATCCATGTGGGCGGTTTGTGGATCACGAGCCCGCCGGATGTCGTGGACGCGCTTCTATTCGTATCAGCCACACCCTTTTCCGTCTGGGGTGTGATCGCGATGTGGACGGGTTTTGCTGCAGCAACGATGGGCGTTCTGCGCCTACGCCTGAACCTGCGATTTCGGCTCTGGCGTCTGGGGCACACAGGACTGGCGCTGGTAACCATTCTGGGCAGTGTCGTACACGCCCTGCTGATTGAGGGCACAATGGAGATCATGACCAAGATCGCATTGTGTGTGCTGGTAGTTCTGGCGTGCGTCGCTACGCTCGCCAGACTACGGGTCTGGGAAGTGTCCCGACGCGTTTAGTCCTCCCATACGCATACCGGGGCCGCGTCAGGCTGACAGGCGTTTGGCATAGGTCGCGCGATCTATTTCAACATCCCGCACGGTGATGCTGCCGACCGTGGGCGCAGACGCAGCCAGAACATTCAGAATGATCGCGTTCAACTCGGCGCGCGTTGCCTCATCTCGGCCTTGCAACAACAAGAGCGTGGCATGAATGAACGTCTGCGGTTCGGTCCCGATGCAGAAATACGGAAACGAGGTGGCACGGATTTTGAGTGTTGGGGCATCGAATTCTTCATGCGCGGCGAGCACGGAATAGAGCTGCTCACAGATGGCTTGAAAATCATGAGTTTTTTCGAGCCCGGCAGAGAATTCCAGAGTGATGTGTGGCATTGGTTGCTCCGAGATTTAAGAGAGCCATCTATGGCTCTCCCAGATTGCTGTCGGCCTCAGACGCCCAGACACCAGCGCATCACGGCTTTTTGCGCATGCAGGCGGTTTTCGGCCTCGTCAAAGATCACCGAGTTCGGGCCGTCCATGACCTCGGATGTGGCCTCTTCTTCGCGGTGCGCAGGCAGGCAGTGCATGAACAACGCGTCTGGCTTGGCATGCGACATCAGCTCGGCGTTGACCTGATAGGGCCGCAGCATGTTGTGGCGGCGCTCCTTCGCGGATTGAGAATCGTGCATCGAGACCCAGGTGTCGGCGACTACAAGGTCGGCCCCTTCAACAGCTTTGTGCGGGTCCCGTTCGATCACGATTTTCGAGCCCTTCTGGCGTGCAAACCCCATGAATTCTTCTTCCGGGTCCAGCTGCGCCGGGCCGGTGAATGTCAGGTCGAAACCGAATTGACCGGCGGCATGCAGAAATGAAGCGCAGACATTGTTGCCGTCGCCGGTCCAGACGACCTTTTTTCCTGCGATGGGGCCGCGATGCTCTTCATAGGTCAGCACATCGGCCATGATTTGGCAGGGATGTGTACGATCGGTCAGACCATTGATAACGGGAACGTCCGAGTATTCGGACATCTCGGTCAGGATGGTTTCATCAAAGGTTCGGATCATGATCATGTCGACATAGCGCGACAGGACGCGGGCGGTGTCGGCGATGGTTTCACCATGGCCCAGCTGCATGTCCTTGCCGGACAGCACCATGGTCTGCCCGCCCATTTGGCGCACACCGACATCGAAGGACACGCGGGTCCGTGTTGACGGCTTTTCAAAGATCAGCGCAACCATGCGGCCTGCCAGAGGCTGCTCGTCGTCGGGGGCGGCTTTGGGACGCCCAAGGCGCGCCTGTTTCATCGCGCTGGCCTGATCGATCATGTTCCGCAGATCACCTGCGTCAGTTTTGTGGATATCAAGGAAGTGGTTCATTTTAATTCACTTTTTAATCAGGCGAGTTCAGGCCGAAGCCATTGCGTTTTCGACTTGTGCCGCAGTTTTCTCGAGGCGGATCAGGGCTTGTGCGATGTCATCCTCGGTGAGGGTCAGCGGCGGCAGCAGGCGGATCACGTTATCTGCGGCGGGAACCGTTATGACCTCGTTGTCATAGCCAGCGTTGACCACGTCGATATTGGCGGGTTTGCATTTCAGGCCAAGCATCAAACCTGAGCCGCGCACCTCCTCGAATACTTCGGGGTGGTCCGCGATCAGGCCTTCGAGCTTCTGACGCAGCAGGCCTGCCTTGCGATTCACACCTTCGAGGAAGGCCGGAGTAGCGACCTGATCAATCACCGCGCAGCCGACGGCACAGCCCAAGGGGTTGCCGCCATAGGTCGAGCCGTGGGTGCCTGCCGTCATGCCGCTGGCGGCCTCTTCGGTGGCCAGAACCGCACCCAGAGGAAAACCGCCGCCGATGCCTTTGGCGACCATCATGATATCCGGCGTGATGCCGGCCCATTCATGGGCAAAGAGTTTGCCGGTCCGCCCAACGCCGCATTGGACTTCATCGAGGATCAGCAAAAGGCCGTTATCATCGCAAATCTGGCGCAGGGCTTTCAGCTCTGCATCCGGAACGGGGCGGATGCCGCCTTCGCCCTGAACCGGTTCGATCAGGATGGCCGCCGTGTTGTCGGTGATGGCGTTGGTGACACCGTCGAGGTCTCCGAATGTCAGATGCACAAAGCCGGGAAGCAGCGGGCCGAAACCTTTGGTCATTTTCTCGGACCCGGCTGCGGCGATACCCGCCGATGACCGGCCATGGAATGAGCCGTCGAAGGTGATGATCTCGACCTTCTCGGGCTGACCTTTGTCATAAAAATACTTGCGGGCCATTTTGACGGCCAATTCGCAGGATTCGGTGCCCGAATTGGTGAAGAACACCGTATCGGCAAAGGTGTGTTCCACCAGCTTGTCCGCCAGTGCCTGCTGTTGCGGGATGTTATAGAGGTTTGAAACATGCCACAGCGCATGCGCCTGTTCCGTCAGGGCCGCCACCAGCGCCGGATGCGCATGACCCAGCGCGTTTACCGCTATGCCCGCGCCCAGATCCAGAAAACGTCGGCCATCCGCCTCGGTCAGCCAGGCGCCTTCGCCCTTCACGAATGTCAGGGGCGCGCGGTTATAGGTCGGCAGAACGGACGGGATCATCGGATCATCCTTTTCGAATAGCTTGAGCCCTGTGAGTGATACACTGGGGCCATGGTCGTCAACTGATTTGGTGGGGTTTGCGCGGATTTGGACAGCGCAAATGGATCAAACGGGCCGATTATGCGGTCAGGCTTTGGCGTCGGAGGCGCAGAATATGTGCGGTATTGATCATGTGAGGCCGTATAGCGGGGTGCACCGGGTCTGAAAACCCCGTTTTTGCGATCGGGGCAAAAATCATTCTGAGACCGGGATTTACCGCTTGTCATTTACCCGACGCTGGCGCACGGCTGAACCATGACACCGATACGTCAGAATCCTGCCCTTGCGGCCCTGCTGATCCTTGCGGCCAGCGCCCTTCTCGCAGGGACCACATTGCTGGCGAAAGCACTGGGGACGGATGTGCTTGGCCCTGCCCTGCATCCGATGCAGATCAGCCATGGACGGTTTCTGTTTGCCTTTCTGGTAATCGTGACAGCCGTCGGCATCATGCGCCCCCGCCTGAGCCGCCCGCATTGGGGTCTGCATATAGGACGGACAAGCTTCGGCTGGCTGGGGATCACGCTGATGTTTGCATCCGTTGCTTTCATACCGATTGCGGATGCGACGGCTATCTCGTTCCTGAACCCGGTCTTTGCCATGATGTTGGCGATCCCGCTGCTGAAAGAAGGTGTCGGCCCGTGGCGCTGGTTGGCCGCCATCGTGGCCTTGATCGGTGCTTTGGTTCTGTTGCGTCCGACGCCCGCTAGCTTTCAACCCGCTGCATTACTGGCCCTGACCGCAGCAGTGATAATTGGGATGGAACTGATCTTTATCAAAAAGCTCTCGGGCCGAGAAATACCAATCCAGATTCTGCTGATCAACAATGCGATGGGTCTGACCATTGCGACAGTCGCGGTAAGTTTCGTTTTCCAGATGCCGACGCCTCAGCAATGGGCGGCGCTGGCCTCGATTGGTGTGCTAATGGCCTGTGCGCAGGCTTGTTTCGTCAACGGAATGGCGCGGGCGGATGCCTCTTTTGTGGCACCGATCAGCTACGCCACCCTGATCTTCGCTGCCGTCTACGATTTCGCGGTATTCAAGGTGATACCGGATGGGATCAGCATGATCGGCTCGGCCATCATCCTGACCGGAGGTCTGATTCTGGTCTGGCGCGAGGCGATACACCGTCAGGCCTTGAGCCGGTAGCCGGTGCGCAACATCTGCCAGGTCAATCCTCCAACCAACAATGTCGCGCTGGCGCAGATCGCCATGCCCAACCAAGGAGAGCTGTCGGACACGCCGATCATCCCATAGCGCAACCCGTCTATCAGATAGAAGACCGGGTTCGCATGGCTTAGCCGATTGAGCACTGGCGGCAGCGCCTGCACAGAATAGAACGTGCCGGACAAGAAAGCCAAAGGCGTGACGATGAAGTTGGTGATCGCCGCCATCTGGTCAAACTTGTTGGCAAAAATCCCGGCAAAAAGCCCAAGCGCGCCCATGAACGCGCCACCTAAAACCACGAATATCAGTGCGATCAGCGGGTTCTGCGGCACGATGCCCAGAACCAACGCCAGAGCGATTGCGACAACAAGGGCGATCAGGATTCCGCGGGCGATGCCTCCGGCCAGATAACCCAACAGGATTTCCAGCGGCGATAGCGGCGGCATCAGCGTATCGACGATATTGCCCTGAACCTTGGCGATCACCATCGATGACGATGTATTGGCAAAGGCGTTCTGAATCACGGTCATCATCATGATGCCCGGTGCCAGAAAGGTCAGAAACGGCACCCCCATCACATCCGGTCGGCTGGGACCAATGGCAATGTTGAAGATCAGCAGGAACAGGCCTGCCGTCACCAGCGGTGCCAGCAGGGTCTGCGTCCACACGGCCAGAAAGCGCAGGGTTTCGCGCTGCGCCAGTGTATAGAGGCCCATCCAATTCACCGCGCCAAAGCGGCGTGCGTCGTGATCCATGAGATTATGCATGCTCTGCCCCATACCTGATTCGAAGACCGCTTGTAACTCGGGCCGCAGTGTTTAGAATAGGGCGCTGAGATGATTTCCCAAGGCGGCCCGAATCCGGGGCCGCTTTCCGCTTTTGAAAGGCAAATGATGTCCTGGACTGACGAGCGTGTAGAGCTGCTGAAAAAGATGTGGGGCGAGGGCCAGTCGGCCAGCCAGATCGCCAAGGAACTGGGCGGCGTGACCCGCAATGCGGTGATCGGCAAGGTGCACCGTCTGGGTCTGTCGAATCGCGCCACCGGTGCAAGCCCGGCAAAGGCCGAGCCTAAGGAAAAACCGGCCCCCGCGCCCAAGGCCGAGGCCAAACCGAAACCGACACCCAAGACTGAACCGGCCCGTCCGGTGCCAGCCCCCGAGGCCAAACCGGTCACCCCGGCCCGTCGCCAAATCATACCCGCCGGCCAGCCGCTGCCTCCGCAACCTTCGGCCAATGAGATCAGCCCCGAGGCTTTGGCCAAGGTCAACGAGATTGAAAAGAAGGCCAAGAAGCTGTCTTTGATGGAACTGACCGAGAAAACCTGCAAATGGCCCGTCGGCGACCCCGCGACCGAGGATTTCTGGTTCTGCGGCCTGCCGGTTGAGGCAGGCAAGCCGTACTGCGAGGCGCATGTGGGCGTGGCGTTCCAGCCGATGAGTTCGCGCAGAGATCGGCGGCGGTAATTCTTAGAAATGACAGCGGGGGTTGGCCTTGATTGGCCAGCGCGCGATCGACATTAGTCTGCGGAACGGGTGCTTTCCGTATAGTCGGATAGCAATGATCGGGCGTGTTGAGCGTGGCGCGACACCAGCTGTTTCTGACGAGCGTTGTCCGGCACCAGATAACTGGTATCCGAGAGGCCCCCGGTCGAAATGCCCGAAAACAATACAGTAAGTTCCTCGACCATTGCAGGAGGGAGTGAATTCAACGCTTCCTGTCCTATCAGCAAGCTTTCGGTCGGGGCACCCTCGGCGATAATCACTTCGTGCGTCGCCAGGACCAGATGGAAATACGTGACGCTGTCCACGGTTTCATCGACATAAATCCCCGGCAGATCGGTCAGCCTTATCGCGGCGACCAGAACCTCAGAACGACCGAACATGCGTTTCACAATCGCCGAGGACACCAGCATGCGATGCTGACGCGAGACAAGCAGATCACGTCGGGGCAGGCCTTGTCCAAGTGCGCCCGCGCAAATTCGCACTGGATAGAGTTTCGGATTGCGGCGCAACTCGCGCGCAGTGAGTGAACGGCGCAAGATCTGCAGCAAAGGCTGGTTGCCACCCCGCGCCAGCAAAAGCAGCTGGCAAGGCTTCAGATCTTCTACTGGCACCGGACCCAAATCAGTGGATACGAGTGTGCCCGCAGTCAGACAGGGGATGCTACCCGGGGTGGGATCGGTATTGACTGTATATGTGCCGCCATTGTCGGTCGAGACCAGGGAATCGCCAGCGCCGGCCTGCCCGATGACTGTCGATTGCATACCGTTGGCCGGGCCAGTGTTCGCAGTGATCGGGCCGGGACTTGGAGGATCGCTGAAAGAATTAAACTGATAAACCGTTGTCCCTTCGGAGAGCGAGATACCATTGGTTTTACCCAATCCGTTAAATGTCCCGGAACTTGTCGTGTCGATAACATAGATATCGCGACCGGCAACCGTTGTCGGCGTGATACCGGCCAGAGTATTGGTGGTTCGGATCGAGCCATTGCTTAAATAGATCGTCACGACCAACCCCGAGACATCCGTACCAGCGTCAACCGCGACCTCAATAAAATCCAGGGTCGGGCCACCTAAGTATTTGAGCTCAGAAAAGTATGGATCCGGCATAAATCACATGTCTTTCGATGATGCTAAGACGTCCACCCGGCACTGACGGGACAGAAATGCTGTGGCTGCTGTTGATACAACTTTCATAGGAAGGCAAGCTGTTGCTTCTGTTACTGCGCCGGATGCGAAGGCAGATTTGGCATCGGCACCCATCGGGGTAGTTCCTCAGGCGAAACCGAGACATGCAGTTTCTCTGACCGGTCACGCCCTACTTTGCGATGCTTGCGCAGCAGGAAAATCTTACCCCAGCCACGCCAGGTGCCCACGGATTGCGCATGCGGATCGGTAGGGAAACGGTCGCGCCAACCTTCGGGCAGGGGCAGGCCGTGCAGCTCGGCCTTGTCGAGCATCCAGATCAGGGAGATGTTGCTGAGGGGGCGGGCCTCTTCGAACCCGTTCAGCTGGCCGCCAACATCGCCGTGGGTGCCGCGGAACCAAACCTGCTCGATATGGCCTTTGAAGTCAGGCGTGCATTTCCACAGCACCGGCTCGAACACTTCGCGGGTCTCGTCCAGCGCCATGGCGTGATAGCCGTGGCGGGTGGCCGGGCCAAGCTGGTGGTTGTGGAAGGCGTGGCGTTCCTCGGCCCAGCGCCAGAGCAGCGGCAGGCGCAGGCCCAGCGCCTTGACCGTGTCCCAGACGCCGACCATCTCGATGGCGACATCCTCGTGACAGAACTCCCGACGAAAGACCGCCGCCGCTTCGCCATTGGCGTTACATTCATAGTGTCGATAGGCCTGTTTGATATTGCGGACAGTGGCGTGTTCGGCCTTGAGCAACCCGATAGCATCGATCACGCCCGCAAGGCTGCGGACCCCGTATGCGCCGCGCGAATAGCCGATGAAAAAGATCTTATCACCGGGTTTGTAACGCGAAGCCAAATAACCATAGGCCCGACGAATCTGACGGTTGATACCCCGCCCCATCATCACGTCCATAGTCGACTTCCAGCTTTCCCACTGCACGCCGGATTCGTAGAAAACCGAAACCTGGCTGCCCATCTCGCAGCACAGGCGCAGGGTCTGGCCCGCGTGGGTTTCCCGCCCTGCTTCCAGCGTCGACATGGTGCCGTCAAGAATGATGACATGGCTGATAGGTTCGCGGTGGCGCGTTTCGGCCGAGTGCTCGGACCGCAGAGGCCGTCCGAGCCATCCCAGTACCTTTCTACTCAGCCGCGACAGAACCATGCGTCAATAATTCCCAAACTTTGTGAGGTGTGAAAGGCATATCCGCCCGCCGCACCCCGTGATCCCAGAGCGCATCCTGTACCGCGTTCGCCACTGCGGCCAGTGCGCCCACGGTGCCTGCCTCGCCACAGCCTTTCATCCCCATCGGGTTGGCGGTTGACGGAACCGGCGCCGAGGTAAACTCTATCATGGGTATCTCAGCAGCGCGGGGCAAGGCGTAGTCCATGAACGAAGCCGTGAGCAGTTGCCCCTCGGCATCATGAACAACATGCTCGGTCAGTGCTTGGCCGATACCCTGCACTACCCCGCCATGCACCTGCCCCTCGGCCAGCATCGGGTTGATAAGATTGCCGAAATCATCCACCACCGTGTAGCGGTCGACCCATGTTTCACCAGTGAAAGAATCGATAACAACTTCGGCAACATGTGCGCCGTTTGGATAGCTGCGTGCATCTAGCGTGGCGCGGGCTTCGTGCTGCAACAGATCGGCGCGCCCGTCTGCGCGCGCCATCTCGGCCGCCTCGGTCAGCGTGGGGGTCAGGTTGGACCCGGGTGCGCGGAAGGTTTCATGGTCGAAGGTCACATCGATTTCCTCGATACCCATCTTATCCGCAAGATAGGGCGTGAATGCGGCGATCATCGTATCAACTGTGACCAGTGTCGCGTTGCTTTGGGTCGTTACCGAGCGTGATCCGCCGGTTCCGCCGCCCTGCGCCAGCCTGTCCGTGTCGCCTTGCACAACATTGATCAGGTGCGAAGGAATCCCTGTCTGGTCCGAAAGGAACTGGGCATAGACGGTCTCGTGCCCTTGCCCATTGGACTGAGTGCCGACATAGAGGTTCACCGTTCCGTCCTCGCAAAACTCGATCTTCGCGCCTTCGGAAGGGTCTCCCAAAATACTTTCGATATAGTAACAAAGCCCCTGACCCCGGATCAGACCGTTTTCGGCATCCGCCGCCTTGCGGGCCTCAAAGCCCGTAGTCTGTTCGGCGGCGCGGCTGAGGACCATGTCGAACTCACCCACATCATAGGTTTCGCCGGTTGCCGTCTTATAGGGGAAAGCTTCGGGTCGGATGAAATTCTTGCGCCGCAACTCCCACGGATCAATCCCCAACTCACGCGCAGCACGGTCCATGACGCGTTCCAGCACATAGATCGCCTCGGGTCGCCCGGCACCGCGATAGGCGTCGACCTGCGTGGTGTTGGTGAAGAATCCTTCGACCCGCAAGTAGGTGGTCTGAACATCGTAGACACCCATCAAAACCTTACTGAATAGGCTGGTCTGGATCGCCTGCGCGAAATGGCTGTTATAGGCACCAAGGTTGATCTTGCTGTGAACCCGATAGGCGGTGATCTTGTGATCGGCATCAAAGGCGAGCTCCGCCAGTGAGGTCAGGTCACGGCCGTGGTGATCGGACAACATCGCTTCGGACCGGTCCGACATCCAGTGCACCGGCTGGCCCAGTTTCATGGCAGCAACAGCAACGGTGAAATATTCGGGATAAGGCATCGCCTTCATACCAAATCCGCCGCCGACATCTGGCGTAGTAACACGGATCGCCTCGGGGTCCAGTTTCAGCTTTTGTGCCAGTTGCGCTTTCATCCCCCAGACACCCTGCCCGCCATATGAGAAATGCATACGGCCACCCGACCAATCGGCCTGACAGCCACGCGGTTCGATCGAGCTCACGATGACCCGGTTGTCATGCACGTTCAGCGCGACGGTGCGCGCCGCTGCATGAAAGGCGGCATTGGTCGCTTTCTCATCACCCAAGCCCCAGTCAAAGGCGCGGTTGTCGGGGGCTTGTGGATGCAAAGGTTCGCCACCCGCAGCGACATCCATCTTGACCGGCAGGTCTTCGGTTTCCATCCAGATCAATTCGACTGCATCGCGGGCCTGTAACAACGAGTCGGCAATGACGACCGCAACGGGTTCTCCGACGAAACGCACGCGGTCCTTGGCCAGCATGTTCCGCTCGGACGCAGCGCCTTGACTGCCGTCGCGGTTGGCGACTGTAGTCGCGTTCATCACCGTATCGATCCCGGCAGCAGTCAGATCTTCCAGCGTCATGACCAAGCGCACCCCATCCGCTGTACGTGCATCTTCAAGGTCCAGCGACGTGATCGTGGCATGCGCCACCGGGCTGCGAAAGAATGCTGCGAACAGCGCATTCTCGGGCACAGAATCGTCCATGTATTGCCCCTGCCCGGTCAGAAACCGCTGGTCCTCGGTCCGTTTGATGGGCTGGCTTTTGCCGAATTTTTCCATGGGATGATCCTCTGGCTGCCTGAATGCGCGACCCTAGCGTGAAGCAGGACCTTGTCCAGTGGCTGAGAAAATTAACCCCGCACGGTCTGAAAGCGACATTCATGTCTGGAAACAGCGTTGCGCGCCGATCTGGGCCGCGCCTAGGCTGAACCTAAATTCAGTCGAGTGGAGGTTTCCATGCCCAAAGAAATCAAGCTGACGGATGGCCGATTGGACAGCCAAAGTGCCGAGGCCTATTGGGATGATGGGTTTATATTTCCGATCCCCGTGTTCTCTGCCGCAGAAGCCGCCGGGTACCGTGCCGAGTTGGAAGATGTCGAGGCCAGCTGGCGCGAGGCTGACCTGCCGCTACCCCTGAACATGTACAAACGCATCAACGCGCATGTGGTGATGCCATTCGCCACTCGCATCGCGTTGGACCCGCGCGTTTTGGACGTTGTCGAAGGTGTTTTGGGCCCAGACCTGCTGTTGTGGTCGGCTGAGCTGTTCATCAAGGAACCGCGCACGACGCAAGTGGTGGGCATGCATCAGGACCTGACATATTGGGGTATGGGTGAAACCTCGGACCAGTTGACCGCCTGGATCGCCCTGTCCCCTGCGACGGTTGAAAGTGGCTGCATGGATTTCGTGAAGGCCAGCCACAAGAACCCGATCCTGCCGCATAATGATACGTTTTCCGACAACAACCTTCTGTCGCGTGGGCAAGAGGTGGCAGTCGATGTCGCGGAGGAAGACAAAACCCATATCGAGTTGCAGCCCGGCCAGATGTCGCTGCACCATGGGCTGACCATTCACGGGTCAGGGCCGAACGTATCTGATGATCGTCGAATTGGCCTTGCTATCCGTTATCTCAACCCCAATGCGCAGCAAAAAGTGGCGGATCGCGACTATGCCATTCTGGCGCGGGGCGAGGACCGGGTGGGGAATTTCATCCATATCCCTGAGCCGACCGAGCTGTTTGCTCCTGAGGCGCTGGACCTGCACGCGCGCATCCGCAGCGATCAGGCCAAGGCGATGGGGCAAGGGGCCAGCGAAAAGCTGGATCTTTATGCGCCCGCCCCATCAAATCCCGGCTGATCATTGCAGGACCGCCGCGCAGGGCCTTCCCCTTCCTGCGTCCATTCGCTATTGCAGGCGCTGACCCGATATTGTTGACGCAGGACGCATCCCATGGCGATGGAAAAGACATTCAACGCGGCCGAGGCCGAGGCCCGCATCTATCAGGCCTGGGAAGCGGCCGGAGCCTTCAAGGCAGGCGCGAACAAATCGCGCGACGAGAGTTTTACCATCATGATCCCGCCACCGAACGTGACGGGTGCGCTGCATGTGGGCCACGCGTTCAACAACACACTGCAGGATATTCTAACCCGCTGGCACCGGATGCGCGGGTTCGACACTCTATGGCAGCCCGGTCAGGACCACGCTGGTATCGCCACGCAGATGCAGGTGGAAAAGATGTTGGCCAACACCCAGCAGCCGGGACGTCGTGAGCTGGGACGTGAGGCGTTTCTGGACAAGGTCTGGGAATGGAAGGGCGAATACGGCGGCACGATCATTGAGCAGCTCAAGCGTTTGGGCTCCAGCTGCGACTGGTCGCGTAATGCTTTCACCATGGCTGGTGCGCCGCGTGACCCGCGCACGGGCCACGAAAATTCTGCGAATTTTCACGACGCGGTGATCAAGGTCTTTGTCGACATGTACGAAAAGGGCCTGATCTATCGCGGCAAGCGGCTGGTCAATTGGGACCCGCATTTCGAGACCGCAATTTCGGACCTTGAGGTCGAGAATATCGAAGTTGCAGGCCACATGTGGCACTTCAAATACCCGCTGGCGGGCGGCGAGACCTATACCTACGTCGAGAAAGATGAGGACGGGAATATCGTGCTGGAGGAAGAGCGCGACTATATCTCGATCGCCACGACTCGCCCCGAAACCATGCTCGGCGACGGCGCAGTTGCGGTTCACCCATCGGATGAGCGCTATGCGCCCATCGTCGGAAAACTCTGCGAAATCCCGGTTGGCCCGAAAGAGCATCGCCGTCAGATCCCGATCATCACCGATGATTACCCTGATCCAGATTTCGGCTCGGGCGCGGTGAAAATCACCGGTGCACATGACTTCAACGACAATATGGTCGCCAAGCGCGGCGGCATTCCAATGTATCGCCTGATGGACACCAAAGGCGCAATGCGCGCCGATGGTGCGCCTTATGCCGAAGAGGCGGACAAGGCGCAGGAATACGCGCGCGGGCGAGAGTTCACCGAGAACGAGATCGACGCGATCAACCTGATCCCTGATCATCTGCGCGGCCTCGACCGGTTCGAAGCACGTGCGAAGGTGGTTGAGGAGATCACTGCAGACGGTCTGGCTGTCATGACTCGCGCCGATGATCCACGTCTGGGTTCGACCGCTTTAAAGCCGGAACACGAAGGCGCGGACAAGCTGGTGCCGCTGGTCGAAAGCAAACCGATCATGCAGCCCTTCGGCGACCGCTCGAAAGTCGTCATCGAGCCGATGTTCACCGACCAATGGTTCGTCGACGCCGCAAAGGTCGTCGGCCCTGCGCTGGACGCGGTCAAGGACGGCACTGTCAAGATCATCCCCGAGTCGGGCGAGAAGACCTATTACCACTGGCTGGAAAACATCGAGCCCTGGTGCATCTCGCGCCAGCTGTGGTGGGGGCATCAGATACCGGTTTGGTATGGCCTCGATCTCTCGGCTGAGAATTTCAAGGACGACGAAAACGACGGCGACCTTGATTTGGTCGAATTGGGTCGTTTGCTGAACGAAGGCGGCATGCTGCATCGTGGCAATGTCATGGAATGCGCGGCAAGCCTTGAGGCAGTTACAGAGAAATTCCTCGACGACAATGCCAATATACCCAGCCCGCTGAGCCACGCGACGGTCATCGAAGTTGCCGATAAGCAGGAAGCGATCCATCAGTTCGCCGAAAGCCTTGCTCAATACGCAGTCGAACAAGACCCGACCAAGCTGGTCTACCCGGTCTGGCGCGACCCCGACGTGCTCGACACATGGTTCTCTTCCGGCCTCTGGCCTATCGGCACGCTGGGCTGGCCCGAAAAGACCGAAGAGTTAGAGCGCTATTTCCCAACCGATGTGTTGATCACCGGCTTTGACATCCTGTTCTTCTGGGTCGCGCGGATGATGATGATGCAACTGGCCGTAGTGAACGAGATCCCGTTCCACACCGTCTATCTGCACCAGCTCGTCCGCGACGAGAAGGGCAAGAAGATGTCCAAAACCACCGGCAACGTGATCGACCCGTTGGAGATCGTGGACGAATTCGGTGCTGACGCGCTGCGCTTTACCAATGCCTCGATGGCGGCTATTGGCGGGGTACTGAAACTGTCGCGCGAGCGCATCACAGGTTACCGTAACTTCGGCACCAAACTGTGGAACGCCGTCCGCTTTGCCGAGATGAATGAGGTCTTCACCGACGCTGTCCCGCAACTGGACGTGGCTGACCTGAAACCCAAAGCCGCCGTGAACCGCTGGATCATCGGTGAAACCGCCCGTGTGCGGGAAGAGGTCGACGCGGCGCTGGAAAGCTATCGTTTCAACGACGCGGCCAACGGGCTTTATGCCTTTGTCTGGGGCAAGGTCTGCGACTGGTACGTGGAACTCTCTAAACCCTTGCTGCAAGGCGATGACGCCGAGGCACAGGCCGAGACCCGCGCCACCATGCGCTGGGTTCTGGATCAGTGCATGGTTCTGCTGCACCCGATCATGCCTTTCATCACCGAAGAGCTGTGGGGCCTGACCGGTAAGCGTGCCAAAATGGTCGTACACGCAGATTGGCCGACCTATGCCGCTGCCGACCTGATCGACGCGGATGCGGATCGAGAAATGAACTGGGTGATCTCGGTGATCGAAAACACCCGCTCGGCCCGCGCACAGATGCGGGTTCCTGCTGGCCTCTACGTGCCGATGCTGGTGACTGAGATTGACGCGCACGGCCAAGCGGCATGGGACCGCAACGAAGCGCTGATCAAACGTCTGGCGCGGATCGACAGCCTGACCAAGGCGGATGAACTGCCCAAGGGCACGATCTCGATTGCCGCCCCCGGTGCCTCCTTTGGCCTGCCACTGGCGGACATCATCGACATTGGTGCGGAAAAGGAACGGCTGGAAAAAGCCAAAGGCAAGTTGGCCAAGGAACTCGGCGGTCTGCGCGGACGCCTGAACAACCCGAAATTCGTGGCATCGGCCCCGGAAGAGGTTGTTGCGGAAGCCAAAGCTAACCTTGCCGCCCGCGAAGAAGAAGAAGCCAAGCTAAACGAAGCTCTCGCCCGTTTGGCTGAAATCGCCTGATCTTTTTCCTGCTGCTGATATATAGAAAATGAACCTCACCACCCAACCGGCGGTGAGGTTTTTCTTTACCCTCAGAGCTTTCCCCTTGTTCACGCCACGCCCCGCTTGTTAGCACTTCGGCGACACAACCTGGCGAGGCACTGACGATGCGATCTTTCCCTCCGATGCAGACAGTCTCAACCGGGTTGGTTGTGGCCATTGTCGGGTTCTTCAGCTCGTTTCCCATCGTATTGCAAGGGTTGGGCGCAATGGGAGCTTCATCGCAGGAAGCCGCCTCGGGTCTGATGAGTGCGGCGATTGCCATGGGGCTTGCAGCCATCGTCCTCAGCCTGCGATACAAAATGCCGATCAGCGTTGCGTGGTCGACTCCGGGGGCCGCTCTGTTAGCCGTCTCGGCCACTCCGGTCGAGGGATTTTCAGGCGCGATTGGTGCGTTCCTGTGCGCCGGAGCATTAACGGTTCTGGCAGGGCTGTGGAAGCCGTTGGGACGATTGGCAGCAGCAATTCCCACAACACTGGCGCAAGCAATGCTGGCAGGCGTGCTCTTGCCACTATGCCTTGTGCCCTTCAAGGCGGCGATCGAGATTCCATGGCAGGCGTTGCCGGTGATCCTGACGTGGTTTGTCGCGGGCCGTTTCAATCGGTTGATCGCGGTTCCGGCAGCTGTGGTCGCGGCGGCTATCATTGTGTCGCTGAACGCAGGAGATGCCCAATTGATGCCGGATCGTTTGATCGCGGCTCCGATCTGGACCATGCCATCATTCTCGGTCGCGTCGGCCATCGGGATCGGCGTACCGCTGTTTATCGTCACGATGGCGACACAGAATATCCCCGGCGTCGCGGTGATGCGCAGCTTTGGCTTTGATCCTGTTCCCGGCCGGTTGTTTTCATCCGTCGGTGGCGCAAGCATGCTTTCGGCCCCTTTCGGGGCGCCTGCAACCTGCCTGGCCGCAATCACCGCAGCGATGTGTTCCAACGAGGAAAGCCACCCCGATCCGGCGCAGCGTTATTGGTCGGCAATCATGGGTGGCGTGTTCTACTGCCTCTTCGGTATCTTTGCCGTGGCGATCACCAGTTTTGCCGCCCATGCCGACCCGCTGCTTATGGGCACTCTGGCAGGTGTGGCCCTGATCGGGGTCCTAGCCAATGCCATGCATGCCGCGCTGGACGTCCCTGTCGAGCGCGAAGCGGCTATTTTGACACTGGCCATTACGGCCTCTGGAATAACGGTTTTTGGGTTGGGCGCGGCAGTCTGGGGGCTGTTGGCTGGGGGTATCGCATATCTGGCAACAAACCGAGTGCGCTGAGCCCTTTCATCAGAACCCCTCTGGCGGTAAAATAAGCGCATGTTCGGATCGCTTGGAAAACTGATTGAACGCCAGATCAAAAAGGCGCAGGCCGAAGGCCAACTGCAGGGTCTTGAAGGCGAAGGTGCCCCGTTACCCGACCGCTCGGGCGAGGCACAAGGCGATCCCGCCATTGCTGCGGGTCATCGGATCATGGCGCAGGCCGGAGTGCTACCCGAGGAGTTCGACATCAAGAAACAGCTCGACGCCGCCCGCAAGGAGTTTGCAGCGCTGCCTGACAATCAGGACCGCAGGGCCGCAATGAAAAAGATTGCTGATCTTGAGATGCGATACAACATGGCCCGTGATGCACGGCGCGCATTCATGCGGTGATCATTTGAACTCGGGCTTTCGGCCCTGCATCTGTGCCATGACAACTTCCATTTGATCCGACTTACCGATCAGGTCGACCTGTTCGGTAGACTCGGCCAACAGCACATCAGCACGGTCACGGGTTTCGGCCACATCAATCAACCGTTTGGCGGCGCGGATGGCGGACGGGCTTTTACCCGCGATGTCCTCGGCCAGCGCCAGCGCTTCGGTCAGGGGATCATCCGACAGTTTGGTAACAAGCCCCCAATCTGCCGCCTGTGGCGCTCCGATAGGGCGGGCGGTATAGGTCAGCAGGCGCAGCACGTCCGAGCGCACGAGCTCTGGCAGCAGAACCATGCCGCCCATGTCGGGGATAATGCCCCATTTCATCTCCATCACTGCCAGCTTGGCTTCGGGATGCACGATGCGGATGTCGGCACCCAGCGCGATCTGTAGCCCACCGCCATAGGCGACGCCTTGAATAGCGCAGATCACCGGCACTGGGACGCGCCGCCAGATCAAGGCAAGTTCCTGCATTTCGTTGGCATCTTCGTGGCTGCGGGTCATCAGCCATTCGGTTGGGTCTGTGTGTGCCATGCTGGCAAAGCTGGCCATATCGAGCCCTGCGCAAAAGCTCTTGCCCTCTCCCGATAGCACCACGGCGCGGATATCGGCTGCGGCGACTTCTTGGCCGGCCGAAAGGATCGCCTTGATCATCGCATCGTCCAGCGCGTTCATCTTGTCGCCGCGAGTCAGCGTGACATGGGCGATGTGGTCTTTGTATTCGACGGATACGCGGGACATGGGACCTCCGGGGCGTGATTTGCTGTATAAACATGCCAGCAAGACGCCAGCAGCGCCACAGCGACGTCAGGGCAAACCGCGCATCCGAAGCCTCCTTTGAACTTCTGGCAAGGCTTGCCCCGCCTGATCGGTTGCGCTTATCTGCGGCCATGACTGGTCCTCGTTATACCCCGCTTGCCCTCACGCTGCCCGCGACCGTGCCTTTTGTCGGCCCCGAAACGCAGGAGCGCCAACGTGGCGCGCCCTTCGTGGCCCGGATCGGTGCGAATGAAAGCGTGTTTGGCCCGTCCCCGCGCGCCATCGATGCAATGCAACGGGCCGCGGGCGAGATATGGATGTATGGCGATCCCGAGAATTACGAACTACGCCATGCGCTGGCGGTACATCATGGGGTCGCGCCTGAAAACATCGTGGTTGGCGAAGGCATTGACGGGTTGCTGGGCTATCTGGTGCGCCTGCTGGTTGGTCACGGCGATGCAGTTGTGACTTCGGATGGAGCTTATCCGACTTTCAATTACCACGTGGCCGGGTTTGGTGGGGTATTGCACAAGGTCCCCTACCGCGACGATCACGAGGACCCGACGGCACTGTTCGCCAAAGCGGCGGAGGTAGACGCCAAGTTGGTCTATCTGGCCAACCCGGACAACCCGATGGGAACATGGCATTCAGGTGAGGATATCGTGTCCGCTCTGGAGGCTTTGCCAGAGGGCTGTTTGGTGGTTCTTGACGAGGCATATGTCGAATGCGCGCCCGAGGGGACCGCTGCACCTGTCGCTGCTGATGATTCACGTGTGATCCGGATGCGAACGTTTTCCAAGGTTTATGGCATGGCCGGGGCGCGGGTAGGCTACGCTATCGGCTCGTCCGAGTTGATTGCGAGCTTCAACAAAGTGCGCAACCATTTCGGCATGAACCGAGCCGCGCAGGCAGGGGCATTGGCCGCGCTAAAAGATGAAGATTGGCTGACGTATGTGCAGCAAAGGATTGCCGGGTCCCGGAACCGCATCGAAGAGATTTCACGGTCGAATGGTCTGGTGCCTTTGCCGTCTGCGACAAACTTTGTGGCGATTGATTTTGGGCGCGATGGGGTGTTTGCCAAGGCCGTGTTGGACACGCTCGTTGAACAAGGCGTGTTCGTGCGGATGCCATTTGCCGCGCCCCAGAACCGGTGCATTCGGGTCAGCTGCGGAGGTGAGGCGGAAATGGCGGCGTTTGAAGCTGCTCTGCCCACGGCCTTGGCAAAAGCCCGAGCCTCGTAAAGGGGGCTGTCTGCCCCCTATCGCGCACATGCGCGATTTCCCCCGAAGGTATTTCGGGCCAGATGAAGAGGCGGATCGGGCTTATCCGGCCAGCGTCGCGGCGGCGGCTTCGAGCGCACCCTGACCACGGGGGATATCGAGCGCAGCCATAGCGGTTTCGACGCCACCCAGCATGGCCATGACCATTTGAGCGTTTACGTGCCCCATGTGGCCAAGGCGGAAGCAGCCGTCCCAATCCTCCATTCCCAGACCGATGCCCAGCGTCAGACCCAGTTGGGTTTCGGTATAGCTGCGCAGCGGCGTGCCGCGCCCCTCGGTCAGGCGGAGGGCAGTGACCGCGTGGCTGCGATGGGCCGGGTCGCTGACGTTGAAATGCAGCGCGCCACTTTGCGCCCAGATTTCACAGGCGGCCCAGATGGCCGTTGCCAGGTGTTCGTGGCGGGCCCAGACCTGTTCGATCCCTTCGCCATGGATCAGGTCAAGCGCGGCGCGCAGGCCATACAGGTGGTGGGTTGGCGCGGTGCCGTTGAAATACTGATAGAACAGATCGGGATTGGCGCGCGGCTGCCAGTCCCAATAATGCGAGACGCGGGGCATTGTGGCGCGCTTGGCTTGCGCCTTGTCGTTGAAGAAGACAAAGCCGGTGCCCGCCGGGGTCATCAGCCCTTTCTGGCAAGCCGTGACAGTGACGTCGACACCCCAGGCATCCATCTCGAACCGGTCGCAGCCCATCGACGCGATGCAGTCAGCCATCAGCAAGGCTGGGTGGTCAAGGTCGTCGAGCAACGCTCGCAGGGCCGGGATATCGTTGCGGATCGATGTGGACGTATCGACGTGGACTGCAAGGACCGCTTTGATCTTGTGGCTGGTATCGTTACGCAGGGCCTCGGCGATGCGGTCAAGATCCCAGGGCGAGGACATGCCGAAATCGATCAGGTCAACCTTGGCGCCGATTCCTTCGGCCATCTCGGCCCAACCGTGGGTGAAGCGGCCAGAGGCCGGGGCAAGCACGGTTTCACCGGGTGCAATGACGTTGGAAAGCGCAGCCTCCCATGTACCGTGACCATTAGCGATATAGATGGCGACGTTGTGCTGAGTTCCGGCAACGCGTTTCAGATCTCGGGTGAGCGCGGGCATCATCTCGATCAATTCACCGTCATAGATATTGGGCGACGGACGGTGCATCGCTTGCAGCACCGTATCGGGCATGACCGAAGGGCCGGGGATGGCCAGATACTCGCGCCCATGCGCGAGGGAGGTTTGGTTTGTCATGAGGGCAACCTGTTTGAATTGAGGCCTACCCTAGCGTCTTGCCCTGCGACGTCAATCCAGCAGACTGGCGGCCTCGCGGGCAAGTGTTTCGATCCCGGACCAATCACCGTTTTGAACCATCTGCTTGGGCGCGACCCAGCTGCCGCCGGCGCAGACAACATTCGACAGCGACAGGTAATCGAGGGCATTTGACGGCGATACGCCACCAGTTGGGCAGAAGGTGATCTGCGGTAGCGGTGCGCCGATGGCTTTTAGGGCGGGAGTCCCTCCTGAGGCCTCGGCGGGGAAGAATTTCAGCATGTCATAGCCCTTTTCCAGCAGAGCCATGGCTTCGCTTGCAGTAGCCGCACCGGGGAGAAGGGGCAGACCTTCGGCTTCGCAGGCGGCGATCAGGGCATCGGTCGCACCGGGCGAGACGCCGAACTGAGCGCCAGCCTCTTTGGCAGCGCGGACATCTTCGGGCGTGACCAGTGTACCCGCCCCGACAACACCGCCGGGGACGTTGGCCATGGCGCGGATCGCGTCGAGCGCGGCGGGAGTGCGCAAGGTGACTTCAAGCGCCGGGAGGCCACCGGCGACCAAAGCTTCGGCCAACGGGCGCGCATGGGCCGCGTCGTCTACGACCAGGACTGGAACAATCGGGGCCAGCGCGCAGATCTCGCGGGTGCGTTGGGTTTTGGACATTGGGTTACACTCCGAAAATGCTGGCGCCGGTGTCGGCTGAGCCGACATTCTGACGGAAGGCGCCGAAGAGGTCACGGCCAACGCCGTGTTGGTTTGCCGTAAGGTCGGCGGTGGCCGGATTGCGGTCGAGAACACCAGGGGTCAGGATTTCCAACTCGCCCTTGACCGCATCAACGCGCATCTGGTCGCCGTCTTGCAGATAGGCGATCGGTCCACCATCCAGCGCCTCGGGGCAGACATGGATGGCGGCGGGCACTTTGCCGGATGCGCCCGACATACGGCCATCGGTGACCAGAGCCGCCTTCTGCCCCCTGCCCTGCAGGATCGACAGGATCGGCGTCAGCGAATGAAGTTCAGGCATACCGTTGGCTTTTGGCCCTTGGAAGCGAACAACAACGATGACGTCATCGGTGAATTCTCCGGCTTTGAAAGCGGCTTTTACGGCGTTCTGGTCGTGGAATACACGCACGGGCGCTTCGACCACTTGGTGTTCAGGTGCTACAGCCGACACCTTCATGACCCCTGTGCCCAGATTGCCTGTCAAGCGAGAGAGCCCGCCCGTGGGTTGGAACGGGTTTTTGGCCGGGCGAACGATCTTTTCGTTCAGACTGTGGCCCGCGCCCTCTTCCCAGACCAACTCGCCGTCTTTCAGCTTGGGTTCTTTGGTGTAGTTGTGCAGGCCCTGCCCCGCGACAGTCAGCGTATCGGGGTGCAGCAAGCCATCTTCCAGCAGCGTACCGATGGCAAAGCCCAGGCCACCCGCAGCGTGGAAGTGGTTCACGTCTGCCAGACCGTTGGGATAGACGCGCGCGACCAAAGGCACGACAGCGGAGATGTCGGAAAAATCCTCCCAGTCCAGCACGATACCACCGGCACGCGCCATGGCGATCAGGTGGATCAGTAGGTTGGTGGAACCGCCGGTGGCCATCAGGCCGACGATGCCATTGACGAAAGCGCGCTCATCAAGGATCTGGCAGACCGGTGTGTAGTGATTGCCTAGTGCACTAAGGGAAAGGGCGCGGCGCGCACCTTCTTCGGTCAGCGCATCGCGCAGGGGCGTGTTGGGATTGACGAAGCTGGAGCCCGGCAGGTGCAAGCCCATGAACTCCATCAGCATCTGATTGGTGTTGGCGGTGCCATAAAAGGTGCAGGTGCCGGGGCCGTGATATGCGGCCATTTCGGCCTTCATCAGCTCTTCGCGGCCCACCTCTCCGGCGGCGAATTTCTGGCGGACCTTGGCCTTTTCGTCATTCGGCAGGCCACTGGTCATCGGACCTGCAGGCAGGAAGACGGCAGGAAGATGCCCAAAGGCTTGCGCGCCGATGATCAGGCCGGGCACGATCTTGTCACAGACGCCCAGGAAAACGGCGGCGTCATAAGTGTTGTGGCTTAGCGCCACTCCGGTCGCCAGCGCGATCACATCGCGCGAGAACAGCGAGAGTTCCATCCCCGCCTCGCCTTGGGTGACGCCGTCGCACATGGCTGGCACGCCGCCTGCAACCTGCGCTGTGCCGCCTGCTGCGCGGATCGCATCGCGGATCAGGGCCGGGTAGCGTTCGAAAGGCTGATGGGCCGAGAGCATATCGTTATAGGCGGTGACGATCCCCAGATTGCCAGCCGTGCCGGTGGCCATGGAGTCCTGATCTTCGCCCGCCCCGGCATAGGCGTGGGCCTGCCCGCTGCAGGACAGGTGCGCACGCGCAGGGCCCTTGGATTTGGCCTGCTCCATTCGTTCAAGATGCGGGCCACGCAGATCGGCGCTACGGTCGATGATGCGTTTGGTGACGTCGGATATAACTGTGTTGACCATGATTACCCTCCGATCTGACGCCAGCGGCGCCCATCGCGATGCATCAGCATCAATGCTTCTTCGGGCCCCGAACTGCCCTGATCGTATTTCGCGGGCTTATCACCACGCTCTTCCCAGCCGTGAATGATGGGATCGACCCAGGCCCATGCGGCCTCGGCCTCATCGCCACGCATGAACAAAGTCTGGTCGCCGCGGATGACATCCATGATCAGGCGTTCATAGGCATCCGGGGATTGGCCGTCGTCGCCCAGCGCATCAGCGAAACTCATGTCGAGTGCAACGTCGGACAGGCGGAACCCGCCCTGCCCCGGTTCCTTGATGGTGGTGCGGAGCGTGATGCCTTCGTCCGGTTGCAGGCGGATCACCAGCACGTTGCCATGCAATGGGCCGACATTCGGAAAAATCGTATGCGGCGGGTCGCGGAAGAACACTGCAATCTCGGATTCACGTGCGCGCAGGCGCTTGCCGGTCCGCAGATAAAACGGGACACCGGCCCAGCGCCAGTTGCCGATATGCGCCTTCAGCGCAATGAAGCTTTCGGTACGGCTGGCGGGGTTGCCGACGTGATCCAGATAGCCATCGCCCCCTTTTTCGGTGCGGTACTGACCACGAGCGATATCCTTGGGTTCCACCGGCTCCAGCGCTTCGATCACTTTGACTTTCTCATCGCGCACCGCGTTGGGTGAGAATTTCGAAGGCGGTTCCATCGCTGTCAGGCACAGCAATTGAACCAGATGGTTCTGGATCATGTCCCGCATCGCGCCGGACTGATCATAATAAGCACCGCGCCCTTCGACGCCCACGGTTTCGGCCACGGTGATCTGGACGTTATCAACATGAGTGGCGTTCCAGAGCGGTTCGAAAAGCGAATTGGCAAAGCGCAGCGCCATCAGGTTCTGCACGGTTTCCTTGCCCAGATAATGATCGATCCGGTAAATCTGATGTTCTTCAAAACAGGCCCGCAGCCCTTCGTTCAACGCTTTGGCTGATGCCAGATCGTGACCAAAGGGTTTCTCGACCACGATACGACTGTCAGGTGTGGACAGGCCGTGCTCGTTCAGACGTTGGGCGATGCCTGAGAAAAGGCTTGGGCCTACTGACAGATAGAAGGCGCGTACCACATCCGGTCGCAGCGTTTTCGCTAGGTCAGACCAACCCGCATCGCCAAGCGCATCTACCGGAACATACTCGACGCGGGTCAGAAAGCGATCAAGCGTATCCTTTTTGAAACCCGGCGCAAACTCTTGCATCGACGCACGCAGCTGTTCACGGAACCCGTCGCTGTCCATGTCGGATCGGGCGGTTCCAATGATGCGCGCATCCTCAGGCATCTGGCCAACTTCGAAGCGATGATAGAGGCCCGGCAGGATTTTACGCTGCGCCAGATCGCCCGTCGCGCCGAACAACACAAGGTCGAACGGATCTACCGGAATTACGCGTGAGACCATTGCAAGGCTCCTTTCGAATTCCCCGCCAGCATAAGCGAGGTTTCAGCCCGGGATTAAAACGCATGTGCGTCATTAGCTATGTTATCGCTAACATTCATCGGCTGAATAGAAAACCTGAGCGCAAAAATCAAGCGCGGATTTGCAGCGGGCATCGCGGAAGATCAGTCAGGACTGCGTCCGCAGCCAGTCCATCACCGCCGGACGCACGGATTGTTCTCCACGATGGCGGGCGTCGGCGATAATTTTACGCACATCCTGAAGGTTCGACCGCAACAACAGGCTTTTGACCGGCCCGATTGAGGCCGGGCGCATCGAAAGGGTACGGATGCCCATGGCCGCGAGACACAGCGCCTCGACCGGGCGACCGGCATCTTCGCCACAGAAGCTGAGCGGTGTGTCCGAGATCGAGCATCTCTCAACGATACGTTCAATGAAACTCAGAAAGCTGACATTCAGCGTATCGTAGCGACGGCGAACCAGTTCATTTTCGCGGTCGGCGGCGAAGAAAAACTGTTTCAGGTCGTTCCCGCCGATCGAGATAAAGCCGACTTCGTCAAAGAACTTCTGCGGCGCAAAGGCAAGTGAAGGCGTTTCCAGCATCGCCCCCACTTCGAGCGATTCAGGCAGAACATGGCCCAGACGCCGTTCACGCTCGATCGTTTTCTTGACCTCCCAGCGCGCCTCACGGAATTCGTCAGCCTGCGCGACAAACGGGAACATGATCGTCAGGGGGCGGCCATCGGCGGCCCGGATCAGCGCCTGCAACTGCATCCGCATTACGCCGCGCTTGTCCAGACCCACCCGGATCGCCCGCCAGCCCAGCGCAGGGTTCGGTTCTTCCACATGCTTCATATAGGGCAGAACTTTGTCTGACCCGATATCGAGTGTACGGAACACCACACGCTTTTCGCCCGCAGCATCCAGAACCCGTTTGTATTGCGTTACCAGCTCGGATCGCTTGGGCATCTGATTGCGGATCAGAAACTGCAGTTCGGTGCGGAACAGGCCCACTCCCTCGGCACCAGAATTGCTAAGTGAGGGCAGATCGGCCATCAGGCCCGCGTTCATCACCATGTTGATTCGCGCACCATCCTGCGTGACGGTGGGCGTTTCACGGATCGAGGCGTAGCGTTCCTGCGCCTTGGCTTCCATCGCGATTTTATCACGGAAAGCACTAACGACGGTGTCCTCGGGGCGCAGATGTACGACACCGCTATCCCCATCCACCAATATGTGATCGCCATTCAGGGCTTCGGTAGTGATGCGGCCTACATGCACCACCAGTGGGATCGCCAACGCGCGCGCCACGATAGTGGCATGGCTTCCGACCGAGCCTTCTTCCAATACGATCCCTTTGAGAGAACGGCCATATTCCAGCAGATCACCGGGGCCGATATTTCGCGCAATTAGGATCGGATCGGGCGGCAGGTCAGCCCCGTTGCCGTTGCCCTGTCCAGTCAAAATTCGCAGCAACCGATTGCTGAGGTCGTCCAGATCGGCCAACCGTTCACGTAAATACGGATCGGTGACCTGCCCCATGCGGGCCCGCGCCTGAGATTGTTCTTTCTCGACCGCCGCCTCTGCGCTGAGACCAAGAGCGATGTCCTCCTCCATCCGGCGCATCCAACCCTTGGAGTTGGCGAACATCCGGTAGGCTTCCAGAACCTGCAACTGCTCTTTGTCGCCGCCCTGAGAAATCTCAAGCATCTTGTCGACGCCGACGCGTAGCTCTTCAACTGCCTCGGTCAGCCGCTCACGCTCACGATGCGGGTCTTCGGCAATGGGATTGGTGACAACAACACGAGGTTCATGCAGCCAGACATGGCCTTCAGCAGATCCCTCCTGCGCCGGGCCACCGGTAAGTTGCACCGATTGCTGGTGCAGCGGTGACAAGGCCGCGCCTTCGCCGACGAACGCGCCCAGTTCGGCCATTTCGGCCAGAACCATCGCGACAACCTCCAGCGCATAAACCTCATCCGCCGAAAACTCGCGCGCGTCCCGGGACTGAACCACCAGCACGCCCAGTTTCTGACCCAGACGCTGTACCGGCACACCAAGAAAGGACGAATACCGTTCCTCGCCGGTTTCCGGCATGTACCGAAAGCCCTTGGCCGAGGGCGCGTCCGCCGTATTCACCACCTTGCCAGATTTGGCGACGCGACCGACCAGCCCTTCGCCCATACGCATCCGCGTCTTGTGCACCGCTTCTGGGGACAGACCTTCGGTGGCGCACAGTTCAAGCGTATCCTCATCCCGAAACAGGTAGATCGAGCAAACTTCGCGACCGGTACTGTCGGCGATCAGGTGCGTGATCCGGTCAAGACGTTCCTGACCGGCGGCTTCACTCGCCATTTCTTCGCGCAGCCGTCCCAGCAACTTGCGAGATTCTGTTTCCGTGCCTTCCGCCATGGCCCACCCACGTTACGGTTTCAGACAGGACACTTGGCTGAAAGCTCAGGCCGCCTTGTCCAGTTCAAAGGCATCATGCAGTGCCTGAACCGCAAGTTCCATGTATTTCCTGTCGATCAGGACGGAAATTTTGATCTCGGAGGTTGTAATGACCTTGATGTTAATCCCCTCATCCGAGAGAATCTTGAACATCTTGGCCGCAACACCGGATTGCGAACGCATGCCGATCCCGACAACTGAGACCTTGCAAACATCCTCATCCGCAACGAGTTCGGCGTAGTTCAGCTCACCCTGATCCTTGATCGCCAGCAATGCCTTTTCGGCGCGGGAGACCTGATTGGTCGGACAGGAGAAGGTCATGTCGGTGCGCCCTTCGTCCGAGATATTCTGGACGATCATGTCCACGTTCACGCCCTCGTCGCTGAGCGCAGTAAAGATGATCGAGGCGATGCCGGGGCGGTCCGCCACGGAAACGACGGTCATCTTGGCTTCGTCGCGGGAATAGGCCACACCGGCCACAACATTGGATTCCATGATATCCTCCTCGTCGCAGACCAGTGTACCGGCCTCGTCGGATTGTTCCTCAAAGCTTGAAAGAACGCGCAGTTTCACCTTGTAGCGCATCGCCAGCTCGACCGAGCGGGTTTGAAGCACTTTGGCCCCCAGCGAGGCCAGTTCGAGCATTTCCTCGAACGAGATTTTGTCCAGCTTGCGCGCTTTTTCACAGATGCGCGGGTCGGTCGTATAGACACCGTCCACATCCGTATAGATGTCGCAGCGCTCGGCTTCGAAAGCGGCAGCAAAAGCCACGGCGGTGGTGTCCGAACCGCCCCGACCCAGCGTGGTGATGCGACCTTCGGGGCTGATGCCCTGGAAGCCCGCGACCACCGCAACGCGCATCCCTTCGCCGAATTTCTGGTTGATATTCTCGGGCGGGATTTCTTCGATCCGGGCCGCTGAATGGGCACCGTTGGTGATCAGCGGCACCTGCCAACCCTGCCAGCTGCGCGCCGGGATGTCCATTTCCTGCAGGGTCAGCGCCATCAGGCCAGCTGTAACGTTTTCACCAGAGGAGACAACGGCATCATATTCGCGCGCGTCATAGAGCGGAGAGATTTCATCGACCCAGCCCACCAGCTCGTTGGTCTTGCCGGACATCGCCGAAACGATGACGATGACGTCATAGCCTTTGGCTACCTCGACACCAACCCGTTTGGCAGCACGGCGGATCCGGTCCAGATTGGCGACCGATGTGCCGCCGAATTTCATCACGAGTACGGGCATGGGGGCTAGTGTCTCCGCGCCTTGAATTTCTGATCCCGTGCCTCTTATGCGAGGGGGGGCGCAAGGGCAAGTGGGCAAAGTCTGCACCGCAGTGCTTTACTTTGGTCGTGCGTGGTGTAAGCGTTCGGTCAAAGTCTTATTCCACGAGGATTTCAATGTTCCGCTTTGCCCTTGCCCTAAGCCTGGTTTCGACTGCCGCAAATGCCCAAGTGGCCACCCTATCGGGAACGGATGGCGAGAACTCATTAGGCACCGTTCCATGCGCTGCATTGGCAGGTGATACACTGGCCAGTTGTCCGGCCGAATTGCGGAAGCGCGAAGATGGAACGGCGACGTTGGCGGTTCAGTTGAACACTGGCGAGGTCCGGCGGATTTACTTCACCAAAGGCGTGCCGGATTCCAGCAGTTCGACATCGAAACTGACCTATGAGACACGCGGTGATATCATGGTGATCTTCATTGATCCCGGTGAAGTCTACGAAATCCCCAAGGCGGCCCTGAATTCTCAGTAAGGGTGCGCCCGACCATCCCAGGTTTCAAAACAACCGGTAGTATCGAGCGAGAGAGCCGCAAATCGCTCGATCAAGCCGTTTGCCGCCTGATCGACCGTGATCTCTGCTGCAGATCCGCCCATGTCCGTCTGCACCCAGCCCGGATGGTAGATTCCCACCGCAATGCCATCCGCCTGTAGGTCAGTCGCTAGGTTGCGGCCCAAATTCAGCGCCGCCGCCTTTGACGCACGGTAGATATAGCTGCCACCCGGCGCGCGCGTATGTGACGCCATCTGAGACGAAACGATGGCGATCCGGCCCCGCGCGGTACACAGGTTCGGCAACAAGGACTGGATGGTAAGAAACACGCCTGTCACGTTGGCGGCGAAGCTTTGCGCCCACATCTCGGCGGGATAGCCACTAATGTCGTGTCCTTTGTCCAGATAAACGCCCGCATTGCAGATCAGCAGGTCAATCTGGCGGCCTCGCAGTTGCTCGGCCATTGCAGCGTGCTGTTCTGGGTCCGTGACATCCAGCACGATATCTGCGCTACCGTCCCGGGCAGTTCCGGTCACTTCATGACCTTCTGCACGATACTGATCCGCAATGGATTTCCCGATCCCTCGGTTCGTGCCCGTAATAACGATGTGCATGGGTCAGTTGGTCTTGCGGCTAGGAACAAACGGCAACGGTGCGACCGGCACGCCGTCTTCAATCAGCGATTGCGCCTCTTCGGGCTTGGCCTCACCATAGATCGCGCGCTCGGGCGCATCCCCCAGATGGATTTTGCGGGCTTCTTTGGCGAAATCCTTGCCCACATAGTCCGAGTTTTCCTCGACCTTTCGACGCAGTTCGCTGAGGACCTCAGCGATCTCGGGCGAAGGTGTTGCCATGCTGATCTCATCCGCAGAAGGCTGCGCTGGTGCAACCTCGGTCACCGCCTTGCGCGCAGGCCGGACACGCGGTGTCATCACCGCCTTTTCCACCTTGTCGCAGCCGCATACCGCGCAGGTTACCAACCCGGCCGCTGACAGTTTGTCAAAGGCGGCTGCGGATTGAAACCAACTGTCAAAGCTGTGGTCATTGCTGCATTTCAATGCGTATTGAATCATATCACATCCAAAATCCGGTTGGCGAATAGATACCGACCAACATGGCAATATCAAGTCTTGATCTTGGCCCGCTATTGCCGATGCAACCCGAATCCACCCAAAAGCGCAGCAAGATCGGGCGACGACACCTTCAACGATGCCTTTTTGGGCGAAACCCATTTGCGCCTGCGCTCACCCGCTTCGGGAAACTGCGCCTCCAATCGCTGCACATGCAGCGGAAACACATCAACCAGACACAGCGCCGATGGCTTGCCAGGCCGGTTCTTGATATAGGCAAACCGACCAAGACTTTCGCTTCCGCACTGCCCCAAAACACCAGCCTCTTCCCAGGCCTCGCGGGCGGCTGTTTCAGAAGGGGTCAGCCCGTTGATCAACCAACCCTTGGGAATGATCCAGCGCCGCGCCCTGCGCGTTGTGATCAACAAAATCTCTGGCAGGTCATCATTGGTACGATAGCAAAGCGCAGCGGATTGAGCATAAACAGGCAGCGCCCCGGAAAGGGAGAGGTTTTCTGCCGAAAGCCCGGCAATCGCACCATTGCTGCGCCCGTCAAACACGGTTCATATCCACTGCTCGCTCCGCTTATGTTGCGGTTTATAAAGTGATATTTATCATATCCGGCAGAGTCTGCCAAGCTTTACGGGAAAGCGCCCTTGTTCAGAGCCATCCGCCCCGACAAACGCCGCACCAGCTCGTCATGAGGGATGTCGGCATCAATCGCCAATCGACGCAGCCCAAAATGCACATGCGCGATCTGCTGGTAATAGCGGGTGTAGACAAAGTTTGTACCGCCCCCGGCAAGCGCCCCAAGCAGCGGCACAGACTGCGCAGCCAGCTTCTGGCCCAGCACGACGGACAAACGCGGCGCCACCATCGCAATGAGGCGCTGCATAGTTGGCCCGGTCAGGGTCAGACGCATGGAGAAAAAGCCCAGATCAGCCCCGTCATCCTCGGCCAAAGGACCGGCGGCTGACAACACACGGATCGAGTCAAATTTCACATTCTCGGCGGTCGGATCAAACCCTTCCCGCATCGCTGCGCCTTGGATCGCGCGCAGCATCATGGCGGTTGTCGCGGGCAGCTCGACAAGTGCTGTGGACACTCCACCCAGACCTCCGGCTGCGCCCATGGCAGTAGTCAAGGCTGTGTTGACCCATGGTTTCTGGTCCGGCACGGCACGCCGAGAGCCTTCGGCCGCATGCATGGCAAGCCAAAGCGCCTGTTCGGTTGCTTCGGTCAGACCTTCTCGCACCGGCTTAGGTAACTGATCCAATAAGGATTCCGCCGATCCACCAAGCTTGTTCAGCAGATTCACTCCTGCGCCACCTGCCGCACCGTACAGCTGCGCAAGCCGATCAAGCTCGGCCTCGGGATCGAGTTTTTCGACAAGAACCACGTCCTGCATCTGTGCCCTCCTGTCCTGAAAACATCGGGACTTTGCAGCGGGTTTTCAATGGGTCAACGGGTCCAGCGACTAACAAGCCCCTGAATTTCGGACCAAACTCCGGGGGTCAGTTCCAAACCCAGTATGCGATCAGGGTTGGTGGGCGGGGGCATTTCGACACCCGTCAGCGGGGTGAACCCGAACCGGGCATAATAGGGCGCATCGCCCACAAGCATGACGCGATCCCACCCTTTGGCGCGTCCGGCCTCTACCCCCTGATGGATCAAATATCCGCCCAACCCTTCGCCTTGATGGGTCGGGTGGACCGCCACTGGACCTAGCAGCAGCGCGTCATGTTCACCCACATGTACGGGCCAAAACCGGATTGCACCAGCCAGAATGCCCTGCCCATCGCGCGCGACCTGCGACAGGCCAGCGACAGGCGGCACGTCATCACGCAGACGATAAGACGACAACGCCTCGCGCCCCGGAGCAAAGCACAGGTCATAGAGCGCTTCGACCTCCCACCAGTCTTCCGGCTCTTCCGGCCTGATCTTGAATTGCTGCACGCGCGCCCTCTTATCCTTGCTGGAAATCGCCCTAGCACTTCGATAGGCCTTGGGCAAACGCTTGGAGTCCATATGTTCTATCGCCCCGAAGACGGCCACGGCCTGCCACACAACCCCTTCAACGCCATCATAACCCCACGCCCTATCGGCTGGATTTCGACGCGCGATGCTGACGGGATCAACAACCTGGCCCCGTATTCCTTCTTCAATGGTGTCGCTTATACACCGCCCCAGGTGATGTTCGCCTCAACCGGCTCCAAACACGATCAGGATGGCGGCAAGGACAGCATCGCCAATATCGAGGCCACGAAGGTATTCTGCGTCAACGTGGTGGCCCATGCGCATCGCGACGCAATGAATGCCAGCTCAGAGGGTTTGGGAAAGCACGTCGACGAGTTCACACATGCTGGGCTGACACCCGTTGAATGCGAAACCATAAATTGCTCTCGGGTCGAGGGAGCGCCCGCAGCGCTGGAATGCAAACTTACCCAGATCGTAACTCTGCCGGGTGAGGCCAATCGGGTGGTGTTCGGAGAGGTCACTGGTGTGCACCTGCACGATGACCACATCCGTGACGGCAAATTTGACGTGACCTCATTCAACCCGCTCGCGCGGTTGGGTTATCGGGACTATTCTGTGGTGACAGAATTGTTCAGCCTTTCACGCCCGGATGACTAATGCCACTGCCTGATCCTACACGCAGATATCCGATTGTTCTGCCCGACGGCTCTAGCCACAACGGAACAGTGTTTCTGTCTCAGGCCATCGATCATCCCCGCTTTGTGGCCGGAGCTTACACTTATGCTTCGGATTTCGATGCGCCGAAGGACTGGGCGCAGCGGCTTGCACCGTATCTGTTTCCCTTTTCAGAAGAAAAGCTGATGCTGGGCAAGTTCTGCCAAATCGCTCATGGAGTAAGGTTTATCACTGCCTCCGCAAATCACGCGACCGATGGCTTGACCTGCTTTCCATTTCCAGTCTTCGATCCGGATCGCATGTCAGGCTACCAGCCTGATACACGTGATACCGTTATCGGGCACGATGTCTGGATCGGTTACGGAGCTTTGATTTTACCCGGAGCGCAGATCGGAAATGGCGCGATTGTTGGCGCAGGCTCGGTCGTGCGGGGACAGGTTCCACCCTATGCAGTCGTTACCGGAAATCCGGCAAAAGTCCGGCGCTATCGTTTTGATCGCGATGTGATTGAAAGGCTGCAAGACTTGCGATGGTGGGATTGGCCCGCAGAAACAATCACTCGGGCCGAAGATGCCTTGCTTTCAGGCAATATCGATGCGTTGGAGCGCATTGCTTCTGAGATATAAGGCGGCCAATCCGGCCGCCCTTTCGCGTATTCAGTGCCCGCCCAGAATACCGGTGCGGACCGAATAATCCACAGCCAGTTCGTAATCCGGGTCATCATCGCTGTCGACCATCAGATGGCCGGCCTTGTTCAGCAGTGTATGACAGTCACGGCTCAGGTGCCGCAGCATGACGCGTTTGCCAGCCGCTTCGTATTTGGCGGCGATGTTTTCGATAGCCTGCAGCGCGGATTGGTCCACGACACGGCTGGCTGCAAAGTCGATGATGACGGTCTCGGGGTCGTTTGTTACGTCGAACAGCTCCACGAAGCCCTCGGACGAGCCAAAGAACAGCGGGCCCTGAATTTCATAGACCTTCGCCCCTTCTTCCGTTTCCGAGTCGCGCGTAACCGCGTGGATGCGTTTGGCGTTATTCCATGCATAAGCCAGGGCAGAGACAATCACACCGACCACAACAGCCACTGCAAGGTCTTCCATCACGGTGACGACTGTCACCAGTACGATCACGAACGCATCCATCAAAGGCACCTTGCGCATGATCTTCAGCGAATTCCAGGCGAAGGTTCCGATCACCACCATGAACATCACACCGACAAGTGCGGCCAGTGGAATCTGCTCGATCAGAGGCGAACCCACCAGGATGAAGAGCAACAGAAATAGCGCTGCAGCGATACCTGCGATACGCGTGCGCCCGCCTGACTTCACGTTGATCATCGACTGACCGATCATCGCACAACCGCCCATACCGCCGAAGAAGCCAGTGACCACGTTCGCTGTGCCTTGCGCGATACATTCCTGCGAGGCACCACCGCGCTTGCCGGTAATCTCACCCACAAGGTTCAGCGTCAGCAGGGATTCAATCAGACCGATGGCGGCAAGGATCAGGGCATAGGGCAGGATGATTTCAAAGGTCTCCCAGTTCAGCGGCACCATAGGTATATGGAAGCTGGGCAAGCCGCCTTCGATCGAAGCCAGATCACCGACACGCGGGACGTCCAGCCCAATGCCAATGACCAAAGCAGCGACAACAAAAATCCCGGCCAGAGGCGCTGGGATGACGCGGGTGATGCGGGGCATGATCCAGATCACAGCCATGGTCAGAGCAACCAGACCCAGCATTGTGTAGAGCTGTAGGCCTGAAAGCCACTCGCCACCGCCCATGCCGTGGCCAGTATTTTCCATGGTTCCGGGCACTTTGAATTGCCCCAGCTGCGCCAGAAAGATCACAATCGCCAGGCCGTTCACAAAGCCCAGCATCACCGGATGCGGCACAAGTCGGATGAACCGGCCCCAATGCATCGCACCTGCGATGATCTGCATAATCCCCATCAGCACCACTGTAGCGAACAGGTATTCGACCCCGTGCTGCGCAACCAATGCGACCATGACAACCGCAAGCGCCCCGGTTGCGCCCGAGATCATGCCGGGGCGACCACCGATCAACGCAGTGATCAGACCAACCAGGAATGCGGCATAAAGCCCGACCAGAGGGTGCACCCCGGCGACAAAGGCAAAGGCCACGGCTTCGGGGACCAGCGCCAAGGCGACGGTGAGACCGGACAGCAACTCGATCCGCAGGCGGGAAAAGGTCAATCCCTCATCCGGGACCCAGCGCAAATCGGGTTTGGCTATACGATTGGCAAAGCTTGCCAGCATGGCTCGGGGCATGGATCGGTCCTGTTGGTCGGTTTTGTTCGCGCGAAAGGGGCCTTCTAGCGGTCAAACCGGTCTTGAGATACCGCGCCAGGCGGGACCCTGATATGCGCCGTGCGCATAGCTTGACCCAAGCGCACACAAACCGTTGAACCCACTTGTCAAATGAAGCTGTGGCCCGCAGAACTCACACAGCAGGAATTTTCAACGGAGAGCACTCGTGACCCAAACAAAAATCGCCGTCGTTGGAGGATCAGGCATTTATGACATCGATGGTCTAGAGAATGCCGAGTGGGTCACTGTGGAAACGCCATGGGGCAATCCGTCGGATCAGATCCTGACCGGGTCGCTGGATGGGGTCGAAATGGCCTTCTTGCCGCGTCACGGTCGCGGACATGTGCACTCGCCGACCGAGGTGCCCTATCGCGCCAATATCGACGCGTTGAAACGGCTTGGCGTAACGGATGTGATCTCGGTCTCGGCTTGCGGGTCGTTCCGCGAGCATATGGCGCCGGGTGATTTCGTGATCGTGGATCAGTTCATCGATCGAACATTTGCCCGTGAAAAGAGCTTTTTCGGGACTGGCTGCGTCGCCCATGTCAGTGTTGCGCATCCGACCTGCCCGCGCCTGTCGGACGCTTGTGAGACTGCTGGCAAGACGGCTGGCATCACCATCCACCGAGGTGGAACCTATCTGGCGATGGAAGGACCGCAATTCTCGTCATTGGCGGAATCCAAATTATATCGCGAACAATGGGGGTGCGACGTGATCGGCATGACCAACATGCCCGAAGCGAAACTCGCCCGCGAGGCCGAGCTTTGTTATGCCTCAATTGCCATGGTCACCGACTATGACAGCTGGCACCCTGATCACGGTGAAGTCGACGTGGCCGCCATCATCGCCACGCTGACCGGTAATGCGGAAAAAGGCCGGGCATTGGTCAAAGGTCTACCCGCTATGCTGGGGACCGACCGTGCGCCCTGCCCGCATGGCTGCGACCGGGCGCTGGAGTATGCCATCCTGACCGCGCCTGAAAAGCGCGATCCGGAATTGTTGGCCAAGCTGGATGCTGTGGCTGGGCGGGTGTTATAAACTCAGTACTGCGACAGTTTCTTTTGCACCTCGTCCCATAGGCCACGCGACCACAAATCGTTGTGGGTGCCGTCGGGGATCACGTAAATCTGCGCGGTATCGGACATCTCGGCCAGAGCTTTTCCGTGATGCAGTGGAATTGTTTCATCCTCGGTGCCGTGAAAAATCAACGTCGGCGCCGAGATCTGTTCGATAAGATCACGTGTGGCGAACTGATCCCTCATCAAGGCTGAGACCGGCAGGAAAGGATAGCGTTCCGCCGCGACATCAACGGTTGCAGTGAACGGGGCCTCAAGCACCAGAAGTTCTGCATCGGGACGCTCGGCAGCCACAGCGGCGGCAATGCCGGTGCCGAGGCTCTGACCGTGCAGCACCACAGCTTTGCCCTGACCCGCCAGCCTGTCATAGAGCTGAACTCCATCAGAGATCAGCGCCAGTTCCGCGGGCTCGCCTTCGCTGCCCGGAAAGCCGCGATAGCTGGCGGCAAGCAGCCCGTAGCCCGAGTTGAGGATTTCGCGCAGCCGTTCAGCACGGTCCCCCAGATTGCCGCTTTGGCCGTGGAAGAATAGGACGGTCGGTGCATCCGGGATTGCAGCGGGTGCTGCCCAGACCGTCAGGGCAGTACCATCAGCCATTGTCAGCGATAGCGCATCAACATCCGCCAACCCCACCGAAGCCGGATCCGGTAACGTACCTTCGGGTTTGTACAGCAGAGATTGCTGGTTGAAAAACATGTATCCGAGGACGCCCGCATACAAGATCGCCCCGGCCAACAGCAGTCCTACCAAGATTCTTTTGAGGCGCTCGACACCGGATCTGGCGCGGCCGGTATCGGCCTCAGCGTGTTGGGTTTGAACCATGGCTCCCTCCTTTGGGTCGCATTGCGAGAGTGGGGTACATTGGAGGCGTTTCAAGATGCATAAGCCAAGCTTCATCCAATCTTAAACCTGTTGCGGCAATCCCAGATCGCATTGCACGCCTGAATTCCCTGCCCCATGTCCTCGGTATTTAGGCGACCCCGGCTTCGCAAATCCGAACGCCAACCCGTTGGAGCCGGTGTTTCACCACGAGAATGTGCCCGCAAAGCCTTGACCAATACGTCGTGCCAAGGCTTGGTGTGGGAAACACTCTAATAGGATATTCCATGTCCATTGAAATCTGGCTGGCCTTTGTGGCCGCTTCGACCGCGCTGCTGCTGATCCCAGGCCCGACCGTGTTGCTGGTGCTTAGCTATGCGCTGTCGAAAGGACGCAGTGTGGCGGTTGCCTCGGCCACCGGGGTCGCATTGGGGGATTTGGTGGCGATGACCGCGTCGCTGCTGGGGCTGGGGGCGCTGGTGCTGGCCTCTGCCACACTGTTTACCGTGCTGAAATGGGTTGGGGCAGCCTATCTGGTCTGGCTGGGTGTCAAACTCCTGCGCAGCGCGCCGTCGGGCGGGCTGCAAGCAATTGAAACCGAACGTGACGTGACCGCCCGCAGTGTTTTTGGCCATGCCGCTGCAGTCACCGCGCTGAACCCGAAGTCCATTGCCTTCTTCATCGCTTTCGTACCGCAATTCTTGCGTCCAGCCGAGCCTTTGGGTCCGCAATTCGCGATCCTGATCGCAACATTTGTGGGTCTCGCGGGGCTGAACGCGCTGGCCTATGCGCTGCTGGCGGACAAGTTACGCCGGATGATCGGACGCGCGAATGTCATCACGACCATGACCCGGTTCGGAGGGTTGACCCTGATAGGAATGGGCATCGCCACAGCGGTTCTGCGCCGCCCGGCGTGATTTCAGTTTTCAGCGTTTTCCTTCATGAACCCCCGGATAAACCGGCGGATTTCGCGGGCGGCAGAGGTGTCTAGATCCCTGCAAAGCTCGACGAATGCATCGCGCTCATCCTTGTCGAGGCGCAAAACCAACTGACTGTTTTTCTTCGTAGATTTCTTTCCATCTTTCTTGGTCACACGTCCAGTCCCCGTCCTGCCCTTGATTCTAAGTGCGATGCATTGTATATACACAGCATATAATATGTAGATATCGGGCACATAACAGCAAAAGTGAGATTAAAGCAATGAACCTTCATGTCGCGCAAGCCATTCTTCTTCGGGATCAACGCAACTGGCGCAAGCCGCACCTGTCCTGGCTTCCGAACGCGCTGTATCGCTACTACGGCCTGCCTAACGCCATGCGCGGCCGCAGCAAGTAGCCGCAGGGGCCAGAGTTCTCTTGCATGACCGTACCTTATGGGCGAAATACCCCGCGCGTGTTTGATGCCAAAGGGGTGGCCCATGTCCAGAAACAAAACGGTCAAGGATTACATTCGGACCATCGTCGATTTCCCGCATGAAGGGATCATGTTCCGCGATGTCACCACCCTGTTTGCCGACCCGCGTGGGTTCCGCATGGCAATCGACCAGATGTTGCACCCTTACGCCGGTGAGCGAATCGACAAAGTTGTGGGCCTTGAGGCGCGCGGCTTTATTCTGGGCGGTGCGATTGCCCACCAGCTGAGCGTTGGATTCGTGCCGATCCGCAAAAAGGGCAAACTGCCCGGCACCACGATCAGCCAGGACTACAAGCTGGAATATGGAGAGGCGATAGTCGAAATTCACGATGACGCCATCCAGCCGGGTGAGAAGATCCTGGTCGTTGATGATCTTCTGGCTACCGGAGGCACCGCCGCCGCGGGGATCAAGCTGATCGAACGGCTGGGCGGCGAGATCATCTCATGCGCGTTCATCATCGATCTGCCCGAATTGGGTGGTCGCAAAGCGCTGGAAGATTTGGGCATGGACGTGCACGTTCTGTGCGAGTTCGAAGGGCTCTGATCTCCACAAACTTCACAAACTCGTGACTGGAAATCGCGTGCGCCGCAGGCTTAGCGCGATTGGGGTCACATTCAAGAAACAGTTGCCTCTGGATTCTGTGATCTTGTCGCGACCTGACTGCGTACCCCGAATGATGCCACCTAAGGCATTCTCAACAAGGGAAATCATGTCATGTTGCGCAAATTCGCTGTTGCTGGAGTTGCCAGTCTTCTGTTGACCACCTCTGCTTTGGCAGATGGGCACGCCAAGGATATCGTCGATACTGCGGTGGGCGCGGGCAGTTTTGAAACGCTCGTCGCTGCCGTTCAGGCCGCCGAACTGGTTGAAACGCTGAAAGGCGAAGGGCCGTTCACCGTTTTCGCCCCAACGGATGAGGCCTTTGCAGCGCTGCCCGAGGGCACGGTCGAAAATCTTCTGAAGCCCGAAAACAAGGACCAGTTGGTCGCAGTGCTGACCTATCACGTTGTCCCGGGCAAAGTGATGTCGGGTGATCTGTCCGATGACATGACCGCCGCCACCGTGCAGGGCGGAGATATCACCATCGATCTCGACAATGGCGTCATGGTGAATGATGCCAACGTTGTGCAAGCCGATATCGAAGCCGAGAACGGCGTGATCCATGTGATCGACAAGGTCATTCTGCCCGCGTCGTAAAGAACCGCAGCGCCCCGGTATACGTCCGGGGCGCGTCTATTAGGCCAGAACCGCCCCGGGGTTCATAATCCCCTGAGGATCAAGCGCTGTTTTAATCGCCCTCATGGCCTGCAACTTGACCGGATCACCATAGCGTTCCAGATCATCTGTTTTGAGCCGACCCACACCGTGTTCGGCGCTGACCGATCCACCAAATTCATGAACCAGATCATGTACCGCGCGTTTGACCGCGCCCCGCTGTGCGACAAAATCCGCCTTATCCTGCCCGGCGGGTGGAAACACGTTATAGTGCAGATTACCGTCGCCCAGATGTCCAAAGCAGTTTACGCGAAACGGCCCCTGCCCGGCCACCACATCCGCACCGCGCCGAATGAACTCTGGAATGCGGGAAATCGGGACCGAGATATCATGGCTGGAAACTGATCCGATCAGCCGGTTGGCCTCGGGGATGCGCTCGCGCACGGCCCAGAGTTCGGACCGCTGTGCTTCGCTCTGCGCGATGACCGCATCGCGGACCAGATCGCGCTCATCAGCGGCGACATAAATCGCCTCAAGCATGTCCGAAGGGTCTTGGCCGACCGACAAGCCCAGCTCGATCAACACACTCCATTCCGGTGTTGCCTCAAAGGGTTGCCGCACGTCGGGCAAAACCTCGGTCAGGAATTCGAGGCCCTGCCCATGGATCAGCTCAAACGTACTGACCGCTTCCCCCACTTGATCCCGCGCCACTGACAACAGATCAATGGCAGCCTCGGGTGAGGAGACCTGAAACATTGCGGTTCCAACGCCCTTGGGTCGCGGGAACAACTTCAACGCCGCCGCCGTAATGATGCCAAGTGTCCCTTCGGACCCGATCATCAGGTTACGCAGGTCATAACCGGTGTTGTCCTTACGCAACCGGCTAAGCCCGTGCCATATCTCACCACTGGGCAATACCACTTCAAGCCCCAGGCACAGATCGCGTGCATTGCCATAGCGCAGCACATTCACGCCACCCGCATTAGTGGCCAGATTGCCGCCAATCCGGCAAGAACCCTGCGCAGCCAGCGACAGGGGAAATAGACGGTCCGCGTCTTCAGCGGCAGTCTGGACGTCGGCCAGAATGGCACCGGCCTCGGCCACAAGTATGTTCTCGGTGGGGTAAGTCGCCCGTATCGCCGTCATCCGTTCCAGGGAAACGATCAAAGGGGCGGGACCATCCGGAACAACCTGCCCTCCTACCAGACCGGTGCCGCCGCCATAAGGGACAACAGGCACCCGAGCGTCTGCGGCCAATTGCACCAAAGCCGACACATCTTCCACGGTGCGCGGCAAGGCAAGCAAACCGGGCTGCCCGACAAACCGCTGACGCGGCTCTTCAAGGTAACGATCTGCAATCGGGCGCAAAACGTCAGCACCCAATCGGGCTCTGATTGCTTCGGCAAGGCGGCTGTCTGCAGGGTTCAGTTTCATGGCTCTTCCCTGCCAAAGGCCACGGGCCGCGACAAGCCCTATTCCAGCTCTATCAGGTACTGAGGCTCCAGCACCACAACCGTCGGCCTGTCGGGCAGCGTGCGCAACGAGACGACAATCTCGGACACCCCATCCCGTTCAACCGGGAATTCATCCCGAATATCCACCAAAAACCGCTGGAGCGAAAAGTCCGAGAACCAATGCATCGGGATAATGACCGAGCTTTTGAGGCGTTTCAGAACCTGAACCATCTCGGGCAAGGGCATCGTGGTGCCTCCGTCCACCGCCGCCATGACCACATCCAGCCGACCCAGTGCAGCGAATTGTTCATCCGACGGAATGTGATGCAGATGCCCCAGATGGCCGATGCACAACCCTTCGACCTCGAACACAAAGATCGAGTTTCCGCGATCTTCAATACCGCCATAGGCCGAACGGATATCGGTCGACACATTGCGAATCAGCATCTCACCCAGATCAAGATGGTGCTCGATGCCTTCGCCGAACTCTCCCCAGCCCGGCAAGACATACGGGATGGCCGGATCGGGATGGGCAGTCCAGTGGGTGCTGTGCGCATGGTTCATTGTGACCACGTCAGGAATTAGCGCAGCGCCGCCGATAAAACCGGTGAAATCGGTCACCGCGTTCAGCCCGCCCTGTGTCTGGATCAGAAACGATGCATGCGCGACATAGCTGATACGAACCGAAAACTCGGGCACGGGATCCTGCCACGCCGCTTTGTGAAGATATTCAATCCCCGGTGCCGCATCTGCGATGGCGATGCAGTGACTAGGCCGCCGCTCCTGCGCCACAGCCCCGCCTGCAATCATCATCAGTCCCGCAACAAACCGCCACATAGGGCAAGTGTAGCGCAATGAGCCAACAAGTCATGCCCTTGTTGATCTGGCCACGGATATCTCCAGGACAGGAGGCTTGCCATGCCTGGCGGCAGAGCCCTCTAGCCTGCCTCAGTCTTGCCCCGACGATCGGACCTTAAGCTGGCATACAGAACATGCGTTCTCCAGCGCCCATTGATCTGCAGATAAGACTGCGCCACGCCTTCGTATTTGAAGCCTGAGCTTTCCAGCAGACCGCGAGAGGCCTTGTTCTCAGGCAAACACGCGGCCTCGATCCGGCTTAAATCCAGACGGGTGAAGGCGTGATGAACAACGGCGCCAATTGCTTCGCGCATGAAACCCTGACGCGCGAAGGCCTGCCCAGTCCAATAGCCCAAGGTGCCAGCCTGCGCCGGACCACGGCGAACATTGTCCAACGTGATCGCCCCCAGCAGAATATTGTCTGTGCGACGAAACAGGAACAGAGGTATCGCCGTTCCACTCGCGACTGAGCGCTGGGCCCAATAGACCCGGTTGGTAAACGACTTTCGGCTCAGATGGTCCTTGGCCCAAACCGGCTCCCACGGCACCAGATAGTCCTTTGAGGCACGCCGCAAGGCGGTCCAGTCGTTGAAGTCGGAATGCATGGGCGGGCGCAGCGTCAAGCGCTCGGTTTCGAGTTTCAGCTTGCGTCTGCCTAACAGCATCACGCCGCACGCCTCTCCTGCAGATCCACCAGCGTCGGTGCGCCCGAGACCGGCCCATACAACGCCAGCGCTGCAGGGGCTTTGACTGCCATGTCTTCGGCAAAGGCACGCACGTCCTCGGTGCTGACCGCATCGATCTTGGCCACGGTGTCCTCAAGCGAGGGCACACGTCCCCAGATCTGCACCAGCCGCGCCAGACGTTCGGCCCGGTTCGACGGGCTTTCCAGCCCCATCAGCATCCCGGCCTTCATCTGGGCCCGCGCACGGGCAACCTCTTCTGCGCTCATGTCTTCGGCAGCGCGCTTCATCTCGTCGATGGTAATCGTCGCCAATTCGCCCACCTGATCGGCCGAGGTGCCTGCGTAAATCGTTGTCGTACCGGTATCCGCATAAGCACCGGTCTGAGCAAAGATCGTATAACAAAGCCCGCGAGTTTCGCGCACTTCCTGAAACAGGCGCGAGGACATGCCGCCACCCAGAGCGGTCGAGTAAATCTGGGCCGTATAGATCGCATCATCGCGATAGCCCGGGCTTTCCAGCGCCAGCGCGAAATGCGCCTGCTCCAGCTCTTTCTCCTGCCGCGCCTCACCGCCGGTGAACCGGCCAGCCTCGGGGACAAGGCCCTTGCTCGGCTGCAGATGCCCGAACATCTCTTCGGCCATTTTCATCAACTGATCATGATCCACCGCACCCGCAGCGGACAGGATCATTTGTTCCGGCCCGTAATGCTCGGCTACAAATCCTGACAGGTCCTCGCGCGAGAACGCGCTGACCCGCTCGGTCGGCCCCAGAATGGTCCGGCCCAAGGGCTGGTCGTGATAGCTCTGCTCTTGCAGCCAATCAAAGATCACATCGTCGGGCGTATCATAGGCCTGACCGATCTCTTGCAGGATCACGCCACGCTCGACCTCAATCTCGCGCGGATCAAAAACCGGGTTCAGAACGATGTCGCCGATCACGTCCATGGCCAGCGCCACATCGTCCTTCAGTACGCGTGCATAATAGGCCGTAACTTCGCGCGAGGTATAGGCGTTGATGTACCCGCCCACATCCTCGATCGCTTCGGCGATTTGCAGCGCAGAACGCCGCTGGGTTCCCTTGAACGCCATATGCTCAAGGAAATGCGCGATACCGTTCTGCTCGATCCGCTCGTGCCGACCACCGGCGGTTACCCAGATGCCGATGGCCGCAGATTGCAGCCCCGGCATATGTTCACTGACGATACGAAATCCGTTCTTCAGTTGGTCCTGTCTGACTGTCACTCAGCAATATGCCTTCTGATATGATCCTCAAGGGCACCCAGATCGTTCGCAACGCGGGTCACCCGTTCTGGACGTTCATACAGATCAGACATGCGGGATGGAAGAGGCGGATGTTCGCCGCTTGCCTTCTCGACCGCCGCCGGGAACTTCGCGGGATGCGCGGTTGCGAGCGTGATCATGGGCACATCGGCAGCGCGGTGGTCTTCAGCCACTTTGATCCCAACGGCGGTGTGCGGACAAACCAACTCGGCGCTGTGGACCATCGTGCGCCTGATCGTCTCAAGCGTCTCGTCCTCAGAAACGCGGCCCGAGTCAAAGCTTTCTCGCAGAGCCTCCATTGCGCCTTGGCTGACATTGAAGCCTCCGCTCTTGAGTTCGTCCATCAACTGAGCGACTGCGCCACCATCTTCGCCATAGGCGTAGTACAGTGCGCGCTCAAAGTTCGAGCTAACCTGAATATCCATCGAAGGGCTGATTGAGGGGATCGTATCGCCCTTGAAATATCCCTCGCCCGAGAGACAGCGATGCAGAATGTCGTTCTGGTTGGTCGCCACCACCAGACGATCGATGGGCAGCCCCATGCGTTTGGCCAGATAGCCTGCGAAGATATCACCGAAATTCCCTGTCGGCACGGTAAAGCTGACCTTGCGATGTGGCGCGCCGAGGCTGACGGCGGCGGAGAAATAGTAAACGATCTGTGCCAGCACACGGGCGAAGTTGATCGAGTTCACCCCGGCCAGCTTCACCCCATCACGGAAGTCGAAATCGTTGAACATGTCTTTCAGCGCGGCCTGACAGTCATCGAAATCGCCATCCACGGCCAAAGCGTGCACATTGCTGTCGGCAGGAGTCGTCATCTGACGGCGTTGCACTTCCGAAACACGGCCATGCGGGAACAGGATGAACACATCCACCGCATCCAGGCCACGGAACGCTTCGATTGCGGCAGAACCGGTGTCACCGCTCGTCGCGCCGACAATGGTAACGCGATCTTCGCGCCGTTTGAGCGCGACCTGGAACAGCTGGCCGATTAGCTGCATGGCAAAATCTTTGAAGGCCAGTGTGGGTCCGTGAAACAGCTCCAGTAGAAAATGGTTCTCGTTCAGCTGCTTCAAGGGCGCGCGGGCGTCATGGCCGAAGCCCTCATAAGCGCGCGCTATGATCTTTTTGAACTCATCATCGGAGAACGAGCCACTCACATAGGGCCACATCACGCGGAATGCGATTTCTTCGTAGGACAGGCCAGCCAACGCAGCAATTTCGTCCTGCGACATCACCGGAATTTCAGCGGGCAAGTACAGACCACCATCACGGGCCAGTCCGGTCAGCATCGCCTCTTCAAAGGTCAGTTCGGGCGCCTGCCCGCGGGTCGAGATGTATTTCATGTCGCGTCACTTTCGGAATTGGCACGGCTGCGCCACAGGAAGTATCCGGTCATTGCGGCCCAGACCAGAGCAAGACCAAACCAGATGATTGCGTATTGCAAATGATCGTTGGGGATGCCCGCCGTATCCACCGGCATTGGCGTTACATTCGGATCGGTTTCCGAGCGGGCAATTAGCAACACCGGCTCAGCCCCCAGCGCGGCGGCCAGATTGGGCACATCACGGGCGAACCAGATGTTGCCGTCAATATCTGCGTCAGGCGTGTAGCCATCAACTTCATCGGGCCAGTGCAGGTTGCCGGTGATTTCCATCGGGCCAGTCAGGCGAACAGCCTGCTTGGCTGTGGTCGGCACAAAGCCGCGATCCACCAGAATAGTCCGGTCGTCGGTGGTAAAGGACTGGATGATCCGATACCCCGGCCCCACCTGCTTGACCGAAACCAAAACGTGGATCTCGCCCGGTTCGATCTCGCCTGTGACCGTCACCGGCAGGTATTTGTCCGCATCTTCGGACACCTGCAATGGCAAGGCGACAGGATCGGCAGCGATGCGGCTTTCGATTTCGGCCAGCACCTCCTGTTTCCAGGTCAGCCGCTGCAGTTGCCAAATGCCCAGCGACAACAGCAGGCCCAGACCGGCAAAGCCGAAGATCAGCAGAAACAGAATGCGACGCATATTGGGATCAGACCTTGTTGCGGGAACCGGCGCCTTGTTAAGGGGCACGTGAACCGAAGTGCAACCATGTAATTGTATGGGGCGCAATCTTGCGCCCCTGATTGAGAAAAAGCCGCCCCGTGGGGCGGCTTTTGCAATTGGATCACCTGCGTGGCGTTACATCAGCGGGGCCTGACCCCAGATGTAGACGGCGAAAAACAGGAACAGCCAGACGACGTCAACGAAGTGCCAGTACCAAGCGGCAGCCTCGAAACCGACGTGTTTCTCGGGCGTAAAGTCCCCCTTCAGGGCGCGGATCAGACAGACCGACAGGAAGATGGTGCCGATAATCACATGCGCGCCGTGGAAACCGGTTGCCATGAAGAAGTTCGAATAGAACTGATCGCCACCGAACTCCCAACCCTCATGGGCCAGTAACTCATAGTATTCAAACGCCTGAAGCGCAGTAAAGGCGATGCCCAGAACGATACCAATGGCCAGACCATTGATCAGCGCCTTGCGGTCATTGTCATGAACAAGCGCGTGGTGGGCCCAAGTAATCGCACAACCCGACAGCAACAGGACCAAAGTGTTGATCAGCGGCAGGTGGAACGGATCAACGGCGTGGATATCCGGCTGGATGTATTCAGTACCGGCATAGTCGTACATCGGATACATGCGATGTTTGAAGAACGACCAGAACCAGGCGAAGAAGAACATCACCTCGGACATCACGAACAGGATAAAGCCATAGCGCAGGCCGATACGCACGACCGGCGTATGATCGCCCTGACGGCTTTCAACCACGACTTCGGACCACCATGCAAACATGGTATAAAGAACCCCGACCAGCCCCATCCAGAAGATCCACGGGGTAATCCCGTGCATCCAAAGAACGGCCCCGAACAGCATCACAAATCCGCTTACCGCGCCGATCAGTGGCCAGATTGACGGGTTCAGAATGTGGTAATCATGGTCTTTTGCGTGTGCCATCAGCGTCCCTCACCTACAGGCGTTAGTTCTTGTTTGTCTCAGCCTGCACGTCAAGGGCGGCATAGCCCTCGGGCAGATCAATCTCATAGAATGTATACGACAGCGTGATCGTATGCACATATTTTGCTTCGGGATCTTCGATCAGTTCGGGATCGACGAAGAACGTAACGGGCATCTCGACTCGCTCACCCGGCTCCAACACCTGTTCATCGAAGCAGAAACAGGCGATTTTCTGAAAATACCCCCCGGCGGAATAGGGCGCCACGTTGTAGGACGCCTGCCCTGCGACGGGCTTGTCGGTTGGATTGTACGCTTCGTAGAACGCCAGACCTGTCTCACCGATACGTATTTTCATCTCGCGTTCGACGGGCTTGAATTCCCACGGCATACCCTTGGCCTTGGAGGCATCAAATCGGACTGTCACCACTTGGTCGAGAATGTCATCAGGGGCTTTCTCGGCAACCCCCGTGGTCCCTCCATACCCCGTGACCCGGCAGAACCAATTATAAAACGGCACCGCTGCCCATGCCAAACCGCCCATAAGGACGACGACGCCGACCAGTTGCGCGACCGTTTTCTGTGGCCCCGTCAACTTCATCAGTTCTGCACCTGCTGCGTCGCCAGACTAAAATCTGTGTTCGAGACCTTGACGACTGTCAGGCCGAAGATGATCACGATGAACGCGGCCAGTGTCAGGCCGACGCCCAGATTGCGGCTGAACCGTCTTTGGTGAAGTTCGTGAGTTTTGCGCAGGCTCATGACCAGCCTCCTAATCCGTAAGGTTTCAACAGGGCCTCGACGAGGATCGCGCCGAAATGCAGAAACAGGTACAGCAGCGACAGTTTGAAGAAACTGCGTTCGACCTTGAAGTTGTCGGCCTCCGAATCGTCTTCGTTTCGACGAGAAATCTGCCAGGCCCCCCGCAGAAACAAGCCATTCAGAACCAGCGCAACGACCAGATAAATCGGGCCTCCGATATCCGAGAACGCAGTCCCCACCGCCAGCAACGCCAGCAACGCGGTATAGACCAGAATGTGCCAGCGCGTTGCACGGCGGCCGTGCGTGACGGTCAACATCGGCACCCCGGCATCGTCATAGTCCGAGCGCATGAACAAGGCCAACGCCCAGAAATGCGGAGGTGTCCACATGAATGTCAGGGCAAACATCAACCACGGTTCGAGCGTCATCGAGCCAGTGGCCGCGACCCATCCGATGACCGGCGGGAACGCCCCCGCGGCACCACCAATGACGATGTTCTGAGGCGTCGAGCGTTTCAGCCACATCGTGTAGACGACAACATAGAAGAAAATAGTGAAGGCCAGAAACGCCCCTGCAAACCAGTTGGTTGCCAAACCCAGCATAATCACGGACAGGCCAGACAGAGCCAGACCCAGCGCCAATGCCTCGCCTTCTTCAACTTTGCCAGAGGGGATTGGACGGCCTTTGGTGCGCTTCATCACGCGGTCGATATCCGCGTCCCACCACATGTTCAGGGCGCCGGATGCACCGCCACCAATAGCGATGAACAGGATGGCGCAGAAGCCAACAAACGGATGTATCGGAACAGGAGCCGCAAGTAGTCCGACCAAAGCCGTGAATACGACCAGCGACATCACGCGCGGCTTCAGCAGGGCGAAATAATCACCAAAGCTGGCCTCGTCCGCGCGGGTCTGCGCAGAGACGGTGCTGGCATTGAAGCTTGCGTCGCTCATATCCGGTCCTTTTCGGGGCAAAAGCTGCGCGATTTCCGCGCAGCCCGCATGTGTTTACCTAGGCCGCAAAGGGCTTAGTTCGAGGCCACTTGGTAGGAAGCAGGCTGACCTGCATATTCTTCAAGCGCGCCCTGCAGCCACTGTTCATATGCCTCTTCGCTGACCACTTTGACAGTGATTGGCATATAGGCATGGTCTTTACCGCACAGCTCAGAGCACTGTCCGAAATAGACGCCTTCCTTGTCTGCTTCGAACCACAGTTCGGCCAGACGACCAGGAACGCCGTCCTGCTTCACGCCGAACGAAGGAATGGTCCAGGAATGGATCACGTCCGATGCAGTAACCTGCATCACGACAATCTTGCCGACCGGAACAACGACCGCGGTGTCGGTGGCGAGAAGCCATTCGTCTTCGCCATAGCCTGCATCGGCCAGCTTCGCCCGCATCGCATCGTCCAGAACAAACGGTGTTACGTCGGCATCCGCCGGGCGCGCGCCCTCGTCGAGGGTGGCCGGGTGGCCCAGAAGATAGCTATCGAAGGCAAAGTCATGATCGACATATTCGTAGGTCCAGTACCACTGGTTCCCCACGACTTTGATGGTGATGTCGCCTTCAGGAATTTCCTGCTGTTTGAACAGAACCGGTAGCGAGAACGCTCCGATGAAGACCAGAATCAGGATCGGGCCCAATGTCCATGCAATCTCAACCGGAGTGTAATGCGAGAACCGAGCCGGGTTCGGGTTTACGCGCTGGTTGTAGCGTACGATGCAGTAAACCAGCAGACCCGCAACAAACACACAGATCGCGGTGATGATCACCAGAATCATGTTGTCCAGCGACTGAATCCCTTCAGCAAGGCTGGTGGCAGCAGGCTGGAACCCCATGCCGCCGTCAACCGGCTTGCCAATAATCTCAAGCTCCTGAGCCATGGCGGGAAGGCTGGAGAGGGCCGTAGCAAGCCCGGAAAGCATCAAAGCATTCTTCATTTTCTGTCCTGATCGTTTGATCTTTGCGTCTCTCGCGAAAAGGTGTGAATCGGTCGCACCTCTCCCGTTGTCTTTGGCCGCGTTAAAAACCATATTCCGTCGGGTAGATAAAGCAAAATGCTTGCGTCAAACAGACGCTATTTTTGATCTGGATCAAACCCGAAAGGTCACAACTGATGACTCAGGCCCCGTTTCGCCCGTTTGAAAGCGTTCTTCCCAAGGATGAAGCGCTTGCTGTACTGAAGGCTGCAACTGATGGCGCCGAGGATGGGGAACTGTTCGTAGAACGGCGCAAATCCGAATCTTTGGTGTTTGATGACGGCCGATTACGCACGGCCTCTTACGACGCTTCCGAGGGATTCGGTCTTCGCGCGGTGCAGGGTGAAGTGGCTGGATACGCGCATTCAACGGATGTTTCGATTCCCTCTCTGAAGCGTGCAGCCGAAACCGCGCGGTTGGCGGTCGGCGATGGTGGTGGGACGCTGGCCGGGCCACCACGTGCCACCAATACCAGGTTATATACCGATGAAGACCCGATCGAATCCGCCGCCTTCCCGGTCAAAATCGAGACACTGCGCGAGATAGACGCTTTTACCCGTGATCTGGATTCCCGGGTTGTGCAAGTCAGCGCCACGATTGCCGCTGCAGTGCAGGAGGTCGAGATTCTTCGCCCCGATGGTGTGCAGGTGCGCGATATACGCCCGATGACCCGCCTGAACATCTCGGTTATCGTAGAACAGAACGGCAGACGCGAAAGCGGTTCTGCCGGAGGTGGCGGTCGCGTGGGGCTGGATGGCTTGATCGATCCCTCAGACTGGCAAGATAAGGCGCGTGAGGCTCTGCGGATCGCGATGGTCAATCTGGATGCCGTCCCTGCACCTGCCGGCGTGATGGAAGTCGCGTTGGGCCCCGGATGGCCCGGCATTCTGTTGCACGAGGCCATCGGCCACGGGCTTGAAGGTGATTTCAACCGCAAGGGCAGTTCCGCTTTTGCCGGGCTGATGGGGCAGCAGATCGCTTCGAAAGGTGTAACAGTCGTGGATGATGGGACGATTGCAGACCGACGCGGTTCGATATCAATGGATGACGAAGGTACACCCAGTTCGCGTACAGTTCTGATCGAGGATGGAATCCTCACCGGATATATGCAGGACCGACAGAACGCACGCCTGATGGGCGTTTCTCCAACCGGGAACGGCCGGCGTCAAAGCTACGCCCATAAACCGATGCCGCGCATGACCAATACGATCATGTTGGGTGGCGATGCCGATCCGGCCTCGTTGGTGGCAGATATCAAAGACGGCATCTGGGCTGTGGGCTTCGGCGGTGGCCAGGTCGACATCACCAACGGCAAGTTCGTGTTCTCCTGCACCGAGGCATATCGTGTCGAGAACGGCAAGATCGGCGCTCCGGTCAAAGGCGCGACGCTGATTGGCGACGGCCCCTCGGCGCTAAAACGCATTCGTGGGCTGGGCAATGACATGGCGCTGGATCCCGGCATGGGCACATGTGGCAAGGATGGGCAATGGGTGCCGGTCGGTGTCGGCCAACCTACCGTTTTGATGGATGGGCTGACTGTGGGCGGCTCTGCCACCTGAGTCGGCTCAAAAGAAGAATCAAGGCGCGAAGGGTTAACACACTACCCTTCGCGTCAAATCAAAAACTCATCCATGGACTATGTGTGCCAAGAAAATTCGCACGAATTTTCTCTTTTTCTTTCAATGAGATAATCATCTCTCCGAGGGTTGGGTTCGAAAAATACCGATCTAGTTTTATAAGATTCACAGGCTGTTAACCCGCTGCACCGTAAACCAGTTTTGCAATCAGGCGGAGCATCGGATGACCGAAGAGCAGCTTTCTTCCAATCACCCCCCACTCCCACCCACCACGGAAGAGGACCGGTTTTCCTGGCTCCGTCTGTTGCGCTCACGCAAAGTAGGGCCGGCAACATTCCGGCGCTTATTGCGCGAACATGGCTCGGCGCAGAACGCGCTGGCCGCGTTGCCGGAAATGGCGCGCGCTGCCGGGATCGAGGATTATGAAATCTGCCCGCCCGGCGTAATTGAGGCGGAGCTCAAGGCCGCAAAGATCGCCAAAGCGCGGCTTTTGTGCCTTGGGGCCGCCGATTACCCTTACGCGTTATGTGACCTTTCGGATGCGCCCCCGATGCTTTGGGCAATCGGCGATCCGTCGATCTTGAAACGCCGGGCAATTGCCATGGTCGGGGCACGGAACTGTTCTTCACTGGGCGCGCGCATGGCGCGGGCGTTGGCGACGGATCTGGGTAAGCAAGACTATGTCGTGGTCTCGGGGCTTGCCCGCGGCATTGACACCTCGGCGCACCTCGCCACGTTGGCGACCGGTACTGTGGCAGTGTTAGCAGGTGGGGTAGATGTGATTTATCCGGCCGAAAATGCCGATCTTGCGCGAGATATCGCAGAAACCGGTCTTCGCCTGTCTGAACAACCGATGGGCACAACACCTCAGGCACGACATTTTCCGCGCCGCAATCGCATTATCTCGGGTCTGGCGCAGGCAGTGGTCGTTGTCGAGGCCGCGGCGAAATCCGGCAGCTTGATCACCGCGCGGGACGCCCTGGACCAAGGGCGCGAGGTTCTGGCCGTGCCCGGCCATCCCTTTGACGCCCGCGCGGCAGGATGCAATCTGCTGATCCGAGACGGGGCTATACTCGTCCGCAATGCAGAAGACGTGATTGATGCTTTGCCCAAGCAACAGCTACAATCCTCCGCCCAACAAATCCTACCCCTTGGACCCGAGGCAGACACAGCCGAAATCACGCCCCAAGCCTTGCACGAGGCGATTCTGACTCGACTTGGCCCATCTCCGATCGCGGAAGACCAGTTGATCCGGGACATCGCAGCATCTGCGGGCGAAGTCGGCCCTGTGTTGGTCGATCTGGAGCTTGAGGGCAAGATTCAGCGGCAACCAGGCGGCCTGCTGTCACTTTGCGCCTAAGCTATCGAACGGATTCGACACCGGATTTCGCGAGCGGTGCGGCCAGAACCGGCTTGAATTCAGAGTATTTTTAGTAGTGAAAACGAACGCATTGACAATTCGATCTTGCCCCACACATTTTGCACGGTCATACAAAGCGCAAAATCCGTCGAGCGAGGATTCCTCTTAAATGCCCGTAGTTGTTGTAGAATCTCCGGCCAAAGCAAAAACGATTAATAAGTATCTTGGCCCCGACTACACCGTTTTGGCCTCATATGGCCATGTGCGGGACCTGCCGCCGAAGGATGGGTCGGTCGATCCCGAGCATGAATTTTCAATGAAATGGGAGGTCGGCAATGACAGCCGTAAGCATGTCAAGGCGATCGCCGACGCTCTGAAAGAAGACAACGCACTGATCCTCGCGACCGACCCTGATCGAGAAGGCGAGGCAATCAGCTGGCACCTCCAAGAAGCGCTGACCAAGCGGCGTTCGATCAAGAAGGATACGCCAGTCAGCCGTGTGACGTTCAACGCGATCACCAAGGACGCCGTGACCGAGGCGATGCAGAACCCGCGTGAGGTCGATATGCCGCTGGTCGAGGCCTATCTGGCCCGCCGCGCGCTGGACTATCTGGTAGGGTTCAACCTGTCGCCCGTTCTGTGGCGCAAGTTGCCGGGTGCCCGTTCAGCGGGGCGCGTGCAATCGGTCTGCCTGCGCCTCATCGTCGAACGCGAGATGGAGATCGAAGCCTTCAAGCCGGTCGAATACTGGTCGGTCAAGGCTGTGTTCGAGACGCCTAGGGGACAAACCTACGAGGCGCGTCTAGTCACGCTGGCAGGCAAGAAACTGGACAAGCACGATCTGGCCAACGCAACGCAGGCTGAGCTGGCGGTTCAGGCGATCACCAGCCGTGATCTGAGCGTGACGTCCGTCGAGGCCAAGCCTGCCGCGCGCAACCCCTCTGCTCCGTTCATGACGTCGACCTTGCAGCAAGAAGCCAGCCGCAAGTTCGGCATGGGCGCACGCCATGCAATGCAGGTGGCCCAGCGGCTGTATGAGGCCGGATACATCACCTACATGCGAACCGACGGCATCGACATGGCCCCCGAGGCCGTGGCGGCAGCGCGCAATGCAATCGCCGACCGTTATGGTGCGGAATACGTGCCAGACAGCCCACGCATGTACAAAAACAAGGCCAAAAACGCTCAGGAAGCACACGAGTGTATTCGCCCGACAGATATGTCGCGCGATGCCAAGGCGCTGAAGGTGACCGATGAGGATCAGCGCAAGCTTTATGATCTGATCTGGAAACGCACCATTGCCTGTCAGATGGCTGCCGCACGGCTTGAACGCACGACTGTCGAGATTACCAGCACGGACGGTCAGGTTGGCCTGCGCGCCACCGGTCAGGTGGTGCTGTTCGATGGCTTCATGCGCGTTTACGAAGAAGGCCGCGATGACGTGGTCGACGATGACGACAAGCGCTTGCCACAGATCATGCAGGGCGATCCCGCACGTTTTGCCAAGACCTCGCTGCGTGATCAGTTTGCCAAGGCCACCGCCGACTCGGAAAAGGCCGCCATTCTGGCCGAGAACGAATCCGTTCTGGCGCTGCAGCATCACACCCAACCGCCGCCGCGCTATACAGAGGCCACGCTGGTCAAACGGATGGAAGAGCTGGGGATCGGGCGTCCGTCGACCTATGCCTCGATTGTCACCACGATTCAGGATCGTGAATATGTACGTAAAGACAAGAATCGGCTGATCCCCGAAGAAAAGGGCCGGATCGTCACCATCTTCCTGCTGAATTTCTTTCGCCAGTATGTGGGCTACGAGTTCACCGCCAATCTGGAAGAAGAGCTTGACGACGTCAGCGCAGGTGAACGCGACTACAAGGATCTGCTGGGCAAGTTCTGGCGCGATTTCTCTGCCGCGATTGGTGAGACATCGGAGCTACGTATCTCGGAAGTGCTGGACAAGCTGGACGAAGCGCTGGCACCGCAGCTGTATCCGCCGCGTGAAGATGGCTCGGACCCGCGCATTTGCCCGAAATGCGGTGTTGGCCAGTTACATCTGAAAACTTCGCGCACCGGCGGGTTTGTCGGTTGTGGCAACTATCCTGAGTGCACTTATACCCGTCCGATCGCTGGTGAGGGCGCGGAAGGTGACGAGCGTTTGCTGGGCGAAGATGGGGGCGATGAGATCTGGCTGAAATCCGGTCGATTTGGGCCATATGTCCAGCGTGGAGAGCCCACGCCTGAGAACAAGAAGCCTCCTCGTGCGTCCCTGCCCCGTGGCTGGAGCAAAGACGACATGGATCTGGAGAAAGCTCTGACGCTTCTGTCCTTGCCCCGTCAGATCGGCGAGCACCCCGAAGGCGGCATCATCAGTTCGAACTTTGGTCGCTTTGGACCTTATCTAATGCATCAGTTGGCCGACGAGGCAAAGCCTGTCTACGCCAACCTCAAAGACCCGAACGATGTGTTTGAGATCGGCATGAACCGCGCCGTCGAACTGTTGGCCGAAAAACGCGCCAATCCAGGTCGCGGACGTCGGGCGGCCGCGAAGCCGCTGAAAGAGCTGGGCGACCATCCCGACGGCGGCGCGATGCAGGTGTTGGACGGGCGCTATGGGCCGTATGTGAAATGGGAAAAGGTCAACGCGACGATCCCCAAAGACATCAAGCCCGAGGATGTGACCCAGGAAATGGCCATCGAACTGGTCAATGAACGCGCGGCCAAGAAAGGCACAAAGAAAAAGGCAGCCCCCAAGAAGAAAGCTGCTGCCAAGAAGACCACCAAGAAAGCAAGTTAGGTAGAAATACCACCTGCCCCTTGGATTCGTTGACTTCCCCGTGACGTGGCGGCACAAATCGGCCCAACACCATGTCATTGGGGGAGTTTTCCATGAAGAAAATCTATGACAATGCCGATGAGGCGCTCGATGGGGTGATATCGGACGGCATGCTGATCGCCGCGGGCGGCTTTGGGCTGTGCGGTATCCCGGAAATGCTGCTTGAAGCGATCAAGGCCTCAGGCGCGAAGGATCTGACATTTGCCTCGAATAACGCAGGTGTGGATGATTTTGGCATCGGCATCCTGCTGCAGACTAAGCAGGTCAAAAAGATGATCAGCTCTTACGTTGGGGAAAACGCCGAATTCATGCGCCAGTATCTCAGTGGAGAACTGGAGCTGGAATTCAATCCACAAGGCACACTGGCCGAGCGGATGCGGGCCGGTGGCGCTGGCATCCCCGGGTTTTACACCAAGACGGGCGTAGGAACGGTGATCGCGGAAGGCAAAGAGCACAAGGACTTCAACGGCGAGACCTATATCATGGAGGAAGGCATCTTCGCCGACCTCGCGATCGTAAAGGCGTGGAAAGCCGATGACACCGGGAACCTCGTGTTCCGCAAGACCGCCCGCAACTTTAACGTGCCCGCAGCGACTTGCGGCAAGATTTGTGTGGCTGAGGTTGAAGAAATCGTCCCGCGCGGCTCGCTGGACCCGGATGGCATCCACCTGCCCGGCATCTATGTGCATCGCATTATCCAAGGCAGCCACGAAAAGCGCATCGAACAGCGCACCACCCGCAAGAAGGAGGACGCATAATGCCCTGGGATCGCAATCAGATGGCCGCACGTGCGGCAGAAGAGCTGGAAGACGGCATGTATGTGAACCTCGGCATCGGTATTCCGACGCTGGTGGCGAACTATGTAGGGGACAAGGACATCACCCTACAGTCCGAAAACGGTATGCTGGGCATGGGGCCTTTCCCGTTTGAGGGCGAGGAAGACGCTGACCTGATCAACGCAGGCAAGCAGACGATTACCGAACTGTCCCGCACCTCTTACTTCGATAGCGCGACCTCGTTCGCCATGATCCGAGGCGGTAAGATCGCTGCTGCGATTTTGGGTGCGATGGAAGTGGACGAGAAAGGAGACCTCGCCAACTGGATGATCCCCGGCAAGCTGGTCAAAGGTATGGGCGGTGCGATGGATCTGGTCGCTGGCGTTGGTCGCGTGATTGTAGTGATGGATCACACCAACAAGCATGGTGATTCAAAAGTGCTGAAGGAATGCACGCTGCCTCTGACTGGCCAAGGCGTTGTGGATCGCATCATCACCAATCTGGGTGTTCTGGATGTCGTCGAAGGCGGCCTGAAGATCGTCGAACTGGCCGATGGCGTCAGCGAGCACGAGATGCGAGGAGCGACTCAGGCAACAATCGTAGATTGACTTCAGGCCAATGAAACATAAGGCCCGCTGCGACGCGGGCCTTTTTTAGTTCGAAGTCTGAAAAATGCAGGGGTCCGAAACGAACTGCGGTGTTGTTGTACAAAGAGCACTCGCGACCTGAAACGCGGCCAGAACCTTGGGCACGTAGTCTCTGGTCTCGGCATAAGGTGGCACACCACTATGCTTGCGCACGGCCCCTTCGCCGGCATTGTAACCTGCTAAAACGAGAATCGGGTCATTGTCGAACTCGTTCATGAGCCAATGCAGGTATTTGACCCCACCTTCGATATTCTGTTCAGGTTTCAGGCTGTCCTCTACCCCAAAACGTTCGGCGGTAGCTGGCATCAATTGCATCAAGCCCTGCGCCCCGGCAGAACTGACAGCCTGTGTGCGGCCCGCAGATTCTACCGAGATAACGGCCAGGACAAGTGCGGGTGAGACATTGGTCCCTACGGTCGAACGTAGAATATCCACACCTCGCTTTTCTGCGATGTCTTGCAAGGTCTGCAGACGCGGCGCCGCGACACCCGTGGCAGTAAGCGCTTGAACGGCCTCTCTCAGCCTACCTGCGCTGGCCTGCGCCAGATCGGGGGATACCCGGCTCCAGAATGCTTTATAAGAGCCAACTGGCTTGGTCGCCCCCGCAATCTTCTGAGGAACCGATGGGGGCGGCTTTGCGATAGCGGCAATCTCAGGCACTTCCAGCTTGGCGCCAGTGCTGGGGGCTGATGGTGATGCTGCATGTTGTTCGGGCGTGATCTGAATCGTCACGCGCGGACGTGTCCCCGGTTTAGGGGCCTTTATGCGCTTATAGACGCCGCGCGGCTCGGTTTCGGTTGCAGTGACAGGAATTGCACCCGCCATCAGAAACACCGCTGCACCGGCGCATATTACTGCGTCCCGGAAATACATTTGCCTGCCTCGATTTCTTATCTTTTGAAGCATTTTGAACATCATAACGGCCCGCAACACCAGAAAAACCAAGCGAATTGGGGCAATTTCGCCTCAATTGCCGCCATTTTGCATCGCCCACGCAACGGAAGTACAAAAAAGGTGTGATTTTTTTTATTTATTTCCAATTAGTTACTAAATTCACCAACAAAAAATTAAGCTTTGAGCAAAAAAATATTGGTTTGGCCCAATTCCTGCCACGCACAGGGGTCAAACATATATCCATACCGAGACGATCGGGAGCGGACTGAGAGAGAAAGCTCTGAAAGACGCCGAGGTTAATTAATTTTTGATCCTTTAGGAGGGACATAACATGATCAAGTTCATCAAGAACTTCCGCAAAGACGAAGACGGCGCCGTAACTGTAGACTGGGTCGTTCTGACCGCAGCTGTTGTTGGCCTGGCAGCCGTTGCTTACAACCAGATTCACAATGGTGCCAGCAGCCTGGCAGGCAACATCGATGACGCTCTGGGTTCGGTAACTGTGACAGTTCCGGATACCGAATAATCTGTTATCGGTCTAGCATAACAACTTGGGGCCATGTCTTTACTCAAAGGCGTGGCCCCTTTGTTTTCAGAAGAGAGCGATCCGGTATAGTCCAATGTTAAAAAGAGTATATAGTTTCCGAACCGATGAGACCGGCGCGATAACCGTAGACTGGGTGGTTTTAACTGCTGCAATCGCAGGTCTCGCCGCAATAATCTACTTCATCCTGAGCCAAGGACTTCTAACAGCGGGACAGCCGATCGCAAATGTAGAAGTAGAAGAGATGGTCTTTGAGTAGCGCGGGCCCGTTCCCATTTACTAGCGAAACGGCAACCCTGCGAATAAGCGTATTTTCTGCCAAAAATTACCGGGATTGTCCGCTTTTTCGACACAATTGAAAAATATCTTGGATCCTGAATCGATGTGACTTCAAGAGTCGCGGTCTACGGAAAATAAAGAGGGACAAATGCGAGCTGTTTTTGGACTTGTTCTTATCATCGGGGTCGCGTTGGCCGGTGGTGCTGTCTATATGGCACGCGAATACATCACGGACAATCAGGCCAAACTTGCACAGGAACGCAAGTTGCGCGAAGAGGCGCTTGCCAATGCGCAGGCGGGCATCGTCCCGACCGTAGGCGTTTTGGTTTCGAATCGCTCCTTCAAATACGGCGAACGTTTGAACCAGGAAGATATCCGCGTCGTTCAGTGGCCTGAGGATGCGATTCCCGAGGGTGCCTTCGTGGACATGACAACCCTATTCCCGGAAATCAAAAACAATGAACGATTCGTTCTCCGCGCGATGGAGAAAGACGAAGCGATTATGGAAGTCAAAGTCACCAATCCAGGCGAGACTGCTGGCCTCAGGTCACAATTGCCCAAGGGAATGCGCGCATTTGCGATAAGCGTTGATGTGGCATCTGGCGTATCGGGCTTTTTGCGCCCGGGCGATACGGTGGACGTGTATTGGACCGGCTCATTGCGTGGCACCAGCGATTCTGGCCGCGGTGAGATTACTCGTTTGGTACTGACGAACATCGAATTGGTCGCTGTTGATCAGTCGGCGGGTCTGGATGTGACCGGCACAACCATTGCTCGCACGGTCACAGTTGCAGCGACGCCACAACAGATCGCCGCTTTGGCACAGGCTCAGAACACGGGTCGCATGTCGCTGGCACTGGTTGGCGCTCAAGATGACAAGGTGGCAGAGGTGGTTGAAGTCGATCAGCAGTCTTTGCTTGGCATTGAAGAGAGGGCCCCGGCCCCCGTCGCGGCTCCGGAGAAGGTCTGCACAATCCGCACCCGTCGTGGCGGCGAGACCGTAGAGACCCCAATTCCCTGCACAAACTAACTAAGTTTCAGACCTTTACGAGACAAAGACCGCGCATTTTGCGCGGTCTCTTTCTTTGTGTTGTTGCGCATAATCCACATAAGGAACTTTCCAGAAACCATTGATTATTGCAATAAATCTGGTTCTGTCGCAGGGTTTCATAGCATAGGGCATAAGACCCAAAAAAAATCGAGTGGTGATCGGAGAGGCAGGTCACATGACAATACGTTCCTGGATCAGCGCAACCCTGCTGGGGTTGTCGCTAGTTGTGAGCCCAATCGGCGATGCCGCTTGGGCCCAAAATCTTCGCGTGGTTAAAAAGGGTACGGCGGAAACGCTGGATGTCCCCGTAAATCGCGCAATCGTGGTGGAGAGCGAACAACCGTTCGCAGACATCAGCATTGCTAATGCAGGCATAGCGGATATTTCGACCCTGTCGGACCGCACTATCTATGTTCTCGGTCGGGCACCGGGTACAACCACCCTGACAATGTTCGACGGCGCGGGTAATCTGATTACCAACGTGCGTGTGCGTGTTTCCCCTGATGTTTCGGAATTCAAAGAACGCTTGCGTCAGATTCTTCCGAGTGAGCGAATCGAGGTTCGGACCGCCAATGATGGGATCGTCTTGTCGGGAACAGTTTCCAGCAGTGCCAAACTGGCGCGTGCGCTTGAGTTGGCAGAACGGTATGCCCCTGAACGTGTATCGAACCTGATGAATGTCGGTGGCGTGCAGCAGGTCATGCTGAAAGTGCGCTTTGCGGAAATGAACCGCTCTGTAGCCAAAAACTTGTCGGCATCGTTGGGCTTTGGCGGTGGCGACACCACTGCGGGCTTCAATTCCTTGAATAACCAGGGCGCACTGAACAACGCACTGGCGAACAACATCCCGTTTGTTCAGACAAATTCCGGTGCCATTCTGTTCGGTTTCGGCGCGGGGTCGACACAGGTTAGACTGCTTTTGGAAGCCCTTGAAACCAAGGGTTTGGTTCGCAGCTTGGCAGAACCGAATCTTTCTGCACTGTCTGGCCAAGAGGCGGAGTTCCTTGCCGGTGGTGAGGTGCCAATCCCAGTACCCCAAGGCGACGGTGTCGTTGCGATCGAGTATCGTCAGTTTGGCGTACAGCTGCTGTTTGTTCCGCGCGTCGTCGATGGCAACCTGATCAACCTGGAACTGGGTGCATCAGTATCGAGCATCGACCAGAGTGCGAACTTCACGATCAACGGCGACAATGTTCCCAGCTTCATCACGCGTCAAACCCGGACAACCATCGAGTTGCGCGACGGTGAGAGCTTTGCCATTGCAGGCCTAATCCAGGATGATTTCACGGATCTGAACAGCCAGGTTCCCTGGCTTGGCGATGTGCCTGTATTGGGCGCGTTGTTCAGGAGCGCTCAGTATCAGCGTGAGCAGAGTGAATTGATCATCATCATTACCGCGCATCTGGTGTCGCCCACTCGTGGCGAGGCGCTTGCCCTGCCGACCGATCGTGTGAAACCGCCCAGCGAGTTCGATCTGTTCGTAAACGGCAAGATCTCTCGGACTGAACGCGCCGGAAATGGTGCAGCCTCTGAAGTTGCCAATCAGGATTTTGGCACCTCTTACGGCTACGTGCTGGACTGATAGAGAGGATAGAACCAATGGAAAAGTGGATCATCACACTGGGTCTTTCGGTTGCTGTCGCCGGTTGTACACGCGAGGCCGGGTACGAAATCGATCAGGGCACGTTTGGTAACGCTACACTGAACAACATTCAGGTCATGAATGGTGAGTTGACGTATGGCCAAATCCTCGCGCGGCGTTTCGCTGCCGAGGTGCCAACACAGATCAACTTTGCATTCGATAGCGCGCAATTGGACGCTTCGGCGCAACGAATCCTGTTGCAGCAGGCGGCCTGGATCAAACAGTTCCCCGAGGCGCGGTTCCGTGTCTATGGGCACACGGATGCCGTTGGCTCTGAGGCATATAACAAGCGACTGGGCCAGCGCCGCGCCAATGCCGCCGTTGCATTCCTGACACGACAAGGAATATCGCGCTCACGGTTGGAAGCCGTTGTTTCCTTTGGTAAATCCAGGCCGTTGGTTGCCACCCAAGATCGGGATCGACGCAATCGGCGGACAGTGACCGAGGTATCCGGCTTCTTCGACCGGCATCCAAATATTCTGGATGGAAAATATGCGGACGTGATCTATCGCGAATACATCTCAAGCGCGATCCCGATAAGCGATATCCAACGGCAAGAAGACGCCGGTGGTACCAGCGACTAATAAATAGGAAATGGGCGGCATTGTCGCCCATTTCCCTACAATTGGTTCTTTTGCGCCCAATTCTTGCCTAACTTCCAAGCCACTTTGTGAACAATTGGGTGACCTGCGGCCAAAATCGACCGCATCGGGCGACAGCATACCAGAACTGAAACTTCTCGCGTTCAAATGGTTTGCTCAGCCCTCTCGATGAGGATTGTGTTAATGACAAGCGCGACGCCGCAAGACGATAATAACGCCATTTTGGCCTGCACCATCAGCCGTGATGTCCAGAACTTCGACCTTTTGATCGAGGATATGGAAGCTGCGCTGGGCGAACGCTGGGGTGATCTTGGATTTGCCGAAGCGCTTGCGTTCTTTAGCCAACCCGAAGCCAAGACGCTTCAATTTGTAGCGCTGGCGCTGGACGGCGATGACGAAGACAACCTGACACTGATGGGTGAGATCATCACTCAGGCCAAGGAAAAAGGCATCAAGGTTGTCTTGATCGCCGAGGATGTCACCCCTGCCGCATTGCATCAGCTGCTACGCAGAGGTGCGGACGAGTTTGTCCCCTACCCGCTTCCCGAAAATGAACTTCAGGAAGCCATCGATCGTATGCAACAACCCGATCCGGTTGTGGCACCACAAGCAGCGCCTACTGCGACGAACGGCTCCTCGAAAGAAGGGGCGCTTTTTGTCGTGCAGGGCCTGGCAGGTGGTGTCGGTTCTACAACCATGGCGGTCAATCTGGCATGGGAACTTGCAACGGTTTCAGCCAAAGAAGCCCCGAAAGTGTGCCTGATCGATCTGGATCTGCAATACGGCACAGTTTCGACCTATTTGGATCTGCCTCGTCATGAAGCCGTGTTCGAAATGCTCTCAGATACGGATTCGATGGACGAAGACTCTTTCGGACAGGCGCTCCAGACGTTTGAAGAGAAGCTGCAAGTTCTAACAGCACCATCTGACATGGTGCCGCTGGACATCATCACGCCTGAGGACATTCAGCGAGTGATCGACACCGCACGCGCGAATTTTGATTATGTCGTCATAGACATGCCAAAAACACTTGTTCACTGGTCAGAAACGGTTCTGCAGGCCGCCCATGTCTATTTTGCGTTGCTTGAGCTGGATATGCGCTCGGCCCAGAACGCATTGCGTCTGAAACGGGCACTGCAGGCCGAAGAATTACCCTTCAACAAACTGCGGTTTGCTATGAATCGGGCTCCGAAATTTACCGATCTCAACGGTAAAAGCCGGGTGAAACGTATGGGCGAAAGTCTGGGTATTTCCATTGATTTGCTTCTGCCCGATGGCGGCAAACCCGTCATGCAAAGCGGCGACCACGGTTTACCGCTGGCAAATTCAGCGGCCAAGAACCCGCTGCGCCGGGAAATCGCCAAATTGGCTCAATCGCTTCATAGCCTTGGCAGTAGTGACGCCGAAGCCGCATAACTCAAAGGGGAGCTGCCGTGTTTTCAAGATACAAAAAACAGCCTTCGGCACAGCCGGTTGAAACCCAGGCGTCGAAAGTCGAGGCCCCGGCAGCAGCAGCTGCGGCACCAGCTGCCAACGCAATTGCGCGCAAGCCGGTCAAGAAAAAGGCGGCAGAAGTTGTTGGAAACGACAAGGAACGCAAGCGCAAGGAACGGCTGGGCGAAATCAAGCTTGAGCTGCACCGCGAGCTTCTTGAAAACCTGAACCTCGCAGCCCTTGAAAAAGCTGAAGAATCAGAACTGCGGACAGAAATCAGCGCGATTGCCAGCGAAGTTCTGGAAGCCCGCAACATCGTTCTGAACCGTGAAGACCGCAGCCAGCTAAACAAAGAGCTTTATGACGAGGTCACCGGTCTCGGGCCGCTGGAAGCGCTGCTACAAGACGACTCGGTCAACGATATTCTGGTCAACGGCCCCCAGCAGATTTTTGTCGAACGGGCCGGTAAGCTTGAGATCAGCGACATCACGTTCAAAGACGAAAAGCACCTGATGCGGATCATCGACAAGATCGTTTCTGCCGTTGGTCGCCGTGTCGATGAATCCAACCCGTATGTTGACGCCCGCTTGGCTGATGGCTCACGTTTCAATGCGATGGTGCCGCCGATCGCGGTGGATGGTTCGCTTGTTTCCATTCGTAAGTTTAAGAAAGACAAGCTCGGCATCGACGATCTGGTCAATTTCGGTGCGTTTACCGAAGAAATGGCAGCCTATCTGCAAGCCGCTGTGTCGACCCGTCTGAATATCATTGTTTCGGGCGGTACCGGTTCCGGTAAAACGACAACGCTGAACGCGCTGTCGAGCTTTATCGACGACGCCGAGCGCATTCTGACCATTGAGGATACGGCGGAACTTCAGCTGCAGCAGACCCATGTGGGTCGGATGGAAAGCCGTCCGCCCAACGTTGAAGGCAAAGGCGAGGTCAGTCCGCGCGATTGTTTGAAAAACGCCCTGCGGATGCGCCCCGACCGCATCATCGTGGGCGAGACCCGTGGCGCCGAAGTAATCGATATGCTGCAGGCCATGAATACCGGCCACGACGGATCAATGACCACGATCCACGCCAACTCGGCCCGTGACGGTATTTCGCGTCTTGAAAACATGATCGCCATGGCGGGGATCGAAATGCCGATCAAGGCGGTCCGCAGCCAGATCTCGTCGGCTGTGAATCTGATCGTTCAGGCCAGCCGTCTGCAGGATGGTTCGCGCCGGATGACATCAATCACCGAAATTACCGGCATGGAAGGTGACGTCATCTCGATGCAGGAAATATTTAAATTTCAACGTGTTGGCCTGACCCCCGACAACAAGATCATCGGTCATTTCACCGCCACAGGTGTGCGCAGCCACTATTCCGAGCGCTTCCGTCTGTGGGGCTTCGATCTGCCCGCCTCGATCTACGATCCAACCACGATGTAGGAGAACCAAGATATGCAACTGCCTGTCGAGGCGCTCATCTACATCGTGATTTTCGTTGGGGTCTTTGCCCTGGTCGAAGGTATATATCTCGTCGCATTCGGAAAATCGATAAGCCTGAACAGCCGCGTCAATCGCAGGCTGGACATGATCGATAAGGGCGTCGGGCGCGAGCAAGTACTGGAGCAGCTGCGCAAGGAAATGCAGCAGCACATGAAGTCGCAGAGCATACCGCTCTACTCGCTATTGGCAGACAAGGCGCAGAAGGCGGCGATCGCCTTCTCTCCTCGGCAGTTGATTGTGATCATGGCGCTGGTTTCAGGGCTGGCTTTTGTAGGTTTGAGCGTAGGAACAGCGACCGAACCGACGCTTCGGGCGGCTCTATCGGTCGCGATCGGGGTCGGAGCGGTGTACGCTTGGGTCAATAACAAAGCCAATAAACGTATGGCCTTGATTGAAGAACAATTGCCCGACGCGGTGGAACTGATGGTTCGGTCACTTCGCGTCGGAAACCCATTTGTTTCTTCGATCCAAATCGTTGCTAACGAGGTCGAGGACCCCCTTGCGACAGAGTTCGGTGTTATCTCGGATGAATCCGCTTATGGCCGGGATGTCGGTGAAGCACTCAAAGATATGGCAGAGCGGCTGGACATGCAGGATTTACGGTTTTTGGCCGTCGCCGTTTCGATCCAGCAGCAATCGGGGGGTAACCTTGCCGATATTTTGGCTGGATTGGCCAAGGTGATCCGCGCGCGTTTCCGACTGTTCCGCCGGGTGAACGCTATCACCGCCGAAGCCAAATGGTCAGGTAAATTCCTGTCGGGTTTCCCGGTCGCCTGTCTTCTGTTCATCATGGTTAAGGACCCGAACTACTACGACGCCGTAATCGACGATCCGCTTTTCATTCCGGCATGTTTCTTTGTCGGCATCACGCTGACCCTGAACCTGATCGTCATGCGTATCCTGACCGACATTAAGGTTTAAGAGGCCCAAAGATGGAATTTTTGAACCAGATCAATGAGCTGTTGAAGCAGAACTTGGGTGAATTCGGTCCGCTGATTGTCGTGGGCGTTTTGGGATTGTTCATGATCCTGGTCACAATCCCGCTGATGCTGAACCAGCCGGAAGACCCACTAAAGAAGTTGCAGCGGTCAAATTCACCGCCAAAAAACAACAAGAAAGAAAAGAAAGAGCGTCTCAGAACAGCCAGCCGGAACGAACAGCTTGAGAAGTTCGCCAACTTTCTCGAACCAAAGAACGAAGAAGAGTATACCGCCGTTCAACTCAAGTTGAGGCAAGCCGGCTATCAGTCCAAGGATGCGGTTCGTTTCTATCACTTCGCTCAGTTCGCATTGGGCATAATCGGGATCCTGATCGGCGTCTCGCTGGTTACCGTGTTTGCGGGCGATCAGGAATTTGACTCGACACAAATCCTCATTCGCGTTCTGGGACCTGGTATTGCGGGTTACTTCGTGCCCAAATACTGGATCACGCGGCGCGTAGAGGAACGCAAGGAAGCGATCGTAAATGGTTTCCCTGATACGCTCGATCTGATGTTGGTATGCGTCGAGGCCGGGCAGTCCTTGGATCAGGCCATTGTACGGGTCGCGTCTGAGATGAAAGCATCTTACCCAGACATCGCGCTTGAGTTCGAGGTTGTCGCCTACGAAATGAAAGCCGGTAAAGAAAAGGACACCGTTTTGCGCGACTTCGCGACGCGATGCGGCGTTCAGGACGTTAGTGCGTTCGTCACCGTGATGATCCAATCAGCGACATTCGGGACATCCATTGCCGAAGCGTTGCGGGTTTATGCCGATGAAATGCGTGACAAACGCGTGATGCGCGCCGAAGAGGCAGCGAATAAGTTGCCAACCAAAATGACGCTTGCGACAATGATGTTGACCGTCCCTCCTCTGCTGGTCATCCTTGTTGGACCTTCGGCAAAAGGTATTATGGAGTTTGGAAACCGATAACGCCTTCCCGCTTCTTCGCTGGGTTGCCAAATCAGGTTGTTGGCACCTTCGTATGACAATTCCGGCCGCCATGGTTTTCACCATGGTGGCCTCTTGCACTGAAACAGGCGCGACAGACGATCCGTTTGCCCCTGGCGTCGATCCTGATGGGCCTGCGGTAGATGAGGTGACGGTCGGAAACCGATTGATGGCGGCGGGCGAATATGAGCTTGCACTTGAATCCTTCACCCGTGCCGCGTTGCAACAGGGTATGACCCCGCAAATCCTGACTTCGCTTGGGACAGCTAATTTGGGATTGCGCCGGATTGGCCAAGCTGAACCGCTATTGCGTCGTGCTGTCGAGGACGATCCCGAGTGGCCTGTGGCATGGAACAACCTGGGTGTCTTCTTGGTGGAAACGGGCGAATATGCCGAAGCCGCGCAGATGTTCCGCAGAGCCTATGCGCTGGACAATGGCGAAAGTGACGCAATCCGCGACAATCTGCGGTTAGCACTCGCAAAAATGGAAAATCCTGTTAATAATACCCCTCAAGAACAAGAATTTGAACTGGAGCAGCGCGGCAACGGGCAATTTGTTCTGCGTAAAATCCAGTAATAGAGGCAGAGCAGTAAAGGACGCACAAAAATGCGCCAACCCTTCTTGATTCCGACGATGCTGGCGTGCGGGCTGGTTTTGGCCGCCTGCGCAAAGGAAACCGAAGAGGAAAAGGTTGAACGTACTTTTCAGGAAGTGAACGTTATCGACGAGACCAACCTGAATGACGTGATGCTGAATGCGGCCGATCCCAATGAGGCGGTGACCTATTTCCAAAGTGCGGCCGCCAAGAACCCCGACCGCATCGACCTGCAACGAGGACTAGCGATCACGCTGACCCGTGCCAAGCGCAGCACTGAAGCTTCCGCCGCGTGGAAACGAGTGCTGAGCATGAAAGGGGCCAACAACGCCGACCGTGTCGAATACGCTGATGCGCAGATTCGCAGCGGCAACTGGGACGGCGCAAAGGCGACATTGGACAAGATCCCCCCTACATATGAAACCTTTAAACGGTATCGGCTTGAAGCGCTGGTGGCAGATGCCAAAAAAGACTGGAATCGCGCCGACCATTACTACGAAACCGCGGTGGGCCTGACGACCCGCCCTGCCGGAGTCATGAACAACTGGGGCTATTCCAAACTAACGCGCGGGCAATATGCGGAAGCCGAGCGGCTGTTTACCGACGCCATTAGGCAGGACAATTCTATGTTCACCGCCAAGAACAACCTTGTTCTGGCGCGCAGCGCGCAAGGCAACTACAGCGTCCCTGTTGTCCCAATGACGCAGACCGAACGGGCGAAACTGTTGAACACCATGGCCATTTCAGCCGTGAAACAGGGGAATATCAACCTGGCCAAGAACCTCTATCGCGAGGCGATTTCCACCCACCCGCAGCATTATGACGAGGCGGTCCGCTCGCTTCGGGCCCTTGAGGACGCCTGATCCATGATCATACCAGCGGCAGCGGCGGCCTGGTTTCTACCTTTTGTTCTGCCGATCTGTTTCTACGTTGCCTTTACGGATATGCGTGAGATGCGGATCAAGAACCACGCTGTCGTCGCGCTGGCGGTTGTTTATCTCATCGTCGGGCTTATCGCATTGCCACCGTGGTCCGGTCCGTGGATCCCCGGCAACATCGGGCCGTTAACCCTGACCCTGCCTGTCTACGGATGGCAGCTGCTTCACATGGTTGTCCTTCTTGTTATCGGCATCGTGCTAAATGCAGCTGGTGTGATGGGGGCCGGAGACGCGAAGTTCTGTGCCGCAGCCGCAGCGTTTGTCTGGGTCGGTGACCTGATGTGGGTCATGGTGATTCTGACGGCAACTCTGCTGGGAGCGTTCTTTGCACACCGGTTGGCGAAATACACCCGGCTGCGCCAGATCGCACCACATTGGGAAAGCTGGGATCGCGGCAAACAGTTCCCTATGGGTCTGACGCTGGCTGGCAGCCTCGTTGTTTATTTGATTTTGGGCATAATCCACGGATCGTGAACAATCATCAGCGCGCCTTGCCCGCGCCTTTGTCCTGCCACAAATCCGCGCCAAATTCTTCCAAAGCGGCCCCGCAAGGGCCTTTTGCGTGATTTTTGGATGGACGAGCCCCGCTCATGAATATGCAGACCTCCTCTGTGATTGCCCCCCCTGCCCCTAAAGGCCTGGGAGAAATGCAACTTCCGCTGGTGATGATGCGGGACATTCTGTTGAAGACCGTCTTTCGCAAGAACGTGGATACGGTCAGCGAAATTGCGGGTGCCATCTGTCTGCCCGGGTCCGTGACACAGGAACTAGTTGATATCGCACGCGAGCAGAAACTGCTTGAAGCGACCGGGACTCTGAACGCCAACTCCGGCAATGAAATGGGCTATCAGCTGACCGATGCGGGCAAAGCGCGGGCGTTGGACGCGTTGAGCCAGTCTGAATATTTCGGTGCGATGCCGGTGCCGCTCGATGTTTACCGCGAGCAGGTCAAGCGCCAGTCGATCCGCAACATTCAAGTCACTCGCGACCAGCTAACTGGCGCGATGGGCCATCTTGTTCTGCCCGACAGCCTGCTGGATCATCTGGGCCCGGCGGTCAGCGCCGGTCGCTCAATTCTGATGTATGGCCCTCCGGGCAATGGTAAATCCTCGATCTCGAACGGCATTCGTGATGCTTTGGGGGACAACGTCTATGTTCCGCGCGCAATCGAATATGCCGGTCAGGTGATTACGGTCTACGATCCGATCGTGCACACCGCGATCGAGCAAGAAGAGGACGATCCCAACAGTCTGCGCCGTCGCAAGCGGTTCGACACTCGCTATGTTCAATGCGAACGTCCCACCGTTGTGACTGGTGGTGAACTGTCACTGAGCATGCTGGATTTGGTCTACAACCCCACCGCGCGTACCTATCAGGCGCCTTTGCAGCTGAAATCCACCGGCGGCATCTTCATCGTGGACGACCTTGGACGTCAGGCAGAGCCCCCTCAGGCCCTGATCAACCGCTGGATTGTTCCGCTTGAAGAAAGCAAGGATATCCTTGGCCTGCAATCGGGTGAGAAGTTCGAAGTACCATTCGACACGCTGGTTATATTTTCGACCAACTTCCACCCGAATGAGATTTTCGACCAAGCGGCCCTGCGCCGGATTTTCTTCAAGATCAAAATCGACGGCCCGAACCAAGAGAACTTCCTGAAGATCTTTGCCATGGTCGCCCGCAAGCGCGGTATGCCACTAGACGAGGCGGCGTTGGTGCATTTGCTGAAGGTCAAATACCCGACCATCAACAACATCTACGCAAACTATCAGCCGATCTTCCTGATCGACCAGATGATCTCAATCTGCGAGTTTGAGGGTATCCCTTATCAGATGAGTCCGGACCTGATCGACCGAGCCTGGGCCAACATGTTCGTGAAGGAAGAAAAGATCATTCACTGATCCCCTTGTCCTGGTTTCCATGGCCTGAGGGCTGCGCTAGGTTTGCCGGATGGTGCAGATTCCCCCGGCAATCCAAAACTGGTTTTCGAACAAAGGCTGGTCGATTCATCCACATCAGCAAGAAATGTTTGAGCGGGCGAATGATCCCGCGACCCTTCTTATCGCTCCAACTGGTGGCGGGAAAACCATGGCCGGGTTTCTGCCTTCCCTGGCCGAGTTGGCGCTGGGGCAGCATGACGGATTGCACACGCTTTATGTGTCTCCTCTCAAGGCGCTGGCAGCGGATATCAGGCGCAATCTGCGCGTTCCCGTCGAGGAAATCGGCCTACCAATTCGGATCGAAGATCGCACCGGCGACACATCGGCCACGCAGAAGAAACGCCAGCGCGCCGATCCTCCACATATCCTGCTGACCACGCCCGAAAGTCTGGCGTTACTTACTTCATACGAAGATGCTCCGCGCATGTTTGCTGGGGTCCAGCGCATTGTTGTCGACGAAATACATGCACTGGCAGAAAGCAAACGGGGGGATCAATTGATGCTGGCGCTGGCACGAATGCAGACACTCTGCCCCGATCTGCGCCGCGTAGGCTTGTCCGCCACGGTTGAAGACCCCGAAGGCATCGCACGATTTCTAGCCCGCAATCCCGATCCTTGCCGAATTATTCAGGCTGATCCCGGCCCTGACCCCGATATCTCGATGCTGCAAACACAAGAGATGCCGCCATGGTCGGGCGGTGGCGCAGCCTATTCCATCCCCGCTGTGATGGAGCAGATCAAAAAGCACAAGACGACACTTATCTTTCACAATACTCGGGCGCAGGCCGAGATTTTCTTTCACAACCTCTGGCTCGCCAACGACGACGCTCTGCCCATTGGCATTCACCACGGCAGCCTGGATCGGCAACAACGCGAACGGGTCGAGGCCGCGATGGTCAGGGGTGATCTGAGGGCAATTGTCTGCACCGGCAGCCTCGATCTGGGGATCGACTGGGGCGATGTGGATCTGGTGATCCAGATCGGCGCGCCGAAGAACGTCAAGCGGCTGGTGCAGCGGATCGGGCGCGCAAATCACCGCTACAATGCCCCTTCCAAAGCTATTCTCGTCCCAGCCAACCGGTTCGAAGTGGTCGAATGTGTTGCTGCACTGGAAGCTGTGCAAGAACATGATCTGGATGGCGACCCCCGCGGGCCAGGACCCAGGGACGTTTTGTGCCAGCATATTCTGATCGCCGCCGCAGCGGGACCGTTTGATGCAGATGCACTCTACGCCGAAATGACGGCTGCCGGGCCTTATGCGCAGATCACCCGTGCTGAATTCGATGCCTGTTTGGAATTCTGCGCCACCGGTGGATATGCCCTGCGAGCCTATGATCGGTGGCAGAGGCTTCAGCAGCGCCCGGATGGAGCCTGGCAATTGCGCGACCCGAGGGCGGCACAGCGTATCCGCATGAACCTTGGCACGATTCAGGACACCGACACGCTGAAGGTTCGGCTTAAGCGCAATCGCGGGGGCAAGCCTCTGGGTGAGGTAGAGGAGGGATTCGCGGCCTCGCTAACCCCTGGTGATACCTTTCTGATCGGTGGTCAGATCGTCCGCTATGAGGGTCTGCGAGAGATGGTGGTCGAGGTCAGCCGCCGCGCTGACCGCAAGCCCAAGATCGCGACCTTTTCGGGTACTAAGTTCGCCACGTCCACCCAGCTGAGCGACCGAATCCTACGGATGTTCGCACAGCCGGATTGGCCTCAACTGCCCGGACATACTGCCGAATGGCTGGGTCTTCAGCGCGAGATATCACGCCTGCCGCAAAGTGACCGCCTGTTGATTGAGAGCTTCTCTGACAGGGGGCGCGAGCATCTATGCGTCTACGGATTTGCCGGCCGCAATGCGCAACAGACGCTGGGCTTGCTGTTGACCAAACGCATGGAGGAAACCGGCCTTGCGCCGCTGGGATTTGTAGCCACTGACTATGCCACCTTAATCTGGGGGCTGGATGCGGTGACCGATCCGCGCCCACTATTTCAGTTGGACGCGCTACGAGAAGGATTGGAGACTTGGCTGGCGGGTAACGCCGTGATGAAACGCACATTTCGTGCTTCGGCCACAATCGCGGGGTTGATCGAACGCAACACTGGTGGGCAGCGCAAGAGTGGTCGGCAGGCGACATTTTCGTCAGATATCCTCTATGACACCTTGCTGAAATACGATCCTGAGCATCTGCTGATGCAAATCACCCGCGAAGAGGCCATGCGCGGGTTGGTCGATTTCGGACGGATCGAAGCCATGGTCGCCCGGATCGGAGACCGGATTGACCTGCTGCGGCTAGACCGCGTCTCACCCCTGGCGGCGCCTCTGTTCCTCGAAGTTGGCAAAGTCCCCGTCAAGGGCGAAGCCGAGGAACGCCTGCTTGCGGAAGAAAGTGCCCGGTTGCTGCAGGCGGCCGGATTGCAACCGGCATAAACCACTTGCGCAATCCGCAAAATCGTATGAAGAACGGATCATGAACAAGATCGCGTTTTCATTTTCTGGCCAAAACCTGACTGCGCTTGGGTCAGGCGCACTATGGTGGCCGGAACAGAGCTTGCTCTGTGTTTCCGATCTGCATTTAGGAAAATCCGAACGGATCGCCCGCAGGGGCGGCCCGACCTTGCCGCCGTATGACAGCCGCGAAACATTGACCCGATTGGCAAGTGATCTTACCCGTACCGGTGCCACGACGGTCATCTGTTTGGGGGACAGCTTTGACGATCTCGATGCCTCGGGCGCGTTGGCTGCTGAGGATAGGCAACAGATCACCGCAATGCAGGCTGGTCGACGTTGGATCTGGATCGAGGGGAACCATGACCCCGGCCCGGTAGAAATGGGCGGCACACATCTGTCCGAGTGGGCTTGCCACGATCTGATTTTTCGCCATATCGCCCAGCAAAGCAGTGCAGGTGAAGTCTCGGGCCACTACCACCCCAAAGTTAACCTCAATGCCCGAGGGCGCTCGATCACCCGCCCAGCTTTTTTGTTGGATCAATCACGTCTGATCCTTCCAGCTTATGGCGCTTACACCGGGGGGTTGCGCAGTTCAGCAGAGGCTCTGAGCGGCATCATGGCACCGGATGCGCGGGCAATTCTGACCGGCGCGCAGCCTCAACTCATCCCGATGCCCAGATAGGTTCTAGAGCAACCCGTCGTCCACGAGCTGTTGCTTGTATTTCCTGCTGACAGGAACCTGATCGCCGTTGCTTAGGTGCAAAAAGGATTTTCCCTTTTCTTTTTCGACCCCAACAATCGCCGAATCCACGACCCAGTGTGAACGGTGCGTACAATGGCCTTGTACCGGCTCCATCTCGGCAATCGCGTCGGTAAAGCGCGAGCGGATTGTAAACGTACCATCGGACGTGACCACGTCGACATAGTGATCGCGCACGGTTAACCGATAAACCTGCCCCTCGAAAGTGGCGGGCAAACGATTGAAAAGACGTGGTCTGGGTTCGAATACCGGTGCTGCGGTTTCTTCCCGCTGACGCACCAGCAAAAGTCCGGTGGCGAAGAGAAGACCATAAGGGGCGACTTTCAATATGCCCGGTGCCATCAATCCATTTAGCGTGAACAGAATCCAGGTCAGAAACCACAGTGATGGTGCAAACAATGTCAGGATCAACAGGACGAAGGCAAAATCACGGACCAGCAATCCGGATCGATTTAGCCGTTCGCGTACCAGCTTTCCAGCCGACCAAGTCGCTGCAAGCGCGAGCAGCATAACACCTGTCCAGAACACCATCCGCTGACTGAATGGCAGTGTCATATCCCGAAAGGGGGCAAAGGAATACGCCAATAAAGGAATAAAAACGAGGCCCGCCACTACCCGTTGAAGGCTTATTAACGAGAAGATCGGACTCAGCTTCATCATACCAGGTAACGCACCTCGCCAAAGGTAAAACCATGAAACACGAACAGACAGGATTATAACCCCTTAAACGGCTGGAATAGAAGGATTATCACCGACCGACGCTAGGTCAAGTCAAGATGTAGTTATATAAATATCCTAATCTAATGAAAAAGGCCGGAGAGCTTTTCGCTCTCCGGCCAATTCAATCATTGACCTTGCGCCCGAATTGGACTCGGAGGTTGCAATTAGGCAGTCAGGCCTTCCGGTTCAGGCAAGCCGTTTGCGCGGCAAGCCGCGGTGAGCGTGTTCGCAAGAAGGCAGGCGATCGTCATAGGGCCAACTCCACCGGGAACAGGGGTAATCGCACCAGCGCGTTCTGCCGCAGTGGCGTAGTCAACGTCGCCAACAAGCTTGTTCTTGCCGTCGCGTTCGATCCGGTTGATGCCGACATCGATCACGGTTGCGCCTTCCTTGATCCAGTCACCCGGAACCATCTCGGGGCGACCAACTGCGGCGACCACAATATCAGCACGACGCACAACATCGGGAAGATCTTTGGTGCGGCTATGCGCGATGGTCACAGTGCAACTGTCGCCCAGAAGCAACTGCGCCATCGGCTTGCCCACGATGTTCGACCGGCCGATCACTACAGCATCCATGCCGGACAAAGAGCCGTGGTGATCGCGCAACATCATCAGACAGCCCAGCGGAGTGCACGGCACCATTGACTTCTGACCTGTTCCCAGCAGGCCCACATTCGAGATGTGGAACCCGTCCACATCCTTTGCCGGATCGATCGTGTTGATCACCAGATCTTCGTTCAGATGCTTGGGCAGCGGCAGTTGCACCAGAATGCCGTGCACCGCAGGGTCATTGTTCAGTTTGTCAATCAGCGCCAGCAGGTCCTCTTCGGAGGTCTCTGCATCCAGCTTGTGCTCGTACGAGTTCATGCCGACCTCGACGGTCATCTTGCCCTTAGAACGGACATAGACCTGGCTGGCCGGGTCTTCGCCCACCAGAACCACCGCCAGACCGGGGGTGATGCCGTTCTCTTCTTTCAGCTTTGCAACCTGGTCAGCCACCTGCGCGCGCACTTTGGCGGCAAAGGCCTTTCCGTCGATAACCTGCGCTACCATTCTTTGATCCCTTCTTTCACAAAACGGATCGGGCGCACTAGGCGCCCGTTTCTTCAGTCTGGGCCGAGCACGCGTTCTTCGCGGGCAATCGACCAATCAATCAGTATACGCCAGAGCTTTTCGGCAAGATCGGGGTCCATACCCAACTCATCGGAGCTCTTGCGGACGCGCTGCACCACATCTTCGACACGTTCCGGGATGCGGGCGGGCAGGCCCTCGCCGGGTTTCAGCTGCGACGCGCGGTCGATATAGGTTGCGCGCGTTACCAGCAATCCAATCAATTGGCGGTCCAGCTTGTCGATCTGAGGCCGCAATTCCTGCATCGAATGACAGTCTTGCGGAGGTATCAGAGTGGGCATTTTGGTCTCCTGCGGCCCGGGGATATCCCCGGACCACGAGATGTCTTATTTGAGCGCTTAGAACAAGCCCTCGATCTCACCTGCGTCGTTAAGGCAGATGGTTTCGGCGGCCGGTTTGCGCGGCAGACCGGGCATGGTCATGATCTCACCGCAGACAACGACGATGAAACCGGCACCAGCGGAAAGGCGAACCTCACGCACCGGAACCGAGTGTCCGGTAGGCGCGCCGCGCAGGGTTGGGTCGGTCGAGAACGAATACTGGGTTTTCGCCATGCAGACCGGCAGATTTCCATAGCCCGCTTCTTCCCACTCGCGCAGTTGGTTGCGGATCTTGTTGTCGGCCAACACCTCATCGGCGCGGTAGATGCGCTTGGCGATGGTTTCGATCTTCTCGAACAGCGGCATTTCATCCGGATAGATCGGCGAGAAGTTCGCAGCGCCATTTTCGACGATTTCGACAACCTTTTCGGCCAGAGGCGCAGAGCCATCCGAACCCAGTTCCCAGTGACGCGACAGGATCGCTTCGACACCGTGTTCGGCACAGTAGCTCTTGACTGCGTCTACTTCGTCATCAGTGTCGGTAACGAAGTGGTTGATCGCTACGACAACTGGGACGCCGAACGATTTGACGTTCTCGATGTGACGACCCAGGTTGGCACAACCAGACTTCACAGCGTCGACGTTCTCGGCACCCAGATCAGCCTTGGCGACACCGCCATTCATTTTCATCGCGCGCACAGTGGCAACCAGTACCACGGCCGATGGCGCGATGCCTGCCTTGCGGCATTTGATGTTCATGAACTTCTCGGCACCCAGATCGGCACCAAAGCCCGCCTCGGTAACGACATAGTCAGCCACTTTCAGCGCGGTCTTTGTCGCGATGACCGAGTTACAGCCATGTGCGATGTTCGCGAAGGGTCCGCCATGGACAAAGGCCGGGTTGTTTTCCAGCGTCTGCACCAGGTTCGGCTGCATTGCGTCCTTCAACAGAACGGTCATCGCGCCTTCGGCTTTGATGTCACGGCAGTAGACCGGGGTCTTGTCGCGGCGGTAGGCTACGATGATGTCGCCCAGACGCTTTTCAAGGTCTTTCAGGTCGTTTGCCAGACACAGAATCGCCATCACTTCCGAGGCCACGGTGATGTCAAACCCAGCTTCACGCGGGAAGCCGTTCGACACGCCGCCCAGAGACGCAGTAATCTGACGCAGGGCACGGTCGTTCATGTCGACCACACGGCGCCATGCAACGCGGCGGGTATCGATTTCCTGCTCGTTGCCCCAATAGATGTGGTTGTCGATCATCGCCGACAGCAGCGAGTGGGCCGAGGTGATGGCGTGGAAGTCACCGGTGAAGTGCAGGTTCATCTCTTCCATCGGCACAACCTGAGCGTAACCACCGCCCGCAGCGCCACCCTTCATGCCGAAGTTCGGGCCAAGCGAGGCTTCGCGGATGCAGATCATCGCGTTCTTGCCGATGCGGTTCAGACCGTCGCCCAGACCCACGGTTGTGGTGGTCTTGCCTTCACCCGCAGGGGTCGGGTTGATCGCGGTCACAAGGATCAGCTTGCCGTCTTCGCGATCCTGAACCGAGTTGATGAAGTCCTGGCTGACCTTCGCCTTGTCATGGCCGTAAGGCAGCAAATCATCGCTGGAGATGCCCAACTTGGCACCAATTTCCTGGATCGGCTTCTTGTTTGCCTCGCGGGCAATCTCAATGTCGGATTTGTAGCTCATTGGGCAGGGTCCCTGATTGAATTCCGTGCAAAACCGACGCTCAGGCGTCGGCGCTGCGCAACATATACTGAGGTACACAAATCAGAAGGCTAAGGATTCCGACATTTTCTTGCCGCGAAACGGCGTTGCGGGAAATCGTAGTGAGCAAATCGGAAACGGATTGAACCTATGGTTGCCAAAGTGGCTGATCCGGCACAAACAATTGCATCTTGTCGCCGCGCTTCAGCGCCCCCGGTCGTTCAACCCACGCCGTAACTCCGCGCCGCCCTTTGGCCGCCGGTTTGAATGCTGCTCCGTATCCTGTGTGATCCGCCTCAATCTCGCGACCGGGAAGAACGCAGGGGGCGTTTTCCATATCCACAGTGATCGTCATGCCATTCTCGGCCTGCAACCGTGACGACGGAGGGATATGAGAGAAATCGGGGATGCCTTTCAAAACGATCGATGCCCCAAGATAAGACGGATCAAGCTCGGCCAGGTTCATCTCGGCTGCGATATCACCCAACTCCTCTGCCGACAGTACCGACAGCTGACGAACATTACGGATTTCGGTGCCCTTTTGATAGAGATTCGCTACTCGAACACAGGACGCCCTATTGAGCCCCTGATGCCGTTCCCCCTGAACGCCATCAAAATTCAGGTCCAAATCGTTGACAGGCTTGGCCCGCAAAGACTGGCCTGCTGGAACATGGCCCAGCCATACCACCTCGGCCGAATATTCAGTTTCACATAAGAACGGCATGAGATGCCCCCATTCATCTGCAGGTTTGTAGGCATAATGCCCGGCAACGCCCTGATGAAAAGAGAAAACCCGGAGGCTGGCTCCGGGTTTTGCAATTATGCGGTGGGTTCTGGTTCCATCCCGCCATCTGGCGGCGATTTCTTGGACTTGGTCTTCGGGATGGCAGTTACGCTGGGGGCGTTACCCTCATCGGGGCTGTCACCCTCATCATCGCTTTCGGTGGGCGGTTCGCCATTCATGACGCGCTTGATCTCATCGCCGGTCAGGGTCTCATACTCAAGCAGGCCTTGCGCCAGTCGCTCCCATTCCTCGTTCTTGTCGGTCAGGATCTTGTGCGCGCGTTCATAGCCTTGCTGGATCAGGCGCTTTACCTCTTCTTCAATCAGCTCTTTGGTATGGGCCGATACCGAGAACCCGGCGGTGTTGCCCTGATAGCCTTCATGCGCCTCGGCATAGTCGATGTTGCCGACCTTGTCGGACATGCCCCAGCGCATCACCATGGCGCGCGCCAACTGGCTGGCCTGCATGATATCGCCCGCAGGGCCATTCGAGACGTGGTCCTCACCATACTTGATCACTTCAGCGGCTTTACCGGCCATGGTCATGGCCAGCTTCTGCTCACACTCATCGCGATGATAGTTCAGACGATCCATTTCGGGCAGCGACACAACCATACCCAGCGCTCCACCGCGCGGAATGATGGTCGCCTTATAGACCGGATCGCACAGCGGCAGTTCCAGACCCACAACGGCATGGCCGGCCTCGTGATAGGCGGTTTTTTCCTTCTGGTCCTGCGTCAGCACCATCGAACGGCGCTCGGCCCCCATCATCACCTTGTCTTTGGCGTTCTCAAAGTCCTCCATGGTGACAAAGCGACGACCGACGCGGGCGGCCATCAATGCGGCCTCGTTCACGAGGTTCGCCAGATCAGCACCCGAAAAGCCCGGCGTGCCGCGCGCGATGATGCGCAGATCGACATCGGGACCCAGAGGCGTCTTGCGCGCGTGAACGCCCAGAATTTTTTCACGGCCTTTGATGTCGGGGTTGCCGACGGTCACGTTACGGTCAAACCGGCCCGGACGCAGCAGCGCGGGGTCCAGAACGTCCTTCCGGTTGGTGGCAGCCAGAATGATCACGCCTTCATTGGCCTCGAAACCGTCCATCTCAACCAGCAGCTGGTTGAGGGTCTGTTCGCGTTCGTCGTTACCGCCGCCATAGCCAGCACCACGATGGCGCCCCACGGCGTCAATTTCGTCGATGAACACGATACAAGGCGCGTTCTTCTTGGCTTGCTCGAACATGTCACGCACGCGCGATGCACCAACACCAACGAACATTTCAACGAAATCGGAACCCGAGATCGTAAAGAACGGCACACCTGCCTCGCCCGCAATCGCACGGGCAAGCAGCGTCTTACCAGTGCCCGGAGGGCCAACCAGCAGCGCTCCTTTGGGTATCTTACCGCCCAAACGCGAAAATTTCTGCGGGTTGCGCAGGAATTCCACGATCTCTTCCAGCTCTTCCTTGGCCTCGTCGATGCCCGCAACGTCGTCGAACGTCACCCGGCCGTGCTTTTCGGTCAGCATCTTGGCCTTGGACTTGCCAAAACCCATCGCGCCACCTTTGCCGCCACCCTGCATCCGGTTCATAAAATAGACCCAAACACCGATCAGCAGCAGGAAGGGCAGCAGCGTGATCAGGAACGACTGGAAACCCGATTGCTGCTGTTTTTCAGCACGTACGGGGATGTTCTTGTCGATCAGCAGCTTCGTCACCTCGGCATCGGTGGGTTTGATGGTGACAAAGTCCTGATTCTCATTCGTGCGATAGCGGATCTGTTCGCCATCCAGCGTCACGCTGGTGACGTCTCCGGCGTCCACGGCGCTGACGAATTCGGAATAGGTGCGTTCATTGTTCTGAAGCGACCCGCTGGGTCCACTGAACAGGTTGAACAGTGCCAGGATCAGCAGAAACAGAACGACCCAGAAGGCGATATTGCGAGCGTTGCCCAAGGAAAATCTCCCGAAAGGTTTCGGCAGGTCGGGACCTGCCGGGGTTGTTCCTTAAAATAGAGAGGATTGTGGCAGGTTCAATGAGATAAAATCACCGCATCGAAGTCGGACCTTTCTGGAAGCAGTTCGGCGCGCCATCCGTTTGCAAAACCGGCCAGAGGTGCCGCCAATAGCTTGCCTCCAACCCAGACCGAGGGCGTCGACAGCACGGCAGCGCGAGGTTTGCCGACAGAGCGCCAGTTTTCCAGCTGCAAAATACCATCCTCCCCAAGCACCCGGATTTCCGCAACTTCAGTTTTTGGCCCGGACATAATCCAACGCCTGTCCCAAGGTTCTGAGGCGCGCGCGAGCTGATTGCTGACGGCGTTTAGCTCTCTGCAAATCCAAGTTTTTTTGCCTTCCGGGATTAAAATGCATCCCCCCAGGGTGGCCGTCTGAGCAGACGAAATCGCATCCAGCACTTGATCCACCGCTTTGTGTCGCGGCGGATATTCTCCACCCGTGATCCATGAAACAGACGCAATCACAAGCCGACGACAGATTTCTTCGGGCAGAGTTTCGAACCCATCGCGATCGATGCAAAGATCGCCATCCGCCACCGTGAAGAACCGGAGAGCGGATTCCTGCGCGTATTGCGCCAATGCTTCACGCGCTTGTGCCATATTTTCAGCGACCCGTGATAATGACTCTGCCGTGATCCCGATTTGATTTAATCCTAACAGGGCCTGGCGGGCTTTGATCCGGTCAAAACGAGGGTCCTGATTCGACGGATCATCAATCCACGAAATACCTTGCGCAGTCAGATATTCCCGAAGATCGGAGCGTGTCGTGGACAGCAATGGGCGCAGCAATGTGACCAGACCTTCTTTTCGCGATACAGCCATGGCCGAAAGCCCCGAAACGCCCGAAGCACGGGCCAGCCGCATCAGTACCGTTTCAGCCTGATCATCCTCCGTGTGGCCCAGCGCAACTGCCTCTAGGCCCTTCGATTCGGCCCACGCGACCAGCAACCGGTATCTCGCACGCCGCGCCTGATCCTGCAGATTTCCGGATCCATCCCACCCCTGCCATTTCAGCGTTTCATGAGGAATGCCTAAGCGCTGCGCCAGGGTTGCGACAGCCAAGGCCTCTGAGGCTGATTCAGGTCGCAGACCGTGGTCAACGGTCGCTGCAAACAACTCGATATTCTCTTGTCGCGCAATATCAACCAGCAAATGCAACAGGGCGGTCGAATCGCTGCCCCCTGATACCGCCACCCCCAGCCGGCGCGGTGGTGGATCCGGCAGACCCGCCCGCAGATTTGCCCGAAGCGTATCGGCGTCAGAGGTCAAGAACAGCCCAGTGTTGCCATTTCTTGTGTGGCCGAAGCAGCTGGTGCCGATGCCGGAAATCGTACGCCAACTTCGCCGAGAGTGATGCAAGCCTGATCGGTTTGGCCCAGCTGTCCAAGCGCTGCGCCCAACTCAAACAACGCCTCGGGTGCCAGAGGCCCTTCGGAGTCGCCCGTGAAGCTGGCCAGAAAGGCGCGCGCCGCTTCGCGTGTATCGCCTACCCCTTTCAGCGCCTGCCCGCGCCGCAGGTTGGCTTGGCTCGCCAGCGGGCTGCCCGGATAGGACTGGTCGAATTGCGCAAACAGATCGGCCGCGGTCTGGAAATCTCCATCCACCAGGGCCTGCGAAGCGGCATCAAAATCCGCTTGTTCACCGACTGCAAGCTCCCCCTGATCAGTGACCGTGGGTTGCGTAGGGTTGGGGGTGGGTGCCACAGCCACATCGGTCGATGTCTCACCACCCAGCGTTGAGGTTTCGCCCAGCGCGCTCAGATCACCGCCTTCAAGTTCAACCAGACGAAACTCCAAATCACCTATACGATTGGTGCCATCGGTCACGACATTCTGCACCCTTTGGTTCAACTGCTCGGTCTGGCGTGTCAGGCGCTGCAATTCTGCCTCGATCGCATCAACGCGCTCAAGCACGGAACTGCCGGACAGGTTTGGCGCAGGGGAACCAGTGGTTGAAAACTCGCGCTTGAGGCGTTGGATTTCCACGTGAAGCACCGTCAGCTCCTGACGGATATCCGCCAAAGTCTGCTGATCCTGAGCCTGTGCCACACCAGCGACGGCCACAACCGCCGCCAGAACCAATCCTGCAATTCGCATCATCTTACCCCAAGGTTGAGCCTGTCAGCACCGTCACCGCGCGGCGGTTTTTCGAATAGCAATCCTCGGTGCTGCAAATTTCGATCGGGCGTTCCTTGCCATAGCTGACGGTGGTCAACCGGTTGCCTGCCACCCCGCGCGAGATCAGATACTCCCGCGCCGCATTGGCCCGACGAGCTCCAAGCGCAAGGTTGTATTCGCGCGTGCCCTGCTCGTCCGCATGGCCTTCGATATTGGCGACAAAATCCGGATTGGCGAGCAGCCAATCGGCCTGCCCTTGCAGAATCGTCTGCGCCTGCGGGCTGAGCGTGGACTGATCGACCGCGAACAGAACCCGGTCACCAACTGTTTGCTGGAAATAGGCTGGCGAACGCGGATCACTGGGTGAGCCCGGAACCAGTGCGCCGCTGCCACCAGCGCCGCCACCCAGAGCCGACGGATCATTATTGGAACAGGCCGCAATCAGGGTCAGCGCCCCAATTGCCGCGACTTTGCTCAACAGTTTCATCTCAAGTGCCTCGTGTTTCGTTGTTTATTGCCGCGCTTCTATCACATTGCGGGTTTGTTGTGAACTTTACCTGCGGTCTGTTCCAATCAATTCTGCAGTGGCCCCCAAGACGGGTCGCTACCGCCATCCGGCGTTCTAACAGGACGCAAGTTACGGCCCGAAATATCCACAGAGTAAAGCGTCGATCGACCGCTTGCCCCCTGAGTTTCGCGGGTGAACATTATGACCCGCCCGTTTGACGACCAAGTGGGACCTTCGTCCAGGAACGAGGCGGTCAAAAGGCGCTCTTCGCTGCCATCTGTGCGCATAACACCGATGTGGAAGCGACCTTTGTTCTGCTTGGTAAAGGCAATCAAGTCACCACGCGGAGACCAGACCGGCGTGCCATAGCGGCCTTGCCCAAAACTGATCCGCGTTGCCTCGCCTCCGTTGGCGGGCATGATGTAAAGCTGCGGAGTGCCCGACCGGTCGCTTTCAAACACGATCCGACTGCCATCCGGCGCATAGCTTGGTGCAGTTTCAATCGCGGGCGTATTGGTCAGTCGCACGCTTTGGCCCGAGGCCAGATCCATTTTCCACAAATCCGTGTTTCCGCCTTGGGTCAACGAATAAACAATTGAACGACCATCCGGAGAGAAGCGCGGTGAGAAACTCATGGTGCCTTCCTGCGTTTTCAACTCTTGCCGCTCCACGCGGCCGACATCCAGAACGTAAATACGCGGCTGACCGGTCTCGTAGCTGGTATAGAGCAACTGGTCGCCCGTCGGTGAGAACCGAGGCGCCAGAACAATCGCTGCGCTGTCGGTCAGATACTGCACATTCGCGCCGTCATAATCCATGATCGCCAACCGCTTGCGCCGCTGATCCTTAGGGCCGCTTTCCGACACGAACGCGACTCGGCTGTCAAAGTAAGCACCCTCGCCGGTGATCCGGGTATAGACCTGATCGGCCACCTTATGCGCCATGCGACGCCAGCCGTCGGTGGTGCCCGCAAACTGCAACCCATTGCCCAGTTCCTGACCCGAGAACACGTCCCAAACCCGGAACCGCACCGTCAGCCGTTTGCCCGAAACATTGACCGCCCCTGTCACCAGTGCCTGCGCGTTGATCGCTTTCCAATCGGCAAACTGCACCGGGGCATCAAAACTACTGACCCGGCTGATGAATGCATCCGACGAGATTTCGCGGAACAAACCCGTTCCCGTCAGGTCCGATACCACCACGCGCGAGATGTCTTGCGCATATTGTGCGGCCGAAGGTCCGTCCGGCACAAAGCTCGGTACCGCAAATGGCATCGGCTCGATGATCCCTTCATCGATTTCCAGACGCAGCGGGCCACTTTGGGCGTAGGCCGAGGTCGAAAGAAGGGTCAGGCCAATTAAGAGGCTGGTCAGAAGTTTCATCATTTGATCCGCATCCTCTCGGGATTGAATGTAATCTCAATATCCTGCCATTGATCGTATTTGTCAGCAGGTAGGTCATATCCTTTAGACCCACAGCGCAAAATTGCGCGGCGCGCGGCTTCGTAGGCTTGTTTTGCTGATGCGGCCGAGCCGCCTGTACTGTCGAGTAGCTGCAAACTGCCGCCAACCACTTTGCCATCTCTGGTCAACGAAAACCCGACAACAACCACGGTTTCCAGCGCATCCGTCGACAGGGACCCGACATTCCAACACCGCGACACCGCAACCCGCATCGCGTCTTTTTCACCGCTTGTCAGTGGTGGGCCCGAAGGTTCGGTGCCATTGCCCAATGCTTCGGCCAAGGCGTCATTTATCGCTTGCTCGTTTTGCGCAGGTTCAGTCGGCGCGGGCTCGGGCGTTTCTGCAACCTCAGGCTCTGGCTGGGGTGCCGGCCGGTTCGGGCGCACGCGCGGACGAGGAGAGGTTCGCGGGGCCGGATCTTCGACTTCTTCCGCCTCGGTCACAATCTCGGGCGCGGCCTCTTCCGGTGCCGTTTGATCTTGCTGTTCTTGTTGGATTTCCGCCCCTTCATCCAGCGAAACCGGAGGGGTTTCAATGTCATCCGGCTTGGCCTCGGGCGGAGGAGGAGCAATCTGCTCGGGCGCGATCTTATCCGCAGGGCTTGGTTCGGCCTCTGGGCCCGGAGGCGCAGGAAGCGCCGCCAGCTCAGGCTCGGGCTCTTCAAGCGTCGGAGGTTGTTCGATCAGTTCGGGCTCGGGCGGGACTTCCACCGTTTCCGGTTCCGGCTCGGGCTCAGGTTCCGGCTCGGGCTGGGCAACCGGCTCAGGTTCGGGCGTTTCTTCCGGCGTCGGGTCCAGTATTTCGATCTTATCAGGTTCTGCAGGCTGTTGCAGTTCAGCCGGGTCAGTCGGCACCTCGGGTGCCTCGCGTTGCGCGGTCATGGCCGCAAACTGCTCAGCCGAGATCACCGAGACATCCTGTACAGCCATCGGCAACGGCTCGGACCGGAAGGTCCCGCCGATCAGCGCCCAGCCAATCAGGCTGACATGCGCAATTGCCGAAATCTTGGTGCCGGTATCCACCGCGCAGCCTCACTCTCACCCTTCGTCCAGCGTTGGCCCGCCGGTATCGGTCACAAGGCCAACGTTGGAAAACCCGCCCGCGTTCAAAGCACCCATGACCTGCATCACTTGCGCATATGGAATCGCGCCGTCAGCACGCAAGAACACGCGGTCGCTGCTGCGCTCAGCTGCGATCGCGCGCAGCTTACCGATCAGTTCTTCGCGCAGCACATCCGTGGTCTGGATCTGCACGCGCCCATCTGCGGTCAAGGTCACGGTCAGCGGCTCTTCGTTGTCACCGGGTAAGGCACTTGCGGCAGTCTTGGGCAGATCGACAGGTACGCCGACGGTCAACAATGGGGCCGCCACCATAAAGATGATCAGCAACACCAGCATGACATCAACAAAGGGCGTCACGTTGATCTCGGCCATCGGTTGGGCGCGCCCGCGCCGCCGTCCGCGCCTGCGTCCGTTCCCGCCCGAGCTTTGCTGAACTGCCGCACCCATCGTCAGCTATCCAACTGACGCGACAGGATAGTGGCGAATTCATCGGCAAAGGCCTCGTAGCCGCCGACGATGCGGTCACTGTCTGCGCTGAGTTTATTATAGAATATCACCGCCGGGATCGCGGCCAGCAAGCCAAGACCGGTGGCCAGCAACGCCTCGGCAATACCCGGGGCCACTACGGCGAGGTTTGTGTTCTGCTGCTCGGCAATCTCGATAAAGGCATTCATGATGCCCCAAACGGTGCCAAACAGGCCGATAAACGGCGCTGTCGATCCGACAGTGGCCAGAATGGGCAACCCTTTTTGCAGACCCTCAGCCTCTTTCGCGATCGCCACGTCCATCGAGCGATCGATCCGCGCCGTCGCCCCTGCGATCAAGCCGCCATCGGTGCGGTGCGAGCGTCGCCACTCGATCATCCCCGCCGCGAAAATCTTCTCGGAACTGCCATCGGGCTGGGTTCCGATCTGCTCGAACAGCTCATCCAGCGGATTGCCAGACCAGAAGCTTTCATCGAATACCTGCGCCTCGCGCCGCGCGGCTCGGTAGTTGATCAGTTTCTGAATGATAATGCCCCAGGACCAGATGGATGCACCGATCAGCATCAACATCACCAGTTTGACGATAAAGGTCGCGCGGGCATACAGCCCCCACATGGAGAAATCGATCTCCTGCGCCAGCGCCAGCGTTTCAGCTTCCATGAACCTGCTCTTTGTTTTGCCTGATGGCCATTTGGCCTTGTTTTGCCAAACGCTAACGCAGATGGAGATGAAAAGCCAACAGAACCACCCCGGAGGCTGAAAATGTTACATCAATGCGCGAATCTCTGCCGGAAGACGAACGGGCTTACCTTGCGCATTCATGCAGACAGCCGTTACCTCGGCGCGGAAAATCTCGGTCTCGCCACGCTTGACCAATTGCGACATTGTCAACCGAGCGCCCGATAGCGAAACCATCTCGGTCTCGACCATCAGCTCGTCTTCAAACCTAGCGGCGGCGAGATAATCCGCCTCGATCCGCCGCACGACCCAGACAATGCCTGCGTCCCGCATCGCGTTCTGATCATTACCCAGTTTACGCACCCAGTCCGACCGGGCGCGTTCGATGTATCTCAGATAATTTGCGTGATAGACCACGCCTCCCATGTCGGTGTCTTCGTAATAAACACGGACCGGGTAGTGATGCTTCATTGCGACGGCTCCAATCTGGCGAACAAGCGCAGCGCATGAGAGGGGTCCTGCGCGGCACCGGGCAGAACAGGATCGTAGGCGGCGCGGATCAAGGCCGCAATATCAGGCCGCAAGATCGTCGCGTCACCAGCAATCGCCAGAGGTGAGGCGCTGCGAAAGGCAGTATCGGACCAAAGCAGGATCGTTTGTACGACCTGGTTTAGCGCCAGCGTTTCTGCCGGCACTTTCGACAGCTCTTTGTCCATGCGCAAAAACACAAATGCCGCGCGGATGGCGCCGTCTTCTTCGAACCGGAAAATGCGATACTGATTGGCATCGGCAGCCACCAGCCGGTCAACCAGTGGGGCCAGATCCGGGATCAGGCGATCCAGATCGGGCACGTCCAACAATTCCTGCCACTCACGGAAGAAGAACACCATGCAATTGGCACCCAGTTCGGGATCCGTCTCGGCCATCTTGTGATTTGCCAGAGTGACAACCGCCTCGAACGCACCTTTTACGGTCGACAGCGTTTCATCCTCGACACCAAACACGATGGGCACGATGGGTCTGCCCCAGCGCGCAAACAGAAACTCACCGCTTTCTCGTGTGAACAGCGCCTCAATCTCATCGGGTGTCACGCCCCAGTCCTTCTTCTCGATTTAGATACGACGGCCTGAGGCTTAAAATCTAATGCGCCCCACTTCAACCAAACAGATCGCTCTGTCCTTTGGGTGCAGCCATCCCCAGATGCGTCCATGCCTTTTGCGCCAGCATCCGTCCGCGCGGAGTGCGCTGGATCAGGCCTTGCTGCAGGAGATAAGGCTCGATCACCTCTTCCAGCGAATCCCGGCTTTCGGACAACGCCGCCGAGAGTGTTTCAATCCCCACTGGCCCGCCCGCATAGTTCTCGGCAATCAGCTTCAAATACCGGCGGTCGGCCCCGTCCAGACCAAGGTTATCGACCCCCAGCCGGGTCAGTGACCCATCCGCCAAGTCGCGCGTAATCCGCCCATCGCCTTCGACGATGGCAAAATCCACTACGCGTCTCAGCAGACGACCGGCGATCCGTGGTGTTCCACGAGACCTGCGCGCGATCTCACGCGCGCCTTCGTCATCCGCAGGTGCGCCCAGTTTGCGGGCATTGCGGGTGACGATCTCGTGCAACTCGTCGACCGTATAGAACTGCAGCCGGGTCGGGATGCCAAACCGATCGCGCAACGGCGTGGTCAGCAACCCCATCCGCGTTGTCGCCCCGACCAGCGTAAATGGCTGCAGCTCGATCCGTACAGTCCGCGCCGCCGGACCTTCACCAATGACAAGATCCAGCTCGAAATCCTCCATCGCGGGGTACAGCACCTCTTCGACCGCCGGGTTCAGACGGTGAATCTCGTCGATGAACAAGACATCCCGCGATTCCAGATTGGTCAGAATCGCCGCCAAATCCCCCGCCTTGGCCAGAACCGGCCCCGAGGTCATGCGGAAATTCACTCCCAACTCGCGCGCCATGATCTGCGCAAGCGTGGTCTTACCCAATCCAGGTGGACCATGGAACAGCGTGTGATCCATCGCCTCACCGCGTTGGCGGGCCGACTGGATGAAGATGCGTAGGTTGGCCCGCGCCTCGGCCTGACCAATGAATTCATCCAGCCCCTGCGGGCGCAGGGCGCGGTCATTGTCCTCGGGCATCGGTTCGGGTCGCAGGGCGGGATCAGCGTCTACCATTCAGTTACCCTTTCACTCAGCCCTTGGGGGCCAGTAGCTTCAGCGCGGCGCGTATCAGATCGGCCTCGCCCGCATCTGGCATATTAGCCGCTGCCTCGGCCACGGCCGATGCCGCCTCGGACGGTCCATAGCCCAGATTGCCCAACGCCGACAGCGCATCCGCAGAAGCAGCGGCAGCGCCCGAGGCCGGTTTGGCCACCCGTTTCGGAACAGGCGCAGGCTCGGTCGTCTCAACCACTTCAAGTGCCGGGCCATCCATCGCTTCGGTCACCGTGCCGCCCATCGCCATCACACCCGGGGCCTTGTCCTTGAGGTCAAGAACGATCCGTTGCGCGGTCTTGGGGCCGACACCCTTTGCGGCCTTCACGGCCCCCCAGTCGCCCAAGGCAATCGCGCGGCTGACACCATCGGGCCCCAGCGCACTAAGAATGGCCAGCGATACCTTCGCACCCACACCCTGAACCGAGCACAGCAGACGGTGCCATTCCTTCTCGACCAAGGACAGAAAACCATAAAGCTGCATCAGGTCTTCGCGCACGACCATATCGGTGTAGATTGACATTGCCTCACCCACCCCCGGCAGGGCCGCCATGGTCCGGTCCGAGCAATAGACGATATAGCCGACCCCCCGCACGTCGATCAGAACGTGATCCGCCGCGCGGTAATCCAGCCGTCCAGTGAGCTTGCCGATCATGCGCGTACCTCTTTCATCCGTGCCTGCGGTGCGGCGCCATAGTAGGAATGGCAGATGGCAATCGCCAATGCATCCGCAGCATCCGCCCCTTTGGGGGAACAACCGGGCAGTTGGAGTTTGACCATATGCAGAACCTGCTCTTTTTCGGCGTGCCCGACGCCCACCACCGTTTTCTTGACGCGGTTGGGGGCGTACTCGCCAACCGGCAAACCCGCCTGCGCAAGCGTCAGAAGCGCGACACCACGCGCCTGACCCAGTTTCAGTGTACCGGCCCCATCTTTGTTGACGAAGGTCTGTTCAATTGCCGCCTGATCTGGATTGTGCTCGGCGATGACTTCGACGATTTGATTGTGTAGCGACAGCAGCCTTTCCCCCAGATCATCACCATCGGATTTGCACAATCCATTCGCAACGTGGCTCAGGCGGCTGCCATGCGATTCGATGACGCCCCATCCCAAGGTTCTAAGCCCTGGATCAATGCCCAGAATTCGCATGTTTTGTCTCGGCCTGCTCGGGTTTGTGTGATCTTTTTTCATCGACTAGCACGAAGCGTGAACATTTTCCAAGGAAATCAACTCAAGGTCCAAAACCGACATTCATGTCGCCTCCGGTTCCTCGCGGCCTGTTTGCGACCGGGTTAGGTTCGTTTTCGACGCTTTTCCGATCGAACTTTTACCAATGATTTAAGGGGTTTTCATCAATTTCGAGCGTTGCAAAAAATGCATAGGACACATGCAATTTCTGCGCTTGCGCACGGCGAAACTCATCACTAGATGCCGCTCAGATCGCAAGATCAGAGTTTAACACAAACCAGAAGGAAACAGGATATGGCTGCACTGGATACCACCCGCACCACCACTGGCTCATTCGGCCTCGTCGGCCGTATCGGCGCACTTTTTGCATCGGTTGTAAACGCCGTTGTTGAATGGAATGACGCCCGCGCAACCCGTAACGCGCTGAACGGTCTTTCTGACCGCGAACTGGACGATATCGGACTATGCCGCGGCGACATCGACGTTGTCGCCGAAGGCCGCCGTTACTGAGATAACGGACTACCGCATAAGCCCCTTCCTCCTCCCTGTGGGGCAAACAGAAACACCGCACGCCGTGAGGCATGCGGTGTTTTTATTAGGAGGGTGCAAGATATCCGGTTAGAACCATACCTTGTTCAGTTGGCTCGAGAAAAACGCGGTCACCGGATCGGCCTGCATGATCCAGGCGCCAGCTTTCTCAACCGGCGTGCCCTGATTCAGGCTTTCAACACGCGTTTCGTACGCAGTCGGGCCAAGATGAGACAGTAAAAAGGTCTTGAAGGCAAAGAAGCCAACCAAACACAGTAACAAAACCCTCGCTGGAACTGCTGAACGCATACGCTGTGGTTTCATCACCACCAGCCCGTCTGAGCGCAACGTGGCACGATAGCCGCGGCTGAGTTTCTGGTGCTTTTTGTTCAAACGCGAGATGCGTTGATCGAATTCGAGTTGTTTTCCTGTCATGGCAGCCTCCGAAAACCGCCCCCCGAGTGCATTGAAAGACGGTAATTAGAGAATGCGACAAAAACGTGGCAAAAATCCACAAAACTCCCGTAAATGGCCTAAATTCAGCCCTGTTTGCTTAAGATTAGCGTCGTCCACTCACCAATCCGATCCTGGCGAACCAGATTGAAGCCGTTTTGGAGATAAACCGAGATCACGTCATCGGACTGTTCATTGAGGATTCCCGATAGAATCGCTTGTCCACCCCCCCGCAGGTTCGCCGAAATTTCAGGCGAAAGGGCCACGAGCGGACCTTTTAGGATATTGGCGAATATCAGATCGTAAGGCGCATGCGCCTTCAGATCCGGGTGATCGAAACCTGCAGCTTCAACACATTTAACCGCACCCGCCATACCGTTCGCCCGAAGGTTGGCCTCGGCCACGTCGACGGCAACCTCATCAATGTCGCTGGCGATGATATCGCCATCCCAAACCCGAGCTGCGGCCATCGCCAGCACGGCAGTACCGCAGCCGATATCGGCAACTTTGGTGGCCGTGAACCCATGATCCAGAAGATGGTCCAAAGCCTTGAGGCAGCCAAGCGTTGTCCCATGGTGCCCTGTGCCAAATGCCATCGCAGCTTCGATCAGCAGCGGAATGCGGCCTTCGGGCAGTTTGTCGGCATCATGGCTTCCATAGACAAAAAACCGGCCGGCCTCGACCGGGGCTAGTTCGCGGCGGACATGGGCAACCCAATCCGTTTCGGGCAGTTCCGAGACCACAAAGGGCTTGGCCTCGAACGCGGCGGCCAGAACCGCCAGCGCGGTTTCATCCGGGGTTTCGGTAAAATAGCCGCCGACCTCCCACAGGCCCGAGCCATCCTCGACCTCGAACACGCCGACGCCGGTTGGTTCCGGGTCCAGCCGTTCCATCGCCTCGCCCAATCCTTCGGCGGCTTTCTTGCCGGTCAAAGTGGTCAGAGCAGTGAATGTTGGCATGGGGGCCTCCTGTTTCGATCGAAACAGCGCCTAGGGGCACCGACCGCCAAGGTCAAGCGGAGTCGCTTATTCGGCGGGCGCGGGGGCGTATTTCGACAGGATGGTTTCGTTGCCCGGTTCCGGATGACGCGGGATCAGTAATGACAGCAGAAGCGAGATGATCGCCATTGCAGCGGCCAAACCAAACACAGCGCCGGGCGAAACCACCCATAGCAGACCTAAAAGTGCTGGCAAGAAAACAGCGGCGATATGATTGATGGTAAATGCCACCGCCGCAGTGGGCGCAATATCCGCCGGGTCGGCGATCTTCTGGAAATAAGTTTTCAAAGCCAACGCCAGAGCAAACAGCACATGGTCGATCACATAGAGGATCGCCGCCAGCAGCACGCCCCAGCTAAACCAGTAGATGCCGCCATAGGCTGCGAAAACGATGGCGAGCCCGGCATATTCAAAGATCAGAGTGCGGCGTTCGCCAAACCGCGCGACTGCCTTGCCCAGCAGCGGAGCCGCCATCATGTTGATCATAAGGTTGATCAGGTAAAGGCTGGTCAGTTCGTGTACTTCAAAGCCGAATTTCTCGACCATCATGAAACCGGCGAACACGACAAAAATCTGCCGCCGCGCGCCCGCCATGAACTGTAATGCATAATACAGCCAGTAGCGGCGGCGTAGGATCAGCTTCTTGGTCTGCGGCGTCGGTGCGTCGAATTGCGGGTAAGCAATCAAGCAAAACACTGCCAGCAAAGTTGTCACGCCGCCTGCCGCCATGAACACGAAGTTATAGGACAGGTCGAAGCGGTCCCATGTCAGGACGATCAAGCCATAGACCACAGCCGTCGCAGCCGAGCCCATAGCCACCAGCCAGCCAAGCACCTGCGGCGCACGGTCTTTAGGCAGCCATTGCAGCTGCAGTGACTGGTTCACCGTCTCATAGTAGTGAAACCCGATCGAGCTGAACAGCGTCACAAACAGCAGCCCGCCAAGGCTGGGAAACCAGGCCGTCACCGCCGTCGCCACGCCCAACATCATCAATGAGATCATGGCCAGTACCTGCTCGCGGATGAAAATGATCACCGCAATCACGCCAACGGCCAGAAAGCCCGGAATCTCGCGTACCGTGTGCAAAAGCCCGATATCCGCCCCGTCGAAGTTCGCCGCCTCGATGACGAAATTGTTCAGCAATGCACTCCACGCGTTAAACGCGATCGGCATGGTCAACGCCATCACGAACAAGAGCGTCATAGGGCGGCGCCAGAGCGGAAGACTCTGCGCCTCAGACAAGGGCATGGGTTTCAGCATGAGGATGCTCTACGCCCATTTGTACTTTTTGGCGAGGGGAAAGCGGCCGGCGCACAGCTGCTCTGCACTGATGCAGGGGTCAGTAGAAGCTTTGTGGATCGATATCCACGGTCAGGCGGATATCGCCTTTCAACTTCAACGGGGCGATCCAGCGGGCGATGGCGTCCTGAATAGGCGCACCTTTCGGGGCTTTGACCAACAGCCGGACGCGGTGACGCCCACGTATGCGCGCGATCGGAGCTGGAGCCGGGCCAAATACCTGAGCACCAACATCGCGCAACGGCGCATCGTTTCGCGCCATGGCGTTGCCGATGTCGAAGACCGGCCCGACCTCGGGGCCAGACAGGACAATCCCGGCCATTCGACCATAAGGCGGCACCCCGGCGGCCTGACGCCCGGCGGCTTCAGCCTTCCAGAACCCTTCTTCATCGCCCGATAGAATCGCCCGGATCACCGGATGTTCCGGCTGGAATGTCTGCAACAACGCCTGCCCCGGTTTTTCCGCACGACCTGCCCGGCCCGCTACCTGCCGCATCAATTGAAAAGTTCGTTCCGCCGCGCGCAGGTCAGCCCCATGCAGGCTAAGGTCCGCATCGATCACCCCTACAAGTGTCAGCTTTGGAAAGTTATGTCCTTTGGCCACCAGCTGCGTCCCGATAACGATATCCGCATCGCCTTCGGCAATCTCTTCGATCTTGGCCTTCAGGGCACGAGCCGAACCAAACAGATCAGAGCTGAGCATAGCGATCTTGGCTTCGGGGAACGCCGCCTCGGCTTCTTCTGCCAGCCGTTCAATCCCGGGTCCGACCGGTGCCAGTTTACCCTCGACCCCGCAGGATGGGCAGGCCTCTGGCATTGGCTTGGTCTCACCACATTGATGGCACATCAGACGCTTGAGGAACCGGTGTTCAACCATTCGCGCGTCGCAATGATCGCAGGCAATCTGCTCCCCGCACGCCCGGCATAGTGTCACGGGCGCATAGCCACGGCGGTTGATGAACAGCAGTGACTGCTCTTCGCGTTCGATACGCTGTTGCACCGCCTGCCGCAGCGAGGGGGAAATCCAAGTCCCGGCCTGCATCTGCTCGGCGCGCATGTCGATCGGCTTCATTTCGGGCAGGACTGCTGCACCAAAACGCGAGTTCAGGTCCAGCCGCTCGTATTTACCCGCCTCGGCATTGGCCCAGCTTTCCAGTGAAGGCGTCGCGCTGGCCAGAATCACCCGCGCTCCGCAGATGGCCGAACGCAGAACGGCCATATCCCGCGCACTATAATGCACCCCATCTTCTTGTTTGTACGAGGTGTCGTGTTCTTCATCGACAACTACGAGACCAAGATCGCGAAATGGAAGAAACAGTGCTGACCGGGCCCCAACGACCAGTTGCGCATCACCCTGACCGACCATCCGCCAAACCCGGCGACGTTCGGTCATGGTCGCGCCCGAATGCCACTCAGCCGGACGCGCACCAAATCGCGCCTCGACACGGGTCAGAAATTCAGCCGTCAGCGCGATCTCGGGCAGCAAGACCAGTGCTTGCCGCCCCACGCGCAGGGCCTCGGCGACCGCCTCAAGATAAACCTCGGTCTTGCCCGAGCCCGTCACCCCTTTCAGAAGAGTCGTTCCATAATCTCCCGTCCGTTGCCCGGTCTGAAGCCGCATCACGGCCTCCGCCTGATCTTCGGTCAGGTCCTTTCCCGGCAATTCTGGATCAAGATGAGGATAGGGAAGATCACGCGGGCTGTCCTCTTCACGCACAGCGTTCTGTTTGACCAACCCCTTAATGACCGAAGATGTGACCCCCGCTTGCTCGGCCAGTTCCTTCAGCGTAAAGGCCAAGCCGCCATAGTCTCGCAAAACTTCAAGTACCCGCATTCGTGCGTCGGTCATTCGGTCCGGTTGACCACCGCCCAAACGATAAACCTTGCGCATTGAGGGCGGATCGCCCAACCCCGGCGCGCGCGTTGCTAGCCGCAGCATCGCAGGCATCGGCGTCAGGGTGTAGTCAGCCACTTTCCCCAGAAACACCCGCATTTCTTCACGCATCGGCGCGACCTTAAGCACCCGGTTCACCGACCGCGCCTTGGCCAGATCAAAACCACCCTGCCCCGGCCCCCAAACCACACCCAAGACTTTGCGCGGGCCCAAAGGCACCTCGACAAACGCCCCAAGAAAGCACCCGCCCTCGGGCGCTTTGTAATCCAACGTCCGGTCCAGCGGCTGCGTGGTCAGCACCGCAACCAGCTCTCCTTCGTCGAAAAATCCGTTAGCGCTCACGGCATATCCTTCGCAGGGGGTTCCAGCATGGGTCTCTTTGAGGTAAAGCCATCCGCGACCAAGGCCAACCCATCAAAGGACTGCCCTCATGAAATTCTTCGTAGACACCGCCGAGATCGACGCCATCGCCGAACTGAACGATCTGGGCATGGTGGACGGCGTAACCACCAACCCCTCGCTGATCCTGAAATCGGGCCGCGACATTCTGGAAGTCACCAAAGAGATCTGTGATCTGGTCGACGGCCCCGTCTCGGCCGAAGTTGTCGCCACCGAGGCCGACGACATGATCGCCGAAGGCCGTAAGCTGGCCAAGATCGCGCCCAACATCGCAGTCAAAGTACCGCTGACATGGGCTGGTTTGAAAACCTGTAAAACACTGACCGACGAAGGCCAGATGGTCAACGTGACCCTGTGCTTCTCGACCAATCAGGCGATTCTGGCGGCCAAAGCGGGCGCAACCTTCATCTCGCCGTTCATCGGACGTCTGGATGATATCAACCTAGATGGCATGGACCTGATCGCAGATATTCGCCAAGTTTATGACAATTACGGGTTCGAGACCGAAATCCTCGCCGCCTCGATCCGCACCGTAAACCACGTGACCGACAGTGCCCGCATCGGGGCTGACGTGATTACAGCACCTCCGGGCGTGATCAAAAAACTGGCCGACCACCCGCTGACCGACAAAGGCCTTGAAACTTTCCTGGCCGACTGGGCCAAGACAGGTCAGAAAATCCTCTGATCCCAAGCATTGCCGCGCGGTGCCATCAGGCACCGCGCCCGGCCCAACGGCAAAAGCTGATCTTTGATCAGCGCCGGGCAGGCGGGAGCGCCCGCCACAGCAACGACGAAATTCGCCTTTCGCGTGCATTTTTCCCAAGGCAAATCCAGCAACCCATGTTATAAGCCCGCCAAACAAAAAAAACGACCGGACGGGACATGAGCAGCGATCCTAAACTCAAGGACAATCTCCGCGCCGCAATTCTGGCTGAGCCTGACGCCGTGCTGGATGACAAAGACCTGATGCAGGCCTTGGTGGCTGCAAATGAGCAGGCGCGTGGTGACAACGTTATCGACCTGCGCGGTATCGCCATGCAGCGGCTTGAGGCGCGTCTTGACCGCCTTGAGGACACTCATCGCTCAGTCATCGCGGCGGCGTATGAGAACTTGGCGGGCACAAATCAGGTGCATCGCGCCATTCTTCGCCTGTTGGAGCCAACCGTGTTCGAGGATTTCCTGCGCGCGCTAGGCAATGACGTGGCCGAAATCCTGCGTGTCGATCACATCACTCTGGTCCTCGAAACAACCGTCGTACGTGATGATCCGGTGGTGAACCAGCTCGGCGGCGTGCTGACTGTGGCTGAGCCCGGCTTTATCGATAGCTATCTAACCGCTGACCGCAACGGTCAGCCGCGCGAGGTTACCTTGCGCGAAATCCGCCATCCCAATCCGCAAGTTTACGGTAAACAAGCCGATCAGCTACGATCCGAGGCCTGCCTGAAACTCGATCTTGGCACTGGCCGCCTACCCGGCATGATTGTCATGGGCGCGCGCGACCCGAGGCATTTCTCACCTCAGCTTGGCACTGATCTTCTTGCCTTTTTTGCCGGCGTGTTCGAACGCTCTATGCGCCACTGGCTGTCGTGAGCCTGATTTCCCCAGCCTGCCGCGATGCTCTGCAGCATTGGCTGGACAGTCTGGGGGTGCTGGCGGGGCGGTCTGAAAATACGCTCAACGCCTATCGCGGCGACGTGACAGAATTCCTGTCCTTCATGACCTTGCATCACAGCGAGCGCCAAGGGCTGGCCGCGCTGGAACGCATCAGCGTTTCTGACATGCGGGCCTGGATGGCAGAGCAGCGCAATTCTGATGTCGGCGCGCGATCTCTGGCGCGCAAGCTTTCTGCCGTCAAAACCTTCTATCGCTGGTTGGCCGAACGCGAAGGGTTCGAACCTACTGCGGTGCTGTCCACCCGAGCGCCCAAATTTACCAAGAAACTGCCCCGACCTCTGGCCGAAGATGCCGCGCGCGCAATGATCGACACGGTCGAGCTACAATCCTCATCGGACTGGGTCGCTGCACGGGATGTTGCAGTTGTGACGCTCCTCTACGGGTGCGGGTTGCGGATTTCCGAGGCGTTGTCTTTGACCGGTGTGGACGCTCCTCTGCCAGAAACGCTGCGCATATCGGGTAAGGGCGATAAGGAAAGAATCGTACCGGTCTTGCCTGCCGCTCGGGCTTCGGTGGATCGCTATCTTCACCTCTGCCCACATCCGCAATCCCCTGATAAGGCGTTGTTCCGAGGTGTCAGGGGCGGCCCGCTCAACCCCGGAATCATTCAGGCTGTGGTCGCCAAGGCACGGATGCAACTTGGCCTTCCCGCAACAGCCACCCCGCACGCGATGCGCCACAGCTTTGCCACCCATCTGCTGTCTGCGGGCGGCGACCTGCGCGCGATCCAAGAGCTTTTGGGTCACGCCTCGCTTTCAACCACGCAGACCTATACCGCAGTCGATACGGCCCGGTTGATGGAAGTCTATAACCGCACGCACCCAAAAGCCTGAAGCAAAGACCCTTTTTGCTTTGCATCTGCGCCTTGCTTCCGTCATGACACCACCATGACACTCAGATTCAAAGCGCTTTCCGTTCATCTCTTCACCGCTACAGGTGCCGTTTTCGCAATGCTCGCCATGTTGGCAGCAGTCGAAGAGAAATGGAGCCTGATGTATCTCTGGCTCGTTGTCTCGTTCATCGTCGATGGCATCGATGGCCCGCTGGCGCGGCACTATCATGTCAAAAAGAATGCACCCGAGTTTGACGGGGTATTGCTGGATCTGATCATCGACTATCTGACCTACGTGTTCATTCCCGCTTTCGCCTTGTTTAAGTCAGGTCTGATGGACGGCTGGACCGGCTGGTTCGCAATCATCGTCATCACCTTTGCAAGCGCGATGTACTTTGCGGATACCCGCATGAAAACCAAAGATAATTCCTTCTCTGGCTTTCCAGGCTGCTGGAACATGTTCGTCATTGTGATCTTCGCCCTGGAGCCCAACTTCTGGGTCATCCTGCTGCTGGTCACCTTGCTGTCTGTCGCAATGTTCCTGCCGCTGAAATTCATTCACCCAGTCCGGACCGAGCGTTGGCGCACCCTGTCATTGCCTATGGCTTTTGCGTGGACATTCTTTGCAGGCTGGGCCGCCTGGGTCGACTTTCACCCCGAAAGCTGGGCCCATTGGGGGCTGGTGATCACCAGCTTGTATTTGGTCTCGGCCGGTATTGCGCAGCAGATCATTCCGCCGCGCAAGGCCCGGGATTACAAGACTTCCTGAACCTCGAACTCAGTCCCGTTATGGGTGAACACGTCACCCTCTTGCAGGCCAACCATAGCCAGATAGATCGGGCTTTGGGTCGAAATGCCCATGTAGGTTTTGCCGTCCACCTCAAACCGAGTCGTTGAGACACATACGACGAAGCGGCGATTGTTGAACTTGATTACGGCGCCGGGCTGCACCGTATCCGTGAGGCCAAAATCAGTGTTCTCGATCACGTCAATCTTGGCGTGATGCGCATGAACAGGCGCATCAAAGGCGGCCGCCAGATCTGCATTCTCGCGCGAGGCAGCGATGTCGTCCTTGTCATGCCCTTCTCGGTCATCCAACTGCGAGTCCTTAAGGAAGGCATCATAATGTGCCTGTGCGGTTGCCAGTTCCTGTTCTTCCAAAGACATCAGATGATCGATGATGGCTTTCTTACGTGCGGCGGGGTCTGTCTGGCCGGTCATTCAATTCGGTCCTTCAAATTCACTATTCGATATAGGTTGGGGCCGTGCCGCTCCGATTGCAACAGATAAGTACCGATCAGATCAACAGGCTGGCAGCACCTTCGTGACGCAGCAGAGCCACTTTGGTCTCAACACCGCCGTGGCCTGAAAAACCAACCATCTTCCCGTCTGCACCCAGAACCCGGTGACAGGGTATAATGATGGGGATGGGATTTCCCCCGCATCCGCGCCCAACCGCCTGCGCCGAGTAGCCAAGGTCGTTAGCCAACTCGCCATAGGTGCGCGTATCACCAAATGGGATAGCATACATGGCATCGCACACCTGACGCTGAAATTCCGATCCCTTGATCCGGTAGGGCAGTTCGAACTGCTGCAAACGCCCTTCGTCATAGGCACGCAACTGCGCCGCCGCTTCTCGCAGAACCGGGGTGGCTAGACCTTCGTAACGGCCATTCCAGACAAGACGCGTGATGGCGCCGCTGGTCTCTTCGACACCAAGGCAACCAAACTGAGTTTCTACGGCGATCATCGGCATAAGAGAACGGTTGCAGATGTTTCACCTCACCTGCAACCCGAATCCTGACGATCCGCCTCTTCATCTGGCCAAAAATACCTCGGAGCGCGAGGCAGAGCCTCGCATCAGCGATCTCTCTCTCGCGCTCCGTTCGAATGTCAGCTCAGCGCCTCGTTGCAGCGCCCGCATACGCCCGGATGGGCGTGCAGCCCAACATCAGGAAGGATTTTCCAGCAGCGCTGGCATTTGTCGCCTTGGGCTTTTTCGAACACTACAGCTACGCCCTCGATTTCCGGCACACGGAACGCCTCGGCCGGAGCCGGATCGCCTGTGACGGCCAGACCAGAAGTGATGCACATGTCATCCACGTCGAAGGTCGCAAGCAGATCGCGGGTTTCCTGATCTTCGACATGCACGATCGGTGCGGCCTCGAGGCTGGATCCGATCACCTTGTCCTGACGTTGAATTTCCAGCGCAGCGGTCACGGCGCGGCGCACGCGGCGGACTTTGGCCATGCTGGCTTCCAGTTCTTCATGGCGCCAATCAGCGGGCGTTTTAGGGAAATCCATTAAATGGATCGAACTATCATCGGCCGGGAACCGTTCCAGCCAGACCTCTTCCATAGTGAAGACCAGAACTGGGGCCAGCCATGTGGTCAGACGGTGGAATAGGATATCCAGCACAGTCCGCGCGGCACGGCGGCGTAGGCTGTCACCGTCGCAATAAAGCGCGTCTTTGCGGACATCGAAATAGAACGATGACAGGTCAACCGTGGCGAATGTGAATACGGCGCTGAATACACCCTGGAAGTCAAATGCTGCATAACCTTTGCGCACTTGCTCATCCAGATCGGCCAGTCGGCTTAACACCCAGCGCTCCAGGCGCGGCATATCTTCAGGCGCAACCCGATCCGCTTCGGTGAAGTCCGCCAGCGAGCCCAGCATGAACCGCATGGTATTGCGCAGGCGGCGATAGCTGTCGGCTGTGCCTTTCAGGATCTCCGGTCCGATCCGCTGGTCGGCGGTGTAGTCGGTCTGAGCCACCCACAGGCGCAGGATATCGGCGCCGTATTGTTTAACGACCTCTTCCGGCACGATGGTGTTGCCCAGCGATTTGGACATCTTGTTGCCCTTGGAATCCAGCGTAAATCCGTGGGTCACTACGTTGCGGTATGGTGCACGCCCCTTGGTGCCGCAAGCCTGCAGCATCGACGAATGGAACCACCCGCGGTGCTGGTCGGTGCCTTCCATATAGACGTCAGCGATGCCGTCCGCGGTCCCGTCCTCACGATCACGCAGCACAAAGGCGTGGGTCGAGCCAGAGTCGAACCACACATCCAGCACGTCGAACACCTGATCGTAGTCGTCGGGGTTCGCGATACCGTCGAGGATCTTCTCCTTGAACCCGTCCGTGTACCAGACGTCTGCGCCATCCTTCTCAAACGCCGCCTTGATACGCGCATTGAGTTCGTCATTGCGCAGCAGGTAGTCCGCGTCGGTCGGCAATGCCCCCTTCTTGGTGAAGCAGGTCAGCGGCACGCCCCAGGCGCGTTGGCGCGACAGGACCCAGTCCGGGCGTGCTTCGATCATGGAATACAGACGGTTGCGGCCGGTCTGCGGCGTCCATTTCACCAGTTCATCAATCGAGCGCAGGGCACGTTCACGGATGGAGTCGCCCATCTCGCCCATGCCGTCCTCCAGCTTGCGGTCAACCGAGGCAAACCACTGCGGCGTGTTGCGGTAGATGATCGGCGCCTTCGAGCGCCACGAATGCGGATAGCTGTGCTTGATTTTACCACGCGCCAGCAGCCCGCCAACCTCGGCCAACTTGTCGATGACGGCCTTGTTCGCATCGCCTTCACCGCCCTTGCGGGACAGGATGTATTTACCGCCAAAGAACGGTAGATCGGCGCGGAAGCTGCCATCATCCATCACGTTGTAAGTGATGACCTGTTCCAACATCCCCAGATCACGGTAAAGCTCGAATTCCTCCATCCCGTGCGACGGCGCGCAGTGGACAAAGCCGGTGCCTTCGGTGTCGGTCACAAACTCAGCGGCGCGGAAATCGCGGATGTCGTCCCATTCGCCATTGCCATCTTCGGCCCCGGCCAGCGGGTGTGCCAGTTGGATCTTGGCAAGATCCTCCTGCGTTACATCACACAGGCGGCGGTACATCGTATCGTCCAGACGCGCGCGGGCAAACACATCCGCCGCGCGGTCATCGGCCAGTAGATAGCGTTCACCGATCCGCGCCCAGCACTCCTCGGGGCGGCCGATGACTTCGTAGAGACCGTAGGAGATATCCTCGCCATAGACCACGGCCTTATTCGAGGGCATCGTCCATGGGGTCGTCGTCCAGATCACCACATAAGCGTTGTCCAGCGTCACATCGCCGGTGTTCACAACCTTGAACTTCACCCAGATGGTGAAGCTTTCCTTGTCGTGATACTCGACCTCGGCCTCGGCCAGAGCCGTCTTCTCGATGGGCGACCACATCACGGGTTTCGAGCCTTGATAAAGCGTCCCATTCATCAGGAACTTCATGAACTCATCCGCGATCACGGCCTCGGCGTGATAGTCCATCGTGATGTAGGGATCGGGCCAGTTGCCGGTGATACCCAGACGCTTGAACTCTTCACGTTGGATGTCGATCCAGCCTTCGGCGAACTTGCGGCATTCCTGACGGAAGTCGACGATGTTCACCTCGTCCTTGTTCTTGCCCTTCTTGCGATACTGTTCCTCGATCTTCCATTCGATGGGCAGACCGTGGCAGTCCCAGCCAGGTACATAGCGTGAATCGTAGCCCATCATCTGATGGGACCGAACGATCATGTCCTTGATGGTCTTGTTCAGTGCGTGGCCGATATGCAGGTGGCCGTTCGCGTAAGGAGGGCCGTCATGCAGGGTAAAAGGCTTGCGGCCCTCTTTCTCGCGAAGGCGGTCATAGACGCCGATCTTTTCCCAGCGGTCGAGCCATGCTGGCTCGCGCTTGGGCAGGCCTGCACGCATGGGGAATTCGGTTTTCGGCAGGTTCAGCGTGTCTTTGTAGTCAGGTGTTTCGGCGCACATTTGGGGCGTCCTCAGGATGTTCTGGTCGTGTATGGATCGAAGCGGTCAGTGCGATAACTCAAGCACCTTTGCCCGGCGTCTCGCGATATCAGAGCGCCGGGGATATAATTCGAATAATGATGGCCAGCCGGTCAAACATGGCCGCGCTTATAGGACGCCTGCTCTCAATGGTCCAGAGGTTCCGGGTCTTGCGACGAATGGCGCAGCTTGGCCCAGCGATTGAGCCATGCGAGACCCGCCAGTGCGAGACCGAGCGCCAACAGCGAAAACACCCGGATCAGCCCGCCCAATCCGGCAATATCGATCAGAAACACCTTGGCCACCGCGAGGCCAATCACGGCCAAACCGGCCTTGCGCATCAAATCGGACCGGCGGGCCAGCGACTGGTAGAACAACCCTGCGCCAACCACCAATAAGGTGATGGTGTATGAATAAAGCTCGGGCTGGGTGACGCCGTTGCCTTCATACATGCCACCCGCCCCCTGCCAGACGTGACGGATTGCAAGCCCCAGCCAAAAAGCGATCAGGGCACCGGCGACCCCATAACTGATCTGCTTCAGTAGCACGGGCTTCGTCACGACGCGCCAAGCCGAGAAGCCGATGGCCAGCGCAGGCAACAGATAGGCCACCGCCAACGTGTTCAGCACCGGCGGGCCGAGCACGGGATCGGCAAATGGGTCGAGCAACGGGTTAGCCTCAGACAAAGCCTGAACCAGACGCATCATGCCGTGTGCCGCAAAGAACGCCGCGAGCGCGTAACGCGCGTAGTTCAGCTTACCGCCAAGCTCGAACCGCTGTATTTGTGCAAAAGCCAGCAGCAGCCAGATCACCGCCAGCAGCCCGAGCCCCCAATGGCTGTCTGTCGCGCCGCCTTCTCCGAAGCTTTCCAGCCAACGCAGCAACAAGAGCGATAGCAGTATTCCCGCCGTTGCCCAGGCCGCGCTTTCAAGCAGCAATGAGGCAATCGGGCGGTCCAAGGACCTTAGCAACGCCCACCCCATGATGAACCCGGCAACCGCCACTGCATAGACCAAGGTCATTTCGATCAAAGGCGCGGTTTCGGCCCAATCGAGCCCCGGGTCGAGCACCAGCCGTACGGTCACCGTGAACACACCCGCCCAAATGAACCAACTCATTGGAGCCAGAACAAATCGCCGGTCCAGCGCCGCGGCCACAACAATCATGGCGACAAGTGCTACGGTCAATGCGGCAGAACTGAGTACGATGATGCAGGCAAAGCTAAGGCACGATAACGCAGACAGAGTTGCCAGGGCAGGCCGCATCCGTTTCTCACCATCGGCCCGCGCAAACCGTTCGGCCAAAACCACCATCATCGCGCCTATTGCGATTGCGTGTAAGGCCCACGCATAAGCTCCGATCACGTTTGCAGGCTGCCATCCGACTTCAAGCGCGATCGCCAGCGTCGGAGCATATAGGGCTGCACCCCCGGCCCAGACCACAGCGTAGCGCCCGGCGTGGAAGGACCGCCACGCAGCGAGCACGCTGATCAAGGCCCCGAGGGCAACCAATAGCGTGACTACCCAAGGATAGTCGGCCTCGGCCGTTTCCACGTATGTGTCGGCAAAGCCGCGCCACACGGAGCCACCGTCCAACCCGTGCAGCAGAACAAACCAGATCAGACCCAACGCAGGCAGCACGGTCACATCTTGCAAGGCGCGCGCATTCTTTGCCCAAAGGATCAGCGCCAGAATCAACGCAGAAAACAGTGCAACGCCCAGCCAGAATTCACCGTTTGAGTCCGACCAGTGCAGCGACAGGATGATGGAGCTGGTGAGAACCGCACCAAAGGCAATTCGGGTTGGAAACACGGGCCATGGAATCCCTTTCCGTCGCCGAATGACTTCAGCAATCATCGGGCCGGTGTGGTCGGGCCAGATACTGCGCACGGGTATCGCCATCGCAATAAGCGCCAGTGCTGTCACACAGGTCAGATACCCCGGTTCCGTGGAGGGGGAAGACAGCACCAGCAAAAACGCCGCCCCGTATGCACCCACCAGCGTCAGAATGGAAATCCATGCCCAACGCCTGACGGTATCGATACCCAAGCCCAAAATGGCGATGATAAAGAAATAACCATAAAGCCAACTGGGATCGTCCGATGCGCCTCCAACCATAAAGGGCGCGGCAAAGGCTCCGATTAGGCCTACGGCGGCGAGCAGCGGCCCGTGGAACCATCCCAAGACCAACGCAAACAGAGCGATGATAACGAGACCGGCCAGAGCGGCCTCGGGGCCGATCAGATCATAAAGCTGGCGCGCGGCAAGGACGCCACCAAACAAGGTCACCAGACCCGCGCCCGAGAAGACCGATGGTAGATAAGCGGTCGACGCGTCCTCGTCATCGCCGAAACGGCGGCGGATCACTTCACCTGACCCAATCAGCAGAAGGCCAAAGATCAGGGCTGCGGCGACCCGCGCGGTGGGTGGCAACAGCCCGTTCTCAACCCCGTACTGAACCAGAAAAATCCCTGCCAACGCCAGTGACAACGCCGAAACCGCATAGAACCAGTTCTCACGCAACCACGCGCCCAGCGCGGCGATCTTTTCCACACGAAAAACGATGGTGGCAGGAGGATCGGCGGCCTCAACGGCCTGCGGCGCATCCGATGGGCTTTCGTCATTGGTAGATGAGGTTTTCGCCGCGGCCCAGGGATCATGCTTAGTTTGCGTCGTCGTCGGCTCCGGCCTTGATGTCTTGGAGGTTTCGGCGCCGCTTTCCGGTATTTGCCTGGCCAATTGCCGCTCAAGCTGTTCGACGCGCTTACGCAACCGCGATTGACCAATCAGCAAAGCGATGATCGAAACAGGAATGGCCAGAACGATCAGACCAACGAGGACAAGCAAGGATTCCAACCGAAACCTCCGGATGCGATGCGCCAAACGTACCGTGCAGACAGGCTAGTTTATAGTCTGGAAATCCGCATGGATACCGCCTGCTGCTCAGGTAATCGGCCTAGAAAGGCAGAATGTGAGGGCGTGCCAGCATCAGCCAAGGGATCGCCAGCACTGCGGCAAAGGCCGAAATACCGCAAGCGAACCATCTGCGGAACAGTTTGTAGTAACTGCTTGGCAAGGAGGTACCATCCCGATCAGCCTGCGTTGCATAATCCCTCAGACGCACCTGAATCCAAACCACCGGCAGCCAGAACAGGCCGGTCAATACGTAAAGCAGCAGTGACATCGCGATCCGACCCTCCGACAGCGACCAGCCCAGTTGCCAGCCCAGTTGCCAGGCCAGCAACACGCCGGTGATCAGCTGGAAAATGACTGAGGTGGCCGTAATAACTGTGTCGGCCAGCACCAAGATTCCCACCGTATGAGCAATCACCCGTGCATCTGCTGTGCGGTGCGCCATCAGCATGAAAAAGGCGATCCCCCGAGATCAGCGCAATATCCGGAAGGACCCTCTCAGCCGTCTTCTGGCTGCGCACAAGCCCCTTCACACAGGCGCCATCCGCATGCAGCGACCGAACGACCGCAGTACCGATGAAGCCATAAGCGCCTAGCTCCAAAACAGTTTTCTCAGGATGATCCGTTGCCACGAGGTGCCTCGCAATGGTTTACAACACCCTAGCGGGTCAGATTCTGTGGACCCGCCTGATCACCCCGTCCGCGACAACAGCACCATTCAGGGGTGAAACAACGAGCCAACCCAGAAGGCGATAGCTGCCGCCGCACCCCCGATCAGCAGGGTTTCTCCGCCTGATCGCCACCAGGGTGCAAGCGACCACCGGCTTTTCATCGCGCCAATGGCAAAGAACACGCCCGCAGTCATCCAGGCCGATACTGTGAACGCATTTGCAACGGATAAGAGGAACGGCAACAACGGAATCATCCCCGCGATCAGAAAGGCAAAGAACGTCGCCATCGCAGCTTTGAGGGGATGCGGGTCGACGCTGCCCAGCCCGTATTCGCCCTCGATCATCAGGTCGACCCAATTGTCGTGGTTCGAAGTGATTTCAGCCGTCGCGTCATCCAGAACGCTGCCTGAAAGGCCTTTTTGTGCGAGGATTTCGCGCACCTCCTTTCGCTCGCCATCCGGATACAACTTGATATGCCGTTCCTCGATGGCTCGAATACGGTGGATGTTATCGAGCTCGGCCTTGGTTCCCGAGTAGTTGCCCGCCGCCATCGAAAAACCATCCGCCAGCACGTTGGCCAACCCAAGTGCCACGATGACAAAAGGCGATAAACCTGCCCCGGCAACCCCGGCAACGATCGCGAATGTCGTGACTGAGCCATCGATGCCGCCATAAACCACATCGCGCAGAACCCCACGACCCGGAGGCGCATTGATCCGTTCGAAAATCTCTTGCTGGCTGTGGCCGTGTTCGGTCATGGCTGGCTCCGTCCTGTTTATGCAGGACAGGTTCAGGCATGGCCTTGCGCCAGATCAAGTCCTGGAGAACAACCCGCTGAGCGCGCGTTTGATCATGCCACGGGTCGAGGGCTGGTGGCGTTTCGAGAAAGGCAAAGGTCGACAGACCTCCATCGCAGCGACACCCACGCGGGCGGTGAGCGCGCCGTTGACCAGCCCCTCACCGAACCGGCGCGACAATTTGCTGAGAACCGAGCCGCCTAAAATCGGCTCCAGAAGATCATCCCCCACTGCCACCGCGCCAGTTGCAATCAGATGCACGAATACGGCGCGGGTTAGGCGCCAACTGCCCAAGAAACCTGCTCGACCGCCATAGATTTCGGCAATACGTCGGATCATTCGCAATGAGCTTGCCAGCGCGGTCGCGACATCGGCCAGCGCGAGCGGAACCAACGCGGTAACGGTGGCAACCTGCCGGGCTGCGGCCTCGACCTCGCGGCTGGCAGCAGCGTCCAGCGGGGCCAGCAATTCGTCTTCGGCCAAGCTCAGCAGGGTTGCCGCATCGAATTGCTCTCCCATGCGTTCGGTCAAACGGTCGCGACCCCAGCGTGTTTCATCGCGTCCCTTATAGAACGCAATCAGCCGTGTGGTTACAGCGCGGGCTTGCGACAAGTCCTCATCTGTTAAAGCTGTGTCCGCCGCGCGCCGCAGCCCGTCGACGCGAGACAGACGGCTGATTGCGGCCAACTCGCGCAGTGCAATGATCAGGACGACCAGCAACAGCGCAGCGATCAGACCGGTGACGATCCAACCCAGAATTGGTGCGCGTTCCAGCAGAGAGATGGCAAAATCCCATGCGGCGACCGAGACCACCGCCCCCACAACGGCTAATGCCAACCCCCAGAACCAACGCGCCAAAACCGAAGGTTTCCGCGCTGCAAACCGCACCGCTGACTGCATCGCCTGCCCCTGCGGAGGCGCGATGTCCGGAACAGGAGGCGCGGTCGAGACATCAACTGCCGAGGCGTCGTCTTCCAGATCAATCAAAACGGGGCCTTTAGCCATCGACCAACTCCTCGCGCGTCCAGACATATCTGATGTCGGGCAGGTTTTCGTCATTTTCGGACCCATCGCTGCGTGCGACCTCAACAAAGCCGTTGCGCTCATAGAACCGGCATGCGGAAGGATTGGCCTGAAACGCATACAAGTTGAGCGTGGGACGCTGCGTTTTGGCACGACCCAGCAATTGCTGCCCGATCCCCTGCCCGCGCGCCGAGGCCGCCAGATAGAGCGACTGCACTTCGTCCCCATTCAACGCCAGAAATCCGGCCACCTGCCCCTGCTTTTCGGCCACCGTGACCCAGCCGAGATCAATCATCCTGCCGCAAAACGCAATGGTCTCGGCCTCAGAATGCAGCTCAGGCATCCAGTCGTTTTCGCGGGCGAACCCATGCAGAATAGCGCCTGTGGTTCCGGCATCGGTACTGCGAGCAGGACGAAGGATCACGTTCACAGCCGGTCTCCGATCAGAAACTGCGCAGCCCGGTCCAGCCGAATATGTGGCGGACCGTCACCAGGATTCAGGGTCAAATGTGCGGGTGCAAAGGTCATATTGCCATAGTCCTCGCCCAGCCATCCCTCGGCCCCATTTCGCGCGGGGCCCAGCAGATGGGCAGGGTCCTCTGGCAAATCACCGGGGTAAAAGGCCGCCTGCTTACCGCTATCTAGCAGAGTGCCGCGCACGCATGGCAGTTCTACGCCGTTATGGCTGCGCATCTCTTCCGTCGTTGTCCGAAGTGAAGCCAACGATAAGGCCGCAGTTTCAGCCCCGGCAAAGCTGGCGCGGTCGCGGGCCTCACGGGTCAGGGCCTGAATGATCGCGGTCAGGCGCGGGTGCTGCAGATGGTGCAGATGGTCCGCTTTGGCGGCCGCGAACAGGATACGCTCGACCCGCTTGCCAAGCAGCAGCCTGTTGAGCCATGCGTTGCGACCGGGGCGGAAGGCCGACAGGATATCGGCCATCGCGCGGCGCATATCCTCGACCGCTTGCGGGCCTTTATGGATTGCCCCCAACGCATCTACCAGAACGATCTGCCGGTCGATCCGGGCAAAGTGGTCGCGAAAGAAAGGTTTGACCACACGCGATTTGTACGCCTCGTACCGCCGCTCCATCTCGCGGTGTAGTGAACGCCGAATTGACGCCCCCGACACCGGGAGCGGCGCGAATGTCAGCACAGGAGACCCGGCCAGATCGCCCGGCAGAAGAAACCGACCGGGAGTGCAGTCATAGAAACCGGCATCACGCGCGGCATTCAGGTAATCGGTGAAGCTGCGGGCGAGGTCCTGCGCCTGCGGCTCATCATGTGGCGCGGTTGGGTCGGTCGCCTGAACCTTTGCCATAAATGCCCCTGCTTGTGGGCGACTGGATATGTGTTCGAGCGTGTCCCGCGACCAATCTTCATAGGATTTGTCCAGTAGGGCCAGATCCAGCAGCCACTCACCCGGATAGTCCACAATGTCCAGATGCAATGTTCGAGGGCCCTGCAATCCCGAAAGCAGACCTGCGGGCTTGACTTTGAAGGACAGGCGTAACTCGGAAACAGCACGCGTGCTGTCCGGCCAGTGCGGCGCTGGTCCGGTCAGCGCGGACAGATGGGATTCGAAATCGAACCGGGGCACGGTGTCGTCGGGTTGCGGCTGCAGATAGCTGGCGGTGACACGCCCCTCTTGCTGCGCCACAAGACCGGTCATGCGGCCCCGATCCAGCAGGTTGGCGACCAGTGATGTGATGAACACAGTCTTACCAGACCGCGCCAATCCCGTGACGCCCAGCCGGATGACCGGTTCGAAGAATGTCTCGGACACACGGTCACCCACGGATTCGACGCCGCGCACCAGACTGTCTGCCAATGATGAGATGACCAAGCTGTCGCCCCGCAATTATCGTTTTGCCCAAGATAGGTAGCGGTTGCGGCACTTGCCAGAGCTTTCGCCCCCTTGCCCGTCCGACCAAGGCGCGATACCAGCGCCCCATGCCCAGATACGCGCTGCAAGTCGAATACCAAGGGGAACCGTTTGCCGGATGGCAGCGGCAAAAGGAGCTGCCTTCGGTTCAGGGCGCGATCGAATTAGCGCTTTCGCGGATCGAACCCGGAGACCACACAATCGCCGCCGCCGGTCGTACCGACGCGGGGGTTCACGCGCTAGGACAAGTGGCGCATTGCGATCTGGTCAAAGAATGGGACCCATTCCGCCTGTCCGAGGCGTTGAATTATCACCTCAAACCGCAGCCTGTCGCGATCGTGCAAGCTGCACGAGTGGATGATGATTGGCACGCGCGGTTTTCGGCGCTTGAGCGGCAATATCTGTTCCGTATCCTGATGCGTCGCGCACCTGCAACCCACGACAAGGGGCAGGTCTGGCAGATCAATCATTCTCTGGACGTTGCAGCGATGCAGGCCGGGGCGGATATGCTGATCGGGCGACATGACTTCACCACCTTCCGTTCATCCATCTGTCAGGCCGCCAGCCCGGTCAAAACACTGGATGAGTTGCGGGTGGAACAGGTTCAGGGCTTCTCGGGGGCCGAAATCCACTTCCATGTTCGCGCCCGATCGTTCCTGCACAATCAGGTACGTAGCTTTGTTGGCACGTTGGAGCGTGTGGGGGCTGGGGCATGGACGCCTGAGGACGTTCGCGATGCGCTTGAGGCGGTTGACCGAGCGGCCTGTGGGCCGGTATGCCCGCCGCAAGGATTGTATCTGGCACGGGTAGGATATCCCGAACCGGTGTTTGGCTAAGTCTACAAGGCCCGCAGTAGCAGCCCGCTTGCAATCACGGCGATGATAAGACCCGCAACCAGTTCGATGGTCGGGGCCAGTACCGATGCAAAGCGCGTAGCCGAGGCTGAGGCCAGCAACCCGCCGCGCAACCCAAAGGATGTCCAACCAACCAAAGTGGTGACGGTTGCGGTGCCTAAAGCCATGGCGAATGCGCCTGCGATGCCGACCATTGCGATACCCATCTGCCATGTCAGGATCAGCACAAACAACGCGCCCGTACAGGGGCGTGCGGCTATACCAGCGATCAGGATCAACGCCTCGCGAAAGCTGCTGACCTGAGCGACTTCTTCGGCCGTCGGGCCGTGGCGGTGGCCGCAGTCAGCGCAAACCTCGTGGTCGTGATGATGGTGGTCGTGATCATGCGCATGGTGATGGTGGTCGTGCATTTGAGAGGCTTGGTTTTTGTGACGCCGCGCAAAACTGCGGATGGCGCGGAAAACCAGCCACAGGCCTATAGCGGCAATTGCGCCGTAGCTGATCGGTGCCATGACCTGTTCGGTCGTGCCTACAAGCGACTCGCGTGACATCTGGAATACCAATACCCCGGCATAAACCAGCACAACCGCCGTCACTGCTTGCCCTAGGCTCGACAGGACACTGATTGCAGACAACCGCCAAAACGCGACACGACGGCCAAGCCCGTATCCTCCGATCAGAACCTTGCCATGGCCCGGTCCGATGGCATGAAAAAACCCATATGCAAAACAGACCGTCAGTAGCGTTGCCACAGCTTCGGGCTGCTCGGCGCGTGCTGCGCGCAGGGCGCGGGCGATCTGGTTCTGGAATTCGCGCTGCTCTCCGGCAGCCCAAGCGGCCAGATGGTCAAAACCACCGCTGCCCCAGAACCACAGCAGCACCCCGCAGGCGATGGCAACGGGAACGATCAGGTATTTGGACATGAAAGCCGAATCTCGGTTGCAAATTTCTCACCGACCAGAGGGATATCATTTTCTTCAAGGTCATACTCGGCATCCAGCGTCAGCAAAAAAGCCTGCATCTGGGCCAGTTCGTTGTCGATATCGGGATCGTTGCGTTCGATATTACAAGTCGTGGGGCCTGAAACCAGAACCGGGCGGGTCACTTCGTATGCGGTATAAAAGCTCTCATCAAACGCTTTGATCGACAGCGCATCCGCGGGAACAGGGTCTCCTTCGACCGCGCGCAGATGTGTGGTCACGATGCGGGCATCCTCGGTCGTGGCCTGCGGTTCAAGCGGGCCGGATAGCGGGATCACGGTTTCGCCCATGCGGATGACCAGATCGCCATTGTAACCTTCGACCCACTGTGCGTCGAAGCCACTTAGAAACTGCTCTTCAGCCTCGGTCAGCACGCCATCTGCATCCTGATCCAGTCGCATGTCTTCCAGAACCAGCAATGAATAGAACTCATCATAGGCCCAGGTCACACGCACATGGGTCAGGTTGCCTGCGTCATCGACCATGAACTCTAGCCCCGTGTCGATAAAGACATGGGGATGAGCCAGAGCCGGTATCGGCAGAAGGCAGGTCAAGGAGAAGGCAAGCCAGCGCATGTTGCAAAGATAGAATGCGCAGCGGGTATCGGCAATTCGATTAAACACTAGGCTGCAGAATCCCGCCATTTACTCCGGCGGGAACAAGACCAATGTCTGCAAAGCCGTCCCAACTGGCCCCTGTGTATCAAAAAGAACTGACTGCGACATACCGATCCCCGAGGGTTGCCAGTGCGAGATCGAGTCAGAGGCCAGCCAGTCCGAGACAGGCTCGCGGTGGACCTGCACAGTCAGGTCGGTATTCATGAAACCCATCTCAGATGTGGGCGCGTTCCACGATATGCCATTGCCGCAATCTGCAAGCGGGCAGAGCGCTTGGATCGGTGATGGGTCCTCTCCTTCCAGCAAGGCAGGTGTGCGCATCCAGACGGTTTTCGGACCTGCCCCTTGCTTGCCATCAGCGGGATAGCCGATCTGGGAGTGATGGGCAAAACCGGGTAACTGATGGCGCATCTCACCGATCGGAAACGGGCCATCGACCATATCTTCGACCCTGGGCGCGGGCAGTTCGACATTAGGCACGGCCCCAAGGTCTTTGCGCACCATATGCATGGTTGTGGCGGTGGCGCAAAGCGTGTCGTCCAGATCATGTACGGTGACCCGTGTGGTCGCCAGCGTCTTGGTATGGCGTGTCGTCTCTGCCGCGACTCGCAAACCAGCCAGAGGCAATGGACGCAGCAGATCGACGGTCAACCGGGTCAACATCTTCTCAGGGCCAACTTCGGTTTCTGCCGCCCGCACGATCAATCCGCTGACTGGCCCAGCATGGCAATGATCGGCTGACCAGGGCCCGCGCGCGGGGTCATTTCCGACAAACACACCCTGCGCATTTTGGTGGAAGTACGCCTGCCCCAACACATCCGATGTCATTGTGGTTCTGTCGCCTCAGACTTTTTCCTGCGTGTATTTCTTCAACTCGGCGCGAGCGACCTGACGGCGATGCACTGCGTCCGGCCCATCCGCCAGACGCAGGGTGCGCACATGGGTCCATGCATTTGCCAAGGGCGTATCCTGACTGATCCCCTGTGCGCCGAACATTTGCACGGCCTCATCGATCACCTTCAGCGCGACCTTGGGGGCAACGACCTTGATCTGGCTGATCCATGGGGCCGCCGCCCGTGCATCGCCCTGATCCATGTACCAGGCGGCCTTGAGGCACAGCAAACGGGCCATTTCGATCTCCATCCGACATTCGGCGATGATGTCGTAGTTTGCCCCCAGCTGCGCCAGCTTCTTCCCAAACGCCTGGCGCTGTAGTGAACGCTTGCACATCTGCTCCAGCGCAGACTCGGCCTGACCAATCGCGCGCATGCAATGGTGAATACGGCCCGGCCCCAAGCGCCCCTGCGCGATCTCGAACCCGCGCCCTTCGCCCAGTAGAATGTTTTCGGCCGGGACCCGAACTTCTGTGAAACGGATGTGCATGTGACCATGGGGCGCATCGTCGTGGCCATAGACCTCCATCGGGCGCAATACCTCAATACCCGGCGCGTCTGCTGGGACCACGATCATCGACTGGCGCTGGTGCTTTGGCAGATCGTCCCCGCCGGTTTTGACCATCACGATATAGACCTTGCAACGCGGATCGCCCGCCCCAGACGACCACCATTTCTCGCCGTTCAGAACATATTCGGCCCCGTCCCTCACGCAGGACATCGAAATGTTGGTGGCATCTGATGAGGCCACATCGGGTTCGGTCATCAGATAAGCTGAGCGAATCTGCCCGTCGAGCAAAGGCTTCAGCCACTGCTCTTTCATCGCGCCTGACCCGTAGCGTTCAAACACCTCCATATTCCCTGTATCGGGCGCGGAGCAGTTGAAAACTTCGGCCCCCAAGGGCGTCTTGCCCATCTCCTCGGCGAAATAGGCGTATTCAACTGTACTGAGGCCAAAACCTTTGTCGCTGTCTGTCAGCCAGAAGTTCCAAAGCCCCGCCGCCTTGGCCTTGGCTTTCAGCCCCTCGAGAATCTCGGCCTGTCGCTCGGTATATTTCCAACGATCGCCTTTATTGATTTCTGCCTGATACTCATCTTCAAGCGGCATGACCTCGTCGTGAATCATATCTCTCACCCGCTGTAACAGGGCGCGGTTTTCCTCACGCAATCCGAAAGTCATGGTCATGTCTATTCCTTCCCTGTGGCGCAATGCGGGTCGTTGGCTTTGGTCCGAGGATGGCTTAGTGGCCATGAAGGTGTCCAGCTAAGTGACGGAACGTCATTCACGCAAATTGAGCCCGGTCCAGCATCAATGCGATGCCCAGCAGGGGGCCTGCGGTCAAATTAGCTGGAGCAAATCACAAGGGTGCAGCTGTGTTAGTTCGGGTGCTGGCCAAGGCACCGACCTTTAAGGTGTCAGGATCCAGTTCCCATCAGCGGTCTTGCAGCGGCGTGTTCTGATATCGCGGGCCTGTGCAGCACCTTCAGGCTGCACAAAGTGCTGAAGTATCACACAATTGCCCTGAACGCTTTGCACGCGGATTGTCCCCTTCGAGCCGGTGTCCTGATTGAGCCAAGCCCTCTCCTGCCCCACGGATGGAGTGCCCGTCGACAGCAACGCGTTTGAGGTGTCGTTCAACACCTCAAAGTCAGCGGGGCTCAACCCCATTTCCGCGATGATTCGGGAAAGTGGTTTAGCCTGTGCTATTCCACCCACCCCCAGAAAAAGTGCAGCAACCAGCGCTGTGTAAACAAAGGCTTTCATCAAAGGGCCTCGCCGATTTGAATGACTTTCACGTCCATAGATATACCTCTATGCGTGTGCGGCCAAGCCCCACTTGGCCACCTTCAAATTATCCCGAACAAACCTTTCGCAAGGCGGGCGCTAGGTCCGCCCGTGAGATCGCCTCATATTGTGCCCAGACGAAGCAGAGGCATTTGATGACACATCCTAAATATTATGCACCGACAGGCGGACATCCGGGGCAAGAGCAACTGTTGACCGACCGTGCCATGTTCACCGATGCCTATGCGGTAATCCCCAAGGGCACGATGCGCGACATCGTGACCAGCTTTCTGCCTTTCTGGGAGAATACACGTCTTTGGGTCTTATCCCGGCCTCTGAGTGGTTTTGCCGAGACATTCTCGCAATACATAATGGAGGTGCAGCCCGGCGGTGGCAGCGATACGCCCGAAACCGACCCAAATGCGCAAGGGGTGATCTTCGTGGTCGAGGGCAGCGTTACGCTGACCCTGAACGAAGCGGATCATGTTCTTGAGATCGGTGGATATGCCTATATCCCCCCGGGCAGCGACTGGACGCTGCACAACCATGGCGATTCAGTTGCCCGGTTCCATTGGGTGCGCAAGGCTTATGATGCAGTGCCCGGCCTGCCCGCCCCTGACCCGATCATCACCAATGAACGCGACGTGGTACCCAACGAAATGCCCGGCACCGAAGGCCGCTGGTCTACCACCCGCTTCACCGATCCGCAGGACCTGCGTCACGACATGCATGTCAACATCGTCAATTTCGAACCCGGTGGCGTGATTCCCTTTGCCGAAACCCATGTGATGGAACACGGCCTTTATGTGCTTGAAGGCAAGGCTGTTTACCGGCTCAATCAGGATTGGGTCGAGGTCGAGGCCGGTGACTACATGTGGCTGCGCGCTTTCTGCCCACAGGCCTGTTACGCAGGCGGACCGGGACGGTTTCGCTATCTGTTGTACAAGGATGTGAATAGGCACATGCCGTTGTCTGTACCGTCTAGGTAGCTGACGATCGGGGCTTTACCGGGTCAAGTTCTGGTAAAGGGGTTCACAGAATCGATGGAATCTGATGAAATCAAATGAGTTTTCAGCACTGGAGATTGTTCGATGTTACTGCGCGGTACGATGATTGCACTGGTTGCCACCCTTGGCCTTTCGGCGTTCAACGCCGCCCCGGTCGCAGCCAAGGAAGAAACCAAATCCGTTTTCGTCATGAGCCGCACATGGGCGGTGACGCAGGTCTCGGACGCGCCTGTGGTTTATCGGGCGACGCGGGATAATAACAATCTGAACCCCTTTGGCCCGCCGCCACGTCTTCGCACCATCCAGGCAATGGCCGCGATACAGAAGGCGACCGGTTGCAAGGCGATCTACTCCAGCATGTACCAGAACATTTCGGGCCAGTTCTTTTCGCAGGTCAGCTGCAACTGAAATTGGTACAATACTTTGATTGAGATCGCCTGATCTGCCTGCCATAGCTTGCGCATGAAACTCGCGATCAACGGATTCGGTCGTATCGGCCGCACCATTCTGCGTCAGGTCTTAAGCCTGCCGCAGCATTCGGATGTTGAACTGGTGTTGATCAACGATATCGCACCGCTGGAAACATGCGCATACCTGTTCAAATATGATAGCACGTTTGGCCCCTATCAGGGTTCGGTCACGACCGAAGGTGAAGCACTGAATATCGATGGCCGCGTTATTCTGATGTCTCACAGCGCCGATTTGGCACAGGTCGATCTGTCCGGCGTCGATGTCATGCTCGATTGCACCGGCATCGCGCGAACATCCGACGTGGCCAGCCGGGGCTTGACTGCTGGGGCGGATAAAGTGTTGATTTCCGGCCCTTCACCCGCTGCCGAAGTCACACTGGTACTGGGGGCAAACGAAGATCAATTGGGCAGCGCACGGATCGTTTCAAATGCATCCTGCACCACCAATGGTCTGGCACCGCTCGTCAAGCTGATTGATGAAATCGGCGGGCTTGTGTCCGGGCACATGACCACCATCCACTGCTATACAAACAGCCAGCCGATGGTCGATGCGCCACGCGGGGATTTGGCCCGATCGCGCGCCGGGGCATTGTCGATGGTGCCCACGACCTCGAGCGCGACGCATTTGATTGATATCGTCTTGCCAGACCTGGCCGGTCGTATGTCGGGGGCCGCGGTGCGTGTTCCGACGGCCAGCGTATCTGCCGTTGATCTTGTCGCCACGCTAGAACGTGGCATGAGCGCAGATCAATTCGAACAAGCGTTTCGCGACGCGGTCGCAGCTTCTGCCGTGCTGGGATGGACCGATCTGCCCTTGGTGTCATCTGATTTGCGGTCCCGCCCTGAGTCACTGGTAGTGGCGGGGCCCGAGACGCGCATGATTGGAGAGAGGCAGATCAGGGTCTTTGGCTGGTACGACAATGAATGGGGGTTTTCAGCCCGCATGCTGGATGTCGCACGCCTGATGGCAAACGCCGGGTAATCCGCAGCGCTGAAGCACGCTGCGGATTACTTCAAGACTTCAATCGTGAGGTAGGCTACCCGCCCCGTGACCGGCCATACCCCCTGAAACCTCTTCAGTCGATTCTTCGGCCAATTCTTCTGGCAGGACCAAATTCAGTACAATGGCGATCAGCGCTGCGGGCAGCAGGCCGCTGGTCATCAGGATACGAAGTGTATCAGGTAGGTGCTGAACCGCGCCGGGTTCCAGTTGCAACCCAAGACCGATCGACAGCGAAATCGCAAAGATCACCATGTTGCGACGGTTCCAATCCACGTCTGACAGCATCGAGATACCTGCCGCGACCACCATGCCGAACATGACGATCACACCACCGCCCAGCACTTCGATAGGCACGGTGCGGATAATTGCCCCGACTTTTGGCACAAGGCCACACAGGATCAGGAAGATAGCTCCACAGGTCACGACATGGCGGCTCATGACGCCCGTCATCGCAATCAAACCGACATTCTGGCTGAAGGACGTATTGGGAAACCCGCCAAACATACCGGCAATCGCTGTTCCGAAACCATCGGCATAGGTCGCGCCAGCGATTTCCTTGTCGGTTGCTTCGCGACCTGCACCACCTTTGGTGATACCCGATACGTCTCCGACGGTCTCGATGGCCGAGACAAAAGACATCAGACAAAAGCCGATCACGGCGGCCAGAGAGAACTCAAACCCATATTTGAACGGTACGGGCAGAGCAAAAGCTGAGGCGCGTGACCAACTTGTGCCAATGGCCTCGAACGTCACCATCCCGACCATCAGGGCATAGACGTAGCCGATGGCCAAACCAACCAGTACGGCAGACACCGACAGCATACCGCGTGCAAAGAACTTGAGGCCAAGCGTCACAACAACCACAACCAGTGCAGCCGACCAGTTGAGCAGCGATCCATACTCAGGAGTTCCAATCGCAGGCACACCACCAGCGGCGTATTGTATGCCGACCTTGACCAGCGCCAAACCGATCATTGTTACGACAAGTCCAGTGACCAGCGGCGGAAGCGCAAACCGTATCTTGCCTATGAAGAGGCCAAGAAAGGCATGAAACAAGCCGCCAACCAGGACACCGCAAAACAGCGCCCCTAAGGCATCCACGCCTTTTCCGGCGACCAGAGGGATCATGATGGGCAAAAACGCAAAGCTCGTTCCCTGTACAATCGGCAGAGCCGCTCCAACCGGGCCAATCGTGATAGTCTGCAGCAGTGTCGCCAGCCCTGCAAACAGCATCGACATCTGGATCAGGTACAGCAGTTCGGGAAAATCCGGGGAGTTCGACCCAAATCCAAACCCGGCAGCACCCGCCACGATTATGGCCGGTGTCACGTTCGAGACGAACATCGCCAAAACGTGCTGAATGCCCAGCGGTATCGCCTTGTGCAAGGCGGGTGTGAAGTTTGGGTCCCGAAGCTGTTCGGGCGTCCCTATCGAAGTTTCAGCCATGATCTCATTGTCCTCCCTAAGATCCAATGGGGTTCTTACCGCTTCTCCGGCGGCTTCGGTTCTGGTTTCAGCGGTTGACCACCTCGTACGGTGTGCTGAACCAGTATTCCTCCAAGTTCGGGCCTTCCCCGATCCGATCAACGACTGCGAACAGACCGGGCCCATGCAAAGGTGTCAGAACTCCGTGCCATGTTCCCCGGTGATAGTTCACCGCCTGTCCTGGCTGTGTAATGAACGCGCGAGGACGACCCGGTTGCCCCTCCTCATCCGGGGCGACGATCACGAGAAAGGGCTGGTGAGTCATCGGAATGAACGCCTGGCTGCCGTCGGGATGGCGCTCGACCATGTCCAGCTGATAAGGCAGTTCGCGCGGGTTGGCGTTGAACAGGCTGATGCCCGCTTGGGCATCACCGAAATCCAGCCTTGCCCGATCATGATACCGCCAGCACTGGCCCTGGTTGATGATCTTGTCGGCCTCACCTGACACATCAATCAGATCACCAAACGGTGCGAAAGCTTCGGCCGAGATCGGTTCAGCGACAATCCGTGTCATGAGGGCAGCACATCGCGAAGTCGGAACTCGGCAATCCGCTCGACCTGTCGGCAGGCCTCGGCGAACTCGGTTTCGCGATCCTGTTCGATGCGCCGTTCGAATGCGTTTAGGATCGAAGCCTTGTTGTGGTCCCGTACGGCAATGATGAACGGAAAGCCGAATTTTTTCGTATAGCGCTGGTTCAGTTCGGTGAAGGTGGCGCGTTCCTCATCCGTCAGCGCATCAAGCCCTGCCGAGGCTTGCTCGGACGTGCTTTCCTGTGTCAGCCGCTTAGCCTGCGCCAGTTTGCCGGCCAGATCAGGGTGGGCTGTCAAAACGCCGAGCCGTTCCTCGGTTGAGGCGGACCGGAACATGCGGGTCAAAGCACTGTGTAATCCGCCTGCCGTGTCATGCGCCGCGCCCAATTCCAGATCATAGGCGCGCTCGGCGATCCAAGCGGAATGCTCGAAGATACCTCCATACGCAGAGACGAATTCTTCGCGGCCCATTTGCGAAGGTTGTGGACGCTCAGCCGCCGGGTGCATTTCGGCCCAATGCTCGGCAATCTGCAATCGCGTCGCGAACCACACGTCCGAGCACCCGCGCGCGTAATCCAGAAACCGTTTCAGCGCCATGACGCGTCCCGGTCGCCCGATCAGGCGACAGTGCAAACCGATCGACAGCATCTTGGGTGCACCAGCCTCACCTTCGGCATAAAGCGCGTCGAAACTGTCTTTCAGATAAGAATAGAACTGATCCCCGGCGTTGAACCCCTGTGGCGTCGCAAAGCGCATGTCGTTGCAATCCAGCGTGTAGGGAACAATCAACTGATCCCGACCACCGGTTTGCATCCAGTAGGGTAGATCGTCTGCATAGGTATCGGCAACATAAGCAAAGCCACCTTCCTCGGCGACCAGACGCACGGTGTTGTCCGAACAGCGCCCAGTGTACCAGCCTCGCGGGCGATCCCCTACAACTTCGGCATGCAGACGGATCGCTTCGGCGATCTGGGCCCGTTCTTCCGCCTCGGGCATATCCTTGTGCTCGACCCATTTCAGGCCATGGCTGGCAATCTCCCACCCGGCCGACTTCATCGCCGCAACCTGATCAGGCGAACGCGCTAACGCGGTAGCCACACCATAAACGGTGATCGGTAGGTCTTTCATCAAGCGATGCAGGCGCCAGAACCCCGACCGCGAGCCGTATTCATAGATCGATTCCATGTTCCAATGACGCTGGCCCGGCCACTGCGCCGCCCCAACGATCTCGGACAAGAAGGCCTCGGACGCAGCGTCCCCGTGCAGAACACAGTTTTCTCCACCTTCTTCGTAGTTCAACACAATCTGCACAGCCAGTTTCGCCCCGCCAGGCCATGCGGCGTCAGGTGGGTTGGCTCCGTATCCGATCATATCGCGGGGGTAACGAGGCGGCTGCATAGGGTCTTCCAGTCCGATTAGGTGTTTTGACAGCTTTACCGCAGAAACGGTCTATTGATTATCAAATCAATCCGAACACTGTTTCCACTTCTTTCGGCATTTCAACCATTTTGCGGTTTGGCCCAGACTGTGGCACACCAAAAGAAACACATAGGAGAGACCCTTGGCTGGCTATCTGACAACCCACGTTCTCGACACGGCGCGCGGCTGCCCCGCTGAGGGGTTGAAAATCGCGCTCTACAAAGTGTCAGGGAACTCGCACCGTAAACTGGTCGAGATGGAAACCAACGCGGATGGCCGAACCAATAGCCCGATCTTACCGCAGGACGACTTTAAAACCGGCACTTATGAGCTGATATTCTTCGCCGGAGATTACCTGCGCGCGACGGGTCAGGATGGCGATGATCCTCTGTTTCTGGATCAGGTGCCGATCCGCTTTGGCATGTCCGATGCGGACGCGCACTACCACGTTCCGCTGCTGTTGTCCCCCTACGGCTACTCGACCTACCGGGGCAGCTAGCCCTAGACTTCGGCGCTTCGAACCACTTTGCCGATCCGGTCAATCATGAAATCCATAAACAGCCGCGCCTTCGGGTCCTGATGGCGGCGATGCGTATACAGGCAGGCCATTTGCACGGGAACCGGAGGCGTCTTCATCGCCACCGGGATCAGCCTCCCCGCCTTCAAGTGCTCTGACACCTCAAAAACGGGTTTCATGGCAATACCTTGCCCGGACAGCGCCCAATCGGTCAAAACATCACCATCGTCACATTCATACCTGCCCGAGACAGCAAATCGTTTCGGGCCATCGGGTGTTTCCAGCATCCACTGAAACTCTGCCGCGCCGGGGAAGCGCAGGTTCAAGCATTCATGCTTGCCTGAAATCAGATCGGATCCAGCTTCTGGCATCCCACATCGGCGCACGTAATCAGGGGCTGCACATAGCACACGCTGGCAATCCGCAATCTTGCGAATGCGCAATGTACTGTCTTCGGGCTGACCGATGAAAAAAGCCAGATCCAAGCCTTCAGTGGTCAGATCAACCGAACGGTCTGTCAGTCTTAGACGCACATCAATCTCAGGGTATTCTGACAGAAAATCAGGCACATGAGGCGCCAATAACCGGCGCCCGACGCCCAAGGGCGCAGCAACAAACAGAGACCCGCGGGGGGCTTCGGTCAGATGCGTGACTTGGGCCTCTGCCTCATCAACTGCATCCAGAACCGCAACCGCGCCGGGGTAGAACGCCCGTCCCTGTTCCGTTGGTGTCAGGTTCCGGGTTGTGCGCTGAAACAGGCGTACTCCCAGATGATCCTCCAACTGCGAAATTCGCGCCGACGTCACCGCAGGTGAAATTCTCATATCCCGCCCGGCGGCTGACATGCTGCCCAAGTCATAGACCCGGACAAAGGTTCGAATGTTGTCGAGATAGGACATCTTATCGTTTTTTTTGATACAGTTTGACAATATACGGGAATACCGAAGAAAAGCCCGTTTGCCTAGTGTGGCGCAACGCAATCGGAGACATAAGCATGTACGACTTCGCCGTGTTCTGGGATTGGATTGGTTTTGGCGTGCGCTGGTTGCACGTTATCACCGCGATTGCCTGGATCGGATCATCCTTCTACTTCATCGCGCTGGATCTTGGTTTGAACCGCGATATCCCCGGACCGGCGGACGGCGAGGAATGGCAAGTCCATGGCGGAGGATTCTATCACATCCAGAAATATCTCGTCGCTCCGGAGCGTATGCCCGACCACCTGACCTGGTTTAAATGGGAAAGCTACGCCACATGGCTCAGCGGTGCCGCGCTACTGATGATCGTCTACTGGGTAGGCGGAGAGCTCTATCTGATCGATGCCCAAAAGGCGGATCTGGCGCTATGGCAAGGCATATTGATCTCGGCTGCCTCGCTGACTGTCGGTTGGCTGGTCTACGATTTTCTTTGCAAGTCGGGATTGGGCGAGCGTCCGACATTGCTGATGGTTCTTCTGTTCGTGCTGCTGGTGATTATGGGCTGGGGTTATAACCAGATATTCACCGGTCGCGCGATGATGCTGCATCTGGGGGCCTTCACGGCCACAATCATGACCGCAAATGTGTTTTTCATCATCATGCCAAACCAGCGCATTGTGGTGGACGATCTAAAGAACGGGCGCACACCTGATCCGAAATACGGCAAGATCGCCAAGCTGCGTTCGACCCACAACAACTATCTGACATTGCCGGTCGTGTTTCTGATGTTGTCGAACCACTATCCGCTGGCTTTTGCGACCGAGTACAATTGGATCATCGCCGCGCTGGTCTTCCTGATGGGTGTCACGATCCGGCACTATTTCAACACCCGCCATGCGCGCGCTGGAAACCCAACCTGGACCTGGTTGGTAACGGCTTTGCTGTTCATGACCATCATGTGGTTGTCGACCGCTTCGATGAACGACCCGTTGGAAGAGGCCGAAGCACGGCAACTAACTCCCTACGAACAGAAATTCGCATCAGCGGATGGCTTTGAAGAAGCACAGGACATAGTTCTGGGTCGCTGTTCTATGTGCCACGCGCGCGAGCCTGTCTGGGAAGGCATCCTGTGGGCACCCAAAGGTGTCCTGCTGGAAACAAAAGCTGACATTGCTCAGAACGCGCAGCAGATTTATCTGCAATCCGGCGTCACACATGCCATGCCTCCCGCGAACGTGACCTATATGGAACCTGAAGACCGGGATGCGATTGTTCGCTGGTTCCGAAATGCCGGTCTGTAGCGGATTGGCACACGAGTTTGCCAATAAAAACACCTGAACTTTGTTTAGTTCTTCCCCTAAGCGCCGTCAGATGCTCTAAATGAATTCAACATGCCGCATTCGTTTTGTTTCGCGGCCATAGCGATTTCGACTTGGGGCAGTTGGAGCCAGACAATGACAGGGAGCAGACCGCGCAGCGATCTGAGAGGCTGGCTTTTTGGTGCGTTTTTGGCCTTGTCCCCCAATCTTGCTACCGCGCTAGAAACGACCCTATCCGCCCCTGGTGCATCTGAAGATCTGGTCGACCGCTTGGAAGAGACTTCATCCATCTTCACCTCGGAATCGCGTGGTCTTGATACGTCACTGGAAATACTGTCGGCAGCTTTGTCCGACTACCGCACCATCGTTCAGATCATGTACGACGAAGGCTATTTCAGCCCCGTCGTCAGCATCAAGCTTGACGGGCAGGAAGCCGCCAAAATCAATTCGCTGAACGTTCCAGCCCAATTCAAACGGGCGACTATCCTTGTCACACCAGGGCGGAAGTTCAAGTTCGGAACGGCTGTCGTGCAACCGCTGGCACCGGGCACGGAACTGCCCGAAGAGTTCGCCACGGGTAAGACCGCGACCACCGGAGCGATCCAACAGGCGGCTTCGGCCGGGGTGCAGGGCTGGCGCGATACAGGCCATGCCAAGGCGGAAGTGGAAGATCAGAAAGTAATAGCGCGCCATGCGCAGGCACGGCTGGACGCGACAATTGATCTGGCTCCGGGGCCAAGGCTGCGGTTCGGTAAAATGATCATTCAGGGCGATACAAATGTCCGCCATCGATCGATCGAGAAAATCGCGGGCTTCCCCTCGGGTGAGGTTTATTCGCCTGAACAGGTCCAAAAGGTTGGCACCCGCCTGCGGCGCACCGGCACATTCGCTACGGTTTCGCTCAAGGAACATGAAGAACCCAACCCGGATGGCACGCTTGATTTCGACGCGACGTTTGAAGACCTGCCGCCACGCCGCCTGACCTTTGGGGCCGAGATTGCCTCGCGCGACGGGGTTGATCTTACAGCTACGTGGACCCATCGAAACGTTTTCCGGCGAGCCGAAAGGCTGCGGTTCGAGGCGGCAATCCGCAATATCGGCGGTGCCGAGGATATCGATGGACGCATTGGTCTGCGGCTGGATCAACCTGATCGTCTGGGCCCTGACGACAATACATTCTGGAGCGCGCTGTTGGAGCGGCGCAATACCGAAAACTACAACGTCACCGTCGCCTCGCTTGCCTATGGTGCACGCCGCACATTCTCTGACCGCCTCTACGCCGAAGCCTCGGCAGGTTTCCAATGGTCGGACGCAGATGACGCCTATGGCGATGGGCGCAAGTTTCGATACTTCATTCTTCCGTTCCGGTCAGAATGGGATGAACGCGACAGCAAGGTCAGCGCGACGCGCGGCTATTATCTGGACTCTCAAGTCATGCCCTTTGTCGGGTTCTCCGGATCGGATACCGGCCTGAGAATGTTCTTTGACGGTCGCGCCTATAACGATCTGGGCACCGCCGGTCGGCTGGTGTTGGCAGGCCGGGTGCAGTTGGGATCGGTCCTCGGACCTCCGGCAGATGGTGTGACTCCAGATTTCCTGTTCTTCTCGGGTGGTGCCGGTACAGTACGGGGTCAGCCATTTGAAAGCCTAGGTATCCCCGTCGGGGATGGTGTCGCCGGTGGCAAATCCTTTCTGGGGCTCTCAGCCGAGGTCCGAGGCAAAGTCACTGACGCAATCTCGTTGGTTGGGTTTTATGACTACGGTGTGGTCGACACGTCCTCATTCATCGGCAGCGGCGCGGAAGAGCATTCTGGCGCGGGCCTTGGAATCCGTTATGATCTGGGCGGCTTCGGGCCCTTGCGCTTTGACCTTGCGGTGCCGGTTCAGGGCGATACGGGTGACGGGCTGCAATTCTACCTCGGGATCGGGCAGGCCTTTTGATGCGTCGCGTTGTATATCCCCTGTTGCTAAGTTCAGCAGCGATCACCGTTCCCATCGCGGCGACCGCTCAGGACGAGGGCGGCAGCATGATCGAGCAGTTTCTGCAAGATACCCTGTCCGGTGATGATCAGAATGTGCGGGTGGTCGGCCTTGAAGGTGCCTTAAGTTCGCGTGCGACGATTCAGGAAATCACGGTCGCCGATGACGACGGCGTCTGGCTCACCATTAAAAACGCTGAATTGGACTGGAACCGATTGGCACTGCTGCGCGGTCGGTTCTCGGTCAACACACTATCGGCGCAGGAAATCGATATCGCCCGCGCACCCGGTACAACAACAAAGGACGCACCGCCCCCTTCAGCCGAAACCCAACCCTTCCAACTACCTGAGCTTCCGGTTTCGATCGAAATCGGAGAGCTGCGTGTCGATGACCTTTCTTTAGGTGAGCCGCTGATCGGCGTCGCTGCCGAGCTCGCCGTGAACGGCAACCTATCGCTGGCTGATGGAACACTGGATACTACGCTGGATATCGACCGACTGGACCGCGCCGGGGACACGATTGATCTGAAAGCAGGCTTTCAGAACGACAGCCGCCAGATCGATCTGGACTTGACCGTAGCCGAAGCATCAGGCGGTCTGATCGCAACGGCCCTGTCCATCCCCGATGCCCCGCCGCTTGAGCTGACTGCAAAAGGCTCGGGGCCGATAACGGATTTTAATGCTGATATCGGTCTAAGCAGCGATCAGCAGCTTCGCGTGTCCGGTCAGGTACGACTGCGCACCGCCGAAGAGAGTGGCAACGCCTCTGATGGAATCGCGTTTACTGCCGATGTCGGAGGCGACCTGACGCCGTTTCTGGCCGAAGAGATGGACACGTTCTTCGGTACCGACACACGGCTGTTTGTAGATGGGCGCACCCATTCTGACGGGGCGCTGGATATATCGGATATCGAGATTACCTCGGAAGCGCTGGACCTCAAAAGCGAACTCAGCCTTGCTTCGGGTGGTGTTCTGAAACTGGTCGCCCTGCAAGGTCGTATCACGCCGCCGGAAGGTGACAAGGTCGTTCTGCCCGTCAGCGGCGGCGATACGTCAATCGGCGCGGCTCAGATTTCGGCCTTGTACAATACCGAGAATGGCAATCTCTGGGACCTGAGCCTGACGACCAACAAGATTGAAACCCCCAACCTGAACCTCGATCATGCACGGATCAGCGGGCAAGGCACGCTAGATCAATCCAGCGGGCTGTCGGTCGATGGCGATCTGCAGGCTGTGCTGGCTGGCATTGATCTGACAGATGCCGCACTGAATGCCGCCGTCGGAAATCAGATCACACTGGATGGGCAGTTCGAGTACGGCAGCGACCAGACATTGCAATTGTCCGGGGTCGAACTGGTCGGCAGCGACTATACTCTAGACGCTGATGCGTTGATCAGCGGGCTTGCGACCGGGTTGCAGGTTGATGGCACGGCACTGCTGCAGGCGACCGACCTGTCGCGGTTCTCGGACCTGGCACAGCTTCAGCTTGGTGGCGAGGCTTCGGTCCAGGTGGCTGGAAAGGGCTCGCCACTGGAACGCAGCTTTGACGGCAAGGTCACGGTGAATGGGCGTGATCTGGTGACCGGGCGTGACGATATTGATCCAATGATCACGGGTGAAACCGAAATCGTTCTGGATGCCAAACGCGACACCGATGGGGTAACAATTCGCGATTTCACCGTGAATGGCGACGCTCTGACAGCGCAGGCCAGCGGCACGGTCACGACGCCAAATGGCAATCTGACGATTGACGGTCAGGCCAGCGTGAACGCCCCAAATCTGGCGGTGTTCTCAGGCATCGCACAGCGTGATCTGGCGGGCGCATTACAGGCCCGGCTGGATGGCAAAGGCACCGTACAGACGTTGGAATTCGACGGCCAAGCCAGCGTGATCGGAACAAATATCGAAACCGGGATGAGCGAGTTCGACCCGCTGTTGAAAGGCCGGACATCAATCAATCTGGACGGTGCGCATTCGGGCAACCAAATCGTTATTCGAAACGCCACGGTCAAAAGTGCTGCTCTTACTGCCGAGGTGGGCGCAACCATCGATGACCCCACCGGAAACATCACGGTGGATGGAAGCGCCAAGCTGAACGCCCCCGACCTGTCTTTGTTCTCCGGCCTCGCCGGGCTTGATCTGGCCGGGTCGATTGATGCCGACGTCACCGGTCGGGCTGCGCAAAGCAGCAAGGCCTTTGATATCAAAGGCAACCTGAGAGCAGACGACCTTGCCACGGGTATCCAAGCCGTAGATGCGTTGGTACAGGGACGAACCACGCTGAACGTGGATGCCGCCAACGATGATCAGGGGCTGAACATCCGCACTTTCAGTCTGAACGGAACCGCGCTGACCGCAGATGCATCGGGCCGATTGGATCGGGAGGCCGGTGGCCTCGATTTCTCGGCCATGCTGGACGACATCGGCCGTCTATCTTCGACATTGTCCGGGCCGCTCACGCTGGATGGCAACGTCGCCCCTACAGGGTCCGGTTTGGAAGGCAATGCGCGCCTGCAGGGACCTGATAGCTCGTACGCCAATTTAACCGGAACCGTAGAAACCGGTGGCACCGCGGATCTAAATTTTGACGCCCGCCTGAATCGGGTCGAACGTTTTGTGCCCGATTTCCCCGGAACCGTCGCCGCCAGTGGTACCGCCCGCCGCGACGCCGGGATGTGGACCATCGACGCAAAGGCTAATGGCCCCGCCGATATCAGTACAACTGTTGCCGGGACCTTTAACGAAACCAGCGGCGAAGCGGACCTGAAGATGCAGGGCGGTGTCAACATCGGTATCGCCAATGCATTTATCTCTCCCAACAATCTGGCCGGTACTGCCCGGTTCGATCTGGCCCTGAAAGGGGCACCTGCGCTGGATGCGCTTAGCGGAACGATTTCAACATCCGGCGCGTCGATGGCCTTGCCCGATGTGGGACAGACAATCACTGGCATCGGGGGTTCCGTAAACATCGCGCAAAGCCGCGCCACGATTGCACTGCAGGGTGGGTTACGAGCGGGCGGAGGGTTTACCGTCAACGGCCCGATTGATCTGACGCCACCCTTCAACGCCCAGATAACCACAGCGCTCAACAATCTCGTGCTGACAGACAAGCTGCTCTATGAAACCACATTGAACGGTCAGATCGCCCTGACCGGGGCATTGGCCGGGAACAGTTCGCTGGCCGGGCAGATCAACTTTGGCGAAACCAACATCAATCTTGCAGCCGCCGCAGGAGCAGTCGGCGCAGCACCAATTCCGACGATCCAACACCTGAACGAAAGCCGTGCCGGTTTCGTAACGCGGGAACGCGCCAATCTGGTGGAAACCGAGGATGAGACTAAAAGCAACTCGCGCATGTCGCTCGACATCGGATTGCTTGCACCCAAGGCAGTCTTTGTCCGAGGACGCGGCGTGAACGCGGAACTGGGCGGTCGCATACAGATTGGTGGAACTACAACTTCTGTTGTGCCGTCAGGCCAGATTGAGCTTATCCGCGGTAATATCGATATCCTTGGTCGCCGCCTTGCGCTGACTAAGGGTGTGGTCACCCTGCAGGGTGACCTGACGCCATATATCGAGTTTGAATCGTCCTCCAGCACCTCGGACGGCACCGCAACGATCGAGATCGCCGGGCCGCTGGACTCACCCGAGGTCGACGTATTCTCAGATCCTGAACGCCCGACCGAGGAAGCGCTAGCAATGCTCTTGTTCGGCAACCGGTTCTCAGAACTGTCACCGTTTGTCATTGCGCAGATGGCGGCCTCATTGGCCCAACTCAGCGGCGCCGGCGGGGATACTACCAAAGGGGTGCGCGAGGCCACGGGCCTGGACACTATCGACCTTGGCGCGACTGAGGGCGGTGGGGGCAGCCTTGGTGCGGGCGCATATCTAAGCGACAATCTCTACACCGATTTCACCGTCAATACCGAAGGTGACACCGAGGTGAATTTGAACCTCGACGTCACCGACAGCTTCACGGTTCGCGGCACGGTGGATGGCCGGGGTGAGACGGGCTTGGGTATCTTTTTCGAACGCGACTACTGAAAAAACAGGCGACCCCAAAGGGCCGCCTTTTTTTCAGTTGATTGAAGACTATTCCGCCGCGACGGCGTCTGCGATCTTTTCGACGCGAATTGCCGAGAACTTGAACTCGGGGATCTTGCCATAAGGATCGATGGCCGAGTTGGTCAGGATATTCGCCGCCGCCTCGACATAAGCGAACGGGATGAACACCATATCTTCGGCAATCGCCCGGTCGGCCCGCACCATGATTTCAATCGAACCGCGGCGAGTAGTCAGACGAATCATATCGCCCGGCTCAATCCCCATCAGTTTCAATGTACGCGGGTTCATCGAGCAATTCGCTTCAGGTTCCACGGCATCCAGAACGTTGGACCGGCGGGTCATCGACCCCGTATGCCAATGCTCCAGCTGGCGCCCAGTGGTGGCGATCATCGGGTATTCATCATCCGGGGCCTCATCCGGTGGGATGACACTGGCTGGCGTGAACCGGGCGCGACCATCCGCACGTGGGAAACCATCGCCGAACACAATCGCCTGACCTGGGTCTGTCTCGGACAGTGACGGGTAAGTGATCGTCTCCGTCTCAAGCCGTTCCCACGTGATGTTGTCGAGCGAATTCATCGTCAGCTTCATCTCAGCAAAGACCTGAGAAACATCGGAATAATCCCAGTTCAAACCGATCCGCTGCGCCAGCTCAACGGTGATCTTCCAATCCTCGCGCGCCTCACCCGGAGGGGTCACGGCGGGCCGCACACGCTGTACCTGACGGTTGGTGTTCGACACGGTGCCGTTCTTCTCATAGAGCGCTGAGGCGGGCAGAATGATGTCGGCATAGTTCGCCGTTTCGGTCAGGAAGATATCCTGCACGATCATCAGTTCCAGCTTGGCCAGTGCGTCGCGCGCGTGATTCACATCGGGGTCGGACATGGCGGGGTTTTCCCCCTGGATGTACATACCCTTGATGTTGCCCGCATAAGCCTGATCGATGATCTCGGTGACGGTCAGCCCCTTCTCGTTCGAGAAGTCGCGGTCGTCATTCCAGACGTTGGTGAACTTGGCCCGAATGCCGTCGTCGGTAACGGACTGATAGTCCGGCAGGAACATCGGGATCAGGCCCGCGTCTGAGGCACCTTGCACGTTGTTCTGCCCGCGCAGAGGGTGAAGACCCGCACCGGGTTTACCAACATTGCCGGTCATCAGAGCCAACGAGATCAAGCAGCGCGAGTTGTCGGTGCCATGGATGTGCTGGCTGACACCCATACCCCAGAAAATCAGACCGGCCTTGGCTTGCGCAAAGGTACGCGCCACTCGGCGCAGTTGATCCGGTTCGATGCCGCAGATCGGCGACATAGCCTCAGGCGTGAACTGGCGCAGGTGTTCTTTCTCGGCTTCCCAGTTCTCGGTCCAGCGGTGGATGTACTGGCTGTCATAGAGCTCTTCTTCCACGATCACGTTCATGATCGCGTTCAGCATCGAAACATCCGCACCGGGACGGAATTGAAGCATCTCATCAGCAAACTTACGCATCCCAACGCCGCGCGGGTCCATAACTATCAACTTGCCACCACGTTTGGTGAACTGCTTGAAGTAGGTCGCAGCGACAGGGTGATTTTCAATCGGGTTGGCCCCGATGATGATCGCCACATCCGCGTTTTCGATCTCGTTGAAGGTCGCGGTCACAGCACCCGAGCCCACATTCTCAATCAGGGCCGCAACAGATGACGCGTGGCACAGACGGGTGCAGTGGTCGACGTTGTTGTGGCGGAAGCCCTGACGGATGAACTTCTGGAACAGATAGGCTTCTTCGTTGGTGCACTTGGCCGAGCCGAAGCCTGCAACGCTGCGCGGGTCTTTGTCGCGCAAGTCCATCAGCTTGGTCGCGGCCAAATCCATCGCCTCTTCCCACGTTGCTTCACGGAAATGGGTATCCAGGTTGCCGGGATCGACGTTCAATCCCTTGGCTGGAGCATCCTCGCGACGGATCAGCGGCTTGGTCAGGCGATGCGGATGGTGAATGTAGTCAAAGCCAAAGCGGCCTTTGACGCACAGACGACCTTCGTTTGCAGGGCCGTTGATGCCCTCGACATACTTCACCTTGCCGTCTTTGACCTTGAGCGAAACCTTACAGCCCACGCCGCAGAACGGGCAGACGCTTTCCGTTTCCGAGTCGTAGTCCTTGCTGTCGCCTCGCTGCTGGTCATCCAGTACGGTTGCTGGCATCAAAGCACCGGTCGGGCAGGCCTGCACGCATTCACCACAAGCCACACAGGTCGAAGCACCCATCGGGTCGTTCTGGTCGAACACCACCTGCGCTGTGTGGCCACGACCGGCCATACCAATCACGTCGTTGACCTGCACGTCGCGGCAGGCCCGGACGCAGAGGTTGCAGTTGATGCAAGCGTCCAGATTGACGCGCATCGCAACGTGGCTGTCATCCAACAGCGGGATTTTCTCGGCCTCTTTCGCCGGGAAACGGCTGTCGCTGACATGGTTCAGCTTGGCCATATCCCAGAAGTGGCTGGAGGTGTCGTGCGCTTCCTCAGGCTGATCCGCGACCAACAGCTCCATGACCATCGCGCGCGATTTCTCGGCCCGGTCGCTGTCGGTCTTAACCACCATGCCGTCGGCTGCCGGACGGATGCACGAGGCGACCAGCGTGCGCTCGCCTTCTACCTCGACCATGCAGGCACGGCAATTGCCGTCGGGTTTGTAACCGGGTTGCGGCTTGTGACACAGGTGAGGGATAGTGAACCCCTGCCCCTTTGCGGCTTCCCAGATGGTCCAGCCCTCGGGCACGGTGACATCTTCGCCATTCAGGTTGAAGGTGACGGTCTTGTTTGGGCTTGCATCAAGCATGGCTGTCTCCCTCAGATTTCGTCAGCGAAATGTTTCATGACCAGGCGGATCGGGTTCGGGGCCGCCTGCCCCAGACCGCAGATCGAGGCATCGCCCATGACCTGACACAGGTCTTCCAGCAGTTCCTGATCCCATTTGTCGGCTTGCATCAGCTTGACCGCCTTTTCGCAGCCTGCACGGCAGGGCGTGCACTGGCCGCAGCTTTCGTCTTCGAAGAAGCGCAGCATGTTCAGTGCCGCATCGCGTGCGGTGTCCTGATCGGACAGAACCACAACCGCAGCGGACCCGATGAAGGTGCCATGCGGTTGCAACGTGTCGAAATCCAGCGGGATGTCATCCATCGATGCAGGCAACAGACCCGAGGATGGACCACCCGGCTGATAAGCCTTGAAGGTCTGGCCCCCGGCCATGCCTCCGGCAGCCTCGATCACGTCCAGAATGGTCGAGCCAGCGGGCAGAAGGTAAACGCCCGGCTTTGCGACACGACCCGAGACCGAATAGCTACGCAAACCCTTGCGACCGTTCATTTCGGTGCTGTTAAGGCATTCAGGCCCTTCACGGCAAACTTTGGTCACCCAATAGAGCGTCTCGACATTGTGCACCAAGGTCGGGCGGTTAAAGACCCCAACCTGCGCCACGAACGGAGGGCGGTGACGCGGCAGGCCTTTCTTACCTTCGATCGACTCGATCATCGCGGATTCTTCGCCGCAGATGTAAGCGCCAGCACCACGGCGCAGGTCGATATAGCCTTCTTCGACGATCCCGGCTTGTTCGAGCGCGGTAATCTCACGACGCAGGATTTCCAGAACTGCCGGGTATTCGTCGCGCATATAGATAAAGCAGGTCTCTGCCTCGACGGCCCAAGCGGCGATCAGCATCCCTTCGAGGAAGACATGCGGCGTGCGCTCAAGATAGTAGCGGTCCTTGAATGTCCCGGGCTCGCCCTCATCGCCGTTGACAGCCAGATAACGCGGGCCTTCATTCATGCGAACAAAGCCCCACTTCTTGCCCGACGGGAAGCCCGCGCCGCCCAGACCACGCAGGCCCGAGGACAGGACGTCTTCCTGCACCTTCTCCCAATCGCCGCCCTCGCGCAGCTCTTTCAGTTTGGCGTAGCCGCCATTGGCTTCATAAACCGCAAAGGCTTCGTAATCGGGCAGATGAGCGTGGGTGTCATTCGCCGCAATCGCGGCCTGCACCTTTTCGGGGGTCGCGTGGTCGATGTGGTTGTGACCGATCTCCAGCACTGGAGCGGTGTCGCAGCGTCCCATGCAGGGCGCACGGACAACGCGGACCTGCGAGGCATCCAAACCGTCTTCCAGCGCTTTTTGCAGCTGCTGGGCACCGGCCATTTCGCAGGACAGCGAATCGCACACACGGATCGTCAACGCCGGAGGAGGCGTTTCACCCTCTTTCACTACATCGAAATGGGCATAGAAGGTTGCGGTTTCGTAAATCTCAGCCTGCCCGATCCGCATCTCAACCGCCAGAGCGGCGATGTGGTCGGCGCTGATATGGCCGTGTGCGTCCTGAATCAAATGCAGAAATTCAATCAGCAGGTCGCGACGTCGCGGGCGGTCGACCAGCAGACGTGCAATTTCTGCTTGTGCCTCGTCCGAGAATTGACGGCCTTTGGGCGTGTGCCGCCCCTTGCCTTTACCTGACTTCCAGACGCCCTTTGGCGCGCCTGATGGCTTGGTGTCTAATGGTGCCATGATGCCCTCCGATTGAGGCCCCGTGTCTCATCAGATTAGCATATCGTCAAATCGCATATTTCAATCGCACGATAACGACAGTTTATCACCGCAAAGACGCCATCACTGTGCGTAAGGCCGCGACCGTGGGCAATTCCGGGTCGCGAGTGAGCGTGGCCAGACAAATCGGCTTGCTCACCACGGGTTCGATCAGGGACAGCACCCTTGTGTCCTTCAGGTCGCCCAGCGCCCGCACCAGCACGCGTGGAATCACGGTGGCCGCTAGCCCCTCGCGTGCCATGACCATCGAGGCAGTGAATCCGCTGGTCTCGGCCACAATATCCGGGTGCAAGCCCTGTTCGGCGAATATCCGATCCAGAATCCGCCGGTTCTGCATCTGAGGTTCCAGCAGGCTCAGGGGAAACTCGGCCACGCGGGCCCATGGGATCGGGCCTGTCTCATGGGTCATATGCGAGGGGACCAATAGGACATAAGTTTCTTCGTACAAGCGCTGCACTTGCCGTAGATCGGTACCGATACTGTCGCCATAAGTGATGCCAGCATCCAGACTTCCTTCGTCCAACCGGTGCTGAATGGCCGTTGCAGACATTGTTTCAATCCGGGTCACGATACGAGGATGCGCATCGCGCAACCGCTTCGTCAGACGCCCGGTGAAGGCAATCGCTGTAGGGATGACACCCAAAATAAGCGTGCCGGTGATCTCACCCTTTGCAGCGAGTACCTGTTGTTCCAAAGCCTTGGTGTCGTCGAGAATGCGCCGCGCGCGCTGGACAATCATCTCGCCTTCTTCAGTCAGTCCCTGAAATCGGTTTGCGCGGCGAACGATGGAGACACCCAGCCGATCCTCCAGGTTTCGGATTCGCATCGAGAACGCAGGCTGTGAAATCCCGCATTCCTCAGCTGCCTTGGCGAAATGACGATGCCGCGCCAATGCGCTGAGCAATTGCAGGTCGCGGATTTCGATCATCTAGAGCTGTCTCAAGTATCAGGTCAAAATCCAAACTAACCACATTTCTGCACAAGAGAAATGTGCGAGCTGCGAGCATCGTCAATTTGTTGGCTGCCACAGGATCGGCGCTTCAGATACATGCAATACTCGGGTGGTTGAGCCTGCCGAACTGCTGTTCCAGCCCAAATGAAACTAACAGGATCGCATCTTGCCACCTGAGCGGTTTTGACACTCCGCCTTAACGCGCGATATGCCGGTTCAACAACAACATAGAACCGAATTATTCCATGAACCCTGCGAGAAACCAAATTGAGGACTTCTTGCTGCGTGAATGCGTCGATTTTGATCCTCTCAATTCCAAAGAAGGTGGTGAGGTTGTTCAATGCTGGCATCAGACATTCGCCGGGAACGTAAAGAAATCAACCGGTTCCTGGATTCACAATCGCTTCCGCTGGCATGGTTTCAGTTACGGGTTTCAAATCGCGCGGGCGGGCGATGACGCTTTAAATGCCTATAAGAACCAGTGGCCTGCCGCGTATGTTATCTTTGATGAAGATATCAAATGGTCGTATCGCTGCGTCTCAGAAACATATCCAGATTTCACATCTTTTGGCGCGGATATCTACGTAGCCCACCACAACATGAAGTGGACAATGGCATTCACGCACGAGCAACCCGATATCGGCCCGTTCTTCGCAGAAAATCCGAGGTTATAAGCTGAGCAGTGACTGCTTTGGTGGCTTCTCAGGTGTTGAACAAAAAGTGCATCACATCGCCATCCTTGACGATGTAGCCCTTCCCTTCGGCCCGCATCTTACCCGCCTCTTTGGCACCTTGTTCGCCATTGGCAGCGATGTAGTCGTTATAGGCGATAGTCTCGGCGCGGATGAAGCCCTTCTCAAAGTCTCCGTGGATGACACCTGCGGCCTGTGGTGCGGCGGTGCCGGTGCGGATGGTCCAGGCCCGGGCCTCTTTCGGGCCGACGGTGAAATAGGTTTCCAGCTTAAGCAAGTCGTAGCCCGCGCGGATCAGACGGTCGAGGCCGGGCTCTTCCAGACCCATTTCCTCTAAGAACATCTGTGCCTCGTCGTCTTCCAGAAGGCTGATCTCTTCCTCGATCTTGGCACTGATAATGACATGAGCATTACCTTGCGCGGCAGCCATCTCAGCGACTTTGGCAGAGTACTCGTTGCCTTCGGCGGCCTCTTCTTCGGACACGTTGCAGACATAAAGCACCGGCTTGGTGGTCAGAAGTTGCAGCATTTTCCATGCCTTGGCGTCTTCATCAGACACTTCAACCAGACGCGCTGGCTTGCCGTTTTCCAGCATCTCCTGCGCCTCGGCCAGCAGGCGGTCCTGCTGTTGCGCTTCTTTGTCATTGCCCTTCAGCTTGCGCACCAGATTGGCGCGACGCTTTTCGATGCTTTCCAGATCGGCCAGCATCAGCTCGGTTTCGATCGTATCGGCATCGGCCACCGGATCAACGCGGCCATCCACATGGGTCACGTCACCATCTTCGAAACAACGCAGCACATGGGCGATTGCGTCGGTCTCGCGGATGTTTGCCAGGAACTGGTTGCCCAGCCCCTCGCCTTTCGAGGCCCCTTTCACCAACCCCGCGATATCCACAAAGGTCATGCGGGTTGGAATAATCTGTTTCGAGGACGCAATCGCCGCCAGTTTATCCAGCCGGCCATCAGGAACGGCGACATCCCCCACATTGGGTTCGATGGTGCAGAACGGGAAATTCGCCGCCTGAGCTGCCGCAGTTTTGGTCAGTGCGTTGAAGAGAGTCGACTTGCCAACATTCGGCAAACCCACGATTCCCATTTTAAAGCCCATGACGGCCTCCTGATACCATTCGAGCGCCGCTTCTAGGCAGGTCCAGTGCAATGCGCAAGGCAAAGTGCCTGAACACAGCCGCGAGTCTATTCTGCCACATCAAAAAATCGACATCGATTTGTGTTCTTGCGTCCATTGAAAACATGCACCTACATTCCTCAATAAAACCAATACCAACGAACGACGGACATAGTAGGTAAAAATGAAATCCCTTGTTATTCTGGCTTTTGCGCTGACAGCCGCTACTGCAGCACAGGCCCAATCCATCATTTTCGGAGCAGGCTACGCAGATTATTCCAGCGCTGAGAGCGAAGATCAGGCGATTGTTTCGCTGGAATACCAGCATCGCTCTTTCTACGAAGCGACCCGTTTCAGCGCCACCTGGGGTGCGTCCCTGTCTGTTGATACCGACGGTGACACGCATGTTGGCGCGGGCCTGATCGGGCTTTACACTTTTGCGGACCGTTGGTTCATCGAGGGCAGTGTCATGCCGGGATACTATAGTGAATCCAACGAACTGAATGATCTGGGCGGCAGCTTTCAGATACGCAGCTTACTGGGCCTTGGCTATACGCTGGAAAGCGGCAACAAACTGTCTGCCGCTATCACTCATATATCCAACGCCAGCACGCAGGAAGACAACCCAGGTGTAAATGCACTTTTGCTGAGATACCATTACGCCTTCTGATCGGAAGCCCACCAAGCGGGATTGATTTTCAGCGAAAGTTTCTGCACATCAGGTCCAAACCCGAGTGCAAGGATTTCCGATGACCCGTATCGACGCCAAATTCGACGCCCTGCAAAAGCAAGGCAAAAAGGCATTTGTAGCTTATGTCATGGCCGGAGATCCCGACTATGACACTTCGCTGGAGGTCGTGAAGGGTTTGCCCGGCGCAGGTGTCGACGTCATCGAGTTGGGCCTGCCCTTTACCGATCCCATGGCCGATGGCCCGACCATTCAGGCTGCTGGCCAACGGGCGTTGGATGGTGGAATGACATTGCAACGCACTCTGGATTTGGCCCGCGCCTTTCGTGAATCCGATGACACCACACCGATCGTGCTGATGGGATATTACAATCCGATCTACAGCCGAGGTGTCGAGAATTTTTTGGCAGATGCAAAATCAGCGGGGATCGACGGGCTGATCGTCGTCGACCTGCCCCCCGAAGAGGACGAAGAGCTTTGTCTGCCCGCGCAAGCTGCCGGGCTGAACTTCATCCGCTTGGCGACGCCGACGACCGATGACCAACGCTTGCCTCGCGTACTGCAAAACACATCCGGCTTTGTGTATTATGTATCGATTACCGGCATAACCGGTGCTGCCGAAGCGCAGGCAACCGATGTTGGGCCCGAGGTCGCTCGGATCAAAGCTGCAACTGATTTGCCCGTGATCGTCGGTTTCGGCATCAATACGCCAGAAAAGTCTCGCAACATCGCGAGTGTATCCGATGGCGCGGTAGTTGGATCTGCCATTGTCAGCCAGATCGGTTCCGGAAAACCGGTGACCGAGGTTCTGGATTTTGTCAAAACACTGTCAGATGGCGCGCACTCCGCCTAACAATTTCTTTCCATTTTCAGATGGTTCTTCACCGCAGCAGGCGCGCCGCCCACTGCGGTGTATTTTTGTTTTGACCACGCGGCAACCAACCGCAGCAAGCGGGCATTGCAGTGTTTCAAAATAATTGGTAAAGAAACTTAACCAATCCTGCGAGAATCTGATCAATGCCAGTCATTACCAATATCGAAGACCTCAAACGGATCTATGAGCGTCGCGTTCCGCGCATGTTTTTTGACTATGCAGAAAGCGGCAGCTGGACCGAACAAACCTTCCGCGAGAATACGTCGGATTTCGAAGATATCCGCCTGCGCCAACGGGTCGCCGTAGACATGACAGGGCGCTCGACCGCATCGCAGATGATCGGGCAGGATGTATCCATGCCCGTTGCATTGGCTCCGGTAGGCCTGACAGGAATGCAGCACGCGGATGGCGAGATCAAAGCGGCCAAAGCCGCCGAAGCCTTTGGTGTACCCTTCACACTGTCGACCATGTCGATCAATTCGATCGAAGATGTCGCTGAAAACACTTCGGCCCCTTTCTGGTTTCAGCTCTACACTATGAAAGATCAGGACTATGTCGGGCGACTTATCCAGCGCGCGAAGGATGCGAAATGCTCGGCCCTTGTCATTACGCTTGATCTGCAAATCCTTGGCCAACGACACAAGGACCTGAAGAATGGCCTATCTGCGCCGCCAAAGCTGACCCCTAAGACCATCGCCAACCTGATGACGAAATGGGCCTGGGGCATCGAGATGCTAGGTGCCAAGCGCCGAGAATTCGGGAATATCGTCGGTCATGTCGATAGCATCACAGATACACGCTCGCTCGGCACATGGACCGCCGAGCAATTCGATCCCAGCCTCGACTGGGGCAAAGTCGAGAAGCTGATGGAACAATGGGGCGGCAAGGTGATCCTTAAGGGCATACTCGATGCCGAGGATGCCAAAATGGCTGCCAAGCTGGGCGCAGATGCAATTGTTGTCTCAAACCATGGTGGACGGCAGCTGGATGGTGCGCTCAGCTCGATCCGGGTTCTGCCCGAGATCATGGATGCCGTCGGCAGTGATGTCGAAGTGCATCTGGATAGCGGCATCCGTTCAGGGCAAGACGTGCTGAAAGCTCTGGCGCTTGGGGCCAAGGGCACCTTTATTGGTCGCGCCTTTGTCTATGGGCTGGGTGCAATGGGTCAGAAAGGCGTGACAACGGCATTGGAAGTGATCCAGAAAGAGCTCGATACAACGATGGCACTTTGCGGTGAACGCAACGTAGCCGATCTTGGGCGCCACAATCTTCTAGTCCCCGAAGACTTTGGCGGTCGCTGGCAGGCTTGATCCTACGCCTCCCACGTAGTTGGAGACGCCGCATGGCCGCCCATTGAGCGTCTCGTTCAAGGTACTTGCAGCCAGATGAAGCAGAGGATCCGTCCTTCATCTGGCCATAAATACCTCGGAGCGCGAGGCAGAGCCTCGCAAAATTCCTCGGGCTACAAAAAGCCCTTTCCAAACCAACTGAATCAAGCTAAGGACGCGGCTTCACGCGGGCATACAGCCTTGGAGGATGCCCGCCCTAACATTGGAGAATTATCATGGCTGGAGAGATTCCTGATCTCGTAGCTCTGGAACGGACGGGGACAGGCAAGGGCGCCGCTCGTCAAGCACGCCGCGATGGCATGGTTCCGGGCATTGTTTTTGGTGGCGACAAAGAGCCGCTGCCGATCCAGATCCCGTTCAACGTACTGTTCAAGCGCCTGAAAGCAGGCCGGTTCAAGTCGACCCTGTGGAACCTGAAAGTCGAAGGTCACGAAGACGTGCGCGTCATCTGCCGCGATGTCCAGCGTGACGTTGTCAAAGACCTGCCGACCCACCTGGACCTGATGCGCCTGCGTCGGACCACCAAGATCGCGCTGTTCATCCCCGTTGAATTCATCAACGAAGAAGAAGCCCCCGGTATCAAAAAAGGTGGCGTTCTGACCGTTGTCCGCCCCGAGGTTGAACTGCTCTGCACAGCCGGTGACATTCCTGAGAAGATCACTGTTGATCTTACTGGCATGGAAATCAACGACGTTGTCACCATCTCTTCGGTTGTGCTGCCCGAAGGCACCAAGCCCACCATCGATCGTGACTTCGTGATCGCCAACGTCTCGGCACCCACCGGTCTGTCGACCAGCGACGACGAAGAGGGTGATGAGGAAGAAGTGGCTGCAGATGAAGTTGAAGTCATCGGCCAGGAAGAAGAATAAATCCGGATCAAATCCAGATTTGAAACGGGGCGCCTTCTGGGGCCCCGTTTTCTTTTGCGTGTACGGGGCTGGAAAACATCCCCTGATCCATGCAATGAGATAACGACGCGAGACTGTAAGGGACAAAGCGATGAAACTGTTTGTCGGTTTGGGAAATCCGGGATCAAAATACGCTCGCAACCGGCACAATATCGGCTTCATGGCGTTGGAGCGAATTGCCCAAGATCACGGGTTTGGTCCATGGAAGTCCAAGTTCCAGGCGGAAATTGCCGAAGGACGTCTAGGCGGCCAGAAAGTGCTGCTAGTCAAGCCGCAAACCTTCATGAACCGCTCTGGCCAGTCAGTGGGAGAGGCAATGCGCTTCTACAAGCTCGACTCGACGGACGTGACCGTCTTCCATGATGAGCTGGACTTGGCACCCGGTAAAGTGCGCGTTAAGGCAGGCGGTGGCCACGCAGGCCATAACGGGTTGCGGTCGATCCACGACCATATCAGCCCGGCCTATGATCGCGTGCGGCTGGGTATCGGTCATCCGGGCCGCAAAGAAATGGTCTCGCCTTATGTTCTAAGCGACTTTGCAAAGGCGGATGCGGACTGGCTGGATGACGTGCTGCGCGGCGTCTCGGACGGTGCCACTTATCTTGCCGATGACGAAAGCGGGAAATTCATGAATGCCGTTGCCCTGCGCACTGCTCCGCCCAGATCATCGAAGCAGCCCACTAAACCTGATACGCCCCCCAAAGCTGCCGCCGAAGCCGTTTCAGCGCCCGATGAGCGTTCGGCCATGCAAAAGCTGCTGGATAAATTCAGATAATCATTCCGCAACGTTGCGCTTGCGCAAAGCCTCAGGCCAAAGTCCAATGTCAGAGGCAAAGGGAGGTGACGAATGAAAACAGCGCTCAGATGGCTGCTGCGTATCCTGTTGACCTTGGCATTGGCAGCGGCGGTTGTCGGATTTTGGAAACGCGAGGAAATCCAGCGCCTGATGGCGGTGAATTCGCTGTTTTCAGAAGAAAAGATCGTCCACAACTTTTCGCATATGGACGAAGCCTTTCTGACGGTCACTCTGCCGCGTGGCAATGGCCCGACCTGGGAGCTGCCGTATGGGCCTGGCTTCGATCTTCCCGATGGAACAGAACAGTGGATCGAAGATCGCTCGGTAACATCCCTGTTGGTGATGCAGGACGGAGAAATTCGTTTCGAAGAATACTATCTGGACACCGGGCCGGATGATCGCAGGATCTCGTGGTCAATTGCTAAAAGCTATCTGTCTGCCTTGTTCGGTATTTTGCTGGATGAAGGCGCGATCAACTCGCTCGACGATCCGGTTGTGCAATACGCACCTGACCTCAAGGGCAGCGCCTATGAGACCGCCACGATCCGCAACGTGTTGAACATGGCCAGCGGCGTGACCTTTGACGAGGATTATCTGGACTATAATTCCGACATCAATCGCATGGGCCGCGTCGTGGCGCTGGGAGGTGAGTTGGACGACTTCGCGGCTTCGTTGAAGGACAGTTTCGTCGCGCCGGGTGAAACATGGCAATATGTGTCGATCGATACTCATGTGATCGGAATGGTCATCCGGGGGGCAACAGGACGCAGCGTTGCAGAGTCACTGACCGAGAAAGTGATCGCACCGCTGGGGTTGGAGCGAGACGGTTATTACATCACCGATGGAACAGGCGTTGCATTTGTTCTGGGTGGTCTCAACTTCACAACGCGCGATTTTGCCCGGTTCGGGCAGTTGATTTTGCAGGATGGCGAACGCGATGGACGGCAGATTGTACCCGCGGATTGGATCGACGCCGCTACTTGGCCAAGCGCACCGACCGAACCGGGCAAGATAGGGTATGGCTATCAATGGTGGATTCCGATCGGTGCCCATGAAGGTGAATTCATGGCGCGGGGTGTGTATGGGCAGTACATTTACTTCGACCAGCCACGTGGTGTTCTGATTGTCACGACGGGCGCAGACCGAAAGTTCCGCGATCCTGGTGTCGGTGAGCAGAACATAGAAATGTTCCGCAAAATTGCGCGAAGCCTGTAAGATACCATCATGCAGAAGCAAGACAGCATCAATGTTCTGGGCGGCGTGCTCGCGCCTTGCTCGCGCAAACCATTAACCGGTTTCTTTCGCGACGGTGCCTGCAACACCTGCCCCGAGGATCAGGGAAGCCATACGGTCTGCGCCGTGATGACGGCAGAGTTTCTGGCTTATTCGAAATATGTCGGAAATGACCTGAGCACACCCCGGCCTGAATTCGATTTTCCTGGGCTCAAGCCTGGTGATCGCTGGTGCTTGTGTGCGGGGCGCTTTTTGCAAGCCCATGACGAGGGATGCGCGCCCAAGGTGCACCTTGAAGCCACGCACCAGAGGGCGCTGGATATCGTACCTCTCCATATTCTAAAAATGCAGCGCGCTGAAGACGAGCACTAGATGGCGATCGCCCGATATCCGCGAGACGTACGCGACGGCGGCCCGGTTGGAAAGCCATGCTCGGCCTGCAGATCCCAGCCCGAACGCGCGAGCATCTCCGCCACAATATCCGGTCGATAGGTTCGGTGCCGCCATTGGAACCAGATGATCGCATTACACCAATGTGGCTTGCTGACCACCAACCAAAGCGTTGCACCCGGTTCAGCCAGATCGCGCATGCGGCGCAAAGCATCTATCGGATCAACGCAATGCTCCAGAACATGCGCAGCCAACAGGCAGTCAAAACGGGATGCCGGATGGAACTCTTCCAAGCGCGATTGGACAGTCTCGGCGTTTCCACCGCGCCGTTGCAACGCTGACCCTGCCAGTTGCAGCATTCGGGCCGAAGGTTCCAAAAGCGTCACATGCCCTTCGCGCCGGATCACGGCGCGTGCTTCGGCAAAGGCTCCCGTACCGCACCCGATATCCAGTGCGTTACGGCCCAATTCGACCTGCGGGTCCGAGGACAGAAAACCCAGATAGGCATCGAAATACCCCAGCAGACGCATCTTGTCTGCCCAGCCCGGGGCGGCCTGATCGTATTTCTGGTCAAGTCGGTCGGGTCCGGCCTTTGAGGAAACACTGCACATGCAATGCAAACTGGCACAGTTCCTCAAAGGCGCAAAGCCTGTTAGGCCTAATCAGTCCGCTGCGCGACCTTCGGTATCCGACATATCAAAGTTCAGGTACCGTGCGACGGTCTGCACATCCTTATCCCCCCGGCCACACATATTCATGCAGATCAGGTGGTCCTTGGGCAATTCCGGCGCGATTTTCATAACATGCGCCAGCGCATGGCAGGGCTCCAGCGCAGGGATGATACCTTCGGTAGCGCAGCACAACTGGAACGCTTCAAGCGCTTCTTTATCCGTGATCGAGACATAGTTGGCGCGACCGATGTCGTGCAGCCAGGAATGCTCGGGGCCAATGCCCGGATAGTCCAGACCGGCCGAGATCGAATAGCCTTCGAGAATCTGCCCATCATCATCCTGCAGCAGATAAGTGCGGTTGCCGTGCAGCACGCCTGGACGACCTCCGGTCAATGAGGCGCAATGCTCCATCTTCTCGTTCACGCCCTTGCCGCCCGCTTCAACACCGATGATATTCACATCCTTGTCGTCGAGGAACGGGTAGAACAGGCCCATCGCATTCGAACCACCTCCGATGGCGGCGATGATGGTGTCGGGCAAACGGCCCTCGGCCTTTTGCATCTGTTCCTTGGCTTCCTTGCCGATGATCGACTGAAAGTCGCGCACCATCGCCGGGTAAGGATGCGGGCCAGCAACGGTGCCGATGCAGTAAAAGGTATCGCGCACATTGGTCACCCAGTCGCGCAGAGCGTCGTTCATCGCATCTTTCAGCGTACCCCTGCCGGATGTCACCGGGATCACTTCGGCTCCCAGCAGGCGCATACGGAACACGTTCGGGGCCTGACGCTGAACGTCATGGGCACCCATGTAGACAATGCACTTCAGGCCGAACTTGGCGCAGACGGTGGCGGTGGCCACGCCGTGCTGCCCTGCCCCGGTCTCGGCGATGATCCGGGTCTTTCCCATGCGCCGCGCCAGAATGATCTGGCCCAGCACATTGTTGATCTTATGCGCGCCGGTGTGGTTCAGTTCGTCACGCTTCAAGTAAATCTTTGCGCCGCCCAGATGTTCGGTCAGGCGTTCCGCGTAGTAGAGCGGCGAAGGGCGACCCACGTAGTTTGCCCACAGATCGTCCATCTCGGCCCAAAATGTGGGGTCATCCTTGGCTTTGTCATATTCCTCTTCCAGTGACAGGATCAGCGGCATCAGCGTTTCGCTGACAAAGCGCCCGCCGAAGATGCCAAAGCGGCCTTGTTCATCGGGGCCGGACATGAAGGAATTAAAAAGATCGTTGGCCATGGAAGTCTCCCTCGTCGTACCCGATGTTCATAGGAGGTGATGGAGTGATTTGCCATCGCAAAACGTATCATTCCGCCGCCTGAGCGCGCTGTTCCCACACCTGAAGTGCCTGAACTCGACTTGGAACAGCAATGCAGGGAAATTGACAGAACACATTGATATCGGCCAGACGGGTCGACGCGCGTACTACACGGCGATGAGGGCCGGAATATGCGAATGTCAGCATAGCTTCGACATCATGCCAGACTGTGTATGAAAAATAACAGCCTTGACGCACAAATACCTCGGCATGCAGGCACAGCGCGTCACCGCGTGCCTGCCGCAAGGATTGATGAGCGCGCCAGAAGAACTCGGGCCCGTGATACCATCGTTTAAGTGAAACTCCGCCGATCACTGCCAGCATGCTCTCCCCCATTTTGAGGAGATACGCAGGTTCGTGCAGATCAGATCAACTTGCCGCGTCGATAAAGGCGCGGATCAGCCCGGCATCCTTTACACCCGGAGAGCTTTCGACGCCGGATGAGACATCCACCTGCTGTGCGCCGGTCATTCGCACCGCTTCTGCGACATTGTCAGGGGTCAGACCTCCGGCCAGCATCCATGGCCTACGCCAGTATTTACGACCTGCCAGCAGGCGCCAATCAAAAGACAAACCGTTACCACCAGGCAGCTCCGCGTTTCGCGGTGGCTTTGCGTCGATCAACAGCTGATCCGCCACATCTGAATAGAGATCGATGGCCGCGAGGTCTTCGGCCTCGGCCACACCAATGGCCTTCATTACTGGCAGGCCGAAGTGGTCTCGCACTTGCTGCACACGCTCAGGACTTTCTTTGCCATGCAGTTGCAACATATCCAGAGGCACGATCGAAAGAATGTGATCCAAATCCTCGTCCGTCGCATTCACTGTCAGCGCCACCTTGGCGACGCCCGCAGGCACCTCCTGTGCCAATGTCGCAGCTGTCTGGGGCTCAACATGCCGCGGGGATTTGGGGAAAAACACAAAACCAACATAACCCGCGCCCGCATCCACAGCAGCGCGCACGTGGTCAGGGGCGGTCAGGCCGCAGATTTTAACTCGGATATCAGCGGGCATCGTAGGGCCTCAGCTTGCCTCATCCAGAATGGCCAGCACATCATCCTGACCTTCATTCTGCTTTTTCTTGAGCTTCTTAACTTCACGCTCAAGTTTGCGCACTTCGCCTTGCTTCACGGTCACATCCTTGCGGTGCTTATGCTCGCGCAGCCATTCCCACAGGAAGCCGATGACCAGGCCGGCAACAACCCCACCCAGCACGACCAGAAACAGCGGCAAGGAGGTTGACAGGTTGAACCCCAGCAACTCGGACAAAGCATCCGGCATAAGCTTAAGTTCAACAATTTGGCGATTGGCCAGCGAGACCGAGACCAGAACGATCCCCAATGCAGCCAGAAAAGCATAACGAATGTAGCGCATCATGAGGCTAGGCTTTACCGTTCAAACGGTCCCTTAGCAACTTGCCAGTTTTGAAAAATGGAACACATTTTTCTTCAACCTGCACAGTTTCACCGGTGCGGGGATTGCGGCCTACACGTGCGTCACGCTTTTTCACCGAAAACGCGCCGAAACCGCGCAGCTCTACGCGGTCGCCGCGTGCCATGGCGTCGGTCACTTCTTCAAAAACGGTATTCACGATCCGCTCGACGTCGCGTTGATAGAGATGCGGGTTTTCGTCGGCAATTTTCTGAATCAATTCTGAACGGATCATACGCAATACCCTCCCAGGCGGACGATGTGACAAGCCTATAGTTCTGACAGTATAGGAAAAAACCCGGATCGGGGGAACGGATACTCTGCCAGCAAAGGCGGCATTTTGCGACAATCTCACGCGAATTTTTGCCCGTTGGCCTGATTTCCACACTTCATGCGCGAACGATAGGCAAATTAAGCCGACTATTTGGAAGATATTGATTCGCAACAAAAACGGCCCCGCACCATGGTGCGAGGCCGAATTTCATGTTTGGGATACGCCCCGGACTTAGTCGCCCGACTTCAGTGCTGCACCCAGGATATCGCCCAGCGACGCGCCCGAGTCGGAAGAACCGTACTGTTCCACGGCCTCTTTCTCTTCGGCGATCTCGCGTGCCTTGATCGACAGGCCCAGACGGCGGGTCTTGCTGTCGACGTTGGTGACGCGGACGTCGACCTTGTCACCGACCGAGAAACGCTCGGGGCGCTGCTCAGCACGGTCACGCGACAGGTCCGAACGACGGATGAACGACTTCATGCCTTCGTACTCGACCTCGATGCCGCCATCTTCGATCGCAGTCACTTCGACGGTGATGACCGAACCACGCTTCACGCCGCCCACGGCTTCGGCGAACTTGTCACCGCCCAGGGCTTTGATCGACAGCGAGATACGCTCTTTCTCAACGTCAACTTCCGAGACGACGGCCGAAACCATGTCGCCTTTGCGGTAGTTCTGGATCGCATCTTCGCCACGCTCGTCCCAGGACAGGTCGGACAGGTGAACCATGCCGTCGATGTCGCCTTCGAGGCCAATGAACAGACCGAATTCGGTGATGTTCTTGACTTCGCCTTCGACCTCGGTGCCCTCGGGGTGTGTTTCTGCAAACACTTCCCATGGGTTGCGCTGAGTCTGCTTCAGGCCCAGAGACACGCGACGCTTGGCGCCGTCGATTTCCAGAACCATGACGTCGACTTCCTGGCTGGTCGAAACGATCTTGCCGGGGTGGACGTTTTTCTTGGTCCAGGACATCTCGGACACGTGCACCAGACCTTCCACACCGGCTTCCAGCTCGACGAACGCGCCGTAGTCGGTGATGTTGGTGACGCGACCCTGATGGACCGAGCCCAGCGGGTATTTCGCAGCAACCAGATCCCACGGATCTTCCTGCAGCTGCTTCATGCCCAGGCTGATGCGGTGGGTTTCTTTGTTGATCTTGATGACCTGAACCTTGATGGTTTCGCCGATCGTCAGGATCTCGGACGGGTGGTTCACACGGCGCCATGCCATGTCGGTGACGTGCAGAAGGCCGTCAACGCCGCCCAGATCAACGAATGCACCGTATTCGGTGATGTTCTTGACGACACCCTCGACGGTCTGACCTTCGGACAGGTTGCCGATGACTTCGGCACGCTGTTCGGCACGCGATTCTTCCAGGATAGCGCGACGCGAAACAACGATGTTGCCACGGCGGCGGTCCATTTTCAGGATCTGGAACGGCTGCTTCAGACCCATCAACGGGCCAGCGTCGCGTACGGGGCGAACGTCAACCTGCGAGCCGGGCAGGAACGCAACTGCGCCACCCAGATCAACGGTGAAGCCACCTTTGACGCGGCCAAAGATTGCACCTTCGACGCGCTGGTCATCGGCATATGCTTTTTCCAGACGGTCCCATGCCTCTTCACGGCGGGCCATCTCGCGCGAGATGACAGCTTCGCCACGGGCGTTTTCTGCAGCGCGCAGGTATACTTCGACCTCGTCACCAACAGCGATTTCAGGGGCTTCGCCGGGATTTGCGAATTCTTTCAGATCAACGCGGCCTTCCATTTTGTAGCCTACGTCGATGATGGCTTGGCCGGCTTCGATCGCCAGAACCTTGCCTTTGACAACAGAACCCTCTTCGGGCGTGTCCATTTCGAAGCTTTCATTCAGGAGGGCTTCGAATTCCTCCATGGATGCGTTAGCCATGTGGCGTTGTTTTCCTTTACATAACGTTTTTGCTGGCCGAGCGGTTGTCTCCGCCGGTCTTGTTTCATGATGCCTGAATGCGTGATCCAGAACGCGCCCGAGCTAACAAACACAAAGGGCCGAGGTTTCCCGGCCCTGCTCAGATACGTCATCCGGACGTTAACCGCCCTTGTTCAGACAGCGCGCGTATAGGCGGATTCCGTGTCATGTGCAAGAGCAAAGCCCTTAAACACTGGCCAATCCCACAAAATCCGAACATCAGGTCCGGGCATCGAAGCAAACGCGATCCGATCCCCGGCCTTCTTTGTCAGTTCTGCCGAATGATACCATGCGGCGCTAGAACAGTTGCAGATCCTTCTTGCCGCTTTGAATCTCAGCGAGGTTTGGCATGTTCTCGATCACCACGGGTGCCGGTTTCGCGCCCGGCATTGCGACAGTCGGCTGCCCCCTTGCGGCCTTGCCAAAGGCAGGCTTCTCCAACTCGCCCCGGATATCTCGCAGCAGGGTTTTGTGATCCGGCATGGTCTTGAGGATCTGCGCAAGGTCCATTTTTGCCCCCTTCCACCACTGGAACCAAATCGGTTTCTTCAGCGGTCGCAGACGATCACGGATACCTTCGCCATACCCCGTATCATACACCTGTTTGCCCAGAAGAACCGTCTGATAGACGCGGAAATTGAACAGCGTCGCAAACTCGATATCGTGTTCCATCGGCAGACGATGCTGCCACAGCTCAAGGTTCTCGGCCAATCGATCCGGAATCTTCATCTCGGTGCGGGCGTCGATCCAATATTGATCATCGGTGCGGTTACCCAATCGGTAGTGCAGGCAGATAAAATCCAAAACCTCGTCATAGAGCTTGTTCATCTGCCGGTTATATCGGTTCCGCAGCGCAGGCTCGATGTCTCGCGTCGGCAGATGTTCGGCAAACCAGCGGATCGCGTGATCGATCATGTGGATCGCAGTACTTTCTAGCGGTTCGATAAATCCACCAGACAAACCGATCGCCAAGCAATTCTTAACCCAGGCATTGCGAACACGACCAACACGCATGGGGATCACGCGCGGTGTCAGTCCCTTGCCGCTGTCGCCCAACCACTCAAGATATTCGTCCGCCGCCTGATCATCGGTCCGATGCGCGGATGAATACACATAACCCGTACCTACACGATTGTAGAGCGGCACACGCCACGTCCAACCCGCACCAAGCGCGGTCGAGCGTGTAACGCTTTCGATCTTTTCGGGGTTAGGGTGCTCGATCTGCAAGGCCATGGCACGGTCGTTGGGCAAGTAGTCCGAGTAATCCATGAACGGCTCGCCCAACGCTTGATTGATGATCAACCCCCGGAAGCCGGTGCAATCTATGACCATCTCAATGTCATGGCGTCCCTTGCGCTCTAACATCAGGTGGCTGACATTGCCCTGCTCGTCCAGTTCGACCGATTGCACCTCATCCTGAATATGCTCTACGCCGCGCTTGGCGCAGACCTTTGTCAGCATGCCCGCAAACTTCACGGCATCCAGATGATAAGCATAGCCAAACCGCTGCTCGAATTCAGGTGCACCCAAAGGACGCGCACCCTTGCACAACCGGGCCAGATCATCATGCGGTGAGATTGACTGCGTGAAATCCCGATCCCCGTTACCAAAACGCAGAAAATACTCGGCAGCCTCCAACCCCTCCAGCAATTGACCATGGGCAAACGGGTTTACGTAGTCGATCCGATTGCCCTTGGCATCGTTGTTCCAATTGCAGAACTTAACTCCCAACTTGAACGATGCGTTGGTTTCGCGGAAGAAATCCCGCTCTGATATGCCCGCCTGACGGAGCGTGACCGGCATACGCGGCACCGTCGCTTCACCGACACCCACAGTCGAGATGTTGGGGCTTTCGATCAAGCAAATGCGTGGGCGATCCTTGGGTGCTGACGTGCGGGAGAACACCATGTCCAGGATCAGCGCAGTCATCCAACCCGCCGTACCACCACCCACGATGGTGATCTTACGCAAACGATTATTCATATTTTTTGTCCCTGTTGGCTTGGGATTTTGTAGCTGCCTCCCCTTTTTTTGAGTGATGGGGATTTAACAGCAGCTTTCCCTTATTTAGCTGTGGGAAGACTATAACAGCTTTCAAGCATCCAGCTAGAGCCTATGACACCCATGGTCGCAGGCACATTCGTCATCAGAATTCAGGCTATGCGCCTACTTTGGACAAGTGTCAGATTTCCTCACCCTTCTTCAGAAGTTCTTCGATCAGCTCACGCTGCAGATCATGGCTGTCGCCCCCTCCGAATTCCGCCGCACCACCGGTGTACAATGTGCCATAGGTGTTGGCGATATTCACAGTCTGGGCCAGACCCGAGATCAACTGATCCCTTTGCAACAGCGAAAGCGGGTGAATGAACGCAGCCCATAAGGTGCCATTTGCGATCGCATAGCGCGCATCCAGCGTGCTGTCGAAATTTGCCTGCATCATCCGTTGCAAATCGGCTGGCGACAAATCCGCAGCACTGCCGATCGCGACCATCGCCCGCATGCGGTCAGCATTGGTATCGGCGACAACCAGCACCGTCACATCAGATATCGTCAACTCAAACCCCGGCCCGATCGGTTGCGCCTCGGGATCTAGCGCAAAGATGATTTTTCCCAGACGCTCGTAAGTCATCGGAGGTTCGGCCTCGGGGACCGGCGCGTCTGATTGCTGCGCAGCTACGCTACCTGCAAGGAAGAACAAAAACAGGGCTAGTCTGATCATGGGCCACTCCTACGGTTGTCCAACAAGCTTAGGCGGCCATCGGACAGGTGGCCAAACAAAGCTATGTGAACAGTTTTTGCAAAACGCCCTGATCTTTGAACGATCTGCAAAGTATCATGACCTATCTGCGATTACCCGTCCGAAGAACCTTTTCTAACTTAGTTACATCGGCTTGGGGCGGACCCGAGCCTTGAACCAAAAAGGGAAAGGACCCCCACTATGAAATCGCTCGCACTTACTGCATTAGCCGCAACTCTGGCCCTGGCAGCTCCGGCTTTTGCCGCAGACGAAATCAACGTCTCCAAAGGCCTGTCGGCGGCAGGTGCACCCCTGGCAGCCCATGGCGTCGATCTGGTCGCGCTTGTCAACAATGGCAATCCGGTCGAAGGCTTCGCCAATCATTCGGCGACTTATGACGGCGCATCCTATTACTTCACCAGCGCGGAAAACCTTGAAGCGTTCGAGGCGAATCCGGCGGCCTACTTGCCCCAGCACGGTGGCTATTGTTCGTTCGGGGTGTCTGTTGGCAAAAAGTTCGACGGCGACCCGGATCAGTACCTGATCGCAGACGGCAAGCTGTATCTGTTCCTGAATGCTGATACCCGCGCTGCTTTCCTGAAAGACGTCACCGGGACCGCTAAAACCGCAGATGACCAGTGGACCAACATCAAGAGCATCGCAGTTGGTGAATTGTAGTTAACGGACACCTGTCCGCATCCACTTCAGGCTGCGGGCAGGTTCTGTTCAATTGTTTCGAGCGCCCGTGCCAGCGCGGCCTCAATGCTCAGGTTTGACGTATCAAGCTGCACGGCGTCATCTGCAGGTTTCATCGGTGCGGTGCTGCGACCCGCGTCACGTGCGTCACGCTCTTTGACATCCGCGAGCACCTGTTCGCGTGACACGTCCGAACCTTTGGCCGAAAGCTCAAGATATCGCCGTTCCGCCCGGACTTCGGGACTGGCGGTGACAAACAGTTTGACCTCAGCGTTTGGGCAAATCACGGTTCCAATATCGCGCCCGTCCAGCACGGCGCCTCCGGCGCGACGTGCAAACGCCCGCTGAAAATCGACGAGTGCGCTTCGGACTTCAGGAATGACCGCAACTTTCGAGGCCGCCTGTGCGATCTCAGCCGTACGCAGATCGCCCTGCTGCAATTCTTCTGCTGTCAGAGACCCAGCCGCTGCAATCGGTTCTTCACCTTGCAGCATACGACGCCCCACTGCGCGATAGAGAAGACCGGTATCCAGATGCGCAAACCCGAAATGCGCGGCAACGCCCTTGGAAATCGTCCCCTTGCCCGCCGCCGCAGGGCCGTCGATAGCTACGGTGAATCTCATGTACGCTCGACCTTGGCACCGAGCGCGGCCATCAAAGGCTCAAAAATCGGGAACGACGTTGCGATCGGTCCGCCGTCATCCACCGAAACCGCCTTTTTAGCCCCCATCCCCATGACCATGAACGACATGGCAATGCGGTGGTCCAAGAAGCTATCGCAAGTCCCACCACCGGGCACACCGCCGATGCCGAGACCGTCGACTGACCACCATTCGTCACCCTCGTTCACGGTCACACCGTTGGCGCGCAGGCCACGGGCCATTGCGTCGATCCGGTCACTTTCCTTGACGCGCAGTTCTTTCACGCCGCCCATCATTGTTGTGCCCGTCGCATTTGCGGCCACAACAGACAGCACCGGGTATTCATCGATCATCGACGCCGCGCGTTCGGGCGGGACGTTGATCCCCTTCATGTTGGGCGAGTATTTTGCACGCAGATCGGCAACCGGCTCACCCCCTTCTTCGCGCTCGTTTTCGTAGGTCAGATCGGCACCCATTTCGCGCAGCGTGGTGAACAGGCCTGCGCGGGTCGGGTTCAGGCCGATACCGGGGACCAACACGTCCGAGCCCGGTGTGATCAGTGCGGCACAGACCGGGAAGGCCGCACTGGACGGGTCGCGCGGCACGGCGATGACTTGTGGCTTCAGCTCGGGCCGACCGGTCAGCGTAATGACGCGCCCTTCATCCGTGTCCTCGACCGTGATTTCTGCGCCGAAGCCTGCAAGCATCCGTTCGGAATGATCGCGAGTCGCTTCTTTCTCAATCACGATGGTCTTGCCGGGGGCGTTCAGCCCTGCCAGCAGAACGGCGGATTTCACCTGCGCCGAAGGCACAGGCACCTCATAGCGCACCGGGGTGGGGTCCGCAGCTCCGACAATGGTCATCGGCAGACGTCCACCGTCTCGGCCGACAGATTGCGTTCCGAACAGCGCCAGCGGATCGGTGACCCGCGCCATCGGACGTTTGTTCAGGCTCGCATCTCCGGTGAAGGTCGCTGTGATCGGAGAAGTCGCCATCGCCCCCATGATCAGGCGTACGCCAGTGCCCGAATTGCCACAATCGATTACCTGATCTGGTTCGGAAAAACCACCAACGCCTACGCCATGCACCGACCATTCGCCACCGCCATGATCCGTTACTTCGGACCCAAAGGCACGCATGGCTTTAGCGGTGTCCAATACGTCCTCGCCTTCCAGCAGGCCCGATATCTTGGTTTCTCCCACAGCCATTGCCCCCAGGATCAGGGACCGGTGCGAGATCGACTTGTCCCCGGGCACCTCTGCGGTGCCTGTCAGCGGGCCGCAAGGCTGCGACGTCATCGGGATGGGCGTGCCGTGTCCGGACATGGGGGCTCCTGTTTTCGCTATCAGTCCTCAGGCCGATTAGCGAATTGGGGCCGGTTGGTCCAGCGACAATCAGTCTTTGCGGCGGAAGGTCAGGTAATGGGGTGTACGGCCTTCGCGCAGCGCCTTCTGTTCGTAGCGCGTGGAAATCCAGTCATCCCACGGCTCACGCCAGTCGGCGGGGCGCTCGGCCAGCCATTCGAAGCCTGCCCGCGGCACCTCTTCCAGCGTTTGGCGCACATAGTCAGGGATGTCTGTTGCAACGCGAAAAATTGCGCCCGGCTTTAACGCGCGTGCCAAAGGCTCCAGATGTTCGGGTGTCACAAACCGGCGTCGGTGATGCCGGGTCTTAGGCCAGGGATCGGGATAGAGCAGAAAGGCGCGCGATATGCTGGCCTCGGGCAGAACGTCAAACAGATCCCGCGCATCACCGGGGTATACGGCAAGGTTTTCGACACCCGCCTGCCGGATTTTACCCAACAGCATTGCAACGCCGTTGATATAAGGTTCAGCCCCGATGATACCGATATCCGGGTTTTGCTGCGCCTGATGCACCAGATGCTCGCCGCCGCCAAAGCCGACCTCAAGCCAGACAGGCTTGCCTCTGAATAGACCGTCGAGATCGAGCGGATCGCGTTCAGGATTACCGTTCCAATCCACCGCACCGGGGGACAAGGCAGCAAGGTCTTCCGAGAGATAAGTCTTCTGACTGGGCTTCAGGGTTTTGCCCTTAAAGCGGCCATAAAAATTTCTGCGCGGGCGTTGTGGGGTCTTTGTACTCATGGCGCAGCCCATACTGCGACGCCTTGTCTCTGGCAAGGGTGGAGGTGGGAGATAGCCTCCACACCCCCGGAGTATTTTTGGCCAGATGAAGGACGCTCATCAGAGCGCAGGCCTTGGTTTGGCTCAGACCGCCTGTTTCAGGGCCTCAGCGAGGTCGGCACGTTCCCAGCTAAATCCGCCATCCGCATCGGGTTCACGGCCAAAATGGCCATAAGCAGCGGTCCGCTGATAGATCGGCTTGTTCAGTTGCAGGTGCTCGCGAATACCACGCGGGGTCAGATCCATTACCTGCCCAACCGCCTTTTCGATCACTGCATCTGCAATCTGGCCGGTTCCGTGCGTGTCGGCGTAGATTGATAGCGGCTTTGACACCCCAATCGCATAGCTCAGCTGGATGGTGCAGCGCTCAGCCATGCCTGCGGCCACAACATTTTTAGCCAGATACCGCGCCGCATAAGCCGCCGAGCGGTCCACTTTGGTTGGGTCTTTGCCCGAGAATGCACCACCACCGTGAGGGGCTGCGCCGCCATAGGTGTCGACGATGATCTTGCGCCCGGTCAGACCCGCATCACCATCCGGACCGCCAATGACGAACTTGCCGGTGGGGTTCACATGCCACTCGGTCTCGGCGGTCAACCAGCCGTCGGGCAGGGTTTCCCGGATGTAAGGCTCAACAATGGCGCGGATATCATTCGAGGTCAGCGCCGCATCCAGATGCTGCGTCGACAGCACGATCGAGCTGACACCGACAGGGGTGCCGTCACGGTAAACCACCGACAGCTGCGATTTCGCATCCGGACCCAAGGCGGGTTCACTGCCATTTTTACGGACCTCAGCAAGGCGGCGAAGGATGGCGTGCGAGTATTGGATCGGCGCAGGCATAAGCGCTGGCGTCTCGGTCGTGGCATAGCCGAACATGATGCCCTGATCGCCTGCACCTTCGTCTTTGTTATCGGCAGCATCCACGCCTTGCGCGATATGGGCCGACTGCTCGTGCAGCAGGTTGGTCACCTCGACGGTTTCGTGGTGAAACTTGTCCTGCTCATAGCCGATATCTTTGATACATGCCCGAGCAATATCGTCGATATGCGCCATATAATCATGCAGCTTGTCCTGATCCGACAGACCCACTTCGCCGCCAATAACAACGCGATCCGTGGTGGCAAAAGTTTCGCAGGCAACGCGGGCCTCGGGTTCTTCGCGCAGGAATGCGTCTAGTACTGCATCGGAAATACGATCGCAGACCTTATCCGGGTGTCCTTCGGAAACGGATTCCGAAGTAAAAATATAATTCTGTCGGGACATGAATGTGCTCCATTAAGTTTACCCCACCACGTCAGGAAGCCGTTGTGACAGGCGTGCGACCGAATACGCTTAGCGTTTGACAGGGTCAATCGGAATTTGGTCGTTTACGCGCCGGGTGTGTCGCCATAGCAGCGCGAATAGCACCAATAGAGCTACTAATACCGGACTATCACCAATTCGGGAATAAACGGTCGGAGTTTGTGGGCGCGGCAATTCGGCGTCGATAAACCCCGCCTGCCCAAGCACCAGCGCCTCGGTGATCTGCCCCGCTGGGTCAATCATTGCCGAAACTCCGGTATTGGCCGAGCGCAACATCGGCAGGCCTTGTTCGATTGCACGCATCTGCGCCTGGGCGAGGTGCTGATACGGGCCGGAACGCGTTCCGAACCAAGCGTCGTTTGTAATCTGCAAAAGAAAATCCGCACGATCCGGCGCGGATAAAATATCCTGCGTGAAAACCGCCTCGTAGCAGATCAGCGGCAGCGCCTTGCCAAGCACGCCTACATCCATCAATGCGGCACCCGGTCCCGCGCTAAAGCCATTCCCTGTGGTTGCGGCCATACCGTAGATACCGAACCTTGCCATCACTTCACCAAATGGCACATATTCCCCAAAGGGCACCAAGTGATGTTTATCGTATAGCCCGTCTTGCTGACCCTCCTCATTTAGATAGATCATCGAGTTATAAATCTGCTGCCCATCTGCACGCTGAATGCCCAGGATCACCGGGGTGCCCTGTGCCGCTTCGCCAATGGCTGAAAGATAGGGCTGTGCGCTGCCCAGCCATGCCGGGACCGAGGTTTCCGGCCAGACGATCAGGTCCGGGCGGGGCTCGGCCGCTGTGAATTCAAGTTGGCGTGCGAAAAACACTGACGCATAGGCAGGATCCCATTTCTGGTCCTGGGGTGCATTGGGTTGAATCAGCCGCACGATATGACCAGAGGGCATGACTGGAGGTCGGTTCGCTGCATAGATCAAAGCCAATACCGCACAGCCTGCGGTCAACGCGATAGGTACAACGATGCCGCTTCGGGTACGATTGCTGAACAAGGCTGCGCCCAATGGCACTGTGGCAAGCAGTGTCAGCGCTCCCAATCCATAAGGGCCGACAAGTGACAGAGTCTGGGCAAATGGCGTATCCACCCAAATCTGCGCGATGCCTGCCCAAGGAAATCCGGTCAGAATGTAGCCACGCGCAAACTCGACCAGCGCCAGCGTTACAGACAGCAATGCCCCCTGCAAGACGGGCGCTCCACCGATGCGTTTCGAAACTCCGAAGGCCAACGCCCAGAACAAGGCCAACCCGCCCGACAAGAAGATCAGAGCAAAAGGGGCCATCCACGCATGGCGTTGGACATCAACCAGAAACGGCTCGATAATCCAGCTTAATGCGTGCGCAAAATAGCCCGTTGCGAAGACCCAACCCAGCAAAACCGCTCGACGATTTGTCTCAGTGCTCAGATACAACGGCGCTATCAGCACCAGCGACAGCAAGCTTATTGGCCAATATCCCAATGGTGCCTGACCACTGGCCGCTGCGACACCCAACAGCGCCGCCAGCACCAATCGCAGCCAAAAGGGCCACCCCTCGGCAGGGTTCATGCAACAATATCCGGCAGCATGACACGCAACCGTTTTATGCGGCGCGGGTCTGCGTCAATGACCTCGAACTCGGGCCCTTCGGGGTGGCATACAACCTCACCACGCGCCGGAACCCGCCCCGAGAGCATGAAGACCAAACCGCCCAATGTGTCGATCTCTTCTTCGTCTACATCTTCGTGGCTGGTCAGAGAGCGACCAATCTCGGCCTCGAACTCTTCAAGTGGTACACGCGCCTGAACCACGTAGCAGCCGGGTTTCTCTTGTATCCATAGCTGATCTTCGTCGGCATCATGTTCGTCGGCGATTTCTCCGACAACCTGTTCAATCAGATCTTCGATAGTCAGCAAACCATCGACTCCACCGTATTCATCGATCACCAGAGCCATATGGCGACGTTCTGTCTGCATCTTGGTCAGCAAAACGCCAATTGGCATCGATGGTGGCACGAACAGCAATGTCCGCAGCATCGACCCCAGATCGAACTCGGAGGAGTTGCCGTTAAAGCCATGGGTCAGCGCAAAGTCCCTGAGATGCACAAACCCCAAGGGCGTATCCAAAGTGCCATCGTAAACCGGAATGCGTGACAAGCCGCTGTCGCGGAAAATCTGGACAAGTTCGTCTTTCGGGGTTGTCGAGGGGACCGATACGATTTCGGCTGTTGGGATCGCAACATCTTCGACCCGCATTCTGCGCAGGTTGATCATGCCCCTTGGCTGAGCGCTGACGACCTCTGCCCCGTTTAGCTGGCTGGTCTCTTCGCCCTGAGAAGAAAATACGTCGATGAGTCGAGAAAAAAGCCCGCCTCTTTCGTCGCTGTCATTGCTGCTGTTCTGAGAATGCGCGCCATGCGCCGCCCTAGAACTGCCGTCTGTTTCGCCCATTATCCTGTTCCAAATGATCGGGCAAAGGTGCCCATGTCATACATTATATGGGTCATCTATACCCAGTTTGCCAAGTATCTCGACCTCGACCCTTTCCATCAAAGTGGCGTCGAGGTCACGAATGTGATCATACCCCAGCAAATGTAGTGTACCGTGAACGACCAGATGCGTCACGTGATCGTCGGTGCTTTTGCCGGCTTCAGCTGCTTCGCGCGCGCAGGTGTCATAAGAGATCGCAATGTCGCCCAGCGCAATTTCGCCAGTAAAGTCAGGTTGCGGAGCCGGCGGAATGTCGCCCTCCCGTTCCGGGGCCAGTTCTTCGGCAGGCCAGCTGAGGACGTTGGTCGGCGTGGATTTTTCACGAAATTCAGCATTCAATTCAGCGATCCGTGTATCATCGCAGCCCAGCAAGCTGATCTCGCATTGATCCGCCTCAAGATCGCAATACTCCAGAACAGCAGCAATTGCGCGCGTGGCCAAAGGCTCCAGCCCGCGCCAGCGATCATCCTCAAGCGTGATTTCCAGATTCATACCTTTGGCTCCGAGCCCAGCTTCAATCGGCGCCTTGAAAGTTATCCGGTTTCGCGCCCCGCATCGGCCTCATACGCCTCGATAATGGCGGCGACAAGCGGATGGCGGACGACATCTTTCGAGGTGAAATAGTTGAAGCTGATATTCGGGATCGTTTTCAGCAACCGTTCGGCATCCTTGAGACCCGACTGCACACCGCGCGGCAGATCAACCTGAGACCGGTCGCCGGTGATAACCATCCGGCTACCTTCACCAAGCCGTGTCAGGAACATCTTCATCTGCATCGTTGTGGCATTCTGCGCTTCGTCCAGCACCACAAATGCATTTGCCAGCGTACGACCGCGCATGAAGGCAAGCGGAGCAATCTCGATCCGCTTTTCTTCGATCAGCTTGGCAAGTTGTTTTCCGGGCAGGAAATCATTCAGCGCGTCATAAAGCGGCTGCATGTAGGGATCGACCTTATCCTTCATGTCACCGGGCAGGTAACCAAGCTTTTCACCGGCCTCGACCGCCGGACGGCTGAGAATGATGCGGTCAACGTGCCCGCCAATGAACATGGACACCCCGACCGCAACGGCCAGATAGGTTTTGCCGGTGCCCGCGGGTCCAATGCCAAAGGCCAGTTCGTTGTTGAACAGCGACTGCACATAGGCCTTCTGGGCGTCGGTGCGCGGCTCGACCAGTTTTTTGCGTGTCTTGATCTCGACCGTGCCACCCTTGAACATCTCAAGCTGGTCACCATCGCGCGTGCCAGTTCCGACCTCGGAATTGCCCATGCGCAACTCGCGGTCGACATCTGCGGCTTCCACATCACGCCCACCTTCGAGCCGTGTATAGAGGGCCTGTAGAACCTCAATCGCCTGCTTTTGCGAATCCTCGTCGCCCAGCACGACAAGCTGATTGCCGCGTCGCACAATCTGCACCGAGAGCTTCTGTTCGATATCGGTCAAGTTGCGGTCATACTCTCCGCACAAATCGATCAATAATCTGTTGTCTGGAAATTCAACAAGCGCCTCACGCTGGGGCATGTCATCTTGCGGTGGGGTCAGGGCACCGATGGCCAATCCGTTCTCCTGTCTTGGCGGTTCACCTTGAGCGTAGACAAACTGAAGAGGTAGACGCAAGCGGCAGTTTCAAAATTTGCACACCTCATGACAAATGCGCCGATGAACGCTGAAACAGCCAACTTTAAACGCCAATCGCGCGGATATCAGAATGTATAGTTCAACCCGATCCGCAGTCCGCGATAGCTTGGCGTCGATTTGGTCGAGAATGACGGACCCAGTTCGACCGTTTTTGATTCGAACTGCAGATACTCGATCTCGCCGGTGATCGACCAATTTTCGTTCAGTTTGTGTTCAGCGCCCAAGCTGGCCGAGAAACCTTGTCGGCGGTCCTCGCTCTCAAATCGGCTTGTCCCGCTTGCATCAGTTAGTGAGCCTGACGTGGTGATATCGCCGCGGACATAACCCACAGTCACGAAATAGAGGACACTGCCGCTGCGGTTGGTAAGCCCGTTCCGCAGGCGGATGGACAATACATCCGATATCGCGGATCTGCCGCTGACCTCTGCCCCACCGGACCGGGAGGACGTGCTGTCATCGAGCGTGCCAAAGTCATAACCGACTTCCAGCCCATACACATAGTCGCGCCCACCTCTGGCTGGCAGAATGCCGCGCCAGCCACCGCGAAAACCTGCGAAATTTCCGCTTGGCTTAAGGTCGCCCGCAGCAAACGTGTCTCCGTCGTTCACGCGCAGGCCAAACTCGTCCGAACCGCCCGAGGCATGTCCGGCGCTGACCCCCAGATAGAACGCATTGACGTCGCGCGCGAAACGCTGAGACGAGATTACGTCGGGCTCAGTGACTTCCCCGACGACATCGCCGGCCAAAGTCGGGGCAGCGCAAGATAGCAACACGACAGTCGCCGACAAAACACGGGAAAGGTTTACACTCGGAAAACGTATCCAGCTCACTACTCGTACCCTCCGCAAAGGCGGGCCGTCAGGCGGGGTCGGTGCGTTTGTCGACACCCAAAATTCGGCCCAGAAAAATCTAGCCTTCCTCGGAACATAGTTCCAAGCCATAAATCAAGGGTTAAATTTCAAGGCGAAAACCCTTTGCGGGCAAGCCACAAGGGATCAGACCAACTCACCACCCAGCGAGTTCGCGCCAGACGATTTTATCCTTACCTTACGTAAGTCGCCGCTCGCGATATCAGCGTCCGCGACGTGAACCGCATGCAGATACTCGGATTTTCCAACCATCTGGCCCGGTTGCCGCCCAGGCTTTTCAAACAGGACATTAACTGTCTTTCCGACCATCGAGTCCTGAATCTCGCGCTGGTGGCGCGTGATCAACCCTTGCAAGCGCTGCAGGCGTGCATCCGCCACTTCGGCCTCGACCTGTGGCCGTTCTGCTGCAGGTGTGCCGGGTCGCGTCGAGTATTTGAAGGAATAGGCGTAGCCGTATTTGACCTCGTCGACCAAATCCAGAGTAGCCTGAAAATCCTCTTCCGTTTCTTCCGGGAAGCCCACGATGAAATCGCCGGACATCAGAATATCGGGGCGCGCTTCTCGGATACGCTCGATCAATCGCAGATAGCTTTCAGCAGTATGGCTGCGGTTCATCCGCTTCAGAATTTTGTCCGACCCCGACTGCACCGGCAAATGCAGATATGGCATCAACTTCTCACAGGTGCCATGCGCTTCGATCAGCGCATCATCCATGTCGTTCGGGTGCGAGGTGGTAAAGCGTATGCGCTCTAGCCCGTCGACCTTGTTCAATTCCCAGATCAGACCGGCAAGGGTCATGTCTCCGTCCGGTCCAGCCCCGTGATAGGCATTGACGTTCTGCCCCAGCAGCGTGATCTCACGCACACCGCGCTCAACCAGATCGCGGGCCTCACGCAGGATGCGATCTGCCGGGCGGCTGACCTCGGCCCCGCGTGTATAGGGCACAACGCAGAAGGCACAGAACTTGTCACACCCCTCCTGCACGGTCAGAAATGCCGTCGGTCCGCGCTTGGCCTTGGGGCGGTTCTTGAGCTTTTCGAATTTGTCTTCTTCGGGGAACTCGGTATCAAGCGCCTTTTCACCCGCGCGCGTCTTCGCCTCCATCTCGGGCAGGCGATGATAGCTTTGCGGCCCCACCACCAGATCGACAAGCGGCTGGCGGCGGATGATTTCCTCGCCTTCGGCCTGAGCGACGCAACCCGCGACACCGATTTTAAGGTCCGGCTTTTCCGCCTTGAGGCCCTTGAAACGGCCCAGTTCGGAATAGACTTTCTCAGCTGCCTTTTCTCGAATGTGGCAGGTATTGAGCAGGATCATATCCGCATCATCGGGCGATTTGGTCTCGACATAGCCCTGTCCGCCCAGTGCTTCGGCCATGCGTTCGCTGTCATAGACGTTCATCTGACAGCCATAGGTCTTGATAAACAGCTTTTTCGGTTCAGACATGGGTTGGCCTTTGCAGTCGCTGGATCGGCGTCGTCTATACGTATCGAACGCCGCTTGCAATGCTGGCGCAATTACCCGAATTTGGCGGGAATTTCCAGCAAGGCGGCAACGAAACCAACGATGCAGTACGAATCCCTTGATCACCTTCTGAAATCCGATCGGTCGATCCTGAGCAAGGGACCCGTGGCACTGATATTTGCCGAAGATAATGTCGAGCTAGAAGGGACGCTGCACCATCATTTGAAGCTGGGGTTCAAATCCGTGATCACATTCCTGCCCCAGGAATTCACGCTGGATGAAGCGCTGGGGGAAAGAGTTCATCGAGTGACGATGACCTGCGCGCCCAGAACCGTCGTATTTGAGGCCGTCAATCGGATCATTCAGGCGGCTCAAGGCACATGGGTATACTACTGCTACAACTCTGAATATCTGTTCTACCCTTTCTGCGAGACCCGCTCGGTCGGAGAGTTACTGGCCTTCCATTCTGAAGAACGGCGCCAGGCCATGCTGACCCATGTGATCGATCTTTATGCGAATGATCTGACGGCCTATCCAAACGGAGTGGCCCCCGATCACGCAATGCTGGACAAGACCGGATACTACGCCCACACGCGGCATGACGCATCTGGCAAGCCGCTAGAGCGGCAACTGGATATGTCCGGTGGTCTGCGTTGGCGGTTCGAAGATCATATCCCGTATGAACGACGCCGTATCGATCGGATTTCGCTGTTCAAAGCAAAAGCCGATCTGAAACTTCTGCCTGATCACACTTTCAATGAACCGGAATACAATACCTATGCCTGCCCGTGGCACAACAACCTGACCGCCGCGATCTGTTCGTTCCGGGCGGCCAAAGCATTGAAGACGAACGCCGGATCGACGTTTGATATCTCCAACTTCTGCTGGAACCATTCAACTCCGTTCGAGTGGGATTCGCGCCAATTGCTGGATCTGGGCCTGATCGAATCGGGCCAGTGGTTCTAGGTTCTAACGCTGTAACAGAACTGGGAACCAGTCCTCGCGCAGCCGCTGCCCCGGCACCATTTCATGTCCCGGAAATGGCGGCGAAGTCCGGCCTGGACGCTCGACATAACGTGCATCATCACCAACCAATCGCAGCGAAAATGCCCTGCGTCGGCCATCGGAAGTATTGCCTCGGGCCCCGTGTAGCGTGCGATAGTTGAAGGCCACTGCGTCACCGGGCTCCATTTCAAATTCTACAATCTTCATCCCTTCGGCATCTGGGTCCGGAATCGGCATGTACTGCCCCTCGTCGGGGAAGAAACCTTCTTCCGAGACCCAGCGGGTTGGTAGCACTTCTTTTTCCCAGCGGTGCGAACCGGCAACGCAGCGCAAGGTCGCTTGTTTCACCGGGTCCAACGGTGACCAGAAGCTGATATTCTGTTGACCATCAACAAAATAGTACGGCCCATCCTGATGCCACGGCGTTGCCATCGAGGTTCCGGGCTCCTTCACCAGAACATGGTCATGGAACATTTGCACGGATTGCGACTGCATGAGATCGGCCGCTACTTCAGCAGCAGGAGATTTTTCGATCACTTCACGAAACTGCGGGATACGGGACCAGTTGCAATAGTCGTCAAAAAAACGGCCGGTTTCGCCATCTTTCCTGTTCTCCGAAGCATAAGGACCCGGCTCGGCCATATTCGCGGCAACCCCGGCCCGCAGGGTTTCAATATGATCGGCGAACAGGCCTTTGACCAACACAACGCCGTCCGTCTGGAAGTTGTCGATCATGGCCTGAGAAACAAGAGGGTGAGTCATTGCGGTCTCCTTAGATTTGTCGCCCGATCTGCGCATGAATAAGACATCTGTTCAAATCATATCTTTCAATTTAGGTATTAACTCTATGTTATACCTCACTCTGCGCCAGTACGAATATGTTTGCGCCATCGGTCGGCATGGCAGCCTGTCTGCTGCGGCACAACGCCTAAATGTATCGCAACCTGCCTTGTCCAATGCGCTGACCCGGGTCGAATCACGTTTGGGATATCCACTGTTTGCCCGAAGACGGGGTGCCGCGATGGCGCTGACCCCGCAGGGCCGCAAATTCATCGAAGAGGCCGAGACCTTGTTGAAGCGAGCAGCGCTTTTGGAACAGTCAAAGCAGCCGATAACCGGCGAGCGCCGATTGCGCCTGGGATGCTTTGTCGATCTGGCACCCTTTCTTCTGGCCCAATCTCTGCACCGCCTGCAAGAAGCTTTGCCCGACGTCGTCCTGACACACGGGGTTGAGACGTTCGAAGGCCTGATTTCCGGCTTGATCGATGGCAGATACGATTTTGCACTCACCTATGACCTCGGCATGGATGCCGGTTTTTCCTGCAAGAAGTTGTTCGACAGCACCCCACACGCACTGCTTTCACCTGATCATACACTGGCGGCGGCCAATCAGGTCACCCTGACCGAGCTAGCGTCATATCCACTGATTCTGTCTAAAGAGGGTTTGTCTGCACAGCATGTACTCGCGCTTTTCAGACGCAAAGGTCTGAACCCCACAATCTCGCACCGAGCGGAATCATTGGAGCTTTCGCGCAGTCTGGCCGCTCATGGGGAAGGCATCGGGATAAGCTATACCAGCCCTAAAAACGGCTTCAGTTATGATCAGGTCCGCGTGATAAGCCTGCCGATCACCGATCCAGACGCAACCGAATCTGTTGTATTGGCACGGCATGGCACGGGGCCGGCTGATCCGCTGATCACGCAGGCTGAGCATGCGTTGGTTACGTTGTTATGTAAGGATTAGAGGTTACTTCTTCCGCAGGCGGATCACCACATCGACCGATGCGATTTCGACGCCTTCAGGAGCTTCCGGCAATTGTTGGATTACCAATTGATCGGATGGTGCATCGCTCAGACGGCTTTCGTCTTCCCAATAGAAATGCGGATGGTCATGCGTGTTGGTGTCGAAATAGCTTTTGGACCCGTCAACAGTGATCTCTTGAAGCACCCCGGCATCGCAAAACGCCCGCAATGTGTTGTATACGGTCGCCAGCGAAACCGCGTCACCTTTGGCTTTTGCGGATTCAAACAGGCTTTCCGCTGTCACATGACGATGCAGACCGTCGCCCACAAGCAATTCGGCCAAAGCAACCCTTTGGCGCGTGGGGCGCAAACCTGCGTCAACCAACCAATTTGCAGCGATCTCACGGCTCTGAGGTGTCATGAATCCGATACCTGTGTTTTGCTGCCCTTAATATAAGTGCGCCCTGCCTGCAATTTCAAATGAAATTCATTCGCAAAGAATATTGTAGTCACAACAAGATATGGAGTGCTGGTCTTGCAGGACCTTGCATACGGGTGATAGACGAGGCCAGATGTAATAAACGGACCCAGGCAGGAGAGGCGGCAGAATGGCCCAATTCCCGAGCAGTTTTGACAAGGACGATCTGCTGAAATGCGCCCGCGGCGAACTATTTGGCCCTGGCAACGCGCAGTTGCCGGCTCCGCCGATGTTGATGATGGACCGCATTATCGAGATTTCCGGCGACGGTGGAGCGCATGGCAAGGGTCATGTGCTGGCCGAATTCGATATCACACCTGAGCTTTGGTTCTTTGACTGCCATTTCCCTGGCAATCCGATCATGCCCGGCTGCCTGGGCCTGGACGGTTTGTGGCAACTGACCGGCTTCAACCTCGGCTGGCGCGGCTGGCAAGGACGTGGCATGGCCGTTGGCGTCGGAGAGGTCAAGTTGACCGGCATGGTGCGCCCGGACCGGAAGATGCTGACCTATAAGATTGATTTCAAAAAGGCGATCCAGACGCGCCGCCTGACCATGGGTGTGGCAGATGGCATCGTCGAAGCCGATGGCGAATTGATATACGACGTCAAGGATATGAAGGTCGTTCTGTCAGACGCCTGAGCCTGACCGGCCGCAATAAGGAGTACGCACATGCGTCGAGTAGTCGTCACCGGTCTGGGGGTTGTGTCCTCGATCGGGAACAATGCCGAAGAGGTGCTCGCCTCGCTCAAAGCAGGCAAATCCGGCATCGTAGCAAGCGAACAGATGGTCGAGCACGGCTTTCGCAGCCAGATCGCCGGTTCGCTGAAAATCGATGTGGCCGATCACGTGGACAAGCGGACCCTGCGGTTCATGGGTCCGGGTGCTGCCTATGCCCATATCGCGATGAATCAGGCCATCGCGGACGCCGGGCTGACCGAAGATCAGGTGGTCAATCCGCGCACAGGTCTGGTGGCAGGTTCGGGTGGACCATCGACCAGCGCGATGTTGACTGCGCACCAAACCGTGCTGAAAACCGGCGCAACCAAACGGATCGGCCCGTTTGCAGTGCCAAAGTGCATGTGTTCGACGATTTCTGCGAACTTGGCGACCGCGTTCAAAATCAAAGGTATCAACTACTCGATCACCTCGGCCTGCTCGACCTCGCTGCACTGCATCGGCAATGCGGCTGAACAGATCATGCTGGGAAAGCAGGATGTGATGTTCGCAGGTGGAGGAGAAGAGCTGGACTGGACCCTGTCCTGCCTGTTCGACGCGATGGGTGCGATGTCGTCCAAGTACAACGACACACCTGATAAAGCCTCGCGCGCATTCGATCAGAACCGCGACGGATTTGTGATTTCCGGCGGTGGCGGCATCGTGGTTCTGGAAGACCTCGAGCATGCGCTGGCGCGCGGTGCGAAAATCTATGCCGAAGTAACCGGCTATGCCGCGACATCTGATGGGCACGACATGGTGGCACCATCCGGCGAAGGCGGCGAGCGCGCGATGCGTCTGGCGCTGTCGACCGTGCCCGAAGGCCGCAAGGTCGGCTATATCAATGCCCACGGCACCTCGACCCCAGTGGGCGACGTCGGAGAAGTCGAAGCCGTACGCCGTATCTTTGGTGAAGGCAGTGTGCCTCCGATTTCATCGACAAAATCGATGACCGGTCACGCGCAAGGCGCAGCGGGGGCGCTTGAGGCGATCTTCTGCCTGCTCATGCTGGAACATGATTTCATTACTCCGTCGATCAATGTCGACACACTTGCCGACGGCATCCTGCCCGGTGAAATTGCAACTCAAGTGGTTGAAAACGCAGGCTTGGACAGCGTGATGACCAATAGCTTCGGCTTTGGCGGCACCAACGGATCCATGGTTCTGTCGAAGTATAACGGGTGAACAAGATGTCGGATATTCTCAAGGGTAAACGCGGCCTGATCATGGGCGTGGCTAATGACCGCTCTATCGCGTGGGGCATCGCCAAAGCCATGCACGAAGCGGGCGCTGAGCTGGCTTTCACCTATCAGGGCGAGGCATTTGGCAAACGGCTCGAACCGCTGGCCCAAAGCTTGGGCAGCGACTTCATGGTCGATGCGGATGTGACCGATGATGATTCACTGGATCGCGCGTTTGGCGAGTTGTCCGCCCGCTGGCCAACAATAGATTTTGTTGTCCACGCTATCGCTTATTCGGACAAGTCCGAACTGACCGGTCGATTCTTGAACACCACGCGGGCAAACTTCAAACACTCGCTGGATGTGTCGGCCTATTCGTTCATCGAAGTTGCCCGTCGCGCTTATCCGCTGATGAAGGACAATGGCGGCACGTTGTTGACCCTGACCTATCAGGGGTCGAACAAGGTTGTACCAAACTACAATGTCATGGGCGTCGCCAAGGCTGCGCTGGAATCGGCGACGCGCTATCTGGCGAACGATCTGGGCCCCGAGGGTATTCGCGTGAACGCCATCTCGCCCGGCCCGATGAAAACATTGGCAGGTGCGGCTATTGGTGGTGCACGCAAGACCTACAAGTTCTGCGACCAGAACGCACCTATGCGTTCGAATGCCACGCTGGAGGCCGTCGGAGGCACCGCCGTGTATCTTGCGTCCGACGCCGGCAGCTATACTTCGGGTGAGATCATCCGCGTCGATGGCGGGTATCATATTCTGGGCATGCCCCAGCCAGAGGCCATGTGACCATATCTTTCCCTGCGGCTGCCAAGATTTGAACATCTTTGCCCCGCAGGGATTACGATATGAGCAAACTTGAACAGATCCTTGCGAGCAACACGCGCTCGCCAGCTTTGAAACGCAAATCAGGAAGCGGACGTGCGCGTCTTTTGCTGCTGATTCTCACATCGCTGCTGATTGCCTTTGTGTTTCTGACCCAACCGCCCGTGCGCGATGCGATTGAGCCGTTGTTGTCACATATCCCGGGCCTTTGATCCAATCAGCATCAGTTGATCGAAACGATTTCGATCTCGAAGACCAGATCTTGCCCCGCTAGTGGATGATTTGCATCCAAGGTCACTGTCGCCTCATCTACCTCGACGACAGTCACTGGCAATGCCTGACCGTCAGGAGTTTGCATCTGTAACTGCGTGCCCGGTTCAAGCGGAATGTCATCCGGGATGCCTTCACGCGGGATCTGCTGCCGCATGCCCGGATTGATCGGGCCATAGGCGTCAACGCAATCGATCTCGACACGCTTCTTCTCGCCAATCTCCATGCCCGGCAGGGCAGCGTCCAGACCGGGTATGATCTGCCCGGAACCAACCGCAAACTCCAACGGATCGCGCCCCTCGGAACTGTCGAAGACTTTGCCGTCCAGCAGAGTTCCGGTGTAGTGGATGCGAACCGTGTCGCCTTGTTTGATTGCGGTCATGATGGCCTCCGGCCTGAAAAGAAATGAACGGCGCAGCCTAGAGGCTGACACAGCATTGTAAACCCTGCCCTCTTTAACCCCGGAACCGGTTGTGATTACCTGCGCCCGATCAGGGGAGGATCGGATGGCTATCACCACGTGTGTATTCGACGCTTATGGCACTCTGTTTGACGTGGCCGCCGCCGCAAGGCAGGCCGCAGCAGAACCGGAGTTCGAAACGTTGGCTGATAAATGGCCCGAGTTGGCCAATCACTGGCGTTTAAAGCAACTGCAATATACTTGGTTGCGTGCTGTCGCTGATGCGCATTGTGACTTTTGGGATGTCACGCAAGATGGGCTGGATTGGGCCTTGGAAGCGGTTGGCCTTCAGGGGGATAACACCCTTCGGCAGCGTCTGCTAGATTTGTATTGGGAATTGCAGGCCTATCCCGAGGTCCCCGATATGTTGAAGGCGCTGAAGGCCGGTGGGTTGCAGACCGCCATCCTATCCAACGGTTCACCCCCGATGCTGAACGGGGCGGTGCAGTCTGCCGGGATCGGTGATGTGCTGGATGATGTTCTGTCGGTCGAAAGCGTGGGGGTCTTCAAACCCCATGCCAGCGTATACGACCTGGTGCAGAACCGCTTCGGCTGCGCGCGCGATGAAGTGCTGTTCGTCAGCTCAAACGGGTGGGACGCTGCCGGGGCCAGTGGCTATGGATTTGTCACAGCTTGGGTCAACCGCGCTGGCGAGCCAATGGACCGTCTGCCGTGGAAACCTGCACATGTGCTGCCAGACCTGACGACGATCCCGCAATTGGCAGGGCTTTGATGGCATATTTCACCACCTCGGACGGCAAACGCCTGTACTATGAAGATTCCGGCACGGGCCATCCTCTGCTTTGCTTGGCTGGCTTGACGCGCAACTGCCGCGACTTTTCATTTCTTGCGCCACATATGCGTGATCTTCGTATGATTGCGATGGATTATCGCGGGCGCGGCAAGTCCGATTTTGATGCGAACTACATGAATTACAACATCCTGCGCGAGGGGCTGGATGCGGTTGATCTGCTGGATCAACTGGGCTTGAAGAAAGTGACCCTGTTGGGCACATCACGCGGGGGGCTGATCGCCATGGCCTTGGCCGCCAGCCATCCTGACCGGCTGGCAGGTGTGATATTAAATGACGTTGGCCCGGTAATCGAACCCGCCGGCATTGCCAAGATTATGGACTTTGTCGGCAATCCCCCAAGTTCACAATCCTATGATGAGGCTGCGCAGGTCCTGCAAACGATGATGGCGCCACAGTTCCCGAGCATCGCTCAGGACGTCTGGAAACTGCAGGTAGAACATCAATACATTCAAACCGATACCGGGCTACAGCTGCGTTATGACCCCGCATTGCGACAAGCGCTGATCGAGCAGGCCGCCATCACCCCGGCACCGGACCTGTGGCCTTTGTTCGACGCCCTGCGTACGATCCCCACCGGTGTGATCCGCGGCGCAAATTCCGACTTGTTGAGCAAAGCCACGGTGCAGAAGATGCACGCACACCACCCCGAATTGATCTCGACCGAAGTGCCGGACCGAGGACATGTCCCGTTCCTGAACGAGCCTCAATCCCTAGACCTGATCCGCAAAATACTGGACGCCAAATGAGCAACATAGACATGATCGAAGCCGCCGCCGAGCGGCTGAAAGGTCACGTGCGCGAGACGCCGCTTCTGTCATCACCCTTCCTGGATGAAATCGCGGGTCGCCGCGTTCTGATCAAACCCGAATGCCTGCAACACACCGGCAGCTTCAAATTTCGCGGCGCGTGGTCAGCTATTTCGGCACTGGATGAGGCGGCGCGCAACCGGGGCGTCATCGCCTACTCCTCGGGCAATCACGCACAGGGTGTTGCCTATGCAGCGGCTCAACATGGAATCTCGTCCGTCATCGTCATGCCCTCGGATGCGCCGAAGCTGAAGATTGAAAACACCCGCGCGCTGGGCGGTGAGGTCGTCCTTTATGACCGCGCCAGCGAAAGCCGCGAAGACATCGGCGAGGCATTGGCTGCCGAGCGCGGTTTGACCTTGATCCGGCCTTATGACGAACCGCAAGTGATCGCTGGCCAGGGAACAACGGGACTGGAGCTGGCACGTCAGGCACGGGCGCTGGGCGTGACCGAAGGTGACGTTCTGATCTGCTGTGGCGGCGGCGGGCTGACATCTGGTATCGCGCTGGCGTTAGAGCGTCACGCGCCCGGTCTGCGCCCTCGTCCATGCGAGCCTGAAGGGTTCGAAGACGTGAAACGCTCGCTGGCAAGCGGGACGATCCAAAGCAACGACGCTACTTCGGGAAACATCTGCGACGCAATCCTGACGCCACAGCCGGGGCAGATAACCTTTCCCATCCTGCAGCGGCTTTGCGGCCCTGGTCTGTCGGTATCTGAACAGGAATCCCTACGCGCCATGGCCTTTGCGTTTCTGCGTCTGAAGATCGTGCTGGAACCGGGCGGAGCGGTTTCGCTGGCCTCTGCCCTGTTTCGCAAGGATCAGATTGATGGGAATGCGGTGATCGTAGTCGCCTCGGGCGGCAACGTGGATCCGCAGATCTTTGAACGGGCGTTGGAATTCCTTACCTGACAATCGCTTACAGCCGGTGCAAAATCCGGTCGTAGTCGTTTTAATCGACACCCTGAGCAGACGGGGACGCTAAACATGCATATCGCTGACCTCAAAGATATTCGGATACACTACCGAATTGATGGCGACGCCGCTGGCGCCCCCATCGTGTTTGCTAATTCACTGGGCACGGATATGCGGCTGTGGGACCCGATATTGCCGCTACTGCCCAAAGGCCTGCGCATCATTAGGTACGACAAACGCGGGCACGGATTGTCAACAGCACCCTCAGCGCCCTATTCCATGGGAAATCTGGTGCGCGACGCCGAGCAATTGCTGGATTATCTAGAGGTCAAGGATTGCGTATTCGTGGGTCTGTCCGTCGGTGGCATGATTGCGCAGGGTCTGGCGGTCAAGCGTATGGATCAGATCCGCGCGCTGGTGCTGTCGAATACGGCCGCCAAGATCGGCACTCCCAAGATGTGGCAGCAGCGTATGGATGCTGTCCGTAAAGGTGGGATCGAGGCACTGGCGGATGCCACCATGGATCGGTGGTTCTCGAAATCATTCCGGGCCAGCGCCGAGATGACGCTTTGGCGCAACATGATGGTCCGACAACCGGTCGATGGCTATCTGGGCTGCTGCGCTGCAATCTCTGGCACCGATTTCTATACGCCAACCAGCGGATTGCGCCTGCCGACCTTGGGGATTGCGGGCAGCGAAGACGGCTCAACCCCGCCCGATCTGGTGCGCGAAACGGTCGATCTGATCCCTGGTTCAGGCTTTGCGCTGATCCGAAAGGCAGGCCACCTGCCCTGCGTCGAGCGCCCTCAGGACTTTGCCCAATTGATTGGTGATTTTCTGACCGAGATCGGACATATTTGAAGGAGGGATTGTTGGCAGATTTCTTGCTTGTACATGGCTCGTGGCACGGTGCCTGGTGCTGGCGCGATCTGATCCCGGAATTGACCACATTCGGACATACCGCCCGCGCCATCGATATGCCAAGCCACGGCTCGGACCCGACGCCTATCCGCGATGTAACCCTTGGAACGTGCAGAGATGCCGTGCTGAAGGCTTCGACACCAAAGACCATCATCTTAGGGCACTCGTGGGGTGGATATCCCGTAAGTGCGGCTGCCGAGACCGACCCGAACGCCATGCGTGGTGTGATTTATCTAAGTGCCTATGTTCCGAAATCCGGGCTATCTATGGTCGAAATGCGCAAACGAGCCCCACGCCAACTGATCGGAAATGCCGTCGAAGTATCCGGCGACGGGTTGTCGTATTCGGTGGTACCGGATCAGGTGCACGACCTGCTTTATCACGACTGCGCGCGCGAGGTGGTTGCCTATGCATTCGCGCGCCTGTGCCCCCAGGCGATTGCACCGCAGACTACCCCCCTAGACGTCGGCGATAACTTCGCGCGCGTTCCGAAAGGGTACATCAGAACTACCGATGACCGAATCGTTCCGACCGAATATCAGGCCGAGATGGCGGGCTGCGCGGACCCTGATATGCACCTTACGATAGACAGCTCTCATTCGCCGTTTTTTTCGCATCCTGAGCATCTTGCCGGGTTGATGCACCAGATCTCGCAACGAATGTAGCCAGCCACCGTCGATGTCCCGACCCCGATACGCCGTGCGCCGATCTGTTTGGTTGTCGCACACTGAACCGATGACCCACACAATGCTTATCAATAGGTGGATTCTTTTGCGTCTACCCCACTTTGGCAGAACAACGACACATCCGTGACGGTTTCCACCTTGCAGGTCCCGCCGGGACGGGTCACCGTGATCCCGTTAGGGAGCGGGAAAACACATGCAAACCATCAAAGCAGCCGTATGCCGGGCCTTCGGCGAACCTCTGGTCATCGAAGACATCCTGATTGCACCACCCGGCATGGGCGAGGTCGAGGTCACGCTGGATGCAGTGGCGATTTGCCATTCGGACATTTCCTTTGCAAGCGGCGCATGGGGCGGCCACTTGCCCGCGGTTTACGGGCACGAAGCGGCTGGCATCGTTTCTGCTGTTGGTGAAGGCGCAGGGGATTTCAAACTTGGTGATCCCGTTGTGGTAACCTTGATCCGCGCCTGCGGGTCCTGCCCGTCCTGTGCCGGTGGCATGCCCACCATTTGTGAAACACCTTATGACACGGTGAAAGGTCCGCTGCAGACTGCCGACGGTGATGCGCTGGAACAGGCCATGGCATGCGGGGCCTTTGCCGAAAAGGTAGTTGTCAGCCACCGACAAATCGTCCGCATTCCCGAAACGCTGCCCAAGGACCTTGCCAGCCTGCTGTCCTGCGGGGTGATCACCGGTGTTGGTGCAGCAGTCAACGCCGCCCAGCTTCGCCCCGGGCAGGACGTGGTTGTCATCGGCGCCGGGGGCGTCGGCTTGAACGCAATCCAAGGCGCACGTATCGCCGGAGCTCGCCGTATCGTTGCGGTCGATATGACACAGGATAAGCTGGATATCGCAATGGAGTTCGGCGCGACCCATGGTGTTTTGGCCAGCCAGAAAGAGCCGTGGAAAGCCGCCTACAAGGCGCTGGGCGGACGTGGCGCAGACGCCGTCTTGATTACTGTTGGTGCAATCCCCGCCTATGATCAGGCCCCGCGTTATCTTGGTCGGGGCGGTAAGGCGATCATGATCGGGATGCCCCATTCTGGTGACATGTCCAGCTACGAACCCGTGGTGCTGGCCGCGCTTGGCCAGGGCATGGTGGGCTCAAAAATGGGCGATGTAGTGATCCAGCGAGACATCCCCTGGATGATCGATCTGTATGAACAGGGGCGGCTGAAACTGGACGAGTTGATCTCGGGTCGCTGGACCCTGTCACAGATCAATGAGGCCATCGAAGACACCAAGTCCGGTGCGGCCAAACGCAATGTAATCTTGTTTGATCGCGACTGAACCCCGCAAAAGGAACACCCGATGAAACTGCAAGATCTCGATGTCATTGTCACCGCGCCTCCGGCACCGGGTTGGGGTGGGCGCTATTGGATTTTGGTCAAGGTCACCACGGATACGGGCGTGATCGGTTGGGGGGAATGCTACGCGTCCTCGGTTGGTCCCGAAGCCATGACCCATGTCATTCGCGATGTATTCGAACGGCACATGCAGGGCGAAAACCCCGAGAATATCGAGTTGATGTTCCGCCGCGCCTATTCCAGCGGCTTCACTCAGCGACCAGACCTGACCGTCATGGGTGCGTTCTCAGGGCTCGAAATTGCCTGCTGGGACATTTTGGGCAAGGATCGTGATCGTCCGGTCTATGCGCTGCTGGGTGGGCGGATGAACGACCGTATCCGGGCGTACACCTATCTCTACCCACTTCCTCAGCATAACCTGACGGACTTCTGGACTTCACCTGAGCAGGCCGGAGAAAGTGCTGCTGAAATGGTCCGGCGCGGCTATACCGCCGTCAAGTTTGATCCCGCCGGGCCTTATACAATCCGCGGCGGGCACATGCCCGCGATGTCCGATATCTCAATGTCGATAGCGTTTTGCAAAGCGATCCGTGAGGCAGTTGGAGAGAAGGCCGATCTGCTGTTCGGTACTCATGGCCAGTTCAACACAGCCGGAGCTATACGTCTGGGCCAAGCGCTGGAACCCTTTTCGCCGCTGTGGTTCGAAGAACCCACACCCCCCGACATGATCGAGGATATGGCCCGTGTGGCGCGCAATGTCCGTATCCCTGTCGCGACCGGTGAACGGATGACAACCAAAGCGGAATTTGGCACGGTCCTGCGCGCCGGGGCCGCCGAAATCCTTCAGCCTGCGTTGGGACGCGCTGGTGGTATCTGGGAGATGAAGAAAGTCGCCGCGATGGCCGAGGTTTTCAACGCCCAGATGGCACCCCATCTGTATGCGGGACCGATCGAGTGGGCGGCGAATATTCATCTGGCGGCGTCGATCCCGAACCTGCTGCTGCTTGAAAGCATCGAGACCCCATTCCACGATCAACTGATAAAGGGAAGCATCCGCGTCGAGAAGGGGTTCGTCACTCCTCCGACCGAGCCCGGCCTTGGTATCGAGGTCGATGAAGGCCTTGCCCGAGCCCATCCCTACAAAGGTGACGGGCTGCACCTACAGATGCAGGAAACCCCATGTGACTATGCAAATGGGAATGCGTTTCAAGGCGGGGCACCCGCAACCGAAGGGTAACAATCGACAGGCGAGCAAGCCGATCAGTTCGAGACATACCCCGCGATGACCTGCAACAGTTTAAAGGCTGTGGCTGCATCGTTCTCGACGACCGCCAGAAATTCCTCCTCACCGATCCGTAGGCAGGACAGTTCCGTTTCAGCCACCATGCTCAACGCCCGAGGCTCTTTTCGGATCAACCCCAGCTCTCCCACCAACGCGCCCGCACCAACCGTTGTGATCAATTGATCGGCCTCGCCCGAACGCGGCAGGTACAATCCTGCCTCGCCCTCAAGGATGACATAGGCGCCATCGGTTGGCTGATCATCCTTCAGAAACACCACCTGGCCAGGTTTCGCTTCGAACCAGCGCGCACCAAAGGCCAGCAGTCGAAGCTGGCGACGGTCGAGCCCAGAGAACAACGGGGTCTGCTCAAGCGCACGCAATTTGCGTACCAGATCGGCAGACGCCGCACCGTCGCCGTCGACGTCGGTTGGGCCTTCACCCGTCACGACCCGGCCCTGACGGATTTCAACATACATGTCGAAAACATCTGGATTTTCGAACGCATCATTTAGATAGATTACAGTAGTTTCGGGCAGCAATTCACGCAGATTTTTATAAACTGCGACCTGTGTCTCCATATCATAGCTGGCAAGCGCGGTTTCCAGGATCAGAATATCTGGCTTTTTGATCGCAGCGCGGGTAAAGGCCAGCGGTTCGGCAAATACGGCAGGCAAGTTCTGGCCGCCAATCGAGACCGGAACATCATAGATCAGTTCCACCACCATCGGTCGCGCCCCGTTTTCAGCCAGAACATCGACGATCAGTTTGCGCGCCTCGTCGGTCCGCGCACCGCCGATCTGGCTGACCTTGCCAAACAGTGCGTTTTCCATAACCGTCAAACCGGGTGCAAAGGCATTTTCGTCCAACGGGACGAATACATCGTGCAAGGGTTCCAGCAATTTGGCCGAATGGCTGTGGCGAAGCTCAAGAATGCGGTTCTTCAGCTCATCCGAAAACGCCGGGCCAATCTGCTCGGCCGAGATCACAAATGGCACCGAAAGCAAGCTAGCCAATTGTTCGTCATCCAGCCCGTTTGCGCCTTCCTTCCGGGTTTGCTCGACCAATTCAACCGCGGCCTCGTAGGTCTGGGCCTCAAGCCCCAGCTTGCGAAACAAAGGATGATCTGTTCCATCAAGCCCAAATATCTGGCGCAGCATCTCAATTACGTCGCGTGTCAGGCTGATCAGGGTTTCATCCAACCCCAACTCGCGCAACTGGCCCAGAAACACGGTCTGCTGTGCCAGCAATTGTCGCGTCACCGGAACGCAGGGGGTGGCAAACAACAGGTTCTCAGCAACGGGTAGCGCAGGGTTATACGCGCAGCGATCGAAAATCAGCGCCTGCTGATCAAGCCCGGCCTCGCGCACCGCCTTCTGAACCCGAGGGCGCAATTCGACCAGCTTTGCTGCCAGTTCCGGGCGCTCATTCGCATCAAACACCTGCTCGGCACCGCGCTGAAACAACGCCGCGCCCGAGCCCATGCCATCGATCAGTTTCAGCCACCAATCGCGCAGCCGCGCCGTATCGTCAAAACCCGCCATTCCGGGGTCAAGCCATTCGGCGTTGAATGGATCAGCACTATTGCCTGCCCTCAGCGTCTCGGGGAAATCCGGATCCTCGGTGGACTTGGACAATGGATGTGACCGCATCGGCATCATCACATTTTCACCCAACGTGCCCTGAAACATTATGGGGCGCGAGGTTGCTAGACCTATTCGTTGGGCAACAACGCTTTGATGCAGGCCAGCCATATTGATGCCGCCGATTTCAATACGGCCAGAGGTTGGCAGTATCTCGCGGGTCAGCAACTCGGTCAGCGCATGGCGATCTTCCTCGCTGGTGGCCGAAATGCCGACCGTTTTACCTGCTGGGAACGTCAGGTCCAGATCATCCAAAACCTGATTGCCGTCGATATCACGAACCGAGACTTGATTCAGTACGATATCGCCATTCAGATGTGGACGATCCGCTGGCTCTCCGTCAAACAGGGCCTCATCAATCATTCCATCCGGTGCGAAACGATCAATCACAACATCCCATCGCAGCGACATGTCCTGCGTTTGATTATAATAGGTCAGCAGTTCTTTCCAGGGTGAGCTCAAGTCTTTGTAAGCCGCCAGCGCAGCCACCAGAGCACCCAGCGAAACAGACCCCTGCAACACCAGCAGGCCACCGACAAGGTAGAACATGAATGGCGTCAGCTGCGATATGAAGTTGTTGATGAACTTCATAAAGAACTTCTTCTGATAGATCTCAAAGCGGATGGCGAACAGGCGCCCCAGCTGATCCGAGATCATCGCCCGCCGATAACGCCAACCGCCATTGGCGCGCAGGGTCGAAGCACCGGCAGCGTTCTCGCCGATCTGGGCAGCCAAAACGCGGACCTCTTGAATGCGCTTCTTGTTCAGAAGATTGATCTGGCGTTGCAATCGCGGGATCAGCCAGGCCTGCAGCGGGATCAACGCCACCGCGGCCAGTCCGAACCAAACGCTTTGGAGGAACAGAAAGGACAGGATCGTGATCATTTGTCCGGCCTGCAGCACGGGCTGACTGATCGCATCCCCCATCAGCCCACCCATCGGTTCGCTTTCAGCGGTTATCATCGAGACCATTTCGCCCTGACTGACCCGCTCAAAATATGGTTGTGGGAAGCGAAGCGCGCGGTTGATCAACTGATAGCGAAAGCGACGCAGCATACGCTCGCTCAGAACACCCTTCATGGTGTTGATACGCATCTTCATCAGCCCGTGCGCCAGCACCGCAGCCAGAAAGGCAAAGCACAGGATCATCAGAAAAGTGGTCTGCGTCAGGCTATAACCCCAGACATCGACAATCTGACTTGTCGCGCCGATTGCGTCATTGATGATGCGCTTGGGCAGCTCCAACGTCAGGTAAAGCAAAGGAAACAAGGTCGACGTCACGGCCAGCAAAATCAACTGGTCGCGCTTCGAGTATTTCCAGATGAACTGAAAGATCGATCGTTCTATTGAACCCGCCCCTACTAACGATCCGCCGCTCAAATCACTGATTTTGGCGTGAATACAACGGGCCGAATTTACCGCAATCGTATCCTCGGAAGCAAATGAATTTCCGATTTGCGCCTAATTTGCGTTGTGTGAACAAGTTCATTTGCGCGTTTCGCGTTTACCCCCTAATCTCCTGATTCAGGACGATATCGGGAGGATTCATTTGCCTGCCAGCTTTGGCGCTGTGTTTCTGTTGCTGTGCCTGCTTCAGATCAAACACATGTTCGCCGACTATTATTTACAGACGCCCAAGATGCTTTCCGGGCGAGGCACGTATTTCCACATGGGGCGCGCGCAACATGCTGCTGTGCATGTTGTGGGTTCGGTCGTGATTTTCGCGCTCTTTCGCGCCCCGATTGAATTCATACTGATCATCGCTGCGTTGGAATGGATCGTGCATTTCCACATCGACTTTGCCAAAGCCAACTATTCTGACCGCAAACAGTTGCAACCCAATCAGGCCGCTTTTTGGCGTGCCGCTGGTCTGGATCAGTTGTTTCACAACCTTACTTATATTGGCATGGCCTGGGCTTGGGTGGCTTTCGCGGCTTAAGCTTCAGGGTACCACCGGTCGGTTCCGCTTGATCGTCCGCAGCACGACATTCGTTTGCGCGCTGGCGACGGCGGGCAATCGAAACAAGAAATCTTCCAGAAACGTGTTGTAAGCAGACAGATTCCTGCACAAGACACGCAGATGATAATCGGCCTGACCAGTCGTGGCGTAGCATTCCTGCACTTCGGGGCTGATCTCGACGGCCCGGATGAAGTCGACAATCTTGTCCGGGTCATGCCGGGTCAGGTGAACATGCACGATTGCTTCGAACGTCAACCCCATCTCGGCAGGATTCACCAAAGCGCCGTACCGTTCGATCACCCCAGCCTCTTCCAGCGCGCGCACCCTGCGCCATAGGGCTGAGGCCGACATGCCGACTGCATCTGCCAATTCGGCATTTGAAACCCGGCTGTCATTTTGAAGCAGCGTCAGAATGCGGCGGTCCCGATCATCAAGAGCGGTCATCTTGGAAAGATTCATCCGTAATTTTAACTAAATCTGGTGAATCCTATCATATTTTGCAGAACTCGCACAAACTCTGAAACAGAAATTCACCTGCGGGGGGTTAAAATAACCGAACACCAAGGACAAAAACCCATGGACGCGCAGCAATGAGCCACCACGAACCCTCTCCCCGCACCTATCGGCTTGAAGACCGCTATACCCTGACGCAGGGCCGGGTTTTTCTAACAGGCACGCAAGCCTTGGCGCGGATTATGATGGACCAGGCCCGACGCGACCGTCAGGCCGGGCTGAACACGGCGGGGTTTGTCTCGGGCTATCGCGGATCGCCACTGGGCGGGCTGGATCTTGAGCTATGGCGCGCAAAGGACCGGCTGAAGACGGATCGCATCACGTTCATGCCCGCCGTGAACGAAGACCTCGGCGCAACGGCGGTTCTTGGTGCGCAACAGGCCATTTTGGACCCGCATTGCGAGGTCGAGGGCATCTTTTCGATGTGGTACGGTAAAGGCCCCGGTGTCGACCGATCAGGCGATGCATTGAAACATGGAAACGCATATGGGTCTGCGCCAAAAGGTGGCGTGCTAGTCGTGGCAGGCGATGATCATGGTTGCGTCAGTTCTTCGATGCCGCATCAGTCGGATGTGGCCTTCATGTCGTGGTTCATGCCGACATTGAACCCAGCCTCGGTCGAGGAATATTTGGAATTCGGCGAGTACGGGTTCGCTCTGTCCCGTTTCTCAGGCACCTGGGTCGGGTTCAAGGCGGTCTCGGAAACGGTCGAAAGCGCACGGTCCGTCGATCTGCACCCGGATCGCAGCTTTTCCCTGCCGCAGATCGACTTGCCCGAACGCGGCTTGCACGTCCGCACCGCCGATTTGCCCTCGCCCGAGATCGAGACCCGCATCCAACACAAGTTGCGCGCCGTTCGGGCCTTTGCCGAAGAAAACCCCATCGACCGGCGTATTTATGACATCGACAACGCGAAGTTCGGCTTCGTGACCACCGGCAAGGGGCACCTCGATCTGATGGAGGCGCTGCGTTTGCTGGACCTTGATGAAGCCGCCTGTCGCCGCTTGGGGATCGACATCTACAAGGTTGGCATGGTCTGGCCGCTGGCCCGTCGCAACGCGTTGCGCTTTGTGAAAGGCAAGGCCGAAGTTCTGGTCGTCGAGGAAAAGCGCGGCATCATCGAAAGCCAGTTCAAAGAATATTTCTATGACTGGCCCGGCGACAAACCCCAAAAGATGGTAGGAAAATATGACAGCCATGGCGAACCGCTGATCCCATGGACCGGGGAACTCAGCCCTTTGATGCTGGCCCCTATTGTTGCCGCCCGACTTAACACGTTCTTCCCTGAAGAAAACCTGCCTGCCAAAGCGCGTGCACTGACTGAGACAGAACCGCCCGTGATCAATGTCCCGGGCGCAACACGGACACCCTATTTCTGCTCGGGCTGCCCGCACAATACATCAACCAAAGTTCCAGAAGGCTCTACCGCTGCCAGCGGCATTGGTTGCCACGTAATGGCATCTTGGATGGATCGCGAGACGGTCGGGTATGCACAGATGGGAGGCGAAGGCGTACCCCATGTGGTGGCCTCACAATTCAATGGCGGAAAGCATATCTTCCAGAACCTTGGCGAAGGGACGTGGTACCATTCTGGATCACTCGCGATCCGTCAGGCGGTCGCGGCAGGGACAAATATCACCTATAAAATCCTCTACAATGATGCGGTCGCAATGACCGGAGGGCAACCAGTGGATGGACCTGTCAGCGTTGCAGGCATTGCCCAAACCTGCCGGGCTGAAGGCGTTGCGCGGATCGCGCTGGTCTCGGACAACATTGCCAAGTTTCACCGATCCGATTTCCCGGCTGGCACCACATTCCACGACCGGGCAAAGATGGACAGCCTGCAACGCGAACTGCGCGACATACCCGGAGTCACGGTCCTGATCTATGAACAGACGTGCGCCACCGAGAAACGCCGCCGCCGCAAGCGTGGGACAATGGAGGACCCCTCGACGTTCGTCTGGATCAATGATCTTGTCTGCGAAGGTTGCGGCGATTGTTCGGTCGCATCGAATTGCCTGAGCGTTGAGCCGCGAGAAACCCCGCTGGGGCGCAAGCGCAAGATCAATCTAAGTTCGTGCAACAAGGATTTTTCGTGCTTGAACGGGTTCTGTCCGAGTTTTGTGACCGTTGAGGGCGCAACCCGACGAAAGCGCGCCATCGAAATGGACTTCAATGCGCTTGAAACAGGCCTGCCGGACCCAAAGCTTCCATCTTTGGATACACCGTTTGATCTGCTTGTGACAGGCGTGGGTGGCACTGGGGTTGTCACGGTTGGGGCCCTGATCACTATGGCCGCGCACCTGGAAGGCAAAGGTGCCTCGGTCCTGGATTTCACCGGATTTGCGCAGAAATTCGGCACGGTACTCAGTTATATCCGCCTTGGCGCAGCTCCGGATGCGCTTAACCAAGTACGCATAGATCAAGGCGCTGCGGATGCGGTGATTGGCTGTGATGTGGTGGTGAGTTCGGCCCCCAAAGCCTCAGCTCATTATGCCCGCGGGACACGCGTTGTGCTGAACAGGGCTGAGATGCCCACCGGCGATCTTGTCCTGCGTCGCGATGCCCAATTGCGGGTCGATAAGCGGGAACAGGCGATCGCAGATGTGGTTGGGGTGGACAATCTCGCCAGCCTTGACGCAAATGCAATAGCTGAGGCGCTACTGGGGGATTCCGTCTTCGCCAACGTCATTTTGCTGGGTTATGCATGGCAAAACGAGCTGGTTCCGGTGTCGCATCTTGCATTGGCTCAGGCCATCTTGCTTAACGGTGTTGCCGTCGAAAAAAACCGGCTGGCCTTTGCTCTTGGGCGTTGTCTGGCGGCTGACCCCGACCGCATTCACGCGCTGGCACTACCCGAAGAGGCAAACGGCACCTTGGATCAGGTGATTGCGCGTCGGGTGGCGTTTTTGACAGATTATCAGGATGCCGCATATGCGGATCGCTATGCGCAACAGCTTGAAGCAATCCGCGCGTCAAACCCGAAAATATCCGACGATATTCTAGAATCCGTAGCCCGCAACCTGTTCCGTTTTATGGCCTATAAGGACGAGTTCGAAGTGGCCCGGCTGCAAACGTCCCAAAACTTCGACAACGAACTGAAGCAACAGTTCGAGGGAGATTTCAAAACCAGTTACCACTTCGCCCCGCCAATGCTCAGCTGGCGCAAGGACGAACGGGGCCGCCCCCTCAAGTTTGCACTGGGCCCATGGATGCGCCCGGTTCTGCGGGGACTGTCCCGTCTACGTGGTTTGCGCGGCTCGGTCCTGAACCCCTTCGGCTATCACGCCGAAGCGCGACTGCATCGAGATATCCTAAACTGGTACCAATCGCTGTTGGACATGTATCTGACAAACCCCTCCGCCCATTCCGAGGCCGAGTGGCTGGACGTGCTGTCAGCTGCAGACCAGATACGCGGTTTCGGTCCAGTACGGGAAGAAAGCTATGAGAACGCGCGCGCGATGGCGCGTTAACCAAGCACCGAGAAACTGCTATCGGTATTGACCGGTCGCTTGCGGGAATAGAAACCGGTGTCGATTGTGCGCCCAATGTAAGGCAGTTCAAACTGCATCGGCTTGTCGTCATGATCCGCACCGCCTTCGACGTAGTCGATCAGCGCAGCCATCATTTTGCCCGCAATCGGCGCGTTCTTGTATTGGTTACCGCTGGTGCCGCAGGCCATGTAAAACCCCGGCAGGCTGGACTTGTCATAGATCGGAATCCAGTCAGTCGAGGCATCATACAAATCCACCACTCCACGGGTTCTGGAGGGTATCCCCAAGCTAGGGATCCGTTGGGCATAACGCATGGCCTGCGTGGTCCATTGATCCGTAAAATCGTGGTTATAGCTTACATCATCTTCGCACCATTGATGCGGATCACAAGCCGGATCCTCGGAACCGATCAGAATATGATTGCCATGTTCTGGACGGCAATACAGCGCGATATCACTATCCGAGACAATTGTTCCTTGCGTTTCGAAATCAAATCCTTCGGGCGCGGGTACATGCACCACCTCCTGCCGCAGCGGGCGGGTCCGAATTGTCATGTCGCCCAGAACCCCGGCCATTTCGTTGACAAGCGCTGACCCGGGACCGGCAACATTCACCACCACTTTGGCGTGGATTTCTTCACCAGAGGCAAGTCTGACACCTGCGACGCGCCCCTGCTGCGACAGGATTTCGCGCACGTCTGCGCCCGTTCGCACTTCGGCACCATGCAGCTTGGCGGCATCCATCAGGTTTTGCGCCGACAAGGCCGGATCTGTCACATAGCCTGCTTTCGGCCAGAACACTGCGCCCTGAATCCGATCTCCGTTCGGTTGGCCGAACTCCGGATCATCCATGCGCCGCGCCGGGGCAAAGCTGTCCAGAGAATAGATCGGCAGACGTTCGGTAATCCGCTCAGGTGTCCATTCTTCAAACGGACAATCCAGTTCGGCGCTGTATTTCTTATGTTTCTCAAGAAACCCATTGGCCTCGGTCTTGACGACCAAACAACCGGTCTCACGAAACTGCGCCAAATCGGCTGTGTCGGGCAAGCCCAGATAGTTCGCCCAATCACGCCAATAGTGATAGCCTTCCCAAGCGAACGCGGTTCCATCGAGGGTCGAATAATGCATCCGAATTATCGCGCAAGAGCCTGCGGTCGAGCCATGCCCAACCTGCGCATTGCGATCCAACGACAGAGTTTTCCAACCGGCCTTGGACATCTCGAACGCGATGGCGGCTCCGATCACACCGGTGCCAATGATGATTGCGTCAGGTTGGTTCATGTCCTGCCCCTTCCCAGAGACGTTTCGCATACGCGCTGAATTCGGTGATTTCCTCGGGTCGCGGTTCGACCCCTGTAAAAACATAAAGGTAGTGTGGAACCATCGACAGCCTGATCGCCAATGGTTCGTTTAACTGCGCCAGATCATATCCGATCTGCATATAATATAGCACCCGCGCCCGCGTCTCTGCCTCGGTCTCATCATAGTTGAACCGGATGAACATCGCGCGCAGCGCGGCCAGGCGACGGGCATCGGACTGGTCCAGCATACGCCGCACCTTTCCCGATCTTCGTGCCCAATCCCGCACAGCAAAATCAAGCGCCGTTTCGAATAGTTCGGTATTCACAACGCAGCGCTGAACATTGCAAACCGCAGCCGTGATCGTTTCAGCAGGCAATTCGGATTGAGCGATCAAGGCCGCCGTATTTGTCGCCTGCCATCGCGCCAGCAGCGCATCCAGTAATTCCTGCCGCGACTTGAAGTACCAGTAGAATGATGAGCGCGAGACCGCCATCCGCTCGGCAAGGTTCATGACTTTCACCTGCTCGACCCCGTCCGAAATCAGGACGTCCATGGCCACGTTCAGCCAATCATCGCGCGTGACCTTGACGTTACCAATCAGTGGTTCAGCTTCGGGATCGTCCCGGTGCAGGATGGGTTTGGTGTTCATTCAACTCTCCGGCGGTGCGCCGCCCTCTTCTGTACGGCGCGCTATGAAATCCTTCAACGCACCAAGGCGATCCGTATCTGATGCCGGTGCTTTGAAATTTGCCAGGATTTCCTTCCAAACACCGGTCGCGCGGTGGTTGGCGTCGATCGCACCACGCTCGGTCCAGGTGCCGAAATTGGCGTAGTCATGCAGGTGCGGTTCATAAAACGCGGTATTATAGCGCTCCATTGTCTGGCTCGTGGCGAAGAAATGTCCGCTGGGTTCAACCTCGCTCAGCGCTGAGTCAAAGCCGATCTCAGCCCCACGGGCCTGTGCCCCTGCACAAAGCTCGGCCACCATGTTCAACACTTCGGCATCGCAGATCATCTTCTCGAAAGATACGGTCAGGCCACCTTCGAGCCATCCGGCCGAATGAATGATCACCGTCGCCCCGGCCATCAGGCAGCCCCACAGGCCGAACTGGTTTTCATTGGCGGCCTGAACGTCGTTGATATTTGCCGCAGACCCCGCCGCAGACCGCCAGGGCAGGCCCAGATACCGGGCCAACTGGCCCGCCGCCAAAGACGCCTGAAAATGCGAGGGTGTCCCGAATGCAGGCGCCCCTGATTTCATGTCGACATTGCTGGTAAAGGTCCCATAGCACACCGGCGCACCGGGGTTGGTCAGCTGGGTCAGCGTCAAGGCCGCAAGCGCCTCGGCATGGGACAGCGTGATGGCCCCGGCCACCGTGATCGGAGCCATTGCGCCCATCAGGGTAAAGGGTGTGATGATCGACATCTGACCATGGCGCGCAAAGTCGATCAGCCCCTGAGCCATTGGAATATCCAGCGTCCGCGGGCTGTTGGTGTTGATAATCGTGTAACAATGGGCGTTAGCGCGGAACTCCTTGTCAGACAGACCTCGCGCCGTCGAGAGCATCTCGAAGCAGTCCATCACTTGCGGCGTGCCTCGCGAGAAGAAGAACGGGAACTTATCCGTCAGCTCCATCTGCGCTTGTGTGGTGAAATAGTGCCGCACATTGGTTGGCACGTCCTGCGGTTCGACCTGCGGTGAGATCATCTGGAAGACATCAAAGTGATGAGTGAGCTTTAGGAACTCCAGATAATCCTGCCCACTCGCTGGCCGCCGACCGCGTTCCAGATCGGTCGCGTTTGGAGCGCCAGCCCCGGGTTGGAACACCAAAGAGCCCAGCTCCAAAGTGAAATCCCGGTGCCGCGCGCCCGCCCGGCAGCCGATGGATTTCGGAGCTGAGGCCACCGCAGCCTCAACCATATCCCGCCCGATGAAGACCATTTCGCTGTCTTCATCCACGCGGGCGCCACCCTGCGCGTAGATTCGCCGCGCTTCGGGCAATAGAACTTTCACGCCCAACTCTTCCAGTGTGCGCAATGCGGTGTCGTGCATATCTGCAATCTGATCCGTCGGGAACACTTCCATCTGTGGAAACGGATTGCGCAACTGGCGATAATTCACCTCGCGACTAGATTGCGGGGCGGCATCGGTCCCGCGCCCGCGCCGTCGGCGTCTTTGGCCCAAGTCCGACATGGTCAACCTCGCATCGCTTTGCCCAGCGGGTCATAAGGCGACGGCGCAATTACGCGGGCGGGTCGTTCCACACCGACCACATGCACCGACAACTCGGTGCCCGGTTCAGCCTTGTCGCGGTTGACCAAAGCCATGGCCAGCGACTTGCCCGTGTAGTGGCCATAGCCACCCGAAGTCACAAATCCAACGCGCTCATCCCCAGCCCAGATCGGTTCATACCCACTGGCATCTGCGTCCAGCGCATCAACCTCAAGCGTCACTTGAACTTGCGCCGGACCGTTGCCATCGCGTTCAGCCAGCGCAGCCTCTTTGCCAACGAAATCCTTGTTCCAGTCGATCCAGCGATCCATTCCGGTCATGCCTGGCGTGTAAAGCTGAGTGAATTCTGCAGACCAGATACCAAAGCTCTTCTCAAGCCGCGTCGACAGCATCGCGTTGAATCCGCATTCGCGGATACCGTCCCCGGCCCCAGCCTCAAGCAGCATCCGGCGCAGTTTGATGTGGTCGCCATAGCGGCAGTTTATCTCATACCCTTTTTCGCCCGTCACCGACATACGCGCCACACGGGCACGCACCAGACCGATATCAAAGTCGCCGCAGCCCATGAATTTCAGGCCTGAGATATCCTGTTCTGCCAGTTTCTCGACCACAGCCTGCGATTTCGGCCCAACCACGGCAAAACCGCAATATTCTTCGCCCAGATCGCGGATATTCACGGCGTCCATCATGTGATCATTGAACCAGCGCATATGCCATGCGCGCAGATAATAGCTGCCCATGATCCACCAGGTCCCGTCGCCCCAGTTCAGCACGGTCAGATCACCCTTGAGGCGGCCGTTTTCACCCAGCATCGGAGCCAGTTTGGCACGCCCCGGTGCAGGCAGTTCCGACGCCATGATCCTATCCAGCCAAGCCTCGGCATTTGGCCCTGTGACCTCGAAGCGCGAAAAGCCCGAGATATCCAGTAGTCCCACGCCTTCGCGGATGGTTTTGCACTCCTCAGCCACGATGTCGTGCGCGTTCGAGCGTTTCAGCGTCGGCGTCTCTTCAAAGCCTTCGGGCGCAAAGTAAAGCGGCACTTCCAGATCCCAACTGACGCCCCATTTGCACCCCGCCTCGGTCATTGCATCATGGGCTGGGGCCATCTTCAGCGGGCGACCTGCGGGCAGTTGCTCGTTCGGGTAAGTCATCACGAAACGACGGGAATAGAACTGACCGGTTGTTTCGCGGATGTAGCGTTTGTTCTGAGCGAAATCGCCATAGCGCGCCACGTCCATAGGCCATGCGTCGGCCTCAGGCTCGCCATGAATCATCCACTCGGCCAGCGTCTTACCGACGCCGCCACCCTGCAGGAATCCGGCCATCACCGCACAGGCTGACCAATAACCGCGCTTGCCTGGGACCGGACCGACCAGCGGGTTACCATCGGGTGAGAAGGTGAACGCGCCGTTCACCCATGTTTTGATGCCAACATTCTGGATCGACGGGTACCGTTCAAAGCCCAGCGTCAGCTCGTTCTCGATCCGGTCGAGCTGTTCCTGGAACAATTCTTCACCGTAATTCCACGGCGCACCGTCCATAGCCCAGTGCTCGTGATCGACCTCGTAGATGCCCACCAGAACGCCCTTCTGGTCCTGTCGCATATAGGTGAAGCCTTCAAGATCAACCGTCATCGGCATCTCGAAATCCGCCTCGGCCACCTCAGGCACCGTATCGGTGATCAGATAGTGGTGTTTCAGCGGCGAAACCGGCAGCTCCACTCCGGCCATGCGCCCCACCTGTTTGGCCCAGAGGCCAGCGGCGTTGACCACATGTTCACAAGTGATAGTGCCTTTGTCGGTCACAACTTCCCAACCATCCGCAGTCTGCGTCAGGCTTTCGACCTTGGTTTCTTCGTAGTATTCCGCGCCACGTTTCTTGGCCGCTGTTGCATAAGCCTGAACCGTACCGGTTGTATCGATGTAACCTTCGCGATCCGCCCACATTGCGCCCAGCACGCCGTCGGTGGACATGATCGGGCAGCGTTTCTGCGCCTCCTCTGGCGACAACAACTCACAGTCGTCGATGCCGATAGACTGGAAAATGCGGTAGTTGGCCTGCAGCCACTCCCACCGTTCGGGCGTGCCCGCCAGCGTCAGGCCGCCGGTCATGTGCAGGCCGATATTTTGGCCCGATTCTTTTTCGATCTCGCTCAGCAGATCGATCGTATAGGCCTGCAGCGACGCCATGTTCGGATCTGCGTTCAGCGCATGGATGCCTCCCGCCGCGTGCCACGAAGACCCCGAGGCCAAACGCCGCCTCTCCAGCATGACCACATCTGACCAGCCAAACTTGGCGAGATGGTACAGAACCGAGGCGCCGACAACGCCGCCACCGATGACTACGACACGATACTGAGATTTCATCCTGCGCTCCCCTGCATGACTCGCAGAGGACGCTAGAGGCACTGTTCACTTCTGTCTAGACATTTCTGTACAGTTCGAGGGACAGCACCCGGATCAGCTTAAAGCCGGGCGCTCGGGCGTGTCTGAACGGCATCAAACCAGGCGCGTGTGGCCGTGTTCTTTTCTGGGATACGCATCTTGATGACACGTGCGAAATCGACAAACACAAATGTGGTGATGTCGGCCAGAGAGAACATATCACCCGCAACGAAACCGCTGACTTGCAGACGGGCTTCTAGCAAATCGAAGAAGGCGCGCACCCGCTCAGCCCCCCGCTGCGCTAGTTCAGGGATTTGGGCGTGGTTTGCAGGCCCGGTAATCGCGCGGTCTCTGAACGAAGGATGGGTGTTGCGCAAAGTTTCCGCGATTGGTGCGCCACATTGCTGTTCGGCGATGGCATTCCACATCAGAATTTCGCCTTTTTCATCCGGCGTATGCCCCATCAAGGCAGGTTCCGGAAAGCGCGCTTCGAGATAGGCGGCGATGCCAAGATTTTCGGTCAGCGTGGTGCCTTCATCCGTGACAAGAACAGGGATCGTTGCACCGGGGTTCACGGCCCGGAAGGCATCGCTAAACTGTTCACCTTTGGCGATTGAGATATCGCGGGTTTCAATCTCCAGCCCCTTTTCCGCAATAAACATCCGGGCACGGCGCGGGCTTGGCGCGGTTGAGCAATCGTAGAACAACATATTTGACGGTCCCCTCCAAAGCATCACACCTCAGACGTTAGACCGGCCCGGCACTACAGCGCGAGTCGGATCACACAGTGACCCTACGGCAGATCAACGCCGGTAGATGAAACAGCGCCCCTCCACCGCGCCTGCAGGCAGCGGCACTTCGGTCAGCGTTTCAAAATACATGCGATCGCTGGATACCATCAGCCCGCCCTGCGCCAGAAGCGGTTCGATCAAAGGTGAGACGAGGCGGGCAAAAGCATCATTCTTTTGCCGGTTGTGTCCCCCAAGATCGGCATGGATCAGACTGGCTGACGCGCCAAATCGCGTAACCGAAGCAGGCAATGTTTCGCGCACATCACCGAGAATCACCAGATCATCGGGCGGAGTCGAATCGGGATGAGACGCAACGGCCCGTTCAAAAACATAAACAGGACGGTCCTGAATGTGCTTAACCATGTGGTGATATGTGCGCCCATTTCCCAATCCCAGCTCAAAAACCGGACCGGGCTGCCCCGTGGTCTGCGCGATGGCAAAGTCCAGACAAGCACGTTGCGAGACCATTCGGTCAATGAACAGATCCAATCGGCTTTGTTGCTCGGACACGGGGCACCTCTTTCAAAATCATTCGACACCAGTCGGGGGGCGATTGCGCCTTTGATGGCAAAAACTCAAGACTTTGTGTAGCCATACGGCCCGAGTTTCACGATTCCGCGACAATTCGGGTGAAGAAGGTGTTTGACTACGCCGCCCCAACCGCGCGAAACTGCTCAAAAAAGACAGGGAGTTCACAAAGCCGATGTTTTTTAGCGGCCAGACGGGTGGAAAACCCGCATGAGTGCGTTGTTGTCCGTTCGGGATCTCAGCATCGGCTTTGGCACGGGTCCATCCGTTGTCCAAGATGTCAGCTTCGAGGTCGAACCCGGGCAGACACTTGCATTGGTTGGAGAATCCGGTTCGGGCAAAACGATTTCCTGTCGCGCTGCACTGCGTATTCTGCCGCGTACCGCCCAGATCCGTAGCGGAACGATCACGCTGAACGATTCCAAAGGCACCGCTAATCTGATCGAACTGAGTGAAAGACAGATGCGTGGTATTCGCGGCAATCGGGTTTCTATGATTTTTCAGGAACCGATGCGATCTCTGTCACCGCTTCACAAAATCGGAAATCAGGTCAGCGAAGTTCTTTGGTTGCATCGCGGCGCATCCGATGCACAGGCCCGCAAAGAAGTTCTGACCCAGTTTGAGAGGGTTGGTTTCCCCGACCCTGCCCGCGCCTACGACAGCTATCCGTTCGAGCTGTCCGGCGGCATGCGCCAGCGTGCCATGATTGCCATGGCCATGGTGTCCAAGCCTGAATTGCTCATCGCGGACGAGCCGACAACAGCGCTGGATGTTACCACCCAAGCGCAGGTTCTTGGGCTGATCAAAGAGCTGCAGCGCGAGACCGGTATGGCGCTGATCCTTGTCACCCATGATCTGGGTGTAGTTGCTAACATGGCCGAGCGGGTGGTCGTCATGCACAAAGGCCGCGTGATGGAAGCTGGCCCGGCAGCACCAATTCTGAACGATCCGGCGCACCCCTATACGCAGCAGCTGTTCGACGCTGCGCCTGAGATACCCGATCAGGATGCCGTCGGCATACCGATGCCCGATGAGGACCTAATTCTGCAGATGACCGGGGTCTCAAAGACCTACACGATGCGATCGAGCAAAGGTTGGAAAGCCGACAAACTGATCCATGCCTGCCGGGGCGTAGATATGAAGCTGGCGCGCGGCAAGACGCTTGCAATCGTTGGCGAAAGCGGGTCTGGCAAGACAACCGCCGCCAGAATCGCTCTGGGCGCTGAACTGCCCGACCCGGGCGGCGAAGTTCTGTTCAGAACAACAAGGGATTCCGAACCGATAACGGTTCACAGTATGACACGGACCGAACGCACCGCGTTTCAGCGCAAGGCGCAAATGGTGTTTCAGGATCCCTACAGCTCTCTTAGCCCCCGTATGCGCATTCAGGATGCCATGACCGAGCCGTTGGAGATACACCGCCTCGGCACCGTGGCAGAGCAGCGCGACAAAGCGGCCGCGATGTTGCAGCGGGTCGGGCTGAATGCCGATATGCTCAAACGCTATCCGCATGCGTTTTCTGGAGGACAACGACAGCGCCTATCTATCGCCCGCGCGATGATGCTGGACCCGGCGCTGATCGTTTGTGACGAGCCAACCTCGGCACTGGATGTATCCGTTCAAGAGCAAATTTTGACCCTGCTCGAAGAACTGCAGGACAGTCTGAACCTGTCTTACCTGTTCATCTCGCATGATCTGGCCGTCGTCGCACGCATTGCCGACGAGGTCGCCGTCATGCGCCGGGGTCTTGTGGTGGAACAAGCCCCACCCGAAACCCTGTTCTACAATCCACGTCATCCCTATACCAAGGCACTGATTGCCGCCCAGCCCGAACCGGATATCAATCGCCCGATTGATCTGAAACTGGTTGCGCTTGGTGCCGGTTCACCCGACAGTTGGGATGACGCCTTTCGATTTTCCGACTCCGTGATACCTTCTTTGATAGAGTTGGAGCCCGGCCATAAGGTACGTTGCCATGTTTGAGACCACTCACCGATTGATTTTGGCCGCGACGCTGGCCTTCGCAGGAATGCTGCCCGCTGCGGCAGAAATTCCGTCTAATCTTCAGGAAAACGCGTTCTGGCAAACCGAGGTTGAAAGCGGCGACCTGCCACCGGTTGCTGAACGTATTCCGCAAGATCCGCTGATCGTGGACTTAGCCGCCAAAGGTCGCGAATTCGGCGTACCCGGCGGTACACTGCGCACGATGGTCACCCGGTCCAAAGACATTCGGCAAATGGTGGTCTATGGCTACGCAAGGCTTGTGGGCTTCGATCAGGATTACAACATCGTCCCGGATTTGCTGGCTTCTTTCGAAAACGAAGACAATCGCAAATTTACTTTGAACCTGCGACCCGGCCACAAATGGTCAAACGGATCCGCGTTCACATCCGAAGACTTCCGGTATTGGTGGGAGGATGTGGCCAACAACGAATTGCTCAGCCCTTCAGGCCCACCAGATTTCCTGCTGGTTGAAGGCAGAACACCCACCGTCACCTTCCCCGACGAAACAACAGTTGTATTCGAATGGGATGACCCCAACCCGAATTTCCTGCAATCACTTGCTCAGGCGCGGCCGCCCTTTATCTATCGACCGTCTGAGTTCCTTAAGCAATATCACGAGAAGTTTGCAGACCCCGAAGAACTGGCATTCAAGGTCGAAGATGCGCGGGTAAAAAGCTGGGCGGCGCTGCATAACAAGTTGGACAATCTATATAAGTACGACAATCATGAACTGCCGACGTTGCAGCCATGGCTCAACGCAAGTTCGGGCAAGAAAATCCGGCACAACTTTGTCCGTAACCCTTATTACCATCGGGTGGATTCAAATGGGGTTCAGCTGCCCTATATCGACGTAGTCGAAATGGAAATCGTCGCACCGGGTTTGGTCGCGGCCAAAGCAAATGCGGGTGAAACCGACTTGCAAGGTCGCGGATTGGCATTCCGCGATGCCTCGATCTTGAAAAAGGGCGAGGCTGAAGGTGGATACAAGACGCTTTTGTGGAAAACAGGCGTCGCGTCGCAGATCGCGATTTATCCCAATTTGAACTACACTGACGATGCGTGGCGCGAGGTTCTGCGCGATGTACGTGTACGCAGGGCACTGTCGCTCGCCATTGATCGCAAGACGATCAATCAGGCGCTCTATTTCAAGCTGGCCCAACCCGGCGCGATGTCGGTTCTGCCCGCATCGCCCTTCTACGACGAAGCGAATGCGCAGGCTTGGGCACAGTATGACATCGACAAGGCGAATGCTCTGCTTGATGAGGCTGGGCTGACCGAGCGTGACAAAGATGGTATCCGATTGTTGCCCGACGGGCGTCCGATGGAGCTGATCATCGAAACCGCAGGTGAGCGGCAAGAGGTTGAAAATGCCCTGCAGATCGTCACGGATACCTGGCGTGAGATCGGAGTCGAACTGGTCATGCGACCATTGGATCGAGACATTCTGCGCAACCGGGTCTTCTCGGGCAATACAATGGCGTCGGTCTGGTTCGGCTGGGATGACGGCATTCCGCAAAGCCACACATCGCCGGCCTATCTCGCCCCGACCGATCAGGTCTTTCTGGCGTGGCCTAAATGGGGCCAATACTATCAGACAAATGGAGGGTCGGGCGAACCACCAGACATGCCCGAGGCCGAACTTCTCATGAAGCTTGCCCACGATTGGGAAATCGCCTCCACGGATGAAGAACGCAGAGCTGTTTGGTCTGAGATGCTAAAAATTCACGCCGACCAGCTTTATGCGATCGGCATCCTGAACGGTGCACCGCAGCCTATTGTCGTATCGAACCGCCTGCGCAATGTGCCTGAGCAGGCCATGTGGGCATGGGAACCCGGCGCACACTTCGGCATTCACCGTCCCGACGAGTTCTTCTTCGCCGACTGATTCAGGAGCAGCTAAATGGTCATGCTGCGCTACGCGGTGTATCGCTTTTTCACGATGCTGCTGACATTGCTGGTGGTGTCGGTTCTGATTTTCGTGATCATCAACCTGCCCCCCGGCGACTATCTCAGCAACCAGATCGCCGAACTGCAGGCTTCGGGACAGTCCGCCGGTGTCGCCAAGGCCGAGTTTCTGCGCAAGGAATACTCATTGGACCGGTCGTTGCCCGAGCAGTACCTGATCTGGATGGGCTTCTGGCCCGGACCGCATGGGTTCGAAGGCTTGTTACAGGGCAATTATGGCTGGTCCTTCGAATTTGACCGCCCCGTGCGCGAGATCGTGGGCGATACGCTGTGGTTGACGGTTGTGGTCAATCTGGCTGCCATTCTATTCGTCTATGCCGTTGCTCTGCCATTGGGGGTCATCGCTGCGGCCAGATCACGGACGTGGATTGACTATACCTCGGCCTTTGTAGGCTATCTGGGTCTTGCGACCCCGAACTTCCTGTTGGCGCTGATCCTGTTCTACTATGGCCATCGCTATTTCAACCTGCCCATCGGCGGACTGATGGACCCTTCCTTTGAGGGACAACCGATGAGTTGGGACAAGTTGAAATCCATCCTTGTCCACCTGATCGTTCCGACCTTCGTCATCGGAACCTCGGGTGCTTCGGCCATGATGCAGCGCCTGCGCGCCAATATGCTGGATGAACTAGGGAAACCTTATGTCGAAACAGCAATCGCCAAGGGCATGTCCCCATCGCGGATGCTGACGAAATACCCATTGCGCGTGGCCTTCAACCCGTTTGTCGCCGACATTGGAAACCTGCTGCCCTCGATGGTTTCCGGGTCGGTTTTGGTCTCGGTGGTTCTGGGTCTGCAAACAATCGGCCCGACCCTGCTGACTGCCTTGAAAACGCAGGACCAGTTCCTGTCGGCCTTCATTCTTATGTTCGTGGCTCTGCTGACGCTGATCGGCACCATGATTTCCGATATCCTGCTGGTCATGCTTGATCCGCGCATTCGTTACGAGGGGCGCGAAGCATGACCGATAAACCCGATGGTCGCTATGTCGACGACGCACCATTTGACCCGCAGGCCTCTATTCAGCAGCTTGAGCGCGCAGATCTCGATGCCCCTAATTGGGTGCTGGTCTGGCGCAAGTTCAGGACCCACAAGCTGGGTCTGATTTCTGGCCTCTTCTTACTGCTCTGCTACTTGATGCTGCCTTTTGCGGGCTTTATTGCCCCCTACGGCCCCAATGATCGGAACGGAGAGCACCTGTATGCTCCACCCCAGTCGGTCAACTGGTTTCATGAGGGGAAGTTCATCGGCCCCTACGTTTATCCAATAGTTGCAGAGGCGGACCTTGAAACTTTCCAGTGGAAATTCGTCGCTGACACGGAAGACCCGCGCCCAATCCGGTTCTTCTGCGAAGGGTCAGAATACAAACTCGCAGGCCTGATAAAATCCGATACGCACCTGTTTTGCGCACCCGAAGGGGCCACGCTGTTTCTGTGGGGCTCGGACCGTCTGGGCCGCGATGTATTCAGCCGCATCCTATATGGCGCGCAACTGTCGCTGACAGTGGGCCTGATCGGCATTTCGGTATCCTTCTTCCTCGGCATCCTGTTCGGGTCAATGGCCGGGTATTTCGGAGGGCGCATCGACTGGACCATCAACCGTGTGATCGAAATCTTGCGCTCTCTGCCGGAACTTCCCCTCTGGCTGGCCTTATCCGCCGCGGTGCCATCAAATTGGAGCCCGGTCGCGGTATTCTTCATCATCTCGATCATCCTCGGTATTCTCGATTGGCCAGGCCTTGCCCGATCTGTCCGCGCAAAATTCCTGTCTCTCAGGGAAGAGGAATACGTACGTGCGGCCGAGATGATGGGCGCAAGTTCCGGTCGTGTGATCCGAAAGCACCTGCTACCCAATTTCATGTCGCATCTGATTGCCTCGGCCACGCTATCAATCCCTGCGATGATCTTGGGCGAAACCGCCCTCAGCTTCCTTGGCCTTGGACTGCGGGCCCCGGCGGTCAGTTGGGGCGTGATGCTGAACGATGCGCAGAACCTCGCCTCAATCGAAATCTATCCATGGACCGCGATCCCGATGCTGCCAATCATCGTCGTCGTGCTGGCCTTCAACTTCCTTGGCGACGGGTTGCGCGACAGCCTTGATCCCTATCAGCAATGAGCTTGCTGTCCGCCCTCCCCTCACCTGACACCTACAGGGTCAATGGGGCGGGTGCGCGGCCCAGCGCCTTTGCGGTCTCGGAACTGGCGACGGCCAGTTTTGCGGCAGTCGGGCAGGAGCTGTCGCGCCTTGTGACAGCCTTGAACCTGGCGCCAGCGCCTCCGGAGGTGGCCGTAGATCATCGACTGGCCTCCTTGTGGTATGGCTTTTCCTTCAAACCCGAAGGGTGGGATATGCCCAGCCTTTGGGACGCGATTGCTGGCGACTATCAGGCCTCTGATGGGTGGATCAGGCTGCACACCAACCTGCCCAGTCATCGCGCCGCCGCCCTGAACGTTTTGCAAGTCGCGTCGGACCGTGCGCTGGTATCGCGCGCGGTTCGGGATTGGAGCATCTCTGAACTGGAAGCCGCGATTGTCGCCGAGGGCGGCGTCGCTGCCGCAATGCGCAGCCGCTCTGAGTGGCATGACCATCCGCAAGGACGCATATTGGCCCGCGAGCCGTTGATCGGATGGCAGGGGCCACGCAATATTCAACTACGTGATCGGCCTCAGGCGACTGCCGCGCGACCTCTTGCTGGGCTGCGTGTGCTCGATCTGACCCGCATTCTGGCCGGGCCAGTCTCGACACGAACACTTGCGGGTTTTGGCGCCGAGGTCCTGAGGATCGATCCACCCGGCTGGGATGAACCTGGCGTCATTCCTGACATTTCTCTCGGCAAGCACTGCGCCTATCTGAACCTGAAATCACCCGATGGAAAATTAAAACTGCAAGAGCTGCTGGCCCAAGCGGACATATTTGTCCACGGGTATCGGCCCGGCGCTTTGGACGCACTCGGTCTGGGCAAAAACACGCGGGATCAGCTTGCCCCCAACAGGGTTGAAGTCACGCTCGACGCTTATGGCTGGCAAGGACCATGGGCAGCGCGCCGCGGTTTTGACAGCCTTGTACAGATGAGTTCCGGAATCGCACATGCAGGGATGGGTTGGGCGGGGGTCGACAAGCCAACTCCGTTGCCTGTTCAGGCACTGGATCACGCAACTGGCTACTTGATGGCAGCCGCCCTGCTCTCGGCGCTCGCCGAAGCCGCATCCGGTCAGGCCGTCATGGATGCCCGGCTCTCGCTGGCGCGCACCGCCGAATTGCTGGCCACCCTCGCCAAGAGCGAGCCCGGTGACGAAATTACCGAGTCGCTGCCTGTCGATTATGCGGATGCGCTCGAACCTTCCGGGTGGGGGCCCGGCTATCGATTGAAGCCGGCGCTAACCGTTGGATCCGCAAAGATGCACTGGGCTTTGCCTGCGTCCAAACTGGGAACTTCGCAGCCCACTTGGCCGTCACTTACCGCTTAAAGCTGCCGCCGCGCGGGACGCGCGGCCCGGCCCAACGCTTTGGTTGACGTCTCGCCAGAGACGCAAACCAAAGGGGCGGGAGCCCTCCTAGCGATCATCACCACCGCCGGGGCCGATATCGTCCAGATAGTCTTCGTCAATCGCGGCCTGAACGGCCCCTGTGACAGCCTCGCGTTGTTTGGGAGTCAGGTCCTCGGCCTCTTTGTCATCCGCCAGTCGCACGGTGACTTCCCGATGCGCAAACCGGATGCCTTCACGGGCAAACAGCTCACGAATATCCTGATAGACTTTCTTGCGCACCAGCCACTGATCACCCGGTTTGGTCATGAACTTGACCCGGATAATCATCGCCGAATCCTGCATCTCGATCACACCCTGCGATTTCAGCGGCTGAATGAAGTTATCACCAATCACCGGATCGCTCAGCAGCTCTTGACCCAGCTTCTTGATCAGCTTCCGCACCTTTTCGACATCGGTGTCATAGGTCACCCGCAACGGCAGCTTCATGATTACCCAGTCGCGGGAATAGTTTGTCAGAACCTTGATCTCTCCAAATGGGATCGTGTTGAGCGCACCAAGGTGGTGGCGCAGTTGGAAGGACCGGACCGATATCTTTTCGACCGTCCCTTTCACATCACCAATGTCGATGTATTCACCCTTTCGGAAAGCATCATCCATCAGGAAGAACGCACCCGAGAAGATGTCGCGGACCAGGGTTTGCGACCCGAAACCAACGGCCAGACCCACAACACCTGCACCGGCAAACAGCGGGCTGACATTGATCCCCAGTTCCATCAATACAATCAGCGCGATGGTCACAACGACCACAGCCAGAATGGCCCCGCGGAACAGAGGCAACAAAGTTGCAAGACGGCTCTGCCCACCTTCGCCTCCTTCGTCGCCCAGCTCGGCTTCAGCACCGCCGTCATCCGTCTCTTCCGCGATCTTGCTATCGATCCAGACGCGGAAGAAGTGAAACAGAATGTAACCCATAAACAGGATCACCATCACATCCAGCGCCCGCTCGATCGGCAAGTCATCCGACCAATTGGCCTGCGGGTTCCAGATCACTACCAGCGCATAGAGACCCACCACAAAGGCCAGAATGCCTGCCACACGACGGGCAAGGTCTTCGTACGTCAGAATGGCGTGTTTGCGCTTTTCGGCCTGCGGCGTATCAGCCACCAGCTCATCCTCGATCTGCTCAGCCGCTTCTGCGTCGGCATTCATCACCTCAATTCTGCGATTGCGATCAAAATACCTTTCAAGCAGATAGTTCATCGCGCCGTAGGCCACGACGACGGACATAAAGATGGCATAGCTGCTGGCCACGATCGGGATCGAATCCTGAACCTCGAGCACCAGATCAACGGCCAGTTTGAACCAGCTGAACACCATATAAAGCACCAGAACCGGCGCCCAGGCGAAAGAGATGAACTTCAGTATCCAAGACACCTGATCCGGAGCACGCCCGCCACGAATAGCGTTCGAGATCGCGCGTGCATTGAACAGGATCATCAGTATGTTGCCCAGCGCCCCGATCAGCGTCAGGCTACCATAGACCATGGCATAGACGTTATAGTTCAGCCCAAAATCCGCGACCCATGTCGAGAACAGAACAACCGAGATGTCATAGGTCGCCAGTGCTGACGCCCAAACATACAGGCGCTTGGCGTCCCGGTCTGAAAAAGGCGGCAAGCGATACTGGCTGAGGTAAGGCGACAGAACCATCCGCCACAAGTCCGAGACAGTGCGCGAAAGGAAAAATGCGGTAAAGATTGCCGTAACGGTAAACTGGATTGATATGTCTTCCGCTTCACCAAAGAACAGATAGCCAACGATCAGCGCCATAAGCATGGCAAAGATCGTTCCGCCAATGCCCATCACGAAACGATACACAAGGAAAGGCATCTTTTCACGATAGCCAACCGGGTTTTCCTTGATGCGCGCAACCACCAAACGCTTCGCGATGCGCTTGCCGTAGATTTCGATCGACAACCAACGCCCCAGCAAAAGGAACAACACGTTCAGGACCAACACCTCGACATAGGTCTGGATCCGCCCGTCCGGACTGGTCTGTCTGAGGATGTATTGCACCTCAAAGACCGAATAGGGCAGCGCCTCCATCCGCGAGCGCACGGAATCCCGGAACTTTGAGAACCGCTCTTGCGCCTTCATCAGCTGAGAACCCTCAGCCATGTGATCAATGCTATCTGCCTCTGGCGTCGCGTCGGCGCTATTGCCCGCTGCCGATACAACCTGCCCGGCGCTGTCGATTACGATTACGCTTGCGCCCGCCTCGGAAGCGGATCGAATGGCCGCCGCCAGATCGCTGTCAGCGGCAGAGCTTGAAGAACCGGTTTCCTCGCTTGATCCTATTGGGTATCCCGGAATAAGCGAAGTTTGCGCAACCGCGTCGGTTGCACTGGCCAGCATCGCCGCCCAAATCACCAAAATCAGCCCGGCCAGAACATTCGTTTTCATCGTATATCGCATCCAATTCGTAGCTGCGTCCAAGACTATAGAACCTCAGAAGGCTGTTCAAATCATCCGCACACGCGGTGTCAACATCGTGAGAGCCCGTGTTCCTGACGCAATGGATGGGATAAAGTGTTTCCAAGACAACAAAAATTGAATATGACCACCTAAGGCGTCCAGCCTCCGAATTGGCTTGTGCATGAAGAACCATCGGCCTGCATATCGCAAGGTGCGCCTGTTGCCGGCGGTGGCATTATGCTGTTGCCAATTCGCAATGTTTGGCGCATTTGGACGGCGGAATCTGTGCCATTGGCAAGAAGGTCTGGCAGAATTACGATAATCAGGTGCAGACGCGCGGAGTTGCACCGGAACCGAAACAGGCGAAGGCATGAGCCTAGGGATCAAAAACGAAAATCACGGCCGCGCACCGCGCATCCTGCTATATAGTCACGACACGTTCGGCCTGGGTCACCTGCGCCGGTCACGCGCGCTGGCTGCGGCCATAACACAAGCCGATCAACGCGCTTCGGCCCTCATATTGACCGGTTCACCCATTGCCGGACGGTTTACTTTTCCGCGTCGCGTTGACCATGTCCGTCTACCCGGGGTCACCAAACGCGCCGACGGCTCGTATGCTTCGCAGACCATCGGCATGGGCATCGATGATGTGACCGAGTTGCGCGCAAGCCTGATCCAGACATCTGTCGAACAGTTCGACCCCGATGTGCTGATCGTCGACAAAGAGCCTACCGGTTTTCGCGGTGAGTTGCTGCCGACGCTTGAGTATCTTGAAAACTCCTGCTCAACCAAATTGGTTCTGGGCCTGCGCGACGTTCTGGATGAGCCCGAAGTACTGGCCGCCGAATGGGAGCGTAAGGACGCGATCTCGGCGACTGAACGATTCTATGATGAGATCTGGGTATATGGGTTGCGATCGGTCTACGATCCTACACAAGGCCTTCCCCTCAGCCCGGCGACGCAACAGCGCATTCATTGGACAGGGTATCTACGTCGCGATCTTGGGCCGGTTGGTGAGCCACCAGAACAACCGTATATCCTGATCACCCCTGGTGGCGGCGGCGATGGCAAGGCGATGGTCAATTTGGTGCTGTCCGCATATGAAAAAGACCCGGATCTGTCACCCCGCGCTGTGCTGGTCTATGGGCCCTTCCTGTCAGGCGAACTACGCGAAGATTTTGAAACCCGTGTCGCCGCCCTAAATGGCCGTGTGACCGCCGTTGGCTTTGAATCGCAGATCGAAACGCTGTTCGCGGGCGCTGCCGGTGTGGTCTGCATGGGCGGGTACAATACCTTCTGCGAGGTTTTGTCCTTCGACAAACGCGCCGTCATTGTTCCGCGCACGACGCCGCGGCTGGAGCAATGGATTCGTGCCTCGCGCGCCGAGGATCTGGGTCTGGTACGCATGCTGGATGAAAACCGTGACGGTCTGACAGCGGATGCAATGATCCGCGCGATCCGCGCCTTGCCCCATCAGCCGCTGCCTTCGCAGGCCATTCGCGCAGGGTTGTTGGACGGGCTAAGCTACGTCACTCATCGCATAAACGCGCTGCTAGGCGCGGAACAAGAGCGCGCCACCGGATGACGCGCGAACCCCCCAAGCTGGCGGTGCTGGTCAAAGGCTGGCCGCGCCTGTCCGAGACGTTCATCGCGCAAGAATTGGTGGCCTTGCAGGAGGCAGGGCACAGCTTCGATATCTGGTCGTTGCGCCACCCGACCGATACCAAGCGCCATCCTCTGCACGATCGCTTCATGGGGCAGGTGCATTACCTGCCGGAATACCTTTATGACGAGCCCGCACGGCTGGTGGCTGCGCGCAAGATTGCCTCTCGTCTGTCGGGATACGCCCAAGCCTATCAGGTCTGGCGGCAAGACCTTCGCCGAGACCCGACTCACAACCGAATTCGCCGGTTTGGCCAGGCTTGCGTGTTGGCCGCAGAGCTGCCCGATCAAACGCAGGCGCTATACGCGCATTTCATGCACACACCGTCTTCGGTCGCCCGCTATGCGTCTATCATGCGCGGCCTGCCCTGGAGTTTTTCGGCGCATGCCAAAGATATCTGGACCTCACCAGACTGGGAAAAGCGGGAAAAGCTGCAACTGGCCTCTCACGGCGCCATCTTCGGGGCAACCTGTACTGCCATTGGTGCCGCACATCTGCGCGAACTGGCTGATGATCCTGCGCGGGTAGAACTGATCTATCATGGGCTGGACCTGTCGCGGTTTCCTGCACCTCCCCAGCAGTGTTCGCGTGCAGAGGATGCACCCTTTCACATGCTGTCAGTCGGGCGTCTTGTCGAAAAGAAGGGCTTTGACCGGCTTCTCCAAGCTTTCGCGCTACTCCCCAGATCGCTGAATTGGCATTGGACCCATATCGGCGGCGGAAATCTGGGCGATGAGTTGAGCGCACAAGCCGATGCCGCAGGGATTTCCGATCGGATCACGTGGATGGGGGCTTGCGATCAACCGGAAGTCATTGCCGAGATGCGCCGCTCTGATCTGTTTGTCCTGCCCAGCAGAATTGCTGCCGACGGCGACCGCGATGGTTTACCCAATGTTTTGATGGAAGCCGCGTCCCAGCGCCTCCCGATCCTGTCAACGCCGGTGTCAGCCATCCCGGAGTTCATTGAATCCGGTATTCACGGTCAGTTGTCAGCAGATGACCCGACCTCTCTTGCCTCGGCTATTGCGGATCTCGCCCGGAACCCGACCAGAACGGCCGAGATGGCTGAGGCCGCGTATAACCGGTTGATCGCCGACTTCCGGATGGACCCGGGCATACGTCGCTTGTCCGAGCGGCTCAGCGCCTTGTGCGCGGACGAGCCCTGATGGCGCAGGTGGCTTTCTATGCACCGATGAAGTCCCCCGACAGTCCCAAGCCCTCGGGTGATCGCGAAATGGCCCGCAACCTGATGCAGGCCCTCGGCGCTCAGGGAGACATTGTTGAGCTGGCCTCGCAATTGCGGATTTACGACAAGGCAGGCGACCGGGCACTTCAGGACGAATTACGTCGTAAAGCAACGACCGAGGCTGCACGACTGGCTGAGGAACTGCCCTCTGACACGAACCTGTGGGTGACTTATCACAACTACTATAAGGCCCCCGATCTGCTCGGCCCGGCCGTGAGCCGCGCAAGAGACATCCCGTATGTGCAGCTGGAAAGTACCCGCGCCACCAGCCGGCTTGCAGGCCCATGGGCTGATTTTGCGCAAGCGGCGCATGACGCGTGCGACAGCGCGCAGGTGATTTTCTACCACACTGCCAACGACCTGATCACGTTAGAACGGGAAAGGTTCGGTACGCAGGCGTTGGTGGAACTGCCTCCGTTTCTTCCCATCACGGAATTGCCCCCTGTTTCGACCCGTGATGGGCCGATGCTGACCGTGGGCATGATGCGGCCGGGGGACAAGCTGGCCTCGTACGCCATTCTGGCCGACACGCTGGAACATCTGACAGGGGATTGGGCGTTGGACGTGGTAGGCGATGGCCCGGCCCGATTGGAAGTCGAGGCGCTGATGGCGCGGTTCGGACCTCGTGTCCGGTTTCTGGGTCAGCTGGATCGGGACACGTTGAAGGTCCAGTACCGCCAGGCGTCCTTGTTCGTTTGGCCCGGGGTCAACGAAGCCTATGGAATGGTCTATCTTGAGGCCCAGGCCTGCGGCGTTCCCGTCGCAGCACAAGATCGCCCCGGTGTTCGTGATGTGCTGATGCCTTCGGATCATCCCGGCGTCGGATCGGGTGCCAAAGGGTTGGCCGCGCGTATACAGAGGTTTCTGGACCATCCCGACCTGAGCCAGTCTGAGGGCAATCGTGCCCGCGCCTATGTCGCGCACCGCCATCTGATGCCATCCGCCACCGAGCGGTTCTGGACCACTGTGCGCCCATTGTTGGAGAAAAACCGATGACCCGCCTCGCCCTTCTGCGACATGGACACACGGATTGGAATCGCGCGGGTCGCATTCAAGGGCGCAGCGACATTCCGCTGGATGCCGACGCCCGGGCTGAACTTGCGGGGTATTGCCTTCCTTCGCCATGGAACGCCGCATCAATCTGGTCCAGCCCGCTAAGCCGCGCGTCTGAAACAGCGCAGTTGGTATCGGATAAAGCGCCCAAAACATCTCAGGCCCTGACCGAGATGAATTGGGGCGAATGGGAGGGACAGCGCGGTGCTGAGCTGATCGAGACACCCGATAGCGGTTACCGCCACATCGAAGACTGGGGCTGGGATTATCGGCCACCGGGCGGTGAAAGCCCGGCTGAATTATGGGCAAGGCTTAATCCATGGTTGACCGAGTTGCAGGGAGACAATCTTGCTGTCTGCCACATCGGAATCATGAGGGTAATAATGGCCAAGGCCTGGGGCTGGAATTTTGCCGGACCCGCACCGTTTAAGATCAAGCGTAACAGACTGTTTATCGTAAACCTGGACGAAATGCGGCCTGAACCCGAACCCGTTCGATTGATTGCGCGTGAGGTTTGACCATGAAGGTGATGATCGTTGTTACCCATCTGTTGGGCACCGGGCATCTGAGCCGAGCCCTCACATTGGGGCGCGCATTCGCCGAACAGGACCATGAAGTGTTTATGGTCTCGGGCGGAATGCCGGCGCCACAGCTTGACACACGTGGGTTGTCATTTCTGAACTTACCGCCGCTGCGGTCTGACGGCACCGATTTCACCCGCCTGCTTGATCAGAGTGGTACTGTTGCTGACCCGGCCTATTTCGCTGCGCGCACCAACGCTCTGACGCAGGCGGTCCGCAGCTTTGGGCCACAAATATTGATCACCGAGCTTTATCCGTTCGGGCGGCGCTCCTTGGCCGCAGAATTCCGATCTGCGTTGGAAGCCGCGCGGAACCTACCTCAGCCGCCCATCATCCTGGGTTCGATCCGTGACATTCTTGCACCGCCATCGAAGTCTGCAAAAGTAACCCAAACGGATGAGGTTATCGCAGAGTTTTACGACGGCGTTCTGGTCCATTCCGACCCCAAGATCACCGAACTTGAAGTCAGTTGGCCTGTCTCGGATCAACTGGCATCGCGCCTTCATTACACCGGTTTCGTCGCCCCAAGTGCTGCGCCAAGTCATCCAGACGGCATAGGCCAAGGCGAGATCGTGGTCAGCGCGGGTGGCGGATCTGTCGGCCAGCCGATCTTTCGAGCGGCCATCGAGGCCGCCCGAAAGATGCCCAACAGGCGCTGGCGCCTGTTGGTGGGCGGGCAGGATGCCAATGCGCGGATTGCCGAGCTTTCGCAAATGACCGAGGGTTCATCGGTTCTTCTTGAAACCGTCCGCCCTGATTTTCGCCAAATGCTGCCGCTTGCCGCCGCCTCGGTCAGCATGTGCGGTTACAATACTGCTATGGACCTGCTGCAAAGCGGTACCCCGGCGGTTCTGATCCCCTTCGATGATGGAAAAGAGGTTGAACAGACTTTGCGCGCGAGATCTCTGTCTCAGTTGAACGGGATCGAGGTGCTTAACAGTTCTGACCTGACCGCCGACTCGCTGGCCAATGCGGTGGGTCGCGTCATGTCCGGCACCTCACGCCCGGCTATGGACAACGGGTTTGATGGTGCACGCCGGTCGGTGGAAATTGCAGTGAGCTTGCACGAGGCTAGCCGATGAGGCCTGATTGGCACACATTGCAATCCGAGTTGCAGCGGTGGCAGGACGCAGGATTGACCCTGCCCTTGTGGTGGCGTGATGACGATGCAGTTGCGGTGACACCGCAGCTTGAAAAGCTATCCGCCATGTCGGGCGCGCTGGGCCTACCCGTCCATCTGGCTGTGATCCCGTGTGATGCGCAAACGGCCCTTGCAGAGTATGTGTCAGATCAGTCTGTTTTGATCCCGGTTGTGCATGGCTGGGCGCATCAGAACCACGCGCCTGCAGACGAGAAGAAAGCCGAATTTCGCCTGCACCGGCCCCTTGAAGCGGTAGTTGCAGATGCCGAGGCTGGATTGTCCCGGCTGCGAGGTTTGTTCGGTGACAACTTGCGTCCGATGTTTGTGCCCCCGTGGAATCGGATCGACTCCAAAGTCGCCATGCAGCTTCACGGGCTGGGCTATCGGATACTGTCGACGGCGACCCCCCGAAAGATACCGCTCGCGGCGCCCGGCCTCGCGCAGATAAACACACATCTCGATCCAATCGACTGGCGCGGGACGCGCGGTTTAATCGACCCTGACAGACTGATCGCACAGACAGTTGAGCTGCTGCATGACCGACGCACCGGTCGCGCAGACAATGCCGAAGCATTTGGGGTGTTGACGCATCATCTGGTCCATGATCAGGACATCTGGACGTTTACACAGGATCTGTTGCACAGGCTGCTTGATGGACCGGGCACACCCTGGACCGCACCACGCAACTGAACTCGCAAGGAGAGCCCGAATGAGCCGACTGGATTCCATGCTGCGCCGCCTGACGGCGCAACGCGACGGGCTAAACTGGGCCGCCGCACAGATCGGCACCATGGAAGGGGACGTTCTGGACCTGGGGCTAGGTAACGGACGTACCTATGATCATCTGCGTGAAATCCTGCCTTCTCGGCGTATATGGGTGATGGATCGCGTCTTGCAGTGTCATCCCGACAGCACGCCACCGGCACAGGATTTCCTGCAGGGTGAGGCCGAGCCGATGTTGCGTAAACTGGCGGACGCAGGCCAAACAATCGCGCTGGCGCACTACGATTTCGGCCGCGGGATCAAGTCCGAAGATGTTGCGGAAGCGGCGCGCCTCAGCCCTCTGATCAAACAGGTCATGCGACCCGGTGGGTTGTTGATTTCAGGGCAACCGTTGACGGGTTTTGCTCAGATTGAAGGCCCCGAGACCATCGCGCCAGATCGATATCTTTTCTATCGCGCCTGAGCAGGCTTTGAACTGGCGGGTTTGTATATTGAATCTATCGATCAGATTCACCGCAGTCAGGCCTATGCATTGACGCGAGTCGAGGGTATACGCCACCGCAACAGCACACCCACATGAGGCCAGTCATGAGCTTTGACCGTTCCATCAAGATCGCTCCCTCGATCCTGTCAGCCGATTTCGCAAATTTCGGACAGGAGATTCAGGCCATCGAAGCGCAAGGGGCGGATTGGGTTCATGTGGACGTGATGGACGGCCACTTTGTCCCAAACCTCACTTTTGGTCCCCCAGCGGTCAAAGCGTTTCGCCCACATGTTAAGACCGTCATGGATGTGCATTTGATGATCACTCCGGTCGATCCTTATATTCAAGCCTATGCCGATGCGGGCGCTGATGTGCTGACCGCGCACGTCGAAGCGGGGCCGCATTCGCACCGCACGCTGCAGGCGATACGCGCTGCGGGAATGAAAGCAGGGATCGCGTTGAATCCCGGGACGCCCGCCGAGGCCGTCGAACATCTGTTGGACATGACTGATCTGGTGTGCGTCATGACCGTCAACCCCGGCTTCGGGGGGCAAAAATTCATCGACATGACCGCAAAAGTGCAACGTTTGCGCGAGATGATCGGCGACCGGCCGGTGCATATCGAAATCGACGGCGGTGTTGATCCCAAAACAGCGCCTCTGGTGGCCGCTGCAGGCGCTGACGTGTTGGTCGCCGGATCAGCAGTTTTTAAAGGCGGGTCAGTTTCAAACCCGTCAGTCTATGGCGACAATATTCGCGCTGTGCGGACTGCTGCCGAAGGTGCACTGGGTTAACAACAAACCCTCCCGCCAGTCGTCTACATTTCTTACGAAACGCCTCCTCCTGTTGGGCCCGGCATTGCGCTTTGCGCGATGCCGGGCCCAAGGCGGCTAGCAATATTGGCGCAGCCAATGTTGCGCAGGCACGGGAGCCTTTGCCCCGAGGCTTCAGGCATCTTTGTTGAGATCATCAAAGCAGCGGTTCTCGGCCACCAGTTGTTCGAGCAGGGGTGCAGGTTGCCAGAAATAGGCATCTTCTTCAGCCCACTTGCGGATATCGTTCAATACGCCCGGCAAACCTTGCAAATCTGCCCATTTCAGCGGCCCACCCCAGTAGCGCGGAAAACCGTAGCCATAGAGCAGCGTAACGTCCACATCCAGCGGTCTACGCGCGATGCCGTCGCCTACCACCTTCGCCGCCTCATTCACCATCGCGACCATATAGCGACGTATGATCTCCTCATCCGTAAACGCGCGTGGAGTTATGTTCTGAGCCGCACGCTCGGCTTCGATCAATGATGTCAGCTCGGGGTTCGGCTCTCCACCCCGCTTGCCATTTTCATATATGTAATAGCCTTTGCCGGTTTTCTGGCCGAAATGTCCGGCCTCGCACAGCTTGTCGGCATAGAAACTGTCGCGAACGCGTGGATCCTGGCCTGCGGCCCGTTTCCGCTTGCGCGCCGCCCAGCCAATGTCCAATCCGGCCAAATCTGACACTGCATAGGGTCCCATCGCAAAGCCAAACCCTGTTAGCGCTTTATCGATCTGGAACGGGCTCGCTCCATCCAGCACCATGTGATCAGCACAGGCCCGATATGTGCCCAAAATCCGATTTCCTATGAACCCGTCGCACACACCTGCCCGAACGGCCACTTTGCCCAACCTCTTGCCCAACGCGAAACCCGTTGCCACAACTTCGGGCGCGGTGTGGTCCGCCACCACGATCTCAAGCAGTTTCATCACATGTGCTGGGGAGAAGAAATGCAGACCGATGACATCCCGTGACCTTTCGGTCGATCCGGCAATTTCGTTGATATCAAGGTATGAGGTATTGGTCGCCAATACCGCACCGCTTTTGCAGACCGCATCCAGTTGCGCAAAAACCTTTTTCTTCACTGCCATGTCTTCAAACACGGCTTCGATCACCAGATCGACGCCACTCAGTGCGTTGTAGTCCGTGGCCAGGGTCAGCCGGTTCTGCAGAATATCATCATGTTTGTCCTGGCTCAGCTTTCCGCGCCTCACGGCGCCAGCCAGATTTGCCGCGATACGATCTTTAGCGGACCGCGCTGCCTCGTGTGACATCTCAAGCAGCACGACAGGAAGCCCCGCCAGCAGAACTGAGGTGGCAATCCCTGCGCCCATCGTGCCGCCGCCGATGACGCCGACCTGTTGCAGGTCCCGCGGCTCGACCCCATTCAACTCGGGCAATTTTGCAACCGCACGTTCCGCAAAGAATGCGTGGATCAACCCTTTGCGCTGATCCGAGCCCATCAGGTCCATGAACAATTCCCGTTCGCGAGCCAAACCGGATGCAAAATCCTCGGCCTCGCAACTGGCTTGTATTGCCCGCACTGCTATCGCAGGCGACAATTGGCCCCGGGCCTTCTTCAGCACCGCGTTATAGGCCGCATCAAAATCGATTGGGGCGGGCCGGGCCATATCGCAAACAGGGCGCCGAGCTGCATCAGTTGCAAGCAGCTCTCTGACATAGGCCAGGCCGATCTCGCGCGGATCACCATCCTGAACTCTGTCCAGCACACCCATCTCAAGCGCTTCTGGAGCTCGGACGTGCCGCCCCGTCGTGATCATGTCCAATGCAGCCTCGACTCCGGCAACACGCGGCAAGCGCTGGGTGCCGCCAGCGCCAGGAATGATACCAAGATTAACCTCGGGCAACCCCACCTTCGCAGACGGCACGGCAACGCGATAATGACAGGATAAAGCAACCTCAAGCCCACCACCAAGCGCGGTTCCATGCAACGCAGAAACCACCAGCAAGGGCGACGCCTCAATCCGATCACAGAGTGCGGGCAGCCACGGATCCTGTGGCGGCTTGCCAAACTCGCGAATATCTGCGCCTGCGAAATAAGTCCGCCCCTCACCATAGATCAAAACCGCGCGCGCGCCCTCTGTTTCGGCGCGTTCGATCGCCGACAACAAACCCCGGCGCACATCCACGCCCAGCGCGTTAACGGGTGGGTTCTCAGCCGACAAAACGGCGATATCGCCCACTTTCTCATACCCGATGACTTGGGTCATATGATCGTGCCTCCTCAGACGAAATGCGATGCCAGTAGTAAATCGGGGAATCCCCGGACACGGCGCGATCAAAGACTGGCCCGGTCTGCGTTCGTATTCAACTATATTTTCGACCGATCGTTCGGTTTATTTGATTTTCTCGGATTTAGTACCATAATCACGCGGTTCATGCCCGAAACCAACCTTTTACGTTGCGGTAGAACTTGCTTCGCGGCCTCAGAGCAACGAAGCGCAAAGAACTGCAGTGCTTGGTCGGAACTCGCACGGAACCCGAGGGCGCGATCCAAATGGAAACGCAGCTAACAGGGCCTTAGCACTTGTTTGGGAAGTTCTGGTAGCGGAGGAGGGACTTGAACCCCCGACACGCGGATTATGATTCCGTTTACCTTCTAACTTAGCTGGAAGTCTCTCACGGTCTATGGCTGTCCATAATTATCCGGCCCTACCTTATTTTACTGTTTAAAATCTGGCCCCTCATATTGTCCCCCGAATAATTATTGTCTACTATCATCCATAACCGTCCGCCACAATCCAGTTGATTTTGTCCCCCATGAGTCCCCCAGAGCGATGAAGAGGAAATTGACTAACAGATACCTTGAAAGCCTTACCCCGCCCGAGACGGGGCGTCTTGAGGTGTCTGACACAGAGCGCAAAGGGTTGAGGTTCCGGCTTTCCTCTACTGGCAAGGCAGTATGGATGTATGAAAAACGGGTGAAAGGCGGGCCAAAGCGCAAACATACGCTTGGCCAGTGGCCCAAGCCTGTCGGTTTATCAGAAGCCCGCAAGATGGCATTGGAGATTGAAGCCGAGGCTGCGCAGGGAATTGACCGCATCGCGAACGCAGAGGCAGAGAGGCGAGAAAAGAAGCGTACGCAGGCATCAACACTGAACGTATCGCAGGTGCTGGATATCTATGACACCATCCATCTATCCAGCCTCAGAACGCGTGACGAAAGGCTTCGCCAGTTGCGCCAATCCCTATCTGAGCATCTGGATAACCCAATCACTGACTTGACGCGAAGCGATATTCAAAGTGCCGTGGACGCAAAAGCGTCGGCTGGCCGAAAGGCATACGCTAATCGTATTCGGGCTGCGTTGTCTGCGTTTTCAAATTGGGCATGGGTGCGCGGCTACATCTCCGAGAATATAGCCAGCGGCGTTGCGAAAGCGACAACCGAACATGCGCGAGAGCGGGTTCTATCGATTGGCGAAATAAGGACAATCTGGAAGGCTACGTTTCAGATGGGCCCTGTCTGGGGTCCGGTGTTTCGGCTTTTGCTGCTCACCTGTCAGCGTAGGGGGGAAATCCTGGGCCTTAAATGGGAGGAAATCACATTCGACACGGCGCGAATGACTAAGCCGGGATCTCAGACAAAGAATAAGAAGCCGCACATCACCCACCTTTCCAATCCAGCTTTGAAGGAATTGAAGGGGCTTCATTCCGAAGACACCGATACCGGCTTTGTGTTCACGACGACTGGCGAGACCCCTATTTCAGGGATCGGAAAAGCAAAGGCACGACTGGACAAACTTCTGCCAGATGATTTTGAGCATTGGCGGATACATGACATCCGAACCGGATTTGCCACAAAGATGGCTGATGCAGGGGAAAACGAGGCTGTTGTGGATCGCATATTGAATCACTCGGCAACGGCATCGGCCCCAACGCTCGTTGGACGCGTTTACAATCAAGCTCAATTGCTGGATCAGCGCGCCGTTGCATTAGATAAGTGGGCTGAACTTGTAACGCAAGAAAGTGCAGACGTTGTTGCGATTGGGGGCCGGGGTGACTGACGAAATGTCGGAACGTAGAACCTTACTTATTACGGCCATCAAAAGGATGTCCAACTCCACTAGTGATGATGATGCGCAGGCACACGCAGAGGCGTTAGAGCAGTGCTACAGCCTTGCGTCCAGTCTACAATCTGTTGAGCGCACAGACCGAGAGCCCCAAAAAGACGTTGAAGACATCAAAAAAGCCGCAAAGTCATTGGCTTCTGCTGCCAAGCAACTAGAGCGGGTCGGATGGCACGGGAGCAAGACGTTTCCACAGGTTCTTAGGTGCTTCTTTCCTGACGCTGAAGCCGATTCTATTGCGCCGACACCCAACCTGTTGGCTCAAAAAGAGCTAGTGGAATCCCTGAATGTAATGAGTGACATTTTGAACTCAGCGGCGGCGTCAGTAAATCCAAACGCTCTTTCCTTGAATAGCGCGTTCAGCGACAGACCGGAATTCGCAGTCGTCAACAAAAACAAACCAACCGAAACCGCCGCAATGCTGCTTGCATTGGAGTGCTCAAAGACTTTCTACGCAATTACCAGTTCAATGCCGATTGTTAGCACAAATCCTCATGAACGAGGAAACCCAGCCTACGGCCCGTTTCTTGACTTTGTGACTGCAGTCTTCGCAGCGATGGGAACCAAAGCCAGTCCGGAAACTTGGGCGCGCGCAGCAGGTAAGGGTTTTTCCCCACCAGCCGATTAAGAAAGCTCCTTTATACCTCGGCGGGCAGTCTCCGTACGTTCTTTCGCATCAACACGGATACGGAGAAACGAACATGGATATCGTTGGAAATCACAACACGCGCCCACGGGCAACGGATGTATCCGGGGCGGTAACCTACACCGGCATGTCCCGGAGTACGCTCTATGAGGAAATGAAGGCCGGACGGCTCAAGTACGTCAAAATCGGCAACTCCACCCGGTTAGAGTACGACGAGTTGGATCGTTGGTTCAATCAAGTCGCTGAACCCGCAGCCTAATCAAAACCCGCACCCAGAAACAGGGCGCGGGCGGTATGCAATTGCGGCTGGTGGAATAGTTGTAATTGTAACCGTTTCTCGCCCTTGGTGCAATAACCAAGGAGCAGAAAATGAGTACTCAGCAGAAACCAGACACCGGACGCCAGAAGTTCGGTATCTATTTCCTCGCCACCAAAGTCGAGCTGATCCAAGCGAGCGAGGTAGCGGTATGAGAACTGTTGACCTCCAAATCCACACCCTTCGTCGCAAGCACGGCCTCTCTGAGGCCGCTGCACGTGTCGTTGCCGCCCTGTATTATGGGGGGCGTCGTTCATGAGTGTCGTCATTCAGAAAAATGCTCAGGAGGAAATCCGCGTTTCACGTGAGGAATACATGGGCCGCGACATTGTTAACATGCGTGTCTGGTATCTCGCGAAAGACGGGGAAAAACACCCAACGAAAAAGGGGGTGGCGTTCAGCGCCACCCTTCTCCCTGACTTTCAGACAGCACTGGCAAAACTGGTAGACCAGAATGGTGGTGCTTGATGGGGCGTGACAAGAAAAATGAGCGCCGGAGTGAGCATTGGACAAAGCTCATTCGCAACATGATGGAGGAGCCCGCATGGCGGGCCCTCTCGACAACTGCGCAAGCATTGTATCCGTGGCTAAGGCTGGAATGGCGTGGAGTTGGTAACAATAACAACGGCAAGATATGCTTGAGCGTCAGACAAGCCGCTGAGCGTCTGGGCGTATCGTATAATACCGCAGCCAAAGGGTTCCGTGAACTTCAAGCGAAGGGCTTCATCGCCGTCACACGCCCTCCAAAACTAGGCACCAGCGGAGTCGCATCCTCTCCGCTGTTCGAACTGACCGAAATTTCATTGCCGACTGCACACGGTGAGTCTGGCCGCAGATTGTACAAACAGTGGTCAAAAGGCTCAGATTTCCCGGTCGTAAAAGCCCCTGTTCACAACCCAACTGGCAAAGGCGGAAAAACAAAACCCTGTCTTAAAAACTGCGACGAGACCGTCGTAAATTTTGCGACGAGAAAAACGGAGGCGACGCAATAAATGCGACGGGCCGTATCAATACTTGCGACGAAATCGGGTGATTTCGGCAAGTCCTCCGTCGCAATATTTAAGACATCCTTAATCTACCAGGGGGTCTGGGGGAAACGGGCACCTTCTGCACCAACTATCCAACACAATGAGGCAAGAGAAATGACGGATGAACCTGACCGTAAAAACGGAACGAATACGGACGAGAGAAACCCGGATGGAACCTTTGCTACCGGCAATCCCGGCAAGCCCAGAGGAACCCGGCACAGGGTCACACGGGCAGTTGAGGAACTGCTTGAGGGCCAGTCTGAGCAAATCACCCAGAAGGCTGTTGAAATGGCACTTGAGGGCGACAGCACGGCCCTTCGTCTTTGCCTGGAACGGATAGCGCCCACCAGAAAGGACGCACCAGTCAACTTCGAGCTTCCACCTATCAGCACTGCTAGCGAGGCCTCGAAAACCTCGCAGGCGGTGCTGAAGGCGGTTTCCGATGGTGAGATTACTCCGCTGGAGGGAGCAACGGTCATGGGGCTCGTAGAGCAATACAGGCGTGTTCTTGAGACGACCGATTTGGAGAAACGTATTGCGGCATTGGAGGCAAAGAAATGAGTATCAAAAACCGCGTCAGCAAACTGGAAGAAAAATCAGACAACAAGTTCAAGGTCGCCATCGTGAAAGGCGAATTCTTTGACAAGTGTGGCGAACCAATTTCAACAGATGGCGAGTATCCTCGAAATCTTGCAGAGCGGGTCCACAGTGCAATCGTTGGCGTTTCGGATTCAGAAGAAACCGTCACATTAGAGCGTGAGGAAAGTGAGACTGGTGCCGAGTTCATGCGCCGTTTCGATCAGGCTGGCAACCTTTTAGGCAAAGGCGCTGGGGCCACCGTAACTCTGCGCTGGGATGTCAAATGGATTTGATGGGAAGCACAAAATGAGCGTTCGCAAAAGACTAGAAAAGCTTGAGCAAGTATCTGCAAAAGGCCCAATCTTGGTTTTGCCTGATATAGAGTTTTACCCCCATATGGGCGACTGGTGCATAGCGTCTCGGGTTTTTGTCGTGCACCTGATGATTTCTCGGAAAGGCTGGAACCTGACATTTTCTTTTCCACAGCCAAAATCGATGGGTTGGAAGACATCAAGGTCGAGCGACTTGATGACGAAGAGTTTAGAGACTTCAGCCATCGGATTGATGATGCGTGCCAGACGGTGCTCAGCACTGAAAACAAAAGTCGGTTTTTGCCCGCTGTTGGTTGGCAATTTGCTTGGCACTGAACACTGTGGGGTCTAGGAAATGTGGAAAGCCACCAATGAGCACGTTCGAATGATGCGTTCAATGGAACGGTTTTTGAAAACGAAAGTTAGTGAATCGCTTATTACGTTGTTCGCCAATCCTCATGACAACGCTACCGGCAGGGTGCGGCTAGAACCATCACCCAGGTACGATCCGCAGCCTCGTACAGCGCAAACTCCTGGGCCCTGCGTGACAGCATACTGGCACGATGCCCCCGTGACTGCGCCCAAGCCGACATCACAGCGTCCAGACCATTTTGACCTTTGGCAATGTTCTCAGCAACGAAACACCAATCATAGCCTGCCTTGCGCACCCGCTTACCCACGTCAGACCCGTTGGAGCCGGTATGCGAAAAGAACCCCTTCTTCACCATGTCTTCAGCATGAGACTTGGCGGCTTTCTCCAACTTCCGACTGTAGACTAACCCTTGAAGACCTTGGCTTTTTCGAAACGTGTTCAGTTCGTCAGTCGCTGTGGGGTTTGCAGCGAGTGGCGCGGGCAAAAGAAACGCCAGAATTAACAACAAACGCGTCAGCATTTTTCCACCAGGTTTTGCCTAGAATGGTTCACACGGATCCATAGATAGCATGTTGAATTCCCACCGGTCTTGATGAAACAACAATATCGCACCAAGGATTCTATTTGCATAGATAATAGCTTCACTGATTGGAGGTACGACGCGCCAAACTCGTACCCCCTCATAGAAATCGCTAATCCCATCACGACGCGCCGCACCTGCTTGGTATCGGTGCAGCGTGTTTGAATTGTGTCTGAGATAAGAAAATAAGGGGCCTACGGGAATCCCCCAATTTCGGACAAGGCGCTAACGGGGTAGATTGGGTTTAACGGAACAACACTACCACTCCGGATACCCCCTCAAGAGAGAGGGGCTGGCTAAGACCCCCTCATCCAGCCCCTCACCACCTTCACTCTCAATCATTTGTGAGACGGTGGGTTCTTCCCCTTCTCCCAAACCGGGAGGCTTGCATAGTATAGCACAAAATCCCCGCCATATTCAGCCCGCTATAAATGGGGGGTGTTCGGCAGGCCTATTGTCAGCAAATTTCGAGTTCTGCACTAACACATCGACTTGGTCGGATGTCGGCTGCGAGCCCAGTGCGGACATATCCTTTGGAAAAAAATAACATGTCCGCGGCATCACTGGGACGCGTTGAAAATCGGCTGCGCAAGCAAATGTGATATTGGTTGGAGGTGCCAACTAGGACTTTATCCGGGCTGATAACGACTCAGTGTATCCAGTATTGCATTCCGGGTAATGTCATCGTTGTGGAAAATCCTGTCGGCGAGAAACTCGGACGGAAACTCAGGCCATGTCCTGCGCATTTCAGCAACGAGCCGTCGTGCTTTTTCTGAATTTCCCAACTGATCGTGCGCAACGGCTTGGAATAAGAGCGAAGGAGCACTGACTGGCGCCCCGGCAGCTGGCGCTCCCTGAAAGGCTTCAACAACATTTTCGTAGTTCCCGAGCATAAGTTGCGAAACGCCCCAGATGTTTCTCGCACCAAACCTACCAGAGCCTGATTTGGGCCTCTCCGGGTTGCTAACCTCGGCAGCAAGTTCCGGGGCGTTAGCCAAGATGGCGGTGATACCTGCAAGGTCGAGAATATGGCCATCATTCGGCGCCAGTTCGACGGACATTCTTGCGTACTTCAATGCCTCGTTTGGCTGGTTTTTGACAGCCAGCACCCAACCATTTGCGCTGTTTGCCCACGCGTCGGCCGGGGACAATTGAAGCGCTTTTTCAGACATTTCTGAAGCTTGATTGGAGAAATCATCCCTTTGTGATTCATCCGGCGACAACACCGCTAAGATCGCCAGGACCTGCGCTGATCCGGCATAGCCGTCGGACAGAGCCGGGTCGAGTTCCATCGCGTGCTGGAACATTCCCAGTGCTATCTGCTGACGTTTGACATCAAAAACGGGAAAAAACATGCCTCGGGCTTGGTCTGCAATGTTGGCCGCCTGGAGTCTCGTCAATGATTGTTCACCAAGCGCCACACGTTCTGCTTTCTCGATGGATCGAGTTGTCGGCACAACCTCCCTGTTATCCTGGCTCATCCAGATGCCAAGCACAGCGACTAATGCAACAACACCTAGTCCACCAGGCAGCAGTTGCCGCGAACGCCAACGGCCAACTGGATTGTCGCTCTTCAGTTCACTTGATGTACGGTCTTCGATTGTAGATTCGTATGAAAACCGCGGCTTGTATCCGCCGGGATCAACAAAAATGCGAACTCCGTTGCCGTCCCAGTGATCTTCGTAGAACTGATGTAAAAGACGACGCAGTCGCCTAGCCTCAACGCGAACCAGGTTTTGACCACCAGTACCATCTATGCGCCGCCCATAGACCTCAACAGCGATAGCTTTGCCTCTAATCTGAGCGCTTCGACCAGATAGAGTTTCCTCGACTATATAGGTGAGAAACTGCGTGAGTCGGGGTGAAGCTTGAAACCCGTCGCTTGATACAATTCGACTCAGAGCTTCCCGGATGAGCTCCGGAGAAGGCTGTCCAACATGTTGATTTATTGGTAATTCGTTGGATTTGTTCAATGTCAACTCACCCCCAACTCACGGTGACTCACTTGGCCTTTGCGGTCAACCGCACTCATCTTGATTTGAGAATAGATAGTGGGTTTCGGGATTTTCCAGTGACGGTGGACCTGATTGAAGAAATTCCAGAACTTTCCGATGTGCTGTCGAGGCGCATCGAAACGGACGCGCTTCTCGGCGAGGTCATCGAAGACCTGAAGAAAGCATCTGCGTTTTCGAAAGACGCATCGATCACGGCCTCAGAGCGCGCCGAATGGGCCCACATCAAATCTGAACTCATCAACGAGCTTCGCCGGATATTGAAGCGCAAACTGTGAGATACTTTTAACTGAGGACCAATCCATGACCAAGGAAGACAATAGAAAAGACCAGGACGACAAACAGGCTCAGGCGTCAGACCAAATTGAAGACCCGTCGCGGCGGAGTGTTCTAAAGGGCTTGGCTACTGGAGCAGCTGCGACAGGGGCAGCTGGGTTTGCAGCAGGAAGCGCCGAGGCCCACGAAGGAGACGGCCCTCTAGGAGAAACACTCAAAAACCCATATGGTGGTCGACCCGCAGGCGGCATATCTTTGCCGGAGTACTTCCGTCCTACGAAATACATGACTGGTTCAAACGCGAACTATTTTCCACTGAGTGAGGAGTTGGGGCCAGATGAGATGCGCATCTCATTCTGTGGCTCAACACCATATCCGCCGCGCGAAGATCAAGCGGGCACCTGTATTATGGTCGAGCTGGGTAACGGAAAAAGGTTCTTCTTCGATTTTGGATCCGGTTGTGTGCGCAATATCATTGCCATGCAAGTGCCGGGGCAGCTGATCAACGACATCTTCATCTCTCACCTTCATGTCGACCACTACGCCGATATTCCTTATATTTATCCGTTCCGTGCTTGGTCGGGTGGTTACACGCCACTACGCATCCATGGTCCCTCTGGTCGGACACCCGAACTTGGGACAGCTGGAATGGTCAAAGGCATGCAGCAGATGCTCAAGTGGCATCTGGAGGCCTTTGATGTGTTCCCGATTGGGGACGGCTACGAGATCGAAGTCAACGAGTTTGATTTCCGTCAGGAAGGCGGAATCGTTTATGACGAAGATGGCGTGACTGTTCGGTCTTGGCCTCGAAGCCATGCCAAGGACGGTGCGGTTGGCTATCGGCTCGATTGGAACGGGCTGAGCTTTGTATGGACCGGCGATGGTCGCCCGGATGAGCTTTCACGGAAATACGGCGAAGGCGTTGATGTCTTTGTAACCGAAATGTCGGGACAGGATATTGGTCAGTTGATGACCTACAAATACGGTATCCCACAGGATCTCTTTAACTACACTATCGATACGCATCACACCTCCCACTATGCCGTGGGTAAGCTCTTTGCTGACACAAGGCCGCGTTTGGGAATGGTGACACACTATACCCAGGACGAAGACATCGATGCAGAAATGCTGGCTGGTATTCGCGCCCACTACGACGGTCTTTTCCAATGGGGTCTCGATGTTGCCGTTGTGAATGTGACCAAGGATGCAATCTGGTACAGAAAAGCTGCACTGCCCGGAAAATCCGGCACTGTACCACCGTTTCGCGAACTGGCTGCGGCAGCCGAGGCCGGGCGTATTGAGCTTCCGGATGAAATAACACTACCGAATCCGAGGCTCACCCGAGCAGATCAGCAAGACCAGAAGTACCGTGATATGGAGATCGATCCACGCGAATACTATCCAACTGACGTTTTCCGAGCACCCGGCGGGGACTGGCCGCAGGACTTTACCATCAAAGTTTCGGATGTAATCGGCTCGCGTGATGAAGATTGAGAGGAGATCGAACAATGATTGAATTTGGTTCGATTTCTGCGATCCCTGTCACGATCCTTACCGGCTTTCTTGGAGCCGGTAAGACAACACTTTTGAACCGGATCCTAACAGGCAATCACGGGTTGCGGGTTGCGGTTCTTGTAAATGACTTTGGATCCATAAACGTCGATGCAGACTTGGTGGTCGGCCTCGAAGATGACGTTATGAGCCTGGCAAATGGGTGCGTTTGCTGCTCGATACGAGATGACTTGATCGAAACGGTGGAAGCCGTTCTCGCCCGGCCCGAGAAACCGGAATACATCGTCCTTGAAGCAAGTGGAGTGTCGGATCCGTCATCAATTGCGATGACATTTACCGATCAGAAGTTTCGGGACATGATCCGCTTGGACAGCCTTATGTGTCTGGTCGATGCGGATCAGCTATTTGCTGCGCCGGAACAAATGGAACTAAAGCTCCGTCAAATTGCGTTCTCGGACATGGTTATTTTGAACAAGGTCGACCTCGTCGACAGGGCGGCTGTTCAAAGGGTGCACGATTGGCTCGGGTCTCGCTTCCGTCGCTATCGTTTGGTCGAAGCTGTCAATGCGGACGTCCCACTGGATATACTTCTTTCAGTCGGTCGCTTTGCCGCCGAACAGCTCGAAACAGAAATACCCGATCATCACGAACATGGACCGGATTGTGGTTGCCACCACTCTGATCACTCGGACAGCTTCTCAACAACTATGATGAAAACTGAACGCCCGATAAGCTTATCTTCTCTCCGAAGCGCAATTCGAAAGCTTCCGGGCGATGTGTATCGCCTCAAGGGTTTTGTTTTTAGTGAGGAGGATCCAGATCATCGCATCCTCGTTCAGGTCGTTGGAAAACGTATGGACATCGCACGTGATGGCGCTTGGGGTGACCGCAAACCCGAAACAAGGCTTGTCGCAATAGGTGCTCCGGGGGTGCTCTCCGAGGATGTACTTTCGGACACGCTTATGGAGACAGTCTGAAAGCCAGGTTCGTCCAAGTATTTTGGCTATGAATCAACCGTGCTGGACAATTTCATCCAGTTCGGCGGGGGACGGTAAGTGAGTGGACCGTTCCCCAACTTATGGCACCGAACCTATTGGATGGGCTTAGCTTCAGGAAGCGGCGAAATTACAAATCGCACCGAAAATAAACGCCTACCTTGTTTGCACCGCGGTCACTAAAACTATTTCCTGGAATAAGTGGGCTGAGCTGGAAATGGACTTTCAGAATTACTTGAACGAGGCGGTTTCACAGAAGGCCGCTGGCACGGAAACAATATGTTTCGAGACGTCTATGCCTTATAATTCGAGTTCTTTGGCGTTTGTAAATGCGATAGCGAACTGGCGTTGTTTCGGAGGTTAACTGATGCTCATCGTCTTAAGTCTTTACTTCGGCTTGATTTGGTTGGTGTTTTCTAAACTTAAGTGGCTCCCGTGGAACGGGTTCTGGAAAACGGTTATCTACGCTGGCGCAGCAGTGATTGCTCTTGTCGTAATAGGAGCTCTCAATCACACGACACCCACTGGTCCAGTTTCAGTTCAAGGGATTGAGACAAACATTGCACCTAACGTATCGGGAACAGTTGTCGAGGTAGCTGTTGAGGCCAATCAATCGGTTAGCGAAGGCGATTTACTCTTCAAAATTGACCCTGATGTATTTGCCTCTGAAGTATCACGCCTTGAGGCTTCTCTAGAAACGGCTAAGTCTTCGGCAGACCAATTAGTGACTGACCTCGCCGCAGCCGAGGCAGAAATCGAGTCTTTGAATGCCCAGCTTCTCTTCGGGCAGCAGAGGCGTGATGATATCATTCAATTAGAAGAACGAGGCGCATCGACAACCTTTCAACTTCAAGAAGCTGTCGCAACGATTGATCAACTGACCGCCAATATCCGAGCAGCTGAAGCGCGCAAGAAGGGACTAGAGCGTCGAATTTCTGCTACTATTGATGGTCGAGACGCCGCAATTGTCGAAGCTGAAATGGCGTTGGAACAAGCCAAATGGAGTCTTGAAGAGACTGAGGTTCACTCACCAGGAAATGGTGTCGTTTCTGCTGTGACACTAAGGCCAGGAAACCGCGCCACCACTTTCCAAGGTGCGATAACCTTTATTGACCCATCGGATTTCGCCATTGTGGCCTCCCTCCCGCAATCTAGTCGTCAAAACGTCAATATCGGAGATGAAATCAGGTTGGCGCTGCGTACGCAGCCCGGCACGGAACTCTCCGGCATCATTGTTGCTATGCCGGTCGGATCTGCCGAGGGCACACTGGATCTGCGTTCAGGCCTTCCTTCAATACGAGAGCTAGCCGGTATTTCTAGTTTCCCGGTGTTGATCGAGTTAACTGACGGTTCCGATTTTGAAGCTCTACCTTTTGGTACATCTGGAACAGCATTGGTAATGACTGAAAAAGCAGGCGCAATCGGGGTTCTTGCCGAAATCCTGTTTTGGGTAACTAAACAGATGAATTATTTGTAACTGGTAATGGGTGCCATGCTGCAAAGAATGGCAGCATTGTCCGCACAACTGTCATTAATCTCGTCGCCAACCATCAAAAAGTTCACCAAACGTTCCCTTGATTTCGCTATGCTCGCCGAATGTGCGGACGACTCGGCAGACCTGAAATGACATGGGCGGAACTCTATGCCCTGCAGAACTGGATCGTGAACGGCGTTCCTATCCCAACTGAGCGCGATCCAAACGCCCAAGACCTTTCAATGAGCTGGAACGTGAAGCCCACTCAGATGTTGGATTTGGCGTTCATCCATGGCGATCGACTGATAAGCTCTACGGCACGCTGGTGGCTTGTACCGCACTGGTTCAAAGAAGACTTGAAACAATGGAAGCCCACCACTTTCAACGCGAAGATAGAAACGGCACATAAGCTAGGTTCGTTCCGAGTTGCTTGGAAGAGCAGCAGATGCATTATCCCGGCCAGTTTCTACTATGAATGGACAGGCCCAAAGGGGGCCAAACAGCCTTGGGTTATCAAGACAGATACCAATGACCCCTGCATGTATTTCGCAGGCCTCTACTCGCGCCTCTCGTCTGGTCTGAACACCTGCACAATTCTCACCCGCCCTGCGTTGCATCAAATCGAACACATACATGCACGGTCACCGGTAATTCTAACGAACGAGAACCTGGTGCCGTGGATGTCAGGCGAGATTGACCACGACGAAGCGCAGAACTTGGGCACAGAATGGGATGGACGTATGCGTTATCACAAGGTCGCACCGATTGGCCGCGATGATGACGGGCCGGGGTTAATCGACGTTATCGAGGCGTAATGGTCACGCGCAGCAGATCCCCGAAGAAAGCAGCAGATGAAAAATACTTCCCTATCAGGGTGCGTGTGCAGGTTCCTGAAGAAGGGTTCGGATATCGGCTTCATGAGATCCACAATTGGCTAGATGCCCATGCCGGTCGGGGACGTTGGGGTTGGAATGCGGATAGTGTGCTATCACGCGGATCCCGGGATGCGACGGCGTTTTATCTGCTGGACGAGCAATTGATTGCACCGTTCATTGAGGCATTCGACCTGGAGCTTGCGCAAGGTGAGGCGGACCTTTGCGGTAGTGGGTCTTTCAATCTCATGGCAGCTATGAGTCGAAAGCGATAGTCACTCGTAGTCGTTTTCCAAATTCCATTTGACTATCTTCAAGCACGCTCGGGTCTGCGCATCGAGCCAAGGTTTTTCTGGATCATGGCCCGAAGCATCTAAATCAATCGGTTTGAAGCCCTCTATCGGTCCATCAGAAACAGCGCCTTCAGGAGGTGCAAACTTCTCGCATGCTTGAAAAGCCGTTATGAAATTGGCTGTTCTATCTAGGTCGCGTGCTTTGGTTTCTGAGATGTAAATTACGACAGGAACCACAGCAAGAAGTGCAGCAATGATGACCACAATGCGTTCAATAGCTTCAAGCTTCTTTAACAATGGCTCTCTCCAGAAATTCACCTACAATACTTGGCCCGTCTGAGCCGTGATTTAGCCGCTGGTGTCTCTAAATGCCTGTAGCGACCCCCACTGTACCTACGGCAATCTAGGGCATGTCCTGCGACGATTACAGCGGCCCCTATGTCTTCACCGTCAGCGTAACAGACACCAACATACCTATCATGGGTGCGCTCACCGTTCAGTTTGCATTCGATGGATTTGCCGCGAAGGTAGTTGACCATCCAGCGCTTGGCTTTCTGACCCGACTGTGTGCCGAGTTCGGGTGCATCAACGCCGTTCAATCGAACAGGTGTGCCATCTACTACAATGGTATCAGCATCACGGACATGCAGCCCACCTGCGATTGCTGAGGTAGCGAGCGAGATGGCCATGAATGCGAAAAATGTTCTTATCAAAATATCCGTATACCCTTGCTGCTGCAAATCACTGACTATTCTGATAAGATGATCCAATAGAACGAGCGAATTTAGAACCTATGAACTTCCTAATATCTTTGTAGTCAAACATTTTAGTCAAGCTGGAGACATACAATGGACCGGCGATGCACAATAAAACGATTAGCAGCTTTTTCTGCATTCGGACTTTCAAATTCAATTGGAGCAAACGAGGCCCTCGCAGAGTACATTTGTGGTGACGCCTTCCCGTATAATGGAGGGATGGTGCGACAATGTAGTGTCGGGTTCCGTATCAATCGCGTTACTGCTCTACAAGAATGTGACCAGTGGTGCTGGGCTGCCTGCATCGAATCCGCGTTCGAACTTTATGGATTTAGAGTTTCCCAAGAAGATATTGTGCAGAAGGTCTACGGACCAAGTGTTCCCTGTCTTCCGAGTGTTGGCCCAAACATCGCTAGAGCTGTAGAGGGATACTGGACTGACGAGCGCGGTGATGAGTTTTACGCTGAACTTGAAACACACACCGATGTTCAGTTTGGGATTCATGACCCCTTTGCCCTTCAGCACGCCTCACGCTATCTGGCAGACGATATTCCAGTAATAATCGGTTCTCTCGGGCACGCTACGCTTTTAACAAGTATGACCTGGCTCGAGGACAACTTCGGGCAACAAAGACTCACGGAGATTGTCGTTCGAGATCCTTGGCCCTACCGACAAAACAAACGGCTGCTTACTGCTCAAGAGCTTTACGGCGCTACCTACCTTGCTGCAGTTTTCGTTGACTACTAGTCAGAGCATATCGCTTTCCCAATAGCGGCGTTGTCTATCATCCCCAATCCTGCTCAAGACCTAGGCAAGTAACCATTTGCACTAAAGGAATACTCATCTTTTTTTCCGATAATAACATGGTCATGAATGAGAATACCTAGGGTGTCGCAGGCGTCCTTTATCCGCTCAGTCATGACAATATCGGAGTTACTGGGCGTCGGGTCGCCAGAAGGGTGATTGTGGACGAGGATGAGCGAGCTAGCGTTCAATTCCAGAGCCCGTTTCACGACTTCACGCGGGTATACCGGTACGTGGTCAACAGTGCCCTTGGCCTGTTCCTCATCAGCAATCAGAACATTCTTCCGATCCATGTAGAGAACCCGGAATTGCTCAACCTCGCGATGCGCCATAGCGGTTCGGCAGTAGGTCACCAAGTCTTCCCACGACGACACAACATCCCGCTTCATTATCTGTGCCTGCGCCATTCTGTGCCCGAAGGCTTCAACAACGCGCAGGTGATAGAAAACCCATTCGTTAGCCCCATCTACCTTCAGAATACGATGCTTTGAGGCCGCGATAACACCGTTTAGGTCGCCGAACTCAGCCAGTAGACGTTTTGCCAACGGCTTTACATCAATCCTCGGGATTGCGTTGAACAGCAGCAGTTCCAAAAGCTCATATTCCGGCATTGGATCGTGACCGCCTTTGAGAAAGCGTTGCCGCAGTCGCTCACGATGCCCCCAATAGTGAGGACGGTTAGCCCCATCGTCGTCTTTAATCAGGCCACCGCCAGCAGCATTCTTTCGTGAAAGTCGGTCTCGATACACATACGATGGAGAGTGTGCTGGTTCAGTGATGGCGTCGGGTGGAGCGGAGCGCGCATACAGCTCTTTTAGTCCCTTCAATTCTTCCTCTGAAAAGCCACGTTGCCCATCGTGCTTAACTAGCTTGCCGAACCTCTTCTTATCGCGGCCTATGACCTCTTTGAGATTGTCCAGTATCGCCGACTTTTTCATGGTTACCGCTCCATGCACCAATCCTAGGACCATGCCCAAAAGTTGGTTAACGAGTGGTAAAAACGTCAGATGTAGTCTGAAATGGAACCCATGTCTCAAGCACGCTGATTAAAGATAAACTCATCTACTAGCATGAACGGCTTCAGTTCGAAGCGCCCGCTATCTGTCGCGCTTTTTGATTGCGACTTCCGGCGCTCAATCTCGTTCAACAGAAAAAAGACACCGGCAGGCTTACCAACGAGGTCACGTGGAACCTCGATCCCTTTGAGCGTTGACCTTGCCTCAGAGTACCCTGCCACATTAGCCCTCGTCGCTTCGATCCTGCACCAGTTCAGACGCAATATCGCGTGGGAATGCTACGCAACCTCTAAAGAAAAAAGCAATGCCAAGCAGTTAGTCACAAAAACCATGCGCTAATTTTGCCGCTATTGGGGACTCCACCCTAAGATTACCCTAAGGTTTGCGCCGCCCTTCCTTTCCACAATGCAGGAAACAAGTTTGACCTTCCACAGGTTGTTGTTGCGTTTCGTGGGTCCGACAGCGAAGGTCAGGTCGTTTCTCACAGCGAGGGGCGCTAAACAAAGTAATCAGCACGGATGACGACAACCTGGCCACTCCGTCAACTTACCCGAAGCAGTCCCATTCATGGGCTCCTCACCAGGCCAATGCAATCAGATGTGAGCGTCTCTCTCAAAAGTCGCGGCTTCTCTTTTGAGATAGCGGCAATGGCTTATGAAGGCCGCTACGAATAAGAGCAGTGAAAACGCAACCAGATAGCTGTTTGATTCTGTTGCGGAAAGGTTCTCCAATCTGGCTACTACAATTGTTAAGAGACCTAGGACGGATGAAACATACATGAAGTGAATTTGCGATGCCCATTCAGATAAGTATTTCTGCAAGTTTCCATTTTTGGCGAGGTTTTCCCATCGAGTAATATCCATATCGTGTGGCGTCGAGTCGCTCCCCACAATGCGCACGGCACAATAAAGTAAGCCGGGGTAAAGTAATGCGCGATACATGGAATATGAAGCAGAGCCGATTAAGAAGGAAATCAAAAACATACCCGCCAGAGCTATGCTTGGGGCATTCTCTTGTAGCAAGTAATTTAGAGGTTCTTTGAATCCAATCACCAAATAGATTGGAGGAATAGCGCCCGTGGCCAAGTACCTCAGAATTTCATTTAACTTAAGTGAATCCATAGCGTTCGCACCTAGTCAGCTTCTTAAGGTTTGGCCGATGCCCCAACTTGGATTTATTCAACAACAGGCTCAACGGGATCCTGCCTCAAATTTGGTTCGTACCGGCCACATCCTATTTCCCCGAAACCTAATTAAACTTCTCGTTGAAAACAAAGGTAAATTTCTAAAAGTCGTTAAGTGCTATTTTACCTCACGTTTGCGTGGATGTTCCTGTCCCGTTCTTGCCTTTCTTGGGGTAATATAGTACCTTATATTGAAAGATATGCAGGCGAAACGGACAGAAAAAGGCGAGCAGATGGAAGGTAAAAAGACACTCACAGTCACCCGCTGCGGCGCGCGAACCACTAACGGCATCTGTGAGCAATTGCCAATCAATGGCACAGGCCGTTGCCGCCTGCATGGTGGGCTATCGACTGGCTCAAAAACGCCAGAAGGTCGCAAGCGTCAGTCTGAAGCACAAATTGTTCGTTGGGGCATCCTTCGCGCCGCTCTGAACGCTTACGAAGCGACGGAGGGCGCACAATGACAGTTACTAACTTCGAGCTCACAGATGAAATGAAAACGCGGGCTGCAGCCACGCAGTTGGTAGCCATGGCCTGCGACCGCTACCCGCCCGATATCATCGCTTGGGCACCTTGGCTGGATACATTCATTGAATCCAACTTAGACCCGCAAATCACAATGGCGGCAATCAGAGCCTACGCCAAACTTCACTGGCAGCTTGAGGCGCATTGCTCGGTCTACGGCCCTCACTAAGAAGGAGTTTGTTGATGGAATTTACAGAAGCAAAAGCGATGCAACGAAAGGGCCTGTTCGGAAACATGTCTCCCCGAACCGTAACAGCCTTGCAAGGCATTGGACTGGGTTTGGCGCAACTGGACGCGGGTCGAACACCTAACCTGTCACCGATGTACGCGCGACTAGAGGAACAGGACCGCCAGAAGCAAATGCAGCAGGCCATTGGTCCAGCGTTAGAGCGCATGGACCCTGCATATCGGCAAGTCCTGGCTTCCATGCCCCCGGCTTTGGCGGCACCGTACATCATGAAGCTGATGGAACCGAAGGAGCCAAAACAACGTCGCATCATCACCGGGGCTGATGGGTTCAACTACTTTGAAGACGGAACTCGGGTTCTGCCGAATGTGGTGGCCCCACCGACAGAACAAGATGGCTGGAAGCAGTTGTCACCAGAAGAAGCAGCGGCAACGGGCCTCGACCCACAAAAGGTATGGCAGCAAGGCTTGAGCGGCGCGAACACTGGCAAGGTTCAGGAGGTTGGCGGCGCAGGGGTTCAAGTTAATCTGCCCGGCGACAACACTTGGGATAAAGAGCAAGCCAAATGGTCGGCGACATTCCTTGGTGGGTTGACTGAACAGGGCTCTCAGGCAGCAGCCGAACTCGGTCAAATCAATGTCATCTCTGACCTTCTGAATACCGGGGTTGGTGGAACCGCAGACGCCTGGAAAAGCTGGGCGCAAAATAGCTTGGGTATCAACGTCGCCGGGGGAAACGTAGAGGCGTTGAATGCAGCGATTTCAAAGCTGGTGCCATTGCAACGACCGCCCGGTTCCGGGCAGATGTCGGACCGGGATCTTCAACTGTTTCGCGAAAGCCTTCCACAACTGGTTAATAGCCCGGAAGGCAACCGTATCATCGTTGATACGATGCGCGGGCTTGCCGAACACAAGCGTAGAATGGGTGAGATAGCCTCTCAGGCTATGCTTGGGCAGGTTTCCCGTGAAAATGCGTTGGAACAAATTTACGCGCTCCCCGACCCACTTGCAGGACTATCCGCCCGCATCCAAGCCGCGTCTAGTGCTATGCCTGTAGGCTTCGCAACATCACCAGAAATCGTGTCTACGCTAGAAAAATACAGGGACCGAGGCCTCACGGCTCAATCACTGTGGGACGCAATGACCGAAGAAGAAAGGGCTCCGTTCCATGAGTGAATTCGACACCATTGCGGAACGCGCGTTGGGGCAGAACCCCACCTATGCAGACGCCAAGCAAGGCGAGCATGCGCGCGAGGTATTGCAGGGGCTAGAAAATCAAGGTGACGCCACACCGGCAGAGGTGGCGGCGCTCAGGGCTTTGAACCTGAACCGCACAGTGGACCAAGAGGAAATCGGGGCAACCGACGCTACCTATCGCGGCGCAGCTCAAGGGGTCACTCTAAGTGCGCACGATGAACTGGCGGGTGTCTTGGGTTGGTTGGCTGGCGGCATGTCACAGCATGCCTACACAACAGCACGGGATGGAAGCCGGCAATTGGATGAAGCGGCCCAACGAGGCTTTCCCGAGGAATTCTCTTCGGGGAAGGCTGCAGGCAACATCGGCACTATGGCAATTCCCGGTGGCGCAGCTCTAAAGGCGACAAAAGGAATGGGTTTGCTTGGTAAATCGCTTGTTAGTGGCCTGACTATGGGAACGGCTGCCGGAACCGATGGTTTCATGGGTGGCGAAGGCTTTGAAAACCGTATTGAGAACGCCAAGGCTCCAGCAATGATAGGGGCAGGAATTGGAATTCTAGCTCCGGGAGCTGGCTACCTCGCGGGTCGTGGTGTTCGTGGACTTCAGAACATGCGGCGCAACATACCGGGCTTTGGTCCGGCTGCGACCAACCGGGTCGCGCGGTCGCTAAACTCACGCAGACTGGGCGATGCTGCCGATATTGAGGCTTACCTAGCCGGGCTTGGTGATGAGGCAATGTTAGCGGATGTTCCCGGCGCTCCCAGAAAGCTTGCACAGGGCGTAGCGGCCATGCCGGGTAAAGGGGGAGACATTCTTCAGGACGCCATCGAAAGCCGGACCTATGGGACCTCTGAGCGCGTCGCACGCGTTGTAGACGATACGCTCGGACAGGCAGATGAAGCATTTGATGCGCGTCGTGCGTTGGCGAATGAGAGAAGCTCAAAACTTGGCCCTGAATACGATGCCGCACTGACCTTTGATAAGCCAATCGATGTAAGTGGCATACAGTCGGCAGTCGCACTGCAAGCGGGTGAAAGTGCCGGATCTGTTAAGTCATCCCTTCGTCGCCTCCTGAGCGACCTCGGAGACAGGAACGTAAGCGCCATCAGGTTGCACAACATCCGGTCTGAACTCAGTGATGCCATGAACAAGGCGCAAATATCGGGGGCAAAGAAGTTCAGCCGGCAGATGGACCCGTTTCTCAAAATGATTGACGACAAGCTGGATGCTGTTCCCGGTTATCGCGATGCCCGTCTAGGCTACGGCGCAAACAAGGCCCTCGATGATGCAATTGAAAATGGGCGCAAGGTCTTCAGCGGAAGCGCCGTCTCGGCAATGAGCCCCACCGAATTGCGTGAGACAATGGCGAAGATGTCGCCCGCGCAAAAGGACGCATTCCGAAAGGGTGCAAGAGAATGGGTGTCTGCCTTAATGGGAACTAGCCGGAACGACTCCTCCGCAGCGTGGGGGGCGTTTGAAAAGGGATGGAACGACCAGAAGCTGCGCCTTGTTCTGGGGAATGAAGCAGCGGAAAAGGTTATCAAGCGCCTTCGTGCTGAAAGCGCGTTCTCAAAGACACGTGGAGACGTTTTAGCGGGATCACAGACGCAGTTTCGCGATGAGGCGGCGGGGGCACTGGTGGACCTTCGTGATACGGACACAGGCAGGCGTCCAGGGCCGCTCTCACGGGCGAAACGGGCTATAGACGACGTGGGCAATGCCGCAGTCGATTCCATCCTCTACGGGCCGCGCAGGCGCAACGCCAATGCCGAGATTGGCGGCATCCTGTCTCTTCAAGGTAGGGCACGCGATGAAGTCGTCAGGGGATTGCTTCAGGAGGCGCTTGTTCTTCAGCAGTCAACACGTGCGGAAAACGTGACTTCCGGCTTACTCGATTTCGTCTTGAGAACGGGCGGAACGGGCCTCGTCGCGGGCAGCATGCCCTGATGCAAAGTACCACACGGTTCCGACCAGCAATGTCAGCATCACCGCAGGCGAAAGCCAGTTCACGACCGACGCGGGTAGAACGTCAACGACGAACCAGGACCAAACTAGGTACCACAGGTACATTAGTCCGCCCCAGATGGCCAAAAACAACAAGCGCCAGAATACAGGTTCCATTTGATTAATGTACGTACCGGCGTCCGACGCTTCAAGAAGCTCAGAGTACTGATGATCCATAATGTGGAAACGACTAAACATCGTCGACTGATGGCCCTGGCAAAGTCTTATGATCAAACAACACTCAAACCTTTGCAATAGTCAGACTAACGCGGCATAATCAACACCGTTTTTACCAACTAAATAATAACCGAGAATTTTCTGAACTCGCGCATGCATAAAAATACCTTGGGTTGTTCCGAATTCTCTGCAGTTCTGGGGGTTTTCCGTGGATTGGAAGCGTAGATTTAGAAACGGAGCAGTACTTTTGCTCTTGTGTCCACTAGCGTTCGCATCATGTCAAACTGATCCGACTGAACAGATTACCGTATTTAAGTTTCTCGATAGAGATACTGTGACCAAAACTTCCGAGGATTTTTGGGTAGACCGACACTTAGTCCAAGTGTCCCCAGAATTATTTGAATTGATGAAGCGCTCTAGTCTCTTCTCAGTGGGATCACCCCAACCACCATTGGTTTTCAATACCCAAGATGACGATCCACTGACTCTGTCCGAATATGAAATCGCCAAGGAAGGTGGAATTGCGGTACTCACTTCAGTACAGAACGGTGTTTACGCAGAAATTTGGCTTGACGAGCCGGTGATCTATGGTCGGTTCACTTTGGAAGACAGAACATACGTTTTTGACTCAACGAATGTACCGGATGAATTCAACCTTTCAAGCTATGAGGGGAACTTCCCCGAAACAGAAGACGACTGGACCACACCTCCTCTTTTGGAAGTGCCCGATGGCGTAAAGCCACTAAGGGAGTGCGATTCAAACCCCTATAATTTGCCAATTGGTAAGCCGCGCGCGATAATAAATGTGGGTGTTGTTTATAGCGCTTCGGCTCAGGCAAGAATGCCATCTATTGAATTAGCTATTCGTTCCTCAGTGCGTCGTATGCAGGCAGCAATGGCCACGCCAAACTATTACTTGAGGTTTAATATATCGAATCTTTCGCTCACAAGTATCTCCGAGACCACATCAACCGCGACCGACCTCAACAACCTGCGAAACTCCAGCGCAATCGCGCAGCTACGTGATCGCACAAAATCAGACGTTATAGCATTTGTCGGTAACTATTCGGGTACCTGCGGACGTGGGTATCTGAATGAAAACGTACATCCCGGTCATGCAAGCTACGCTTTTTCAGTCACAAGCTATCAGTGTCTAACTAATGAGACGCTCGCACACGAAGTTGGTCACAATTTTGGGTTAAGGCACGATTATGCTACAGACAGTAGAGGTAGTCTAAACCACGGATACATTTCACACCGCGCAAAAAAGCGCAGCATAATGGCTTACAACAATCCGTGTGCTGCTAAGGGTTACTATTGCTCAAGAATCAGCCGGTTTTCCAGCCCAAAGTATCCGATAACAAAGTCAGAAAACTTTGGCGACACCAGGTCGAACAATCTTGAAGTTATCTGTCTGGCGGCACAGACAATTGCGAGCTTCCGGTAGTTTCATTGAGATAATAATGCGGGAAAGTTACTGCTGGTATTCTGACACACCTTCATGCCCGAACCGAGAAGCGCCGTAACGACCTGCACCCGTTGTGGTCACTATTCTAAAGCCTCACTCGTGTTTTGGGAGGTGTTCCATTTCATCTCTTTGTCGTAGAAAGAGGATCTCGTGTTTTGAGCTTCTCGGCCCAGATGTCAGCATGTTCCTGCAAAAGCTCTGAGCGCCTGTCATAAAGCGCCGTAAGCTGACAACCCGCCCACATTGCCATGCTTTTTTCCTGGTCATTGGCGGCCAGTTCGTACGCATGGACAACGACTGATTGGGCGGTTGCGGGGATAAACTTCATGTGGAGATCACCTTGTCACTCATTCACTGCACTCAAACACCATAGCTGTCCGCAGTAAGTGAAATTGGGCACTCAAGAGACGTTCTAGCGGCAAAATTATAAATTACACCTGCGCCGGTTAGCAGGTTTAGCGGTTATAGTAGAAGTCAGGTCCAAATCTGAGTTTCTAGTTGGCCTTTCCCTACGGCACGTTCCAAAGCAACGTCGGTACCGTAACAGAGCTTTATCTTTTCTCCATAAGGTTGCATTCTTCTATTTGAGCTATTGGTTGGGTTGTATATCGAGGGATAGCGCTTTGGCTTTCATTACGATTCTTGAAATTGACAATGATCCGTTAAGCTTCACAGACGTCACCGTGCTTAACTCTTATCAGGTAGAGATTATTGATAATGATGATGCGCTTGAAGATCCTGATGCTGATGGAAGCCAGCAGCTCGACGTTTCGGGGGTACCTAGTTTCTTAGGTGACTCTACAAACTTTCAAACGTTTGAAACCTATAGCGGTGACATAGGTGGGCAACCTGTAACATTCACATTGGTTCAGTTTTCCAACCCCCAGTACATCATTGTTACATCTGGCGATGTGGATGTCGGTGACACGATAGAAAACACAAACAACAGCATTGTTACTGCGCCTCCTTCAGATTACGACACTTTGCCCTCCTTTGTATGCTTCACACTGGGGTCGATGGTTTTGACACCTCTGGGCTCACAACCAATTGAGACCTTGCAACCCGGCGACCTAGTGACAGTTTTCGATGGAACGGCAAAGCCTGTTCGCTGGATCGGCAAACGACGCCTCACTGTTGGCGACTTACGGCAAAGTCCGCATCTCTGTCCGGTTCGCTTTCGTGCAGGTAGTTTCTCACGCAAATGCCCGACACGGGATCTGACGGTTTCGCCACAACACCGAATTGCTGTTACCTCGCCAGACATGCAGCTGTGTTTCGGTGAAAGCTTGATGCTAGCGCCAGCCAAAGGCTTACTGGATGGTGAAATGGTTTTCCAACTCCCACCCGAGCAAGAAGTTCATTATATCCACGTTCTCTTTGACCAACATGAGCTAATTTGTGTTGAAGGCGTATGGTCCGAGTCCTTTTTCCCCGGCGATACTTCTCTAGACGCGATGGATCGCGCAACGCTGCGTGAGGTTTTCGAGCTATTTCCCGAGCTACGTCAGAGAAAAGGACGATTTGCCGAAACCGTCCTGCCCACACTGAAACCATACGAGGCAGTCTTACTGCGCGAAAGTCTCTATTCGCCCGATGAGATGGCCTACTCTGTCAGACCCGAGCACAGGGGCCAGCAGTTTCATCTATGAATACCAGCAAAAAAATGTTTCTGAACAGCGTGTGCTAGTTAGAATCCTGATCGTTCAGTACTTGCTTTGAAATTGGTTTATCCAACCAAGCCAGGAAGTCGTCAAAGAACTCCAAGTGTTCTTTTCATCAGTCACCTTTATTGACCAAAACCACTCCGACCCCGTTAGCCGTATCACCTGCATCCAGGAATTGGATGCCTTGGGCTTCGAGCGTTGCACGTATTGCTCTGGCAGTGTCTTTTCGCCCGCCTACGGGGCCGTCTTTGGTCTCAAGTCGCGCTATTGTCGGATATGACACCCCAGAACGCTCTGCGAGGTCCATTTGAGACCAAGCCAACAAAGCTCTTGCCGCTTTGATTTGCCTAATTGATAGAATTTCTATTGACATTTGCGCTGCTCGTTATGATATGTTTTCTATCAATACCACAACCGGAGGAAACAGCAATGACTGAACAACGCGTTTGCGCGAACGGGGAAAGTGTGTCTGGGCCTATCTTTGACGTTACTTCGTCGCCCGACACCTACGACAAGGCTCTCAAGATTCTGGCGCTGGCTCGTACTGGCGTCGCGGCCTCCGACAGCGCGATGAACATCGACCTGACAGTGAGGGGGTACGGCGAATTGCTTGAAGTGATTGGGCAACTCGCCTCCGACATCCTCGACATGCAGCCCGGCTTTGAGCCGCCAAAACCAGGAGAAATGCAATGAACGCTGAGACCAAATCAACTGAACTGGACGCAAACCCAGACATCTTTGTCACAGACTTTTCTGACTTGATTACCTGCCAGCAGCGCGTAACCGCCTTCTGCCGATGGTTCGACCTGCCGGACCCTGGTCTGAGTTTCGATGAGGATGGCGATATTCTCGTAGAGGATGTCTTTCTGCAGTGGTGCAAAGAAGAAGGCATTTCTATCGACTGGCTGGCGTGCGGCGATCCGAAAGGAATGGCAGCGGCGTTCCGCAAGTCTCAAAAAGATGAGCATCAGTTCTCAGAAAATCTGAAACTGCTTGATGACCAAGAAATTCGAGCAATCGAGATTGGTATGAAGGCCTACATCGAGGGTTTGGCTCCGATGGAGCAGACAATCAAGGCGGCAAAACAGGCATTGAAGGAAGTCAAAGAAGAAGCCGCGTAACCGGCTCAAATTAAGGGCGCGGTATTCTCTGCGCCCCTTTTTCTTTTCAGAGATTTGATATGAGCTATTACAGCGTCAACCGTCACTGGTCCGACCAGTTCCTGCCTGAGATAAAGAGCATCATCGGCAGTCATATCTTGCAGACTGCGCCAGATCCGCTGGACCACTTCCAAGCCACGGATTTGTTGATGCTGGATGCCAAGGATATGCGCATAGCAGCCAGGGTGAGGCGTTACGGGTATGCCACGAGATACTCCCACCAGTTCACAATACGAGCCAAGCTGCCAACCGGGGCTGAAACTGAGCTATCCAAGATTGTGAACGGGCACGGAGACTGGATGTTCTACGGTCATGCGGGGCCGGATGGGCAGACTATACTGAACTGGTGGTTGATTGACCTGCGGGCGTTTAGGGCGGCGCTGATCCGGCACAGAACAGCAGGTTCTTTCCTGCATATGGGCGACAAACGCAACGCGGATGGGACGTGCTTCAAATGGTTCGATATCCGGTCGTTTCCGAAGGAGCCGCCATTGGTGGTGGCGAGTGGTTAAGTCGCTAGAGAACTACAGGCAAAAGCAAATGATGCGCTCTATCCGTGCCGGTTTGTCTGGCCTGTCAGCAAATCAGGGCACGCCAGCCCTTAAGGTAATAGGCGCGAGTTAACCCCAGCCACCCACCACCGCCGTGGGAAGCCGCTCCTTGAACCCGGGCGGCATACCTTAAGCTACGGTCGTTTTCATTGTTACATATTGGGCCAACATGATGGTGAGGCGCGAGAATCGAGATTACATCTTCCTGCAGAAATACAGTGCGATGTATGGTGGCATATTGTTGTGCGGCAGTCCTCGACCCTCTTCTGAAACGAGCACATCTTCTTCCCGTATGTTACGGTCGGTTGACTTTCGGCCTCTATCAAACCAGTGCGTTGTGCTATTGTCTGTGGCTTGTCCCTGGCTAATTCCAGCAGGAAATTCATGACTGTGTTTGGGCATCTCCTCAGGCAATAGTGTATGAATTTCTGCTCCGCCGGTTTCACCTATTTCATAGTCAGTCAACTGCTCACCATTGGAGTCCTTGTTTGAGTGGGGGCTCCCAGCACCAATTATGAAACGGCCCCGAAGTTCGCGCTGAGTACTCCAGCCTTCTGGACAGGTCTGTGGTATAGTCGGGGAAAAATCAAAAGCAACGACCGCGCCACTTGGAAACTCACCGCCATCAATGCCGTCCCGGCCCGGCGCGCCATCAGATCCGTCTTGCCCCCTCAGAACAGCAACCGCTGAGGGATCACTCAAGATTGCGGTTTTAAGTTCTTCCACCGTCGGTGGAGTTTGCATCTCTCGTTCAAGATGAGTCTCGTGTTCAAGATGAGTCTCAAAGCTTGTGTACAGACTACTCAGGTACCAAGCAGCGCCGATTGCAGGAATTACGGCTCCCACTATTCCACCAAAGACTGCGCTTTTCCAATCTGCCATCGCAATAGTCCTCAACAATTTATGTAAATATCTTGCTCAATGTACGGAACTTCGTACGACCGAGTTTAAACACCCTGACGCAGACAGCAAATTGATTGGACAGCATTGGTTGAAAGGCAGCGCTTTCCGGCAACTAGTGATAGCCCCACCTTTCAGGCGGGTTATGTGCGGGTCCAGGATCAACCGTGCTTTCCGTTATGCAGGAAAGGCGAATAGCAGAAATAGCAGGAATAGCAGCCCGGTTGTGATTTTCTAAGCGCGTAGACGTTTCGCGGGATTCGCAAATGCTATCCATACTATGGAGCCCCCTTCCCACAGATTGAGGGAAAGCTTCACCTTTTAATAATGGTGGAAAATGGAGCGCTGGGCACGGAATCACATTGTGGGACCTGAGGCTCAGCCAGTGGCACAAAATCGAGCACTTTGTCCCCCATATGTCCCCCAGAAATCAGCGCAGGGAGTGCGGGTAGTATCAATTTTTTAGGTAAGTGATTGATTTTAATGGTAGCGGAGGAGGGACTTGAACCCCCGACACGCGGATTATGATTCCGCTGCTCTAACCAACTGAGCTACTCCGCCACGAGTGAGAGGCGATTTAAGCGAGGGGCCGGGGAGGGTCAAGAGGGAAAAGCGTGCCTGCCGAGATTCTTTATTGCGTTATTCAATGCGCGTCCTGCTCTGTCAGCCGGGTGCGGGAATTCTCGGCGATCTGGCGGATGAAACGCGCGCAGACTTCGGGTTCTGTGATGAGTATCATGTGACCCCGGTGTTCCATGACCTCAAAAGCCAGGCCGAATTTCGTCATTGTGGCACCGTGTAGCTCGGCGAACAGGATCGGGTCCTCTGTCCCGAACAGAATGCCTCCGGGCACGCGCAGATCGTTATAGCGTGAAGTCAGGGCACCCATGCTGGCCTCTACCCCGACAACATCCTGTGAGGCGGTGATAAAGGCCGAGGGGCGAAGACCAAGGGCACCCCCAGCACGGTTCAGGAAGTCTGAGGGCGCGGGCTCGGGTGCGAAGACGTCTTTCAGCACGAGGGGTGCGGTTTTTCGGGCCATCGGGACGGCGATTGTATTGCCAATAAGGTTGCGCAGCCACTCGGTACGGATTTCAAGTGGTTTGAAAACGGCGGGCGGTTCCGGCATTTGTCGCGTCAAGGGGGCCAGAAGCGCCAACGCCGCCGTGTTGTCGGGATAATCCAGTGCCATCGCAAGAGACACGGCGCCGCCTAGAGAATGACCGACCAGTGTGGCTTGATCGACGTTCTTTATTTCCAGAAACTCGTGAATCATGCGGGCTTGTTCGGGCAATTCCGCCAACTGGGCAGCATCGCGCGTGGAATAGCCACAGCCCGGACGGTCAACCGCGAGAACGTGATAATCCTGAGCAAGATCATCCACCAACGCATACGTAAAATGCTGCAATTGGCCTGTTAGGCCATGGATCATGACAATTGTCGGGTTGGAAGGGTCGCCTTTTTCGACATAGTGAATGCTGCCACCGTGAACGGGCACGATCCGCCCCAGTTGCGGCACCATTTCGGTGCCCTGCCGCGTTAGGCGACGAGTCCAGATGTGCATCCCCAGCAAAAGGGACATCAGCAACAAGACAATCGTTAGCAAAATCGACATCACGGTTCTCCGGCAGGTTTGCACAGGCGATGGTATTGCCCGGAGCCCGATTGCACCATGCGTTTTCTGAACGGCTGAATTGGCAGGCAGATAACCGCAACCTAATTAATGGTGTGTAAATTGGTATGACTTGGTCAGAAAAGCTCCCAGCACCCGGTATGTGCGCCGCACTGATAATATGGTTGAACAGACCGCTCAGCGTTCAACCACTTCCGCTCAACACATCAGCTGACGGTCGTGGCAGCAAATCAAGCAGCCCGAACACGCTATCGCGACAAGCAGGGCCAGCCCAATCAACAGGATAAAAAGCCAAAGGTAAGTCCGGCTGGCGTAGCACGACGCGCCGCCACCGATGCACCAGCAGGGTGCGCAGTGTTGCGCTCTGCAAGGGGGTTGGCGCCCAGCCTTCGGGACGGGACTTCGCGGCGCGTTCGACCGCGCCCAGAAGAGCCTTGCAAGAGGCGCGCAATTCGGGTGGACACAACCGATCCTGCACCCATTTGGGAGCTGCGTGCGGAGAGATGTCCAAGGCCAGCAAACCGTCCGACTGATCGGGCACAGGCCCCGCACCCATCGCTACGTTGCGCCCAATAGGGATATAGTCGTCGCTGAGCATCACGTCTTCAAGCACTTGTGTGCCCGATCCATCCTCGGCGATCAGAAGATGCCAATTTTCAATGGGCGAAGGACCGCGCGCATATATGCGCGGCGTGACGGCGGCGGATTGCGTCCGGCCGAATTCCGAGAGGACATGGCGCGAGACGCGTCCAATCCGGTCACTTTCAATCCAGCCGTCCTTGCGCAGCCGGTGCAGAGCGACGCGGATCGCTTCGGGTTTGATGCCCATCGGCTCAATTATCCGGGTCAGAACACCGCCCGAGATTTGCGCGCCGGGCTCTTGTGCCATGTCACCAAACAGCGAGACGATAATCGACCAGACCCGCTGGTCTTGCGGGTCCGCCAGTTCGGCCACAGCCGTTTCGAACCACGAACTCTTTTCGGTCATGGACCCAGTTTAACCCATTAGGCCCAATAAGAAAAACAGGTAGTACAGCGGGTCAGCGGGCGTTCATGGTCAGAAGCTCGTATTCTGCGACCGGTTCGTCATCTTGATTGGTCAGGGACACGTGCCAGCGAACCTCACCATAGTCGTCATTGCGTGGGGTTTTCTGCTTTACCGTCAGGCGCACCTTGATGCTGTCGCCAGCAACAACGGGCTTCATGAACCGCAGCCCGTCCAGCCCGGTATTGGCCAGCACCGGCCCCTCGTTCGGCTCGACAAACAGACCAGCCGCAAAGCTGAGCAACAAATAACCATGCGCCACACGACCGGGGAAGAACGGATTTCGCGCCGCCGCGTCCTCGTCCATATGCGCATAAAAGGTATCGCCGGTGAAATTGGCGAAGTGTTCGATGTCCTCCAGCGTGATGGTTCGCAAGGCTGTGTGCAGCGTCTCGCCGACCTGCAACTCACCAAATTTACGGGTGAACGGATGTGCCGGACCTTGGATTTCGGGCGCTCCTGGCACCCATTTGGTGCTGATACCACTAAGCATGCGCGGGGAGCCCTGAATGGCCGTGCGCTGCATATAGTGTTTCACTCCGCGCACGCCGCCCATTTCCTCACCGCCGCCCGCACGGCCCGGCCCACCATGCACCATATGGGGCAGCGGAGATCCGTGGCCGGTCGATTCAGCCATCGAGTCGCGGTCGTTGATGTAAATCCGCCCGTTATAGGCTGCGGTCCCCATCACTACGTTGTGCGCGACGTTTGTGTCGTGAGTGATCAGCGACGTGACCAGAGATCCCTGCCCGCGATTGGCAAGTGCCACCGCATGATCCAGATCGCGGTAGCCCATGAGGGTCGAAACTGGGCCGAAGGCCTCGGTATCGTGCACGCGCTGCGCTTTGTCGGGGTCAGCACAGTAAAACAGCATCGGGGGAACGAATGCGCCGGTCTCAGGGCCGTGCAGGTCGAACGCGTCGGGGTTGCCATAAACCCGTTCAGCCTCTTGCCCGATCAGAGCTGCCTTTTCCAGAACGTCGGCTTTCTGCCCGTTCGACACCAGCGCGCCCATGCGAGTGGTGTCGGAACGGGGGTCGCCGATGGTGATCCTTGCCAATCGGTCAGACAGCGCGGCAATTATGGCGTCGACCTGCGGCTGGGGCGCGATGATGCGTCGGATGGCAGTGCATTTCTGGCCCGCCTTTGTGGTCATCTCGCGCGAGACTTCCTTGACGAACAGGTCAAATTCGGGCGTGCCGGGCGTGGCATCGGGCCCGAGGATGGAAGCGTTCAAGCTGTCCTGCTCGGCCACAAACCGGACCGAGTTCTGCAAGATCGCAGGCGTCTGCCGCAGCTTCAACGCGGTGTTCGCCGAGCCTGTGAAGCTGACCACATCCTGACAATCCAAGTGATCGAGCATGTCGCCCAACCCGCCCGAGACCAGCTGTAGCGCACCGGCAGGCAGGATGCCGCTATCCAGCATGATCCGCACTGCCAGTTCGGTGACGTAGCAACTGTTGGTAGCCGGCTTGACGATTGCAGGCACGCCAGCCAGCAGCGTCGGGGCCAGCTTTTCCAGCATCCCCCAGACCGGGAAGTTGAAGGCGTTGATATGAACCGCGACCCCTTGCAAGGGCGTGCAGATATGCTGCCCCAAAAAGGTGCCATTGCGTGACAACTGCTCGATTTCGCCGTCCAGATAAACCTGCGCATCCGGCATCTCGCGCCGGCCTTTTGAGGTAAAGACAAACATCGTGCCGATGCCACCATCGATATCGATCAGGTGGTCCTTCTGCGTGGCTCCGGTTTCGAAACTCAGGTCGTAAAGGGTTTGTTTATGCGCCGAAAGCTCTTGCGCCAGCGCCTTGAGCATCCGGGCACGATCGTGGAACGTTAACTTGCGCAGCGCGGGGCCACCGGTATTGCGCGCATAGTCAAGCATCGCCTGTACGTCGAGCGCGGCATTGCCAGCGCTGGCAAATGGTGCGCCGGTGATGGCGGATGCGATGGTGCGTGCGCCTTCGCCAGGCGCGACCCAAGTACCAGCGGCGAAGCTGGAAATCTGATGCAGGGACATGGTGTTCTCCTGTTTGATGCGGTGGGACTAGTGTCCCAAAGCGCCCATTTGCTGCGGCAGATACAGCACCACGATGGGCACCAGCACGATCAGCGCGAGGCGGAAGATATCGGCGATCCAGAACGGAGTGACGCCACGAAATATGGTGCCGGTCGAGACGTCACCCACCACGCCTTTCAGAATGAAGACGTTCAGGCCTACGGGTGGAGTGATCAGCGAGATTTCGGTGACAACCACGACGACGATGCCAAACCAGATTGGGTCATAGCCCAGAGACGTGACCAACGGGAAGAAGATCGGAACCGTCAGCAACAGCATCGAGAGAGATTCGAAGACGCAACCCAGAATGATGTAGATACCAAGGATCATCAGGATCACGACAAACGGAGCCACATCATAGGCGGTCACCATCGCGATCAGGGCTTCGGGCAAACCGGCCAGATTGATGAAATTTGAGAATATCTGCGCACCAATCAACACCGCGAACAAGGCAGACGCGGTAAAGCAGGTCTCTTTCAGCACCTCGAATGTCGAGCCAACCGTGAGACCCCCACGAAAGAGTGCAATCAGAAAGGCCCCAGCGGCCCCCATACCTGCGGCCTCGGTGGGTGAGAATGTCAGGTTTAGGGGCTCAAAATCGAAGGCTCCATAAAGCCCGCCAATCACTAGGAAGAACAACAACAGCACCGCCCAAACCGAACCCAGCGCACGGATGCGTTCGGACCATGTGGCACGCTCTCCGGCTGGGCCGGCCTCGGGGTTGCGCCAGACGGTCCAGCGCACGGCGAAGAGGTAGAACAGAATGCCGAGGATGCCAGGGATGATGCCCGCCATGAACAGTTTCCCGATCGAGGTCTCGGTCAGCAACCCGTAGATGACCAGAATGACCGATGGTGGGATCAGAATGCCCAATGTACCACCGGCGGCAATCGAGGCGGTCGAGAGTTCATCGGAATAGCCGTAACGCCGCATCTGCGGCATCGCGACCTTTGACATCGTGGCGGCGGTCGCCAGCGACGATCCGCAGATAGCCGAAAATCCGCCACAGGCCGCAACCGTTGCCATGGCAATACCACCGCGCATGTGGCCAAGAAAGGCGTTGGACACCGCATAAAGCTCGCGCGCCATGCCGCCCTTATTCACGAACAGGCCCATCAGGATGAACAGCGGCACAACCGACAGACCATAGTCCTGCGCAGTGTCGGTGATCTGTCGGCCCACCATGGACATGGCAGCCTTCATCCCGCGCTCATCAAAGATTGAGCCGCCACGCTCATAGGCAAATCCCAATGTGCCGACCAGACCCATGGCAAAGACGATAGGAAGGCGCACCAGCACCAAGATCAATACAATCGCAAATCCGATTAGCGCTGCGGTCATTACATAGGCTCCGACAGTGTATTTGGGGCGAAGGCCTTTAGCAGCCCAGTGGCGATCATCACCAGCGCAGTGATGGCAACAGACAGGGTAATGAACCAGCCGATCAGGTAGGTGGGGATTGAAAGATATTCGGTTACATCCCCATAATCCCGCGCTCGCTCGGCCAGGACCCAAACGCGCTGGACCGGCCAGAACAGCATGATGCCGCTGACCACATAGATCACAACGTCCCGCGCACGCGACAGATGCAGACGGTGGAAGAACCCGTCTGTCAGATCGACCGCGATATGGCCATTGGTGGTGGAGACGATCGGGAGGACAGAAAACACCAGAATTGCCATCAGAATGCGCGTCAGCTCGGTGGCGGCCTCAATGGGCGCATTGAAGACCGAACGCAGGATCACGTCGCAAAAGGTCATTACCATCAGGATAAACAGTGCAATGCAGGCCACGATCACGGGAAGGGCGCTGGCACGGCGCACAAGCTGAATAATAGGGGTCATGGGAAACTCGCGCAGGGTAAGTCAGGGCGGCGCAAGAGCCGCCCTGCAGTCGGATCAGTTGGAGGACATTTCCGATTTGATCATGTCATATGCGGCCTGAGCGTCGACACCTGTTGCGTCAACCTCGGCGATGACCTTGCCGCGGATGTCTTCGGCGATGGCCGAGAACTTCTCCATATCCGCATCTGTGGCAGCGTTGATCGCATTGCCCTCCGCCGCCTCGGTTGCCTCACGTCCAGTGGCGTCGATCTCATCCCATATTTTGCCGATCTCACGGCTCAGCGGTTCGCCGAACACGTTTTCTTCCAGCGCCGCCTGCAGCTCTGCAGGCAGATCAGCAAAGGTGTCTTCGTTCATGATGAAGGCAAACGAACCACGATAGAGGCCACCGGGCATCTCATAGACGTTCTGCGCAACCTCGGTCAGCTTGAAACCCTTGCGCGATTCCAGTGGCATGACCACGCCGTCAGCGGCTTTCGATGCCAGTGTTTCATAGACTTTCGGAGCGGGCACCTGAATGCCGGTCGCGCCAAGCGCCGCACCAACGTCTCCGCCAACGCCACCCGGGATACGTACTTTCAGGCCCGAAACCTCATCCAGAGTGGTTACTGGCGCGCTGGAATGCAGCTGCGCGGGTCCATGCGTGTGCAAGGCGATGACTTTGACACCACGATGCTCGTCAGCAGCTTTCAAGTACTTGTCGTAGGCGCGCCAGTAAGCAACCGAAGCGTCCTCGGCCGAGCCTTCGTAACCAGGCAGTTCGATCAGCTTGGTGGTGACGAAGCGTCCCGGTTGATAGCCGTGAAAGATAATCGAGGCATCGGCCGCGCCATCCATAATCAGGTCCATCTGCGCAGGCGGTGGAGCGATACCCAGCTTAAGCTCTGCGGTGACCTGCCCGTCAGTGGCCTCCTCTACCATTTCGACGAATTTGGGCCACATCTTTGCGTTGATGCCGTGGGTGGGTGGGGCCCAGCTGGAAATTGTCAGGGTGTAGTCAGCCGCAAAAGCAATGGTGCCGGACACCGCCAAGGTTGCAGACGCCAACAATGTGGTGAGCTTGGTGAATTTCATGACCGGGTCTCCTCCTCAAAATCGCAAGTCGTGAATGTGTTAATGGTACGTTTTGTAACTATCAACGACGAGAAATGCTGTTCCGCCCGCTGGCCAAAGTGCATTTCCGATCGCCGAGTCACAAACGGCTATAGAATTTATTGACCAACCGTTCGGTTTATGCAAGAAGTTTGTTGTAACTTATGAAAAGCGAACCGGGCATGTCCGACACGATTATTTCGCAGAATATGGGTCAATGGGTTGAAATTACACTCAATCGCCCTGATCGCCTGAACAGTTTCACGGATGAGATGCACTATGCCCTGCGCGCTGCACTTGAGGCCGCGCGTGACGGTGGTGCCCGAGCGGTGCTGTTAACCGGCGCGGGGCGCGGGTTCTGCGCAGGGCAGGATTTGGGCGATCGAAACCCTGCCACGATGGAGGGTCCGCCGGATTTGGGCTATACAGTTCGCACCTTCTACGCGCCTTTGGTCCGCCTGATCAGGTCCTTGGAATTACCTGTTGTCTGCGCCGTCAATGGCGTTGCCGCCGGGGCGGGTGCGAATCTAGCCCTGGCTTGTGATGTGGTACTTGCCGCTGACTCCGCCAAGTTTATCCAATCATTTTCCAAAGTGGGCCTGATACCTGATACCGGCGGCAGTTGGCATCTGCCCCGTTTGCTGGGTGAAGCCCGAGCCAAAGGGCTGGCCCTGACTGGGCAACCCCTGCCAGCAAAGCAGGCTGCGGATTGGGGGCTGATCTGGAAAGCAATTCCAGACGCTGAACTAATGACCGAGGCGCGCGCACTAACGGAACAGTTCGCCAATGGTCCAACGCTGGGACTTGGCCTGACGAAACAGACGATACAGGCGGCTGCCACGAATACCCTGACCGATCATCTCGAGATTGAGGCGGACGCAATGAAAACCTGCGGCGAAAGCGTCGACTATGCCGAGGGCGTTACTGCGTTTCTGGAAAAGCGCGCGCCAGTATTTCGGGGAGAATGAGATGACGCCGAAGGAACGCGCCCAGAAAGCCGCTGCTGCCATGTGGGGGCGGGACAATGCCTCGAAATGGGCAGGCATGGAACTGGTCGAGATGGATGAAGGCGCTGCGACGCTGGCGTTGCAGGTGGCTGACCATCACTGCAACGGGCACGGGATCTGCCATGGCGGCGTGACATTCATGTTGGCCGACAGCGCCTTTGCCTTTGCCTGCAATAGTCGCAACCAGTCCACGGTCGCCCAGCACAATGTGATCAGCTACGTCGCGCCCGCGCGATCCGGTGATCTGCTGACGGCCCGCGCAACGGAACTGAGCCTGACAGGGCGCAGCGGTATCTATGACGTATCCATAACCAACCAAGCCGGACAAAAGATCGCAGAATTTCGGGGCTTTTCCCGCGCGGTCAAAGGTCCGGTGTTTGACGAGACCTGAGATGAGGGGGATGGCATGAAGGATCTTACTCCGAACAAGGCGGATCTTGATCCGATCGAGATCGCCTCGATTGATGAAATCCGCAACCTACAGTTGGATCGGCTGAAATGGTCGCTGCGCCATGCTTATGACAACGTGCCTATGTACCGGCAGCGGTTTGATGAGGCCGGTGTGCATCCTGACGACCTTCAGTCCCTCAGTGATCTGGCACGGTTTCCGTTTACCTACAAAAACGATCTGAGGGAAAACTATCCCTTTGGTCTGTTTGCAGTCCCGCGTGAGCAGATCATTCGTGTTCATGCCTCGTCGGGAACCACGGGCAAGCCAACCGTCGTGGGGTATACGCAAGGCGATATCGATAATTGGGCGGATCTGGTGGCGCGGTCGTTGCGTGCCAGCGGCTTGCGCCGGGGCGACATGGTGCACAACGCCTATGGCTATGGCCTGTTCACCGGCGGTCTGGGCGCGCATTATGGAATCGAACGTCTGGGGGCCACGGTCGTCCCGATGAGCGGTGGGCAGACCGGCAAGCAGGTCGACCTGATCACTGACTTCAAACCTGACGGGATTATGGTAACACCATCCTATATGCTGAACATTCTTGAGCAGTATCACAAGATTGGACTCGATCCGCGCGAAAGTTCCTTGGCTGTCGGCGTCTTTGGCGCTGAACCTTGGACGGATTCGATGCGCTCCGAGGTTGAACAAGCATTCGATATGCATGCCGTCGATATCTACGGCCTGTCCGAGATCATGGGACCGGGCGTCGCCAATGAGTGCGTCGAAACCAAAGACGGGCCCGTGATCTGGGAAGACCACTTCTACCCCGAAATCATCGACCCGCAGACCGGCGAGGTCATGCCTGATGGTGAGATTGGTGAACTGGTCTTTACCACGCTGACCAAAGAAGGTCTTCCGATGATCCGCTATCGCACCCGTGACCTGACGCGGCTTTTGCCCGGCACGGCGCGGTCGATGCGTCGGATGGAAAAGATCACGGGCCGCTCGGATGACATGATCATTCTGCGGGGTGTCAACGTCTTCCCCAGTCAGATCGAGGAGCAGGTTCTGGCAACCGGCGGTCTGGCGCCCTACTACCAGATCGAACTTTATAAAGCTGGCCGGATGGACGCGATGCGCGTGCATGTCGAAGCAACGCCGGATGCAGCCGATGAGCTGAGCAAAACCGCCGCTGCTCGGATGCTATCTCGCCGGATTAAAGAGGTGGTTGGCATCTCGACCGAGATCGATATAGGCGAGCCGGGCGAGGTTGAACGCTCACAGGGCAAGGCCCGGCGCGTGATTGACAATCGGGACAGCTAAGCGACAGACGGAGGGTCAGGATTTGGCGCGCACGATAGCAAAAGACCACGACCATAAACGAACACGCATCCTGAAATGCGCCGCCCGCGTCTTCGCGCAGGAAGGATTTGATCGGGCGTCAATGTCTCAGCTGGCGCGGGAGTGCGGGATATCCAAGGCCAATATCTATCACTACTACGACAGCAAGGACGCCATTCTGTTTGATATTCTCGACAGTTACCTGCTGCAATTGCGTGACCAGGTTTGCGGCTTGGACCTTGACGGGATGGAACCCGCGGATCGCTTGAAACGGGTGGTGCGGGAAATCCTACTGGCCTATCAAGGCGTGGATGATGAGCATCGCGTGCAAACCAGCGGCATGTCCGCATTGCCCGAAGAGCAGCAGAATCTGCTGCGTGGCTATCAGCGGGATCTGGTTGTGTTCGTCAGTGACATCATCGCCAGCATCTCGCCTGCAACTTTCAAGGATGATGCGGCCAAGCTTCGGGCCACGACCATGTCCGTTTTCGGAATGTTGAACTGGTTCTACATGTGGAATGCCGGGGCGGATGCCAACGCGCGCAGCGATTACGCCGCGTTGGTAAGCAATCTGACATTATCAGGTGTTGATGGCCTTTGAACCCTTGTTGGCACAGAGTTGATTTGGCTCTGCGGTCAGGATGAGGTTCAATAAGGGCGGAGGTTACCCATGCAACGCCCTGATCGTTTCGATAAATTCTATTTCGCCAAAGTAGGTCTGGGCGAAGCCTGTGGCTGCGCCGAGCGGGTGATTGACGTTTTTGAGTTCAATCGGAAATGTGGTGCTAAAGCCCGGCAGTCATTGAAGAAAGATCGGCGAAAGCGTCGCACGCTTCGCGGTTTGGCCGTGAAGTATGGGTTGTTGAGCCGTAAACGCCAACCTTGAAAGCTAGGGTACTTCAAGTCCCAGCTTTTCGACCTGTTCGGTCGCTTTTACTGTCCACTGATCTTTCATCTCAATCCCGGTTAATTGCCGCAGCCCCAGCTTGCGGAGCGTTTCGGTTTTCTCGGCTGTGCCCGCCCCAAAACTTGCCGCGACCCGGGGCCACCAATAGTCGACCGACGCTTGCATTTCTGCAGCCTTTCCCTGTTCGATCAGCTTGCCCGCACCCTCAAGCGCAAGCTCCCCATGGCGCGCCTCGATCGGGGAAATCTCGCGGAAGGCCTCGGCCAGAGGCTGATAGGATATCTGCGAAAACTGGGCGAGTTGGACGTCAACCGCCTGGCTCATCAGCAGGTTCATAACCACGGCATCTTCCCATCCTTCGATCGGATAGTTGAATACAGCAAGGCGCATGTCGTGTTCGGACCGCGTAGCCCCGATATCCGCATCACGATCCAGACGTGTGGTCCAGGGATGGTGATTTGCATAGCGGTCAGTGTTGGCTCCGAACTCGCCCATGATTTTCAGGACACGATCTGCGTTGTCGGTCTTTTCCAGCACAATCTTGGCCGCCGCGATGCGTTCCTTGATGCCCGGGCCCAGATTTATGATGTCGGCAAAGCCCGCTGCGCCGGCCAGTTCGCTGTCCACGAAGGTCGCCATCAGTTTCATGAGCTCTGCACGATAGCGCGGAGGCACGTTGGTTGGATTACTCAGGACACCACCCGCTGCCAAATAGCTCTCGATTGTCATGTCTTCAGCCATCATTCCCTCCGTCTACTGATCGTAGTCCACGACAACGGTGTCGGTCATCGGATAGGCCTGACAGCTCAGGACGTATCCTTTCTCGACTTCGTAGTCTTCCAATGCGTGATTGGCGACCATCTCGACCTCGCCTTCAAGCACTCGGCAGCGGCAGGTTGAACAGACCCCGGCCTTACAGGCGTAAGGCGCGTCCATCGCATTCTCCAACGCGGCATCGAGAATCGATTGATCCTTCGACATGGTGATCGTTTGCGTTGCCCCGTCCATGGTGATTGATGTTTTGGTCTGGTTGTCCTGAGACGCCGTGTCCGCCCCGCTCACTTTGCGCTTGACCCGACCGGGTTGAGCGCTGGCGAAGAGTTCAAACTTGATCTGCCCGTCGTTCAGCCCATGCGCCCGCAGGGCTGAGGCAATGCCCAGCATCATCGGCTCGGGGCCGCAGATAAACGCCGTGTCGACGTTCTGAATATCGATCCAGTGTTCAAAAAGTTCGGCACATTTGTCTTGCGTGACCAGACCGGTAAAAAGCTCGATTTCCTGCGCGTCTGTTTCCAGAATATGGATCACGTTCAGACGCCCCATATAGAGGTTCTTGAGGTCCTCAAGCTCCTCTCGGAACATGATCGTGTTCACGCCCTTGTTGGCATATACCAATGTGAACCGCGAATGTGGTTCTCGGGCAAGCGTCGTCTTCAGGATCGAGAGAACCGGCGTGATGCCCGACCCACCCGCAAAGCCCAGATAATGCTTTTCGGCGGAGGGATCGATTGCGGTGTAAAAGCTGCCCATCGGCGGCATCGCCTGCACCGTATCGCCCACCTTTAGATCGGAGTTGGCCCAGGTCGAGAACGCGCCGCCATCCACGCGCTTGATCCCCACCTGCAGAATGCCCTCATCCTTTCCCGCGCAGATCGAATAGGACCGGCGCAGTTCTTCCCCGTCGAAATCGCGGCGGAAGGTCAGGTACTGGCCTTGGGTAAAGTCGAATTCATCGGCTGAACCGTTTACAGGTTTCAACGTCACGACCACCGCATCGCGGATGGTTTTGTGAACATCGGTAACTTCCAGATCATGAAAGCGTGCCATCCGGTGATCCTCCCTCAGATGCACTTGAAATAGTCAAAAGGTTCCAGGCAGTCGGTGCAGCGCCAATGGGCCTTGCAAGGGGTCGAGCCAAACTGGCTGACCTTTTCAACCGCCTTGCTACCGCAATGTGGGCAGCGTTCAGGTCCACCTGCAGGCTGCGGCGGGGCGATGCCGTAATCCTCGAGCCGAGCACGGCCCTTGTCGCTGAGCCAATCGGTGGTCCAAGCCGGTGCGATACTTGTCTCGATCCGCAGATCGTCGATTCCATGATCACGCAGCGCAGTTTCGATATCCATGCTGATGACCGAGGTCGCCGGGCAGCCTGAATAGGTCGGCGTGACGGTAACCGTCAGAGTGTTTTCATCCCATCGCACATCGCGTACAATGCCCAGATCGACGACCGAGATCACCGGAATCTCAGGGTCTGGTACAGCGTCCAGCCATTCCCAAACCTGATCCGTTGAAGCCCGCATTGATCCTTACCACTTCGCGCCGGGATATGCGCGCTGCAACCACTGCATCTGTGTCAGAAGATGGCCCAGATGCTCGGTATGCATGCGACCGTCGCGCCCGCCCTTATGGGCAAAGCGGCTTTCGGGAATGGTTAGTGTCGCCTCGGACAGCACACGCTCGATCAGAGCGTCATATTCTGCGCGCAGATCTGCCGGGTTCGGGGCAATCCTCGCCGCAACCATTTCTGCATCAACATCGTCACTGGCAAACATCTCGCCGACATATGGCCAGAGATAGTCCAGCGCCTCTTGCATGCGGGCATGACTTTCCTCGGTCCCATCGCCGAGGCCAACAACCGTGTCGCCCGAGCGTTCGAGGTGGTAGGTGACCTCTTTGCTGGCCTTGGCGGCAATCGCCGCGACCCGGTCGTCAGAGGATGTCATCAGACGCCCCAGCATGATCGAATGCCACGCATCGAACAGGAACTGACGCATCAGCGTGCGGCCGAAGTCGCCGTTCGGCACTTCGACCAGCAGCACATTGCGGAAATCCCAGGCGTCGCGCAGAAAGGCCAGATCATCGGCGGATTTGCCGCCGTCGATCTCACCCGCAAGACCTAGCCACATCTGAGTCTGACCGATCAGGTCCAGCGCGGTATTGGCCAGCGCGATGTCTTCCTCCAGCACAGGCGCATGACCGCACCATTCGCTGACGCGATGGCCGAGGATCAAGGTATTGTCCCCCATCCGAAGCAGAAACTGCAGCAAAGCGTCATTGGAAACCGGAACACTCATTACATCGCCCCCACTTCTTCGGGAATATCGAAGAAGGTTGGATGGCGATACACTTTGCTTTCGCTGGGCTCGTACAGCGGACCTTTGTCGCTGGGCGATGAGGCCGAGATGTTGTTGGCCTCAACCACCCAGATCGAAACGCCTTCGTTGCGGCGCGTGTAGACATCGCGCGCGTTCTTGATCGCCATTTCCGCGTCCGGGGCGTGTAACGACCCAACATGGCGGTGGCTCATGCCATGTTGTCCGCGGATGAAGATTTCCCACAGGGGCCATTCGTTGTTCATTTGGTATCCTCCTCAGGGCAGTCTTATTCTGCAGCCAGATTTGCGGCGCGTTTCTTGCGGGCATGAGCCAGCAGTCCGTCGCGAACCCATTTACCGTCGTCCCACGCCTTGTTACGCGCGGCCAGCCGGTCGACATTGCAGGGGCCGTTGCCCTTGATCACATCGAAAAACTCGGACCAGTCCGGGTCGGTGTAATCATAATGGCCCCGTTCTTCGTTCCATTTCAGGTCCGGGTCAGGGATACTCAGACCCAGATATTCGGCCTGAGGCACGGTCTGATCCACGAATTTCTGGCGCAGCTCGTCATTGGTGTTGATCTTGATCTTCCACGCCATGGATTGCGCCGAATGCACGCTTTCCTTGTCCGACGGCCCGAACATCATCAGCGACGGGTACCACAGTCGATTTATTGCATCCTGCGCCATCTTACGCTGCTCTGGCGTACCCTCTGCCATCTTGCGGATCGCATCATAGCCCTGGCGCTGGTGAAAGCTCTCTTCTTTACAGATGCGGATCATTGCGCGCGAGTATGGTCCGAAGGACGTCCGCTGCAGCGGAACCTGGTTCATGATCGCAGCGCCATCGACCAGCCATCCGACCGCGCCTATATCGGCCCAGTTCAGTGTCGGGTAGTTGAAGATCGACGAATACTTCATGCGCCCGTCCAGCAGCATCTCGGTGATCTCATCCCGGCTGACACCCAGCGTTTCTGCCGCGCAATAGAGATACAGCCCATGCCCGGCCTCATCCTGCACCTTGGCCAGCAGGATCGCCTTGCGCTCCAGCGTTGGCGCTCGGGTGATCCAGTTTCCTTCGGGCAGCTGGCCTACGATTTCAGAATGTGCGTGCTGGCCAATTTGACGGATCAGTGTCGCGCGATAGTCGTCGGGCATCCAATCCTTGGGCTCGATCTTGATATCGGCGTCGATCTTGTCCTGAAACGCGCGCTCCTGCTCGGTCATCTCCTCGCGGGATTTCACGCCGGATCCGGCTGTTTTAATCATCTGAGCGTACATGTGAGGTCTCCTCCCTTACACACGTTCAAGAATAAGTGCGGCACCCTGCCCTACCCCGACACACATGGTGCAGAGCGCGTAGCGGCCTCCGGTGCGGCGCAGTTGATAGGCAGCAGTCATCACTAGCCGCGCACCGCTCATTCCAAGCGGGTGGCCAATGGCGATCGCCCCGCCATTTGGGTTCACATGCGGCGCATCATCGGGCACCCCGAGTTCGCGCAGCGTGGCTAGGCCCTGCGAGGCAAACGCCTCGTTCAATTCTATCACATCCATCTGATCAATGCTGAGCCCAGCCCGTGCAAGCACCTTACGGCTGGCTGGAACCGGGCCGATGCCCATCACGCGCGGCTCCACCCCAGCAACGGACATGCCAACCACACGGGCAATCGGGATCAGATCGTTCTTTGCCGCAGCAGATTCATTCGCCATCAGGATCGCCGCCGCGCCGTCGTTAACACCCGAGGCGTTTCCAGCGGTCACAGTCTTGTCCACCCCGTTGATGCCCTTTAGGCCAGACAGTTTCTCTGCTGTAGTCCCCGGACGTGGATGCTCGTCCGTATCGACCACCACCGGGTCACCTTTGCGCTGTGGGATTGTGACCGGGGTGATCTCCTCCTGAAACACCCCGGTCTGGTGCGCCGCGGCCCAGCGGGCCTGGCTGCGTTCGGCAAACGCGTCCTGATCGGAGCGACTGATACCATAAGCTTCCGCTACGTTATCCGCTGTTTCGGGCATCGAGTCGATACCAAATTCCTTTTCCATTTTCGGGTTCACAAAGCGCCAGCCGATCGTGGTGTCGTAAATGGCATTGGCACGAGTAAAGGCGGATGTTGCCTTGGGCATCACAAATGGCGCACGCGACATGCTTTCGACCCCACCCGCGATCGCCATGTCATAATCCTCAGCCTTGATGGCGCGCGCAGCCATGCCCACCGCATCCATGCCAGACGCGCAGAGCCGATTGATTGTCGTTCCCGGTACATCCACCGGCAGCCCTGCCAGCAACGCCGCCATCCGCGCCACATTGCGGTTGCTTTCACCGGCTTGGTTCGCATCGCCATAAATCACGTCGTCCAGACTGGACCAATCCACCTGTGGGTTACGCGCGACAAGCGAAGCGATTGGCAGGGCGGCAAGATCATCTGTGCGCACCTGGCTTAGTCCACCGCCATATCGTCCGATCGGGGTGCGCTGGGCGTCGCAGATAAAGGCGTCCATAGGTCGATTACTCCGAATTTGAATTCACATCATTAAGTGACCGATAGGTCGGTTAATAAGCCTCTCATCGATTCGCAGCAAGCATTATGTTACTTCAACTACGTTTTCTTGATTTTTCCGTAACGCATTGACTCGCTGCGAGTAACTTGGTCGTGTGAAGTGTAGTCTCTGCCGGCTTACCACCTGCGCCAATACCGTCTCAGACCTTTGATAAGGGTTCCTTCAACACAAAATTTGACAAATCGAAAGCGTACTTAGACCGCTTCGAATAGGCAGTTTGAAATGTTGCCATTCTGAGATTGGAGTTCCGGTAAACGTTTGTATCTGCGGCAGACATCGCACCAGATTGTCTGGTTTTGACCTGTAGCGTTTAATGAATGACACTTAACAACTTTCGTCCCAAAAGCCGCCTTCAGTCATCGACAATCATCAAGTTAACTTTGAAAAGAAGCGTTGAATGCTCAATGCGCAGAAGCCGAGACGACATCCATCATTCGCCGCTGTCTATCGGAGATCAAGTTGATCCCGTTAGAACGGAAGTATGCGATTAAACTTGTTGAGGAACTGTCGGTGTATTTGCGTTGGTTGAGATTCAAAACGAACAAAGCCGCCCTGCGGCGGTCTGTTCGGTGCTTTGTTCGACCCAATTGCTTGCGGGAGTAGGATTTGAACCTACGGCCTTCATGTTATGAGCCTGACGAGGTTTGATCGTTAATCGAACAGTCCGGTGGACTGTTTGTAGTCTGCACGGGCTGCTCTGGGATTTTCTAAAGTTGGTTGCGGGAGCAGGA
>NZ_JBWVBI010000004.1:0-508626 GCF_057221175.1 Ruegeria sp. HKCCD3925
CGCGAAGGCGGCCGCACCGTCGGCGCCGGCGTCGTCTCGAAAATCATCGAGTAATCACGGTAGTCGGGCTTTGGCCCGACAAATCGGTGAACTAAAGAAGGCCGCTCCACATGGGGCGGCCTTTTCTCATCCAATCTTCTCGGCGCATTGAGATTATTCGTCGAATGATCTCGGGCAAGCTGAGTTCATTGAACAAAACAGCTGTCGATCTCGCATTCTTAATCTACCGTCCACTCCAAACGAAGACTGAACTCCCAGCTCTCTATTGCAACAGCAAGGGTGACGCGCAAATCGAGTGCGTCCCGGCGATCAGGGGAGACTAAGATGTTTGGTTTTGAATTTCTGAACTATGGAACGCAAATCCTTCACAGCAAGGATTTGGATGATATGCGAGCCGCTGTTCTCGGTGACGACGAACAGGAAGTTGAGTGCAAAATCAGCGACTTTTGCCGAGAGCGCAAGCGATTTGATATCAAGCTTGCTGAAATGTCGGACAGCATGGCGAGAGGAGCGACCTCGGTCAAAACCAGCGCAGACGCGGCCTAACGGCGCAATAGTCGTTTCACGCCGGGTTCTGGGTTCACATGCTCTTTGCCCATGGCTCACGTCCGACCATCCGGTCGGCCTCGGCGGTGATGTCGTTCATATGCTGCTCAAGGCTCAGACGAAGGGCCTCAATCTGCTCTTCGCTGGCCTTGCGTGGAACTGGATCGGTCCATTCGCGGCACAGAAATACGCCGTCGTTGCGCCAGGGGCGAGGCATCAGCAGACGATCCCAAGTTCCGGCTTCGCGCCCGTGCCGCGCGGAATAGGTGATGCCGAAAACTCGTTTACCTGATGTGCGAGCCCAGACCAGCGGTACGGTCGAGGATACCCGCTCGGGTCCGCGAGGGCCGTCGGCGGCAATGCCAATCGAGATACCCTGTTTCATCTTTCCCAGCACTTCGCGCGACAAAGCGACGTGGCGCTTGCGGCTGGACATTGCAATTGTATCCATCCCGAACAGCTTCTGCACTCGCCCCACCATGCTACCCGCGCGCGCTGCCGAAGTGATCGAGCAGATGCGGCCCTTGTCCAGAGGGAAGAAATATGGCGATTGTGCCAGTCTCTGGTGCCACAGCACCACGATGACCGGTTCGCCCTGTTCGGCCAGTTGATCCAGCTCTTCGTAACCGATGCGCTGCCAGCGTGTGTTGCGATGCACCAACCGGATATAGCTTGCGATCCGTCGCGCGACCCAGTTCAGCACGGCTTCGCTGTCTGCGATTTTCTTGCGGATGCTCAAGGCTGCGGTCCTCCTGCTGGCCGAGCCTTGTCTTAAAGAACTGCGCGCCGGGCGCAACTTTTTTGTCAGCGGTAAAGTGTTCGGAAAACTCAAAAAGCCTCTTGAGTCCGCTGCGCCTCTGTCATATCTGATGGCCCAGCCTAGGGGTATAGCTCAGTTGGTAGAGCGACGGTCTCCAAAACCGTAGGTCGCGGGTTCGAACCCTGCTGCCCCTGCCATTTCCCACCGGACAAGCGAAATTCCTGCAACAGAGGCGCGGGCTTGGTGCATACGTGTGGCGCAATTCACTTGACGTGTGCGGCAATAAAGAAAAAGCTTGATCAAGGCTGAAGGAAAAGCCATCAGGACTGTCCAGCTAATGTGCTAAAGTCGTTCGGCTTTTGTGTCACAATATGCAAGCCTGACCGGGTAGGGGAACCCGGAGACGATCGGGGACAACGGGGATAATGACAGAGATCGACGCATTCCTTGAAGAACACGGGCTGTCGAAATATGCGCCGGTATTCGCGTCGAACGAAGTTACATTGGCCGATCTCGCACATCTCTCCGAACATGATTTGATCGACCTTGGGCTGCCACTTGGACCAAGGCGCCGATTGATGGCCGCATTGGGGCAGGCGCGGGATGCCAATCCGACCCCGGTGCAAGGCAGTGGGAAGATTGTCGCCGAGCGGAGGCAACTGACAGTTATGTTTGTTGATCTGGTTGGCTCGACTGCCATGTCCGAGCGGCTTGATCCCGAAGACTTGGGGGAGCTGCTTCGGCGGTTCAAGGAAATTTGCTCGACCTCGGTTGCTCGCTTTGGTGGACATATCGCCGATTTCATGGGTGACGGGGCGATGATCTATTTCGGGTATCCTCACGCGGTGGAAGATGCGGCCTCGCGCGCCGTTCATGCGGGTCTGGATATTCTTGAAGGATTGAATCGCATGGAAGGCCAGGAGCGTCTGACTGCGCGGATCGGTGTTTCGACCGGTCTTGTCGTTGTGGGCGAGATCCATGGCGAAGGGTTGAAGGAACATGACGTGGTCATGGGGCGGACACCCAATCTGGCAGCACGTTTGCAGAGTTTGGCCGAGCCCAATACACTGATCATCAGCCCATCCACTCGCAGATTGGTGGGCAATGCATTTGAACTGCAGGATCGCGGGTCTTTCGCACTGAAAGGGTTTTCGGAACCGATACAAGCCTGGAGCGTCACAGGGCAGGCGCGGATCGAGCGCAGATTTGACATAATGCCTGATGCCGGTTCTGGTCGGCTCATTGGGCGCCAGGCAGAGTTCCGCAAGCTGACCGACAAATGGAATGAGGCAAGTCAGGGCGCTGGACAATCGGTTCTTGTCACTGGCGAGGCGGGGATCGGCAAATCACGCCTGATTGAGGGGCTTAGCCAAGAAGTGCTGGATCAAGGCGCGCTTCGCCTGAACTTCCAGTGTTCGCCCTTTCATGCCAACTCGGCACTTTATCCGATCATTCAGCATCTGGAACGCGCAGCAGGATTTGCGCCGACAGACAACGATGAGGATAAACTGGGAAAACTCTCGTACCTCTTGCGCCATCACCCGCCTGAGCATGTGCGCCTGATCGCCGATTTGTTGAGCGTTGATGCTGATGCTACGCTGGGGCCTCTCGACCTGCCGCCGCAAGTGAAGCTTGAGAAGACGTTGGAGGCAGTGACAGAACAGCTTGCGACGTTAGCGCGAGAACGACCGGTGTTGCTGTTGTTCGAAGATGCGCATTGGGTTGATCCGACCACCTTGTCTCTTACAGATCGGGTGATCGAACATATTCGGGACTTACCGGTGCTGATCGTCGTAACAGCACGTACCGGTTTCGATCCGGGTTGGGGTCACCACAACAATACCCTGCGTATACCTCTGAAGCGTTTGACCAATCGGGATGTGGCTGAGATCGTAGCTGAGGTGGCGGGGGGGCACCCTGTACCACCCGAGGTTTGCGACCTTATTGCGGCCAAGACGGATGGCATTCCGCTTTATGTCCAGGAAGTGACCCGCGGTCTTTTGGAATCGGGGCAATTGCGCTTGAGCGACAAGGGGTATGTCGTGCGCGGCCCCCTGCCATCGCTTTCAGTTCCCAGCACGTTGCAGGATTCGCTGATGGAGCGTCTAGACCGTTTGGGCAAGGCCAAAGAAGTGGCGCAAACCGGCGCCGTGTTCGGGCGGCAGTTCTCGATCGCGTTGCTGGCCTCTGTTTCGTTTCTGTCTCCGACGGTTCTGCAGGCCGGACTGGAACAGCTCTCATCGGCCGGGATCATTCTTCAAGCCCCGGATGCGGCAGAGGATGAGTTCATCTTCCGCCACGCATTGATTCGCGACATGGCTTATGACAGCCTGCTGCGCACGGAACGGCAGTCGCTGCATGACCGCGCGGCGGGTGCGTTGCTAGAGAACCAGCCGCAACTGGCCCAGACTCAGCCCGAGGTTCTGGCACAGCATTACACGTTGGCCCAACGCGCGGATGAGGCCGTGATGCACTGGCAAAGCGCGGGGCGTCGAGCGATCGAACGCTCGGCCCAGGCCGAGGCGTTGACCCATCTGTCGAAAGCTCTGGATCAGCTTGCCGATCTGCCAAAGAGCCGTGCACGGGATTTGCAAGAGATCGACATCCAGATTCTGCGTGCCGGTGTCCTGCGCTCAACAAGCGGTATTTCGGGGGATGCGACGGGTGAGGCCTATGGGCGTCTGCGCGAACTATGTCACCGAGCTGACGAGACCGAGCGGCTGTTTCCTGTGCTCAACGGGCTATATGCATTCCATCTTGTGCGTGCCGAATATCGATTGGCGAAAGGCGTGGCTGCGCAGATCCTCGATCTGGCGGCGACAAGCGGCAAGACCGAACACCGCATGGTCGGTCATCGCGCCATGGGGGCGGTGCAATTGCATCTGGGCAACCTGTCAGATGCAAAGCGCCATCTTGAGCAAGCTTGGGCGCTTTATGATTTTGATCAGCACAGCCAGCTAGCCTATGTCTATGGAACGGATCATGCCGCGATTACATCAGCATTTCTGGGCACATGTTATTGCCTGATGGGTCGGCATCAAGATGCCCTGCAGGTGCAGAATACAGCGCTGGAATGGTCCAAGAACCTCAAGCACGCGCATAGTGTGGCGCAGATCTTGGTTTACATGTGCAAGGTTCACCTGCTGGCGCGCGACATCCCTGCATTGCAAAGGGATGTTAAGGCGCTGTCCGAAGTCGCCGAGGAGCATTCGCTACCCTTTATGGCGACCATTGCGCGGCTATGGGAAAGCTGGGCAAAGGCGACCACGACCTCTGAAGTCGAACATATCGAGGACCTGCGTCAGGCGTCGGAAGACTGGTGGTCGGTTGGGGCCGGAAATTACAAGACTTTCTTCCCTTCGCTGATTGCCGAGATTCAGACAAACGCCGGCCATCACGACGCTGCGCATCAGACTCTGACGCACGCCAGAGATGTTCTGAGCAAAACCGAAGAGAAATGGGCCGAGGCCGATCAACTGCGTATTGAGGCCGCCCTTGTAGCCAAGACCGGGGGCGATCCTGAACCACTGCTGTTGCGTGCTATCGAAACAGCGCAAAGGCAAGGCGCGCGGCTTTACGAGCTTCGTGCGGCGGTTGCGTTGGCGGAGTGGCGGCAACGCCGAGGCGAACCGGTTGGTGAGGCGTTGAATTCGGTCATGTCGCATTTCCATCAAGATGCCCAACTGCCGGACCTCAAAGACGCACGAGCGTTGATGGAAACGATTACTTGACCCGAAGGCCAACTTGCTGCCAGCTTGGGCGCGGGCAGAGTTGGGATGATACCTGAATTTCGACTTTTAAGCGCTGGGTCACCAGTCCGGCGCCCCGCTCTTGTGGTATGAGGAGACCTAATGCGTAAGATCAGCAAAACACTTCTGGCCAAGGATGTCTTGGCGCAAAGCCGTACCGATCTGGCGCTGCAGCAGTACCATTCGATCACGCCCGATGAGATACGTGAATTTGAGAAGAAACTGATCGGAACGGTCACTCTGCCAACCGACGCGGATTACAACAATGACCGGCAGGTTTGGAATCCGGCTTTCCAGGACTACCCAGAGATCATCGTCTATTGCGAGACCATTCAGGATGTACGCGCCAGCCTTGCTTTCGCGCGCGAGCATGATCTGTGGGTTGTTGCGCGGTCAGGGCGTCACAGCACGGCGGGGTATTCGGTCAATAACCAGATGGTGCTGGATACCAGCCGAATGCGTTACGTGACCGTCGATCCAAAGGTGCCGATGGCCTATGTCGGTCCGGGCACACCGTTCAAGATGCTGAATTCGGAATTAAACTCTTATCACCTGCACGTGCCGGGCGGGGCCTGTCAGGATGTCTGCGTGGCGGGTTTCATGATGGGCGGCGGCTATGGCTTTACCTCACGCCGGCTTGGGATGGCTTGCGACAGCGTTCTGGGTGTCACCGTGATGCTGTGGGACGGCAGTATCGTGATCGCGGACAAAGACACGAACTCCGACCTCTTCTGGGCCATACGAGGTGGGACCGGCAACAACTTTGGTGTGTTGCTGGAAATCCGCTACCAGCTGCACCAGCTGTATGAAGTCTGGGGTTGCCACATCACATGGCCGTTGGACAAAGCCGCCAAGGCACTGGAGTACCTGCAGGCCAACTACATGCGCACCTGCGAAGATGACCGTTTCGGGGCTTATATCTTTCTGGCCTATCAGGGAGATCGAAAGGTACTGCTGGTGTCGGCGCTCTATGATGGCACGTCCGAAGAGGGGAACGCGTTTGTCCAGCCCCTGCTGAGCGATGAAATCGGCGGCGAGATGGGTGAGGACGACCAGAACTATGGCACCTATCAAGAAATCAACTCATGGTTATATGACGACAAATATGACATCCCCGTCGTCCCCGATCAGGCGCGTGAAGATAAGCAGGCCGGATATATTGAACGCCAGCTCAACGAAGCCGAATGGCAGCGCGTCGTAGACTATCTCGACAGCACGCCCAACGCTTATGGCGCTGTGGCCATCGAACCCTATGGGGGGGCGATCAATCGGATGCCGTTGGGCAAACAAGGCAATGCCTTCATTCACCGTGATGTGTCGCTGAACTTCTACGTCGATGTGTTCTGGGTATCGGAAGAAGAAAAAGAGATCGTTGTGCCGTGGCTCGACGGATTCATGGAGCTGATGACCGAAGAGGGCTATTTCATTGACCGCGTCTATCAGAACTATCCACGGCGGACTCAGAAGAACTATCGCTGGCAATACTGGGGCGAGTATTTCAACTCGTTGCTGTTCGTGAAGCAGAAATTCGACCCGCATAATTTCTTCCATTATCAGCAGAGCATTTCGCCAGTGCCGGATGAAGCCCCGCCAGACATCATCCGAGATACGTCCAAGTCGATCTTCGACGACCCAACGATCACATACGAGAGCTATTCGAACCCCTGAAAGCGGGGGCTGCCAAGGCCAAACGGGGGAGGGCCCAGTATGGACACGATCCAAGAGATATTCTTTCTGCCACCCATGGCGGTTGCTCGCCTGGGACCGGGCGAGACACCGCTGGAAAGCTATGAGTGGCGGCAGGACATGGATGCCCATGGCAACAACAAAACGGTCATCCGGTCGAACATAACCTTTCGCGAGATCGAAGATGGCAGTGTCACTGCCTATCTTCCTGATCCTGACACAATCCGCTTTCGCGACGAAGGCGGCGCGTTGCGCCCGGTTGCCCCGTTCTTTGAGCTGTGGGCGCGGATGCATGATGCCGAGACGGGCGAGGAATATGAGACACCGGTGACGCTCGATCTGCTCGACGATCAGGGCCTGTCGCTGCAAAACGTGCGCTATTCGGTCACCGTCGGGAACACCAAGGCCGAGCGCCGGACTGGCGACGCGGCTTGCGGGTTTCGTGCACGGGTCGAGATTGCGGGTCAGGATTTCACCCCGAAACCCCTGCTGGCCTTCAGCCCGTATACGTCCGAACAACAGCCGATGGTCTATGAGCATAACCCGATCCCGCTAGGCTCAATCCGTGTGATGCATCCTGTGCAGGGTCATGATGAACCGGTCGAAGGGGAGTTCATCGACCGCAGCATCCTGCGCCTGCGCTTTATGCCTCCGAAAGGTGAGGTTTATGGCCCGCCTGATGCTGCATACGGTCCGGCGACGCTGGCCGTACCGGGCTATCAGAACGACCCGCCGAAATCGGAATATGGTCGCATCCACGAAATCGTGCCCGAACAGAACCGCATCCTGAACCCCGACACCCCTTGGTCGAAATGGATCATGATGTCCGGCACCTCGGACGACCCTGAGCCGCACGATAGTTACGACGGTGCCCGTGTGGGCAATGACCAATCCTGGGGAGTGGCCGATGACACCAGCGATGGCGTGATCGAGGCGACGCTGGCAGTACGTGGCGAACGCCTGACCGCGCGCGCCACGATCATGACCGGACCACCCGATTTTGCACCTGATGCGCGGCCGTTCTACAGCCTTGAGGATGATCTGGCCGATCGTGATCTGTCGCTAATCTCGGTAACTGAAGAAAACTACACCCAGGCCAAAGACGAGGTGGTCGATATCTTCCGCCGCGCCTTCGAGACCAACAGCCTGATCAACCTCGACGATATCCGCGCGCAAGGTTTGAAGGACAATGCCAAATTACAGGCGAAAACCGGGATTTCCCCGACGCCGGGCCTGCCGTCAACCGATGCGAAATCCATGACGGAGGAGGATGCAAGGCCGCCGGACAAGATCGACGAACTGATCCGCCCGCAACCGATCTCGGTCTTTTCGAACTCCGTGCCGAATGATCGGCTGCCCTATACAGTGGCGACGAAGTTCGTGCATGAGCAGTTGATTGACGAGGCCAACCTGCTGGATTTCCTACGCCGTCGCCCGGATTTCGTTAAAACACTGCTGCGTCCACCATATGGTATCCTGACCGAGTTTGAAACCGACCCGAACCCTGATCAAAATCCGAACCCGGATTTTCGCGATCCTCGGATTATCCGCGACTCGATGCACGACGCGCGGATGCCGCCCTATATGCGCGATTCCAACTATTACCCGCTGTCGCTGTCGCGCAGGCAGTACCATCTGGTGATCTCGTTCATCGACTATCTGGTTGCACAGGAAACGGAGGCTCAGAATGTCTGATCAACCCGGCCAAATCCGCGTCAAACCGCGCAACCTGACCGCCCGCGCGGCGTATAAGGTGCCGGGCAACCCCGACAACACGCGACTGGACGGATCGGTGGGCAATTGCTTTCCCGGTCTGGAAATGGATGTACGTAACCTGGACCGGCGCTTTTTCCCCGGTCTGGTGTTCAACGCGGCACGGGTGCCGCTGAACCCCGTGCCCGAGGCGCCGAAAAACTCGCAAGGCTTCCATCTGGTCTTTGTCGATTATTTCTACGACCCGATGCTGCCCGACAATAGCGCCGAAGACTGGGTACAGACCTTGCTGGAGGCCTACAGCGGCGACGTGGGCGCAAAGCTCAGCCAGGGGCGCTGGTTCCTGTCATGGGTCGAGCAGAGCGGTAAGCGCATCACTTTCAAGGAGGAAGACGGCACACCCTATGACGGGCTGATGATCTGGCGGTTTATCCGCAGTCTGGAACATGGCGATGACAAACCGGTCAGCATTGCTCTGGAACGGCGCAATCATGAGGGCATCGTGGATACCGAGCAGGTTGTCTTGCACGGTTTCCGCCGCCAGTACCGGACCGAGGCGGGTGTCTTCAGCGAAGCCTATGACCCCGGTGAATTGACGCAGAGCCTGTGCAATCCGTGGTCCCATGATTTCCGTGACTGCGGCTGCCACTACTGGCCCTCAAACCACCCCGATGTGGTGATGGCCGAGGTAGCCCATGACGATCAGCTGCCCTCGGGCCAGTCAAAGAACCCGATCGAGGCCGAGACCTATCTGGATTGGCTGCGCTCGGACAAGTCTCCGTCCGGTAACGTCGCGGCGCTGAATACGGTCGAACAAAACCGCCCCTACCAGATTGACCATTATCAGGTGAATCAGATGTGGAGCGAATTGCCTATCGTCGTTGAAGGCCGCGAAACGGGCGAGGTTTATGAAGTTGATCCCGAAATGCCAGGCGTGGAGCCCTATGACACGCCGCAGGCGATGATCGAGGACCTCAAGACGCGTCTGGCCGCGATGGAGATGACGCTGAGCCTGCAATATCTTTACGCCTATTTCTCTCTGGCTGATCCCGAGACGGCGGATACCCAAAAATGGCCGACGCTGAAAGACGATCTGATATTTGCCCGGCGTTCGGTGCTGGAGGTCGCGATTGGCGAGATGACCCATATGCGCTGGGCGAACCAGTTGCTTTGGGAGCTTGAGCCCGAGGGGTATGAACCCATCTTGACCCCGTCCGAAACCTTGCCGGCGGGCAAGGGTAAGACTCAGCCGCGCGCACTGAGGCCACTAACGGCCGAAGCGCTTGCGGATTTCATCGAGATCGAGCGCCCCGGAGGCTTTATCGACCGCGCTTATGCGCAATGTGTGGCGACTTTGGAGCAGGAGGATTTGTTCCCGGAACGCCGCCTTTATGCGCTGGCGGTACGGATCGACACTGACGGGGACGAGCACTTCCTGCGCTTCAGTCAAATGAAGGACGTTTTGGCCAAATACGATACGGGAGAGGGCACGCCTGCCTATTTGCGTCAGATTGAGGTTGGCACTGAAGAGGAGGCCAGGACGGCGCTGGAACTCTACGCTAAGGTCAAGGATGGGTTAGCCAACGCCTATACGCTTGAAGCGGATGGCAAATTTGAAGACTCCCAGGCCTACATCCAGCAGGTGCGCGATGACATGAAGCTGTTCCGCGTCGAGGGCGAAGCGCTGGCCGCCAAGGGGATTGGCATCCCGTTCTGGACGGAGGGTAAGGCGTGATCCCACCCGCCGCGCAGGTGCATTTCTTTGACACAGGGCATGGAGATCACATGCTGGCCGTTGATGGATCGCGCGTGTTTGATGTGCCTGAGGGGACGGCGGACCAATTCGCAACGATGGACAAGAGAAGTCAGAGCGCTTTCCTCAGGTCCATGGGATTGGATGGAACACCTTTCATCGATGACACGCCGCCTCAGAGTATGCCCGTGAGGTCGCTGTCACTGGCAGTGGCGCAGAAATGCAATCTGGCTTGCACTTATTGCTATGCTGCAGGGGGAGAATTTGGCGGACCCGCGCGGAATATGGAATGGGAAGTCGCCAAGGCTTCGGTTGATCGGCTGGTGGCCGAAGCCGAACCCGGTGTGCGGATCAACCTCGCCTATTTGGGTGGAGAACCTCTGATCAACCGCGATCTGGTGCAACGCACTACGGAATATGCCGTCGATCAGGCGCAGGCCAACGGGTTGAGCGTCGGGTTCTCGATCACAACCAACGGGACCCTGCTACGCCCCGAGGATGCGGCGTTTTTCGAAGCGCATGGATTTGCTGTCACCATCAGTCTGGATGGCGTGGGCGAGGTCCATGACAAGCTGCGCCCAAATCGTGGCGGTCGGGGTAGTTTTGATACGATCCTGAAGCGGGTCGAGCCTTTGCTGGCAGCTCAACACCGTATGCAGGTTGGTGCCCGGGTAACGGTTACGCCGAAGAATATGAACCTGCCAGAGACGCTGGATCGGTTTGTGGGAATGGGATTTCATTCGATTGGATTCTCGCCCATGCTGGCCTCGCCCAACGGTCAGCATGAACTGAACCGGAGTGATTTGGACGATATGCTATCGCAGATGATCCGTTGCGGCGAAGTTTTCGAGGCGGCGGTAATCGAAGGGCGGCGCTACCCATTCTCGAACATGGCAGCGGCGATGCAGGAGATCCACCGAGGCACCCATCGGCCCTATGCCTGCGGGGCAGGGGGCGGGTATTTTGGCGTGTCCGCTGATGGCGGCCTGTTCGCTTGCCATCGCTTTGTTGAAGACGAAGCCGGAGCCATGGGCGATGTCTATGATGGCCCTGATCTTCGGCGAGAAAATTGGTTGACGAACCGTCACGTGCACACCCAGTCCCCGTGCGGCACTTGCTGGGCGCGGTATCTGTGCGGCGGCGGCTGTCATCACGAGGTCATCCATCGCGGACGCCCCGCTTGCGACTACATTCGAGGTTGGTTGCACTATTGCCTTCAAGCCTATGTCCGCTTGTCCGAAGCACGTCCGGATTATTTTGGCGTGTCCGCTCAGGTGGCCTCTGCCTGAACGGATGGAGATTGAGACCGAAATCTGCGTGATCGGAGGCGGCCCGGCAGGTAGTTCTGCCGCGCTGAGGTTGGCTCAGCTAGGTCGGCGTGTCTGCCTGATCGAGCGGCAAACGTTCCCGCGCCAGCATGTCGGCGAGTCATTGCCGCCATCTATCTGGCCGATCCTGAACCTGTTGGGGGTCGACGAAACCGTTTCCCAAACCGGTTTTCTGCGTGCAAGCGGATCGCTTTTGCATTGGGCCGGAGCGTTCGAACGTCGCGGCGTCGACGGTGATCACCCCGGACTTTTGGTTGACCGGGGCCAGTTTGATGCGGTGCTGTTACGTGCAGCACAAGCGGCAGGGGCGCAGGTCGTCCAACCTGCGCGCGCATACCGCCCGGTGCGCCAGCAGTCTGGTTGGGAGATTCCCGTTCGGACCGACACGGGCGCCTTTCGGATCCAGGCACAAATCCTGCTGGACGCAGCGGGACGGCAAGCCGGGCTGGGCCGCAGGTTTCTCCCTGCATCCCAACCTTTGTTGGCGCTTTATGCTTATTGGCACGTGCCGCCGGGCTTTGGCCCGCAAGCCCGGGTCGAGGCGGGACAAGGACATTGGTATTGGGGCGCGTTGTTACCGGGAGGAGTGGTCAACGCAATGGTTTTTATCGATCCCGGCGCCTGCATTGGGCTGCCACCCGCAGATCGACGCGATCTCTATCTGAATCTTCTGGCCCGTTCGACACTACTAGCGCCCTGTCTGGAACAGCGCCGTATCGGGCCTGTGCGGCGGGCGGATGCGACCAGCCAGGCCGAGACAACACCACCAACACGCGACCTTCTGCGGGTCGGAGAGGCCAGCTTCGCGGTCGACGCTTTGTCGTCGCAGGGAGTGCAATTGGCGATGGGGCAGGCGGTGCAGGCCGCAGCTGTGGTGAACACGCTTCTGACAACCCCCGAACATAGTGATCTGGCCTTGTCTTTTTATGCGGATCGGCAAATCGAGCGTATGCAGACCCATGCAGCGCTCGCAGCCGATTTCTATGCACGGCAGCATGCTGTTGATCCTTCGCCCTTCTGGGCTGAGCGCGCAAAGCCGTTGGATTGGGTAAAGTCCCCAGCGTTCGATCCAAACACGGAGGCGTTGCGTGATGATCAGCCCCTGATCCTGTCACCTCAGGCCAAGCTCATCACTTCCGGCTTGCAAACCGCTTCGCATATCGAACCCGGCCTTGTCATAGGGCACCCGAATCTTCCAAGGCCAGTTGCAAATCTGGAGGGCGCAATGCTGGGACCGTTGTTAGAGCGGCTGGGCGCCCCGACAACCACTTTGAACATCATCAAGAGCTGGTCAGAGGTTTTGGCCACGCACACGGCGTCGCGCATTCTGCGCTGGCTTTGGTATCATCGCATCGTGATCCCCGCCGCTGATCAGGCTTAATCGAGGTTTCCTCGGCGCGTTGAATCACCTAAAGTCCGCCGCAACGCCAATCGCCAAGAAACAAGAGGTCGCATGTCGCGTTTTGATGGGTATTTCCTGCGGCAATTGCTGGTGCTGTTTGGCTTTTTCACCCTTGTGCTTGTCGGGGTGTTCTGGATCACGCGTTCGGTCAGCCTTTTTGATCGGGTCATCAGCGGCGGCCAATCGGCGATGGTGTTCCTGGAGTTCACGGCGTTGACCTTGCCGACGCTGATCCGGACGGTCATGCCCATGGCGGTGTTTGCGGCCGCTGTTTACGCCACCAACCGTTTGAGCCGCGAAAGCGAGATGACGGTGATGCTGGCAACAGGCTCCAGCCCGTGGCGACTGGCGCGCGCGGTCTTGGTGTTCGGGCTCAGTGCGGGACTGATGATGGCTGTCATCAGCGTCTTTTTGCGACCTGCATCGGTTGATCAACTGGAATTAAGACAGGATGAAGTTGCCGGAGATGTCACCGCACAGCTGTTGAATGAGGGCGAATTCTTGCATCCAGCAGAAGGTGTAACCGTCTATATCGGCGATATCGATTTGGACGGAACGCTGCGCGAAGTCTTCGTCTCGGACCGTCGCGATGGGATTAACCCGGTCAGTTATTCCAGTGCTACGGCCTATCTGGTCAATCAGGCTTCGGGCATTCATCTGGTTATGCTGGATGGGATTGCGCTGCGGTATGATCAGGCTGGTAACACGCTGTCATCCACGTTGTTCGAAGACGCCTCTTACGACATTTCCGAACTGACCCAGAATTCGAGTATGGGCCATCGCAGCCTTGAAGCCATCCCGACGGTCGAGTTGATCTGGGATCGCGAAGCGGTCTCAGTGAAAGATGATCACAGCATCGGCCATCTGGTGGATGAGCTGCACCAGAGGTTCTCGTGGATTGCGATATGTATTGCGGTCGCATTGGTCGGATATTCGACCCTGATGCTGGGTAGCTTTTCGCGCTTTGGGCTTTGGCCTCAGATCCTGGGTGCCTTTACCATTCTGGTCCTGCTTGAGGGAGTTCGGGGATTCGTATCCCCGTTCGTCATCAATGATCCCAGACTTTGGGGCTTGCTGTATCTTCCCGCCGTTATGGGCGTGCTTGTGTCGGTTCTGTTTTTACTGGCCGCGGGGCGACCCTTGCTGCGAAAAAGGGTTAGAAACGGAGCAACAAAGCCGTCACCGGTCTGAAGTCAGCGGCGAAGTTCCTCCAGGCACTGCAGGATGTTTTCAACTTCTTGACTATCCGAACGGACCACCAAATACAGCGGTAGCATTAAGTCGCGCGCATCTTTCTCGCGCAACAGCTCGCCCGAGTTCAGATGCTGAGTGATGACATAGTCCGGGAAATACCCATACCCGCCACGCTGTAGGAGATAGCGTAAAGCCATCAAGCAATTACCCAGAAAGATAGTTTGCCCTGTCGCGAGACGCGCTGTGGAACGGACATGATCCCGGTAGGTCTCGCCCAGTTCTATGTTGACAAATACCCGTTCAGCGTCGGTGTTCGCATCCTTCCTGCTTTGAACCAAAGACAGCCGTTCGGGCGCAAGTTCGTGGAATACCACGCGCCGGTCCGCAGGTTTTTCATGGGTCAGCGCGGCGTCAAGTACGTGGGTCGCAACGGCGTCGACCATATCCAAATCATGGTCGTAATTCAGGGTTAAAAGCAATTGTCCAAACCGTTGTTCAAAGCGAACAGCAAGGTCCACCAGTAACGGATCCCACACGCTCAACTGGGCACCCAGACGCAGTGCCAACCGATTTTGAATCTGTTCAGGCAGGTCGTTGGCTGCGAACGACCACAGCGACAGCATCTGTTCAGCATAGGGTTTGAATTGGCGACCGTACTCGGTCAATACCGTTCCGCCTGCCCCGCGCGAGAACAGCGGTTTGCCTGTTGCGTCTTCCAGGGCCCTGATCCGGGCGCTGACTGCGGTTTGGGTTACATTCAATTTACGGGCCGCTGAGTGAAACCCACCGGTTTCCGCTACGCTTAAAAATGTTTCCAGAGATTTGGTTTGCATATTGAAAGTATTTTTTGATCGTATTGATAAAATCAATTCATTTTTTTGCCTATATCTGCCGCTTTAAAGTGATTTGACGAACGTAGCCAAAGGATTCGCGCGATGCTGGACAAGAGCCACAAACCCACCTGGACCAGTTTTGAAGAGGCGACCAAGGCCGACTGGGATGCGGTCATGGAGTATGAAGAGAGCTACAACGCTGCTTTGCCGGATCGCATACTGGACGCCATTCGTTCACTGGATGAAGAATGGACGCCGTATCCGGTGAATCGCTATCAGCACAGCCTACAGGCCGCGACACGAGCGTATGAGGACGGCGCTGATGAAGAGTTGGTTGTGGCTGCCCTGATCCATGACACCGGCGATATCTTGTCGCCTTATAATCACGGGGAACTGTCCGCCGCGATGATGAAGCCTTATGTCAGTGAGAAGACACACTGGATTCTCAAGCACCACTGCGTGTTTCAGGGCTACTACTACAATCATCATCTAGGTGGTGATCGGAATGCCCGCGACAAATATCGCGACAGCCCGTATTGGGAGGACTGCCGCTATTTTTGTCATGAATATGATCAGAAGGCGTTCGACCCGGATTATCCGACCAAACCGCTGGAGTTCTTCGAACCCATGCTACGCCGCGTTCTGAACAGAGGCGAAGGGCACATGGAACTGAATGAGACCGCCGAGGGTTAACAGGCGGCCATCAGTCGATAGACGATCTGGGCGGCGGTAAAATCCCAGGCGGCATTGCCGTTCGGGGCCAGTTCGACGACGTCGAAACCCACACATTTTCGGCCCTTCAGGGCGTGTTCCACCAGGCGCAGTGCTTGATAATATCCCAGCCCGCCTGGGACGGGTGTTCCAGTGGCGGGCATGATTGCCGGGTCCAGCCCATCAACGTCAAAGCTGACGTACACCAGTTCGGGAAAATCCTTGGGCAGATCAACCGAGTGGATGTTGCCGGTAACCAGTTCTTCGGCGTCCACATGAAACACGTGGTTTCTCAGGCGGCTTTGGGCTTCTTCGGTCGAAAAGGCGCGAACGCCGAATTGCGCCAGACGGATACCTTCTTCGGCAAGAAGATGCATGACTGAGGCGTGAGAGTGTTTCTCGCCCTGATAGGCGTTGCGCAGATCAGCATGGGCGTCGATTTGCACGATACCAATCGGTTGGTTTAGAGCGCGGGCAACACCCAACACTGCGCCGTAGCTAAGTGAATGCTCTCCACCTAGCGTCACCGGGATTTTGCCGGCGCGAACGGCCGCTTCCGTGCGTTGGGCTAGGCGTTCCATTATCTCTGGCAATGCTGCATCGCAGTCAACGGGTTCTTCGGTGAAGATCCCCTCGACGCAGGGCTCGGCGTGGCCAGTGATGCGTTCCAGTTCATTACTGGCTTCGATAATTGCGTCCGGGCCTTTGGCGGTGCCCGCCCCGTAAGATACAGTGCGTTCCAGCGGCACAGGGATCACACGGAACCGCGCGTCCTCGGTGCTCTCGGATGCGGACAGTTCACTGTCGAGGAAAATACTCATGAGAGGCGGCCTTTAAAGTCGTCATAGCCGAACTGTTTGATGATTTTCAGTTCGTCCGTTTCGCTGTTCCACAGCGCTATAGTCGGCAGCGGAACTCCGTTGAAGGTGTTGGTTTTGACCATCGAGTAATGCGCCTGATCGAGGAAGGCAAAGCGCTGGCCGATTTCCAGTGGTTTGTCCCATGTGTAGTCACCGATCACGTCGCCCGCCAGACAGGACGGGCCGCCCAGGCGATAGGTATGGCCCACCTCGGCCTCATCCATGAGGGCGGGGCGATAGGGGGCTTCGATGACGTCCGGCATATGGCAGGTGGCCGAGATATCGGTGATCGCAAGGGTCATACCGTTGGTCGGCAAGTCGAGGATTTCGCCAACCAGAATGCCCGCATCCAGGGCCACTGCCTCACCGGGTTCCAGATAGACGTCGATACCGTGTGTCTCACGGATGGATTTGATGAAGGCGACCAGCCCGTCGCGGTCATAGTCATCACGGGTGATATGATGCCCGCCGCCGAAGTTCAGCCATTTGAGTTGGCCAAGGTACGGTTTGAGTTTTGTCTCAACCGCGTCCCAAGTCCGCTGCAACGGCTCGAACCCCTGTTCGCAGAGCGTGTGCATGTGCAGCCCGTCCACGCCACTCATAGTCTCGGCGGTCAATTGGCTGACCGGCGTGCCCAGACGCGAGCAGGGCGCGCAAGGGTCGTATTTGGGGATTTCGCCTTCGGAATGCTCCGGATTGATGCGCAGACCGACCTGTACGCCGGCGGCTTGGGCTTTTGCCAGAAAGCGGTCCTTTTGCGCGGGTGAGTTGAAGATGATGTGGTCCGATAGCGACAGGATTTCGTCCATGTCCGCGTCTTTATATCCGGCGCAGAAGGTTGCGACCTCGCCGCCATATTCCTCGCGCCCCAGCCGCGCCTCATAGATGCCGGACGCGCAAGTGCCGCCGAGGTGTCGGCGCACCAGTGGGGCCAGCGAGAACATGGAAAACGCCTTAAGCGCGCTCAGGACATGTGCGCCGGAACAGGTGCCGATCTCGGAGAGGATGGTCAGGTTGCGCTCTACGGCTTTCTCATCGACCACGAAGCAAGGGGTGGGCACGCGGTTGAAGTCGAAATTGCGGAAAGCTCCGGCATCTCCGGCTTGGGTGGTCATCATGTCGGACAATTCGGGTGTCTCCGGATTGTGGAGAGGCCGGGGGGCGCTGCCCCCGGACCCCCCGAGATATTTATAGCCAGATGAAGCTGATGCGGATCAGAAATCGACGGGGCCGTCGAGTTCGTGGACCTGCCACGGCAGGCCGTGGGTGTTCAGCATGTCCATGAAGTCGTCCGGGTCGAGCTGTTCCATGTTCCACACGCCCGGCTGGGTCCAGTTGCCTTTCAGCACCTGCGCCGCACCGATCATGGCGGGGACGCCGGTGGTGTAGCTGACGGCTTGGCTGCCGACCTCACGGTAGCATTCCTCGTGATCGCAGATGTTGTAGATATAATAGGTCTTTTCGCCCGAGCCGTCCTTGGCCTGACCTGTGGCGATGTCACCGATGCAGGCTTTGCCCTTGGTCTCCGCGCCCAGATCGCCGGGATCGGGCAGCAGGGTTTTCAAGAACTGAATCGGGATGATCTCCTTGCCGTCATGCATCACCGGGTCGATGCGGGTCATGCCGACATTTTCCAGCACTTTGGCGTGAGTGATGTAGGCGTCACCGAAGGTCATCCAGAAGCGGGCGCGCTCAATCTCGGGGAAGTGGGTGCTGAGCGACTCCAGTTCCTCGTGATACATCAGGTACATGTTCTTGGGGCCGATGGCGGGGAAGTCGAACTCGACCTTGTGGGTCATCGCCGGGCTGTGCTGCCATGCGCCGTTTTCCCAATGGCGCACCTCGGCCAGCACTTCGCGCAGGTTGATTTCCGGGTTGAAGTTGGTGGCGAATTCTTGATCGTTGCTGCCGCCATTCGCGTCCAGCACATCGATCTGACGGATCGTATCCAACTTGTGCTTCTTCAGCCATTTGGCGAAGACGGATGTAACACCCGGATCGAAGCCCGATCCGAGGATGGCAGTCAAACCAGCCTCTTTGAACCGCTCTTGATAGGCCCATTGCCAGTGGTATTCGAACTTGGCCTCGTCCTCGGGCTCATAGTTCGCGGTGTCGAGATAGTGGATGCCGGCCTCAAGACACGCGTCCATCAGAACCAGATCCTGATACGGCAGGGCCAGGTTTACGAGGATTTCTGCACCCGTTTCTTTGATCAGTTTGACTGTATCTTCAACCTTGTAGGCGTCCAACTCGGCAGTCGCGATTTCCACACCGACGCGGTCCTTAACGGCCGCTGCGATGGCGTCGCATTTCGATTTCGTGCGGCTGGCCAGCGTGATCTCGGTAAAGATGTCCGAATTCATCGCCATTTTGTGCACGGCTGCGTGGGACACGCCGCCCGCGCCGACAACCAGTGTTTTGCCCATGGGATAGTCTCCTCTCAAGGGGTTATTCGTAATAGGTGTAGCCGTTGATCGAGTCGCGATAGGCGCTCAACAGGGTTTTTCGGTCCTTGGCTTGCAGAGTACCGGTCGAAATCGCCTCGTCTACCATTTTGCGGAACGCGGCGACACAGTCTTGCGGGTCGAATTCCACATAAGACAAGACTTGAGAAATTGTGTCGCCCTCTTGTTCATGCAGCAAGTCGAAGCCACCGTCGGTTCGCAGGTCGATGGTGACTACATTGGTGTCGCCGAACAGATTGTGCAGGTCGCCAAGTGTTTCCTGATAGGCACCAACGAAGAAGACGCCCATGAAATACTCGCCTTCTTCGGGCAGCGAATGCACTGGCAGGCTGGGGGACACGCCGTCGGCCAGTATGAATCGGTCGATCTTTCCGTCGCTGTCGCAGGTGATGTCGGACAGGACCGCGCGTCGGTCTGGTGTTTCATTCAGGCTTTGCAGCGGCACGATCGGGTGTAATTGGTCGATGGCCCAGACATCGGGGAGGGATTGGAACAGCGAGAAGTTGCAATGGTAGATGTCTGCGACCTTCTCAAGCTGGTCATCCACTTCCGTGTCCAGATCATCACATGCCGCCAAGGCCTTGAGACGGGCCATAAGGGACAGGTAGATGCGCTCGGCCCGGGCCATCTGGCGCAGGTCGACATACCCGCGTCTGAAAAGCGCGCGCAATTCATTGCGATAGAAAGTTGCGTCGTTCCAGCATTCCTGCAGCCGATCCTTGCTTAGATAGCCGTGTACTGCGGCGAGGTCCGAAACCATGTGGTGGTCATCGGGCTCGGCCATTGGTCCGTTCGGGGCGTCGTAGAGTGTGCTTTCCAACACGTTGAAGACCAGCATGGACGACGTCGCAACAACCGCACGACCGCTTTCGGTGATCAGTGTGGGGTGGTCGATTTCAGCCTCGTCCATGGCGTAAGCCACGGTTTCGACTACGTTGGCGCAATATTCCTCGACCGTGTAGTTGATCGAGTTTTCCGCGGCCTTTTTTTCGCCCGTGTAATCCACCCCCATGCCGCCGCCGAGATCCAGATAGCTGAGTGGTACGCCTTCACGCGAGAGTTCGGTGTAATACCGGCATGCCTCGCCAACAGCGCGGCGCACATCGTTAACGTCTTGCACCTGTGAACCCAGATGCGAATGTTGCAGCTTGAGGCAGTGCAGCAATCCCGCCGCTTTGAGCTTGTCCACGGTGGCAACAAGCTGGTCGGTGTTCATTCCAAAGGCGGAACGGTCGCCCGAACTTTCTTCCCATTTGCCGCTGATCTGATTGGTCAATTTGACCCGAACGCCTATCAGGGGCTCGATCCCCAGTTGGTTATAGACCTCGATGACGGTATTGGCCTCTTTTGGGCTTTCCAGCACGATGACGGTGTTGAACCCGATCTTGCGAGACAGGATCGCCAATTGGATGAATTCAGCATCCTTGACGCCATTGCAGACGATCAGCGCTTCGGGGGCCAGGCGATGGGCCAGGGCCACCACCAGTTCGGGTTTTGATCCTGCTTCAAGGCCATAATTGTATTTCTTGCCGAACTCGACGATCCGGTCGACCACCTGCGCCTGTTGGTTCACCTTGATCGGAAAAACACCGCGATAGTGGCCCTTATAGTTTACGCGCGCGATTGCCTCGGCAAAGCTCTCGTTCAGGTGCGCGATTTCATGCTCTAGATAAGACGCAACACGCAAGACCATCGGGGCTTTGATCCCCCGGTCGTCAAGATCGCTGAGGATACCCGGCAGGCTGATTGCCTCGGCCTCGGGGGCCATCGGATTGCGCAGAGCTATCTCGCCCCTTTCTGTCACCTCAATGAGGCCATGGCCCCATTTCTCAACCCCGTAGATGGAATGCGGTGCGTCGGGCGTCTGTTTCAATCAGATCAGTCCTTAACTTGGGTGTGCTGGTTTAGCGCCTGCCAATACGGCAGCGGTTTGATTCGTCCAAGTGTAAACTGTGAGAGGGTTCGCCGCCGAATTCTAGCCGTATGTACGGATCGGGATCAGGTGGTTGTCCCACTGGCAATCCGACCGCGCGGTGATTTCGGCGCCGGTGGTTGTCAGAGTGCCAAATGCACCGGTTCCGGTGGTAAACGCCAACCCAGCCTTGCCGGCGCCTAAACCGCAAACATCTTCGAACACTAAAGCTTCGATGAATGTTCCGCTATTTACGTCGAAGCGGTGCAATGCATCGCCTCGCGGACAGGTGATCGCAACCGATTGGCCATCGGTGGAAAAGGCAATGCTGCCAGCATACCCTTGCAACTCTCTTTGCTGCGTTTCGGGCGCTGACAAAAGGCGAGGCTTTTCGCCCCTTCGGTGAAGACCCAGAAGGGCAGGGTACTTGGTCTGGCTGCCTTGCCATTGCATTGCAAAACCCACTAGACCATCGTCACGCACCGCAAGATGGCGGATCGAGTTTTTGTGCAGCGCGCGGGGTAGCTCCACTTGCTCCAAAATCGAACCCGAAATGTCGAGATAGCTCAGGTTGGGCTGCATCGTTGGCAGATTTAGCTTGGTCCGACCGCTGTCGGGGTGTGTCTCGATGCCGCCATTGGCGATGACCAATATGTCGCCACCGGGCAGCAAGCGCATGTCGTGGGGGCCTATCCCACCTGACGAGAACTCTCCCAGCCGTGCGAAGCTGATCGCGTCCCAGACGCCAACCACACCTTCTGCGGCCTCATAGTCGTTTTCGGTTGTGAAAAACTGTGTTCCATCAGCCGAGAATGCACCATGCCCGTAGAAGTGGCGGCCATTGGGTGCCTCCAGCCGCTTTAGGACAGAACCATCTGTACAATCAATTACAATTGCAAAGGTCCCGGGGCGGCGGGCAAAGGCGACCGCTTGGGCTTTGAACGGATGGGCCGCGGCGGCGTGCCCGCGCACGGGTAGCGGTATAGCGAACAAAACTGCGCCCGAGTTATCCAGGCCGGACAGGCGGTAGCTACCATCTGGGAATAAGGCAGCGGCCAGATAGCGGGGCGCGCCGACGGACGCCCAGCCCGGCACCGAAGCAAGACTGGCGGCACCAAGGCCTGCAAGAAATTCGCGGCGGTTCGTCAATGGTCAATCCCCATCCAGTGAGTTGAATCCGGCGCTGATGCCGAGCGTCGGGCCAAGCTCGGTCGCGGCGATCTCGCGAATGGCGTTGATCGATTGCTGCAGCGCTTCGATGCGGACGCGACCTTGCGGTGTCGCAACACCGGCGAGGGCGGGGTCGTCCAGTGATTGAGCCCGGTCGATGGCCCGCGCGAAACCGGCATCCAGATCTGCAGCAATCTCAGGGTGGTCAAAGGACAGACGGGCGGCCAAGTCACGCAGGGCGATCAGAGACAGCGTGACATGATGCAACGACCGCTTGGACCGCCGCGCTTCAGCACGGTTCGGGCGCGGACGCTCGAACGTTCCTAAAGGGCGTCCAATGCGTGTGTCGGCTGTGAACTCTAGCCCCGTTGTAAGCGCCTTGAACAGCTCCTGCATTGCCTCATCGCCCGAGCGATAGGGGCTGTTGTCCCCCGGCTGCGTCAGTCGTGGTGCGTAGCTTTGCCAGTCCGCGTTGATCGCGACGGCATTTCGGTTGATATCAGTGGTGATGGCGCGGATAAGCGCGCAACGATAGTCGGCGCTTCCTTGTTCTGTCATCGCTGGATCAAAGAGCATTCGTTCCAATGCAAAAAAGCCGCGCCCGGCGATTGAGGTTTCGGCAAAGGCATCAGGGTCGTCGACGGCAGTGTCTTCACTGGCGATGTGTCGGGACAGGGTTTTGGGCGTGAATCCTTTGGTATCTGGCCAGAAAGCCAGTGCAAAAGCGCGATCGTCAGCCTCGGACGGCCCAAAACGTAAATGGCTGGCCGAAATCCAGCTATCGAATGCCGTGGCGTAATCAGCGCGCAGGTCGTCTGACTCCGATTCGCAATCTGTTTGGGCTGTGGTCGACAAAGCACCGGTTGCGTCAGCCAGCTCTGCAAAGCGCGGTAGAATATGCGTTTCGGTCACATCCATCAAAATCGGAACACGATCCTGTGCAAAGGCGCCCAAGGGCACCAGCAGGGCGGCGGCGAAAGTAAGGCTACGCATGGGTCAGAGGCTCCCAAGAAAGCGGATCAGAGCGTCGCGGTCGGCTTTTGGCATTGAAACAACCGTGTCACGGGCGGCCTGCGCCTCGCCACCATGCCAAAGGATGGCTTCAAGCAGGGATCGCGCGCGACCATCGTGCAGGAATTGGGTGTGGCCTGAGACGCGCTGGGTCAGGCCGATGCCCCACAAAGGCGGCGTGCGCCATTCGCGGCCCGTTGCGCGGGCCTCGGGGCGGTGATCGGCCAGACCCTCGCCCATGTCGTGCAACAGCAGGTCGGTATAGGGCCAGATAAGCTGGAAGCTCTGTTCGGGCCTATCGGGCATCCTGTGGGTGACATAAGCAGGCGTGTGGCAGGATGCGCAGCCCGAAGCAAGAAACACTTCTTTCCCGCGCAGCACTTCAGGGTCATCGGTGTCTCGGCGCGCCGGAACACCGAGATTGCGGCTGTAGAAGGCGACGAGGTCCATGCCAATTGCGTCAATCTCGAAACCCCGCGCATCGTTATCTCCGTGCGGTGCCTCAATGCAGTTGGCCTGTAATTCGGTGCAATCGCCGTACGGCGCGGGGTAAAGCGGACTTGATATGCCGATATCACCTGCGAAGGCCGCCGCCGATTGCTCCATCACCGTGGGCATCCCGGCCTTGTGACCAAAGCGGCCCATCATTGGTTCGCCAAATTCCGTCGACCATACGATGTTCGGACGGCCCGAGATACCATCGCCATCTTCGTCATCAGGATCGGCTTTGGCCAGCAAGTCCTCAACCGGAATTGATTCCAGCAACCCCAGTCCGATCATCTGCGGCGCAACTCGAGGGCTAAGCATCGCGTCCGGGTGCAACGGGCCATAGCCTAAATCGGCGGCCTTATAGCTGGGGCGGCGGAGCGAGGCCATTTCGCCATCGGACAGCGCGACGGGGACTTCCTCATACTTGATGTCCAGCCGATATTCTGCGGGATGGCCTGCCAGAGCGAAATCCTGCAGTTGAGTGCCATAACTCGGATCAGGCAGGGTGGCGATATAGTCTTCGATCTCGGCAGGCGCGCCCTCTGGCTTGCCGGGAACCGAAACTCTCAGGAACATCGAGACGGCATTGTCATCCGGGCCGTTAGGCGTATGACCGCGCCCGTCCTTGATGTGACAGCGCTGACACGAGCGGGCGTTGTATAGCGGACCCAAACCGTCCGAAGCCAGAGTGGACGACGGAGACGAGACCCAGATCTTTTTGAACAACCCGTTGCCGACTTTGAAGTCCAGCTCCTGTTCGAAGCTTAAATTGGCGGAGGGCTGAGAAAACGCGTCCGCATCAGTACGAGCCCGCACGGTCGCAGCACCAGCAGACAGTTCTTCGAACCGTTGCGGCACACTGAATTCTTCCGGCGTTGCTGTGACAGCATCGATCCGGGCGCGTTCTTCGGCAGTTCTTGGAAGGAAATTTAGATGAGAGTCCCGCAGCTCGGTGGCTTGGGAAGAGGTGGCCGTGAGTGCGGCCACCGATGCAAGGGCAAGCTTACTCGCCTTCGTCCATCTTGGATGCGTTAAGTTGCGCATAATTGGCTTCGCCAATCCTTTCATAAAGGTCGAGCTGCGTTTCGAGGAAGTCGATATGTCCTTCTTCGTCGCTGATTAATTCTTCGAACAGGCCCATGGACACATAGTCGCCGGCCTCGCGGCAGTATTCCCGCGCTTCGACATAAAGCGCCCGCGCGTCTTGTTCGGCGGCTAGATCGCATTCCAGTGTTTCTTTCGGGGTCTGCCCGATGCGGAGTGGGTCAAGTTTCTGCAGGTTGGGGTGGCCCTCCAGAAAGATGATCCGCTCGATCAGCTTGTCTGCATGGCCCATCTCCTCGATGGATTCCTCACGGCTTTTCTTGGCCATATGGCCAAGCCCCCAATCCTCTTGCAGGCGGTAATGTAGCCAGTACTGGCTGACCGCCGTCAGTTCATGCCGCAGTGATTTGTTGAGGTATTCTATGACCTTGGGATCGCCCTTCATGTGCTTTCTCCTGTGATACTTCGGATCGTAATGACCGAAGCTGCATGGGGACTTTAAGATTATCGTCTGCGCGCATTGTGTCTAGGAAAAGCGGCATACATCCACCGCAATCCGCTGACTTGCCAAGGGCATGATAGATCTTGCCGGGAGTGATGATGGTCTGTGGGTCTGCCGCGCGCATCCAATCGATCGCCGCTCGGATATCGTGGTCAGAGATGTTGGTGCAATGGCAAACGATCATGGCGACTCAGTCGGTATATGCTATTTCCGAGTGAAATAGTTGGTTATTGAGGGCGCGTCCAGTGCCAAGACGCCACACTCGATGTTGAGAAAGGCCGAGAGCACTAAAAATGCGCCCGGCCATGATACCTATTGGAATACCGCGTCAGGGTTATCCAAGCTGTCCGAGCCTTCGAAATCGATCTGGTCAAGCTCCAGCACGGTCACGATGCGTTCGATGGTCTTGGTTTGATCGACCAGTCCATTGACGCCACCCATAATCAGCGCTTCGCCACCTTCATTGCCGCGTTCCAGCATCTGGTCATACGCAAAACCCGCTTCGGCGGTTGATTTGATACGGCCTAGCGCCAGCATGGTGTTGGCCAGCTTGGCTTTCATCTCTGTATCAAGCGTCGGATCGGCTGCGGTCACCAGATCCGATAGGGATGCACCCGAAACAGGCGTGCCATCGATGCGGGTATAGCTGCCCAAATACACATTCTGGATGCCCAGGCCGTCATAGTAATGGCTGTTGTGGGTGTTGTCCGAGAAGCAGTCCTGCTCTTCCTCGGGGTCGTTCAACATCAGGCCGAGGCGCATACGCTCACCCGCCTGCTCGCCGTAGGACAGCGAACCCATGCCGGTTAGGATCGCACTAACGCCAGCAGTTTCATTTGCGGCAAGCGCGGCACGTGCGTCACCATCTTCGGCCCACTGGGCAGTCATCCATTCCAGATCACTGATCAGCAGACCAGTTGCCGCTGTCAAATACTGGGCGCGGCGATCGCAGTTGCCACCTGTACAGCCGTCACCAACTAGATAATCGGTATAAGGGCGACTTCCTGCGCCCGTGCCGTGGCCGTTCAGGTCCTGACCCCACAGCAGGAATTCGATGGCGTGAAAGCCGGTGGCGACGTTCGCCTCGATCCCGTCAGCCTCGTGCAGCGTATCCGACAGCAGGGCAGGGGTAATTTCGCTGGCGTCGATGGTCTCGCCAGACAGATCAAAGCTGGGGTTGGCGATGACGTTCAGCGCGGCAAACTCGTTCTCATCGCTGGGGCCGCCGTAGGAGGAATCCACATAATCTATCATGCCCTCGTCCAGAGGCCATGCGTTCACCTTGCCTTCCCAATCGTCGACGATGGCGTTTCCAAAGCGATAAACCTCGGTCTGCTGATACGGCACGCGCGCGGCGACCCATGCGGTACGTGCGGTGTTCAGAGTGGCATCGGATGGGTTAGCAATCAGGGCGTTGACGGCAGCTTGCAGATTCTTTGCTGCAATCAGACTGTCGTCATATTTGGCTTCGGCGATGTTGGAGTATGTGGTCAGAACATCGGCTTTGGACGGGGCCTCGGCGACAGCTGTACTTGCGATACACAAGGTCAGGGCACTGGCCGCGTTGAACAATCTGGTCATGTGGAACACTTTTCTTTCTTAGCGGGATTCGGACCCCGGCAGGCACAGCGGGGCTGGACGTGGCAATTTCTTAGTGAAATAGTCAGCAATGTCAACCTGAGTTTTATTATCAGGTATTATTCCTATTTCTGACTAACCATATCTGGGGAGCCCGATGCACCCGGCGAACATTGCGCTGAGGCACAATTGTATTAAAATGCACTACGGTTTGTTTGGTTAATGGTGAACAGAATGAAACGCGCGGCCGTTGTTCTTGCGCTAATACCAGCCGCGCTGATGGCGCAGGCAGAGACCGCCATCGAAGCGCATACTCATGGCGCGGGTCATATGGCAATTTCATTCGTTGAAACCGGATTTAGCCTGACGCTTGAAGTGCCAGGCGTAGATATTGTTGGGTTCGAGCACACTGCCGAGAACGAAGATGAGAGGGCGGATGTTGCCGTCGCAATCTCGGACCTTTCTAAACCGCTTGAGATCTTTGAGGTGCCGCCTGAAGCGGGGTGTGTGACTGCAACGGCCAATGTCGCGCTTGTTGGTGATGTCTTCGTTCAGGATGAGGGGCAAGTCAGCGATAATGCCGCGCATCACACCGAATTTCAGGCCGATTATCTGGTGCAGTGTCAGGAGCCGTCGTTAGTGAATTCAATTCAGTTCACCTATTTCGAACGGTTTGCGCGCGCCGAGCGCTTGTTTGTTGAGCTGACGTCATCCTCGGCCACACAAAACCTTACGGTGGAACGCCAAACGCCACATTTGAAGGTGACAGACTGAACCGGCGTGTGCCCGCAGTAGCAAAGCTTGACGGTCAACCAGACTGATCCCGAACCAATGCGGCCTGCAACGCGCGGTAGGAGTCCTTTGGCCTTCTTTCCAGCGTCTCGAAATCTACATCGACCAGCCCGAACCGTTTTTCATATCCCAGCGCCCACTCGTAATTGTCGAGAAGGGACCAGATGAAATATCCCTTGATCGGAACGCCGTGGTCAAGGGCCTTACACACTTCGGCAAGATGCTGGTTCAAGTAGTCAATTCTGTCAGCGTCGTTTTGACGTTCTGCGCTCGCCATGCCATTTTCGGTCACGTAGATAGGCAGGTCCCCAGTATACTCTTGCGCGGTCCGGATCAGGAAACGGGACAGGGCTGCCGGATCAATTTCCCACCCCATTTGCGTTTTTGGCAAGGGGCCGGGGACGTCGGTCAAGGAAGGCCAAGACGTATCTGCGCGCGTTATCAACTTGCGCGTATAGTAATTGAGCCCACACCAATCGACAGGTGCAGCTATCGTGTCGAAATCATCCTGCCAGTTGTCCGGCAGATGCGGCTCTAATCCTTCCAGAACACTCTGAGGGTAGGATTTCTTGAATGCGCCGCCCAGGAAAAAGCGGTTGTAAATCCCGTCGTAAAGCGCCGCCGCAGTCTGTGCCTCATCGCTGTCGTCAGCAGGTTCCGCCCATTCAAGGTTGAACACTGCGCCAAGATTCGACATGCCCAATCCACGCATAGTTTCGATTGCGCGGCCATGGGCCAGCAATACATGATGCATCGCGCGCGCGGTTGCCCGGATGTCGCGCAAGCCGGGGGCATGTTGGCCTTCGAAATGGCTCAGCCAGCTTACACACCAAGGCTCGTTGACAGGTGCGACGCTGAACATCCGATCGCCGATGCGGCCCATGATGATCTCGGTGAAGTCTGCAAACCAATTCGCGATATCCCGGTTTCGCCAACCGCCCAGATCGGCGAGCGGTGACGGGAGTTCCCAGTGATACAGCGTTGCGCAGGGTTTGATGCCGCGTTTAAGCAGCGCATCGGTCAGGCGATCATAGAAATCCAAGCCTTGCTGATTGATCGGTCCGCGCCCTTCGGGCAGCACGCGCGCCCAACTGGTTGAAAAACGGTAACAGTCGAAGCCTGCGCCCCGGATCAGATCCAGATCCTGTTCGAACCGGTTATAGTGATCGCAGGCCAAATCTCCGTTTTCTGCATTGGCGACGTTACCTGGAGTTGCGGCGAAACTGTCCCAATGGGTCTTGCCTGCGCCCCCATTGGCGTGTCCCTCGATCTGATAGGCCGACGTCGCCACGCCAAACTGAAAATCTGGCGGGAAATCTGCGCGTTTGTACTTCATATCACATCCTTTGTGGGGCTGGCCCCGTCGAGCTGCCGACGACAAGTTCAGCCTCCAGCAAGCGCGTTTTGGGTGGGTCATCCGGAGCGTTGATCCGCTCGATCAGCATTTCGGCAGCCACCTCGCCCGCGTGTCTGACCGACGAGCGCGTTGCGGTGAAAATTGGAACATCCATACCATTGCGCATGTAGGACAACTCGTCATCATGAGCGATCACCGAGATATCGCGCCCCATTTTCAGGTCGCGTTCTTCAAGTGCGCGCCGGATTCCAACCGCAGAGATAATCGAAGAAGCCAAAATTGCTGTTGGCGGGTCGTCGAGCTTCAGCATGTCGCAGGCTGTCTGATGCCCATAAATCTCGGTCATCTCGGCGCTGCGCAGCAGGTGTGGATCAGGCGAGATCCCGGTTTCTTTGAGCGCCGCCAGATAGCCGTTCCTCCGCCGACGCGCGAAATCCATTTCCTCGAGCCCGTTGATCAAGGCGATGCGCCGATGGCCCAGATCGATCAAAAACCGAGTAGCGCGTTCGAAAGAACGCTGGTTGTTCACATCGATCCAATCATAGGGCTCTTTGGCGTAGGTCGACCGGCCATGAACAATGAAGGGCACGCCGAGGCGCGATAATACCGAGATGCGCGGCTCTCGTACCTTGGGGCCTTGCAGGACCACGCCGTCTACGACGCCTCGATTGAACAGGCTGCGATAGGATTCTTCAATTGATGTGTCCGGCGCGTGCGTGAACATCATGTCATAATTGTTCGCCGCATAGGTTTTGGCTGCGCCTGCCACAAAATCTCCGAAAATCGGATTGACCATTTCGTGCCGGGACGAGGTGGGAATCACATGGCCGATGACCATAGACCGCCCTGTCGCCAGCCCCTTTGCGCGGCTGTTGGGGCGGTAACCATGCTTGTTCGCAGCAGCCTGAACCCGGATGCGCGTCCCTTCGCTGACCTCCGGGTAACCGTTCAGCGCGCGGCTGACGGTTGTTTGTGAAAGACCGAGGATCTCAGAGAGTTGCTTTAGGTTCATTTTACTCAAAGCGCCTTCAAATTGATGCCCATTTGTTTTGTTGTGAAAACCTGGCTCAGTCAACATGTTTCGAGAGAATGTCTTAGAATGGCAGTTTTTTAGGTGTTAGTAGGCGAGATATTGACAGGGTCTGAATGTTAGCGGATAAAGTACGGCATCCAAAGCGCTTTGAAAACGAATCTCGTTTGCGCCGAAAATATTGGGAGGAGAACTCATGAGACACGCACTTTATTCGGGTGCGGCGGCGATCGCTCTGCTGGCCGGGTCGGTACAAGCACAAGATTTGGTCTTCGCGCCGGGCGAGGGGCCGTTCAACTGGGACAGCTATAATGCCTGGGCCGAAAGCGCCCCGGATCTGAGCGGTCAGACGGTCACGATTTTTGGTCCGTGGCTGACCCCGGAAGACGGTTACTTCAACAACATGATTGCCTATTTCGAAGAGGCGACTGGCGCAGATGTGATCTATACCGGTTCCGACAGTTTCGAGCAGCAGATCGTTATCGATGCCGAGGCAGGATCAGCCCCCAATATCGCGGTCTTCCCGCAGCCAGGACTGGCCGCGATCATGGCATCCAAAGGGCAGCTGACACCGCTGGGTGAAGATATGGCGGCCTGGGTTGGTGACAATTATGCGGCTGGCGATTCCTGGGTTGATCTTGGCACTTACAAAGACGCCGACGGCAATGACCAGATGTATGGCTTCTTCTACAATGTGAACGTCAAGTCTCTGGTCTGGTATAACCCGGAAAACTTCGAGGATGCCGGATACGAAGTGCCGACGAGCATGGAAGAACTGAAGGCCCTGACCGAGCAGATCGTCGCCGATGGCGAAACCCCGTGGTGCATTGGCCTGGGATCGGGTGCTGCCACCGGTTGGCCTGCGACCGACTGGGTTGAAGACATGATGCTGCGGACTCAGCCGCCCGAGGTTTACGACCAGTGGGTGACAAACGAGATTCCGTTTGATGATCCGCGCGTTATCGCCGCAATCGAAGAGTTTGGCTGGTTCGCGCGTGATGACGCCAAGGTCTCGGGTGGGTCAGATGCTGTCGCCTCGACTGACTTCCGCGACAGCCCCAAAGGAATGTTCTCATCGCCGCCCCAGTGCTACATGCACCGTCAGGCGTCCTTTGTTCCGGCCTTCTTCCCCGAAGATGTCGAGTTCGGCCTGGATGCAGATTTCTTTTACATGCCGTCTTTCGCAGACAAGGACTTGGGTAACCCGGTTCTGGGTGGCGGTACTCTGATGGCGGTAAGCAATCCATCGGATGCGACCAGCGCGTTCATGGAGTTCCTCAAGCAGCCGATTGCACATGAAGTCATGATGGCACAAACCGGATTCCTGACCCCGCATAAGGGCGTGAACACCGAAGCCTATAAGGATGATACTCTGCGCGGTCTGGGTGACATTCTACTGGGCGCGACCACCTTCCGCTTCGACGGCTCGGACCTAATGCCGGGCGCCGTGGGTGCGGGTACGTTCTGGACCGGCATGGTTGACTATACTGGCGGGAAATCCGCCGAAGAAGTCACCGGCGAAATCCAGTCATCTTGGGACGCAATCAAGTAATCCGCTGAACCTTCGGGCAACCTTTCAATCAGGTTGCCCGAAACCCTAGCAAGGGAGAGGACGCCATGAATCCGGCAATTCAGGGCCTGCTAACAATCGTAATCGGTGTGTCGGGATGCGTGGGCTATTTCTACCTGTCCAACCAATTTCTGGATAAAGTCCTGTTCCCTGCGCGTGGACCGAACTCGGGTCGCAATATCAACCGCGCGAATATGATCCGGCCCTGGCTGTTTCTGCTTCCCGCGATCCTCGCCCTTGGGGTCTATCTTGCCTATCCGGTGTTTGAGACGCTGCGCCTATCGCTGACTGATCGGGTCGCCGGTGGTGGATATGAATGGGCGGGTTTTGACAACTATACCCAGATGGTAGCCGAGCCGAAATTCTGGGAGGCGATGCGCAACAACATGCTTTGGCTGATTGTTGTACCTGCCATGTCCACCGCATTTGGCCTGCTCGTGGCGCAGCTGACGGATCGCATCCGCTGGGGTAACGTCGCCAAGTCGCTGATCTTTATGCCGATGGCGATTTCTTTCGTTGGCGCCTCGGTAATCTGGAAACTGGTCTATGATGCACGTCCGGCCGATCAGGATCAGATCGGCGTCCTGAACGCGATCTACATCTTCTTTGGTGGAACCGAAACGCACACCTGGCTGACCCTGCCTTTCTGGAACAATTTCTTCCTGATGATCGTGCTGGTCTGGATACAAACCGGCTTTGCCATGGTCATTCTGTCCGCCGCGCTGCGCGGCATCCCGGAAGAGACCATCGAGGCCGCCATTCTGGACGGGGCCAATCCGTTCCAGATTTTCTTCAAGATCAAAGTGCCGCAGATCAAAACCACGATCATGGTGGTCTGGACCACCATCACCATCGTGGTCCTCAAGGTCTTTGACATCGTTTTTGCGATGACCAACGGCCAGTGGGAGACGCAGGTTCTGGCCAATTACATGTACGACAAGATGTTCCGCGCCAATGACTGGGGCGTGGGATCGGCATCCGCCATGGTGATCATGTTGCTGGTGACGCCGATCCTGATCTGGAACGTGCGCAATGCGCGCAAAGAAATGCAGTAGGAGGACGGGGTTATGAGCGATATTGCAGGAACCCGCCCAGCCCTTAGATGGGTCGTTCACGCCTCGGTTGTGCTGCTTGTGGTGCTTTGGGTTTTCCCAACACTCGGTTTGTTGATCTCGTCATTCAGAACGGCGGACCAGATTTCCAGCAGCGGCTGGTGGCGGGCGCTCTTCCCGTCGGAGCAGAACCTGACTCTGCGCGCGGCTGCGCCGGAAACGCAGGTTCTGCAGGATGGTCTCTATGTGATCGAAGGCAATATCTTCGATGGTGATCGGGCCTCGGACATTTCGCGATGGGGTGTGAATTCCCGTGCGATTGATGCCTTTGCTCCGGGCGAAACGGCTGAGCTTCGTCGTGGCGGGACGATCACGGTTCAGGCCAACGGTGACTATCGGATGGAAAACGCAGAAGAGTTTTCGGGCAAGCGCGGCCCTCGCGTGTTTGTGACGACTACTCTGCCGCCTGAATTCACCTTGGAAAACTATGCCCATGTTCTCTTCAACGAAAGCAGTTCCGACAGTATGGGCAAGGCGTTCTTCAATACCCTGACGGTGACGATCCCGGCGACGATTATCCCGATTCTTGTCGCAGCATTTGCGGCTTACGCGCTGGCATGGATGGATTTCCCGGGGCGTGCCCTGCTGATCGCTGCGGTGGTTGGCCTATTGGTGGTGCCATTGCAGCTGGCGCTGATCCCGTTGCTGAAACTGCATCTCAATATCGGGATCGGCAAAGGATACCTGGGGGTCTGGATGGCCCATACCGGGTTCGGGATGCCATTGGCGATCTACCTATTGCGTAACTACATGGCCGGGCTGCCTCGTGACCTGATTGAGAACGCCCGGGTAGATGGCGCAACCGAGTTTCAGATTTTTACCAAGTTGATCCTGCCGCTTAGCTTTCCGGCACTGGCATCCTTTGCGATCTTCCAGTTCCTTTGGACATGGAACGATCTGTTGGTTGCCAAAGTCTTCCTGATCGATGCCAGCGGCCAGACAACGGTAATGACCAACCGTATCGTCGAGCTGCTGGGTACGCGGGGCGGTAACTGGGAAATCTTGGCCACGGCGGCGTTTGTCTCAATCGCGGTGCCGTTGGCAGTCTTCTTTGCAATGCAGAAATATCTGGTTCGCGGCTTGCTGGCCGGTTCCGTAAAATAAGGGCGTGTGATGAACGTGCAGACCAACGCGACAGCATTCGAAAAAACCAAGTCGGCGTCAGATTGGTGGCGGGGCGGGGTGATCTATCAGATCTATCCGCGCAGCTTTCAGGACAGCAACGGTGACGGGATCGGAGACTTAAAGGGTATCACCCAGCGGCTAGGCTACATCGCCTCGCTGGGGGTTGATGCAATCTGGATTTCGCCGTTCTTCAAATCTCCGATGAAGGATTTCGGTTATGACGTCAGCGACTACCGCGATGTCGATCCAATGTTCGGCACTATGGCGGACTTCAAAGTGTTGTTAGATGAGGCCCATGCACACGGGCTGAAGGTGATGATCGATCTGGTGCTATCCCACACCTCAGATCAGCACCCGTGGTTTGGTGAAAGCCGCACCAGCCGAGATAATCCGAAATCCGATTGGTATGTCTGGGCCGATCCCAAGCCTGACGGGACACCTCCGAATAACTGGTTATCGATTTTTGGTGGTTCGGCTTGGCAGTGGGATGCGCGGCGGTTGCAGTATTATCTGCACAATTTCCTGACTTCGCAGCCAGATTTGAACTTCCATTGCAAGGATGTCCAGGATGCCCTGCTGGATGTGGCGCGCTTCTGGCTGGAACTGGGGGTCGACGGCTTCCGTCTGGATACCATCAATTTCTATTTCCACGACGCCCAGCTACGTGACAATCCTGGTCTGCCGATGGATCAAAGGAACTCATCCATTGCGCCGATGGTGAACCCGTATAACCATCAGGATCACCTCTATTCCAAAAGTCAGCCCGAGAATATCGCCTTCCTGGAAAGGCTGCGCGCCCTGACCGATGAATACGAGGGCCGCGCATGTCTGGGTGAGGTCGGCGACGCGCAGCGCGGGCTTGAGATTATGGGCGAATACACCAGCGGCGATAAACGGATGCACATGTGTTATGCTTTCGAGTTCCTCGAAAAGCGGGCTTTGACGGCAGCTTACGCAAAGCAGGTTTTTGACCAGCTTGAGGACAAGGCGGGTGATGCATGGCCATGCTGGGCCTTCTCAAACCACGACGTGCAACGCCATGCTTCGCGTTGGGGGTTGGACGATGCAGCTGTCCGGCAGCACGCCGTTCTGATGATGTGCCTGCGTGGCTCAGCCTGTCTTTATCAGGGTGAGGAACTGGGCCTGCCCGAGGCAGATGTTGCGTTCGAAGATTTGCAAGACCCCTATGGCATTGAATTCTGGCCTGAATTCAAAGGTCGCGATGGCTGCCGTACTCCGATGGTCTGGGCCGCACAGGACGAACAATCCGGGTTCAGCACGAGCCGTCCCTGGTTGCCAGTCAGCGCTGCGCAGGCCGAGCGGGCGGTGGATCGGTTGGAAAAAGATCCAGCGTCGATGCTGCACCACTACCGCCATGCGATTGCATTGCGTCATGCGCACTCAGCGCTGATGTCCGGCGCGCAGACAGGGATGTCACAAGTCGGTTCGGTATTGACCTTCACCCGAGAGGATGAAGCCGAGCAGGTCTTCTGCGCCTTCAATCTGGGTGACTGTCCGGTTGACGTGACCCTGCCAGAAGGTGACTGGCAAGTGATCGGGGAGGAGTTGGGCGGCGTTCGCGGGGAAAGCAACGTGACGCTGGATGCCGCTCAATTCTGTCTATTGGCTCGGGAAAAGAGGTAAACCATGTCGGAACTCAAGCTTACGGATGTGGCCAAATCCTATGGTCCTATCGATGTTCTGAAACATATCGATCTCGAGATCGAGCAAGGCGAACTGATTGTCTTTGTCGGCCCGTCAGGTTGCGGAAAATCCACTTTGCTGAGGATGATCGCGGGCCTTGAAAAGATCACTGGCGGTACGCTTGAGATCGAAGGGCAGGTGGTGAACGATGTGCCACCTGCGCAACGCGGCATCGCGATGGTGTTCCAGTCCTATGCGCTTTACCCGCATATGACGGTGCGCGAAAACATGGCCTTCGCGCTCAAGATCGCGAAGATGCCGAGCGCTGAGGTTGATGCCGCCGTGGAGCGCGCGGCCCAGATTCTACAGCTTGAACCCCTGCTGGATCGCCTGCCCAAGGCATTGTCTGGTGGACAACGCCAGCGCGTTGCCATCGGTCGTGCCATCGTGCGCGACCCCAAAGTATATTTGTTCGACGAGCCGCTTTCGAACCTCGACGCTGCCCTGCGCGTGGCGACGCGGATCGAGATTGCACGCCTGAAAGAGGCGATGCCCGACAGCACGATGATTTACGTCACCCACGATCAGGTCGAGGCGATGACACTCGCCAGCCGCATTGTGGTTTTGGCCAATAAGGGAGTTGCGCAGGTTGGCACGCCGCTGGAACTCTATGAGACGCCAGATAACGAGTTTGTCGCGCAGTTCATCGGCTCACCAGCAATGAACCTGCTGCCCGGGACTATTACCGCGACAGGAGAGACAACAACCGTCACGCTGGATGATGGCGGCGTGGCAATCTCATCAATCCCGACGGATGCCGCTGACGAAGGCAAAAAGGTCAATATCGGTGTCCGGCCTGAGGACTTAAACATCACTGATGGAACACCAATTTATTCCGGCTTGGTGGATTTCACCGAAGCTTTGGGTGAGGTCACGCTGCTTTACTTTGCAGTCCCGGATGGACGGGAGGCCGTGATTGCAAAACTACCTGGTGTTCAGCGCAATCTGCGAGGAAAAACCGTCTCGGTCACGGCGGCACCCGAAAAGGTGCATCTGTTCCACAACGGTCAGTCGATGAGGCGCTAGTCGAGCTTCGCAAGGAAGGTGGAAACTTTTTCCAGCCCTTCGCGAATGATCGACGGAGTATTGGCGTAACCGATCCGAACACAGCCTTCGAGACCCAAGGCAGAGCCCGGTGTGAACATCACGCCGGTTTCCTGCAGCAGTTTCACGCAGAACTCGCGCGAGGGCATGTCGAAGTTGTAGTGCAACAGCGCGGTTGTTCCGGCCTTGGGTTTGACCCAACTGATTTTGGGCTCGCTTTCGACCCATTCTTCCAGCATGGCGAGGTTGCCGCGCGTAATGGCGTGGCTGCGCGCCAGAACCTTGTCGTGGTTTTCCAGCGCAAGCGCCGCGAAATGGTCGTCGATCATGCCGACCGAGATCGTGTCATAGTCCCGATGGATCGAAACCGCTTCGATCAGTTCTGGGTTGGCCGCAACCCAACCCAGTCGCAGCCCTGCCAGCGAAAACGCCTTGGACATGCCCGCGGTTGAAATGCCTTTCTCATAAAGATCTGCAACCGCATCCGTCATGCCCGAACCTTCTTGCCCGGTACCGCGATAGACTTCATCACACAGCAACCATGCTCCAGCGGAGCGTGCGATTTCGACGATCTCAAGCAGGAACGCGCGATCCATCATCGCACCGGTTGGGTTGTTGGGGTTGTTGATTGCAATCAGTTTGGTGCCCGGAGTTACGGCGGCGCGCAGCTCCTCAAGATCGGGCAAATAAGCGTTCTCGGCCCGTAAATGGATCTGCGTCACCTCCGCGCCGATGCTGGCCGGGATGGAATAGTGTTGCTGATAGGTGGGCACGACGGCCACCACCTTGTCGCCGCGCTCGACCAGCGTTTTGTGGACCAGCATGTTGGCACCGATCGTGCCATGGGTGACGATGACATTCTCACGCTTTTGCTGGTCATATAGGTTACAAATCGCATCGCGCAGCCGGTCCGAGCCCCGGATCGCGCCATAGGTCATCTTCATCCCAAGCAATTCAGACAGATCATCCGAGTTTTTGCCGGAAAGCTTCAAAAGCTCGGCGATACTCAGGCTCTCGACGCAAGTCTCTGCAAGGTTATAGGCGCAGCGGGTTTCCCATTCATCCATCCAAATTTCGACGCCAAAGGGTTCGATCTTCATCGCGCTATCCTGTTCGACTAAGCCATCGCGCATCGTTCCCATGGCGAAGCGGCAAGGTCAACCTCGGCAGATGACCGTTATCGAACTTGCACAAGAGGCGTGTATCGTTACCGGTAGATCGCCACAGGATCACCCAACGCATCTTCATCTGGGTGAACGCCAAGGCCGGGTGTTTCGGGAAGATGCAGGTGGCCGTCCACGTTTCTCGGCCCACGCCCACCGGCGATATCGACGGTGATCATGTCCTGACAGGCCCAGACAGCATGGCAATTCACATCCGGAATTGTCGCCGCCAGATGCAGCGCTTCGGTATCCGCCAGCACAGAACCACCGGTTGCCATTACAAACATGTCGATCCCATGCGCCAGCGCGACATCGCGCATTCGGACCGCTTTGGTCAGCCCGCCGACCCGGTTGAGCTTGATGCCGAATATTTCGGCAATGCCATCGCGGGCTATGCGCGTCGCGTCCTGAAGGGTAACAAGGCTTTCATCAACCGAAACAGGCGAAGCATGTTTGCCTGAGATCGCGGCAATGTCATCCAGTGTTTCGCAAGGCTGTTCGATCATGACATTGAGGTCTTCGACCGCACTCATCACGCGTAATGCCTGCTGCCGCGACCAGCCGCGATTGACGTCATAGAGGATGATGTCTTCGGGATTGCGCAGGCTTTCCACGTCACGGATTCGGGCGATATCACGGGCCACATCGCCGCCGATTTTGACGGAATGAGCGATATAGCCGCGCTGCCGGTATCGTTCGATGACGGCGCGGGTTTCTTCGATTGTCTTGGCTCCTACGGAGGATGCGATTGGGCGCGGCGTACGCGACCCTCCCCCCATCAAATCAGCAATCGGAAGACCAGCAACCTGACCGGCTATGTCCCAACACGCCATGTCAATCGGGCTTTTGGCGTAGAGATGTCCGGGTAGGGCCTGATCCATCGCGCGTTCAACATCCAGAACTCGCCGCGGGTCGAGGCCAAGAACAAACCGTGCCATCGTCTCGATCCCGGCCCGTATGCCGGGGCCGTGGGCGGGTACATAGGTATGCCCCCAGGGCGTGCCTTCGCCCCAACCAACAAGCCCTTTGTCGGTTTCAATCTTGACCAGCGTCGCATCGAGCTTCTCAAACTTCAATCGCCCGCCTGACAGCCAGTATGGATGCTCCAATGGCAGGTCGATTTGAAAGACAGAAATCCCGGTAATTTTCATTTTGGTTTCACCTCGACGCAGTATGTCATGCGGCATCCATCCGAGGCAGATCATCCATTCCATCGCCCCGCCACAAGACAAAGGTCAGGATTGAATGATCGCTTGTCGTCATGGCGTGGCTTTGCCAACTTTCATGCTGGCGGGTCTGGCCCGGCCCGACAAGCTGTGCATTCCCTTCAACCTTAAAACAGGCTTTTCCAGCGAGCGTCAGGTATAGCTCTTCAGCCTGGTGGCTGTGCCAGTCATACTGCAGACCTGCGCCCCAATAGGCGACATAACCGCGTAGTTGGGTCGAATGGAAATGCCCGCTGGGTCCGAACAATTCGTAATACCCGTATCGGGACAAGAAATCCGCACCGACCTCGGATTCGGAATAGGTCAGTTTCCAGTGCGCCTGCTCAGCAGTTGCTGCAATGGCCGTAACCAATGCCTGTGTTTCGGGCGTACCGCTCAGACCAAATTTGCTGACAAGCCGGGTTGCCGGAATTTGTGCGGGTTGTAAGTCCGTTCTGAATAAATCTGTTGGCCAACCCCCAAAACCCGCCAAATCCGGGTGGTTCTGATGCAATCGCCTGGCAGCCAATAAAACATCATCCAACGTCATGGGATCACCACGATGTTTCCGGTGTGTTTCTTCGCGATGAAGGCGGTTTGTGCCTCATGCAATTGGCTTAGAGGGTAGGTTGCGGCCAGGGCCGGTTTTACTTCGCCCGCTTCGATATAACGTACAAGATTTTGCATTACTTCGGGGTCGATGACGGTCGAGCCTGTAAAGGTCAGATCGCGCAAGTAGAACGTCCGCAAATCGAACTCGACCATAGGGCCCGCGATGGCGCCCGAACAGGTATAGCGTCCGCCGCGTTCAAGAATGCTGATAAGCTGCGGCCAGTATGACCCGCCCACTACGTCGGCAACGACCGTGATCTTTTCGTCCCCCAACGATTTACGCAGATCATCGGGTGCGCGTGGCAGGATGACATCTGGACCCAACAGAGCCACGTTGTCGTGCTTAACCTCCGATGCCATCGCGATGACCCGCGCATTTCGGCGCTTGGCCAGTTGAACCAGAGCGCCACCGACGCCGCCAGATGCACCCGGAACAAGAACAGTGTCAGCCGCGGTGACCTTGGCGCGGGTCAGCATGCCTTCGGCGGTTGAGTAGGAACAGGAGAAGGTTGCCAGCTCAGCATCCGAAAGTGTTGATTGGATGGCTATCGCATTGACAGCCGGGATCGTTGTGTATTCGGCAAAGCCGCCATCTCGCTCTGATCCGAAGTAGCCGGTTTTGTCCTTGTTCATCGGATCGGTCGGATCGCGCAACCAGCAATCGGTTATCACACGCTCGCCCAAGCGGTTTGGATCCACGTCGTCCCCGACTCCAACGATCTGCCCACAGACATCCGCCCCTTGAATGCGCGGAAAGGCCAGTGGCGCTCCGCCCCAGGTTGGGTCATCAGTGCCGACCTCTTCAAACGCGCCACCGGTGGTCGCATCGCTGACTGTTTTAGAATACCAGCCGGACCTAGTGTTTACGTCGGTATTGTTCAGGCCACAGGCACCGACCTTGATCAGAACTTCGCCCGGTTTGGGAGTGGGACAGGGCCAGTTTTCGTGCCAGACCATCTGATCAAGATCACCGTGCCCCATGGTGACCATCGCCTTCATTGTCTCGGATTGGGCCATGCGGCAAACTCCGTCGATGCATTTACGGTGACCTCAATCAAGCGCGGGAGTGAGCTGAAAGACATCGGTCTGGCCCCCTGAGTCGATTTGGTCTCGACACCGTATGCAAACAAAAATACCATCGTCAATCATGAATGGGACAGATGTATCAAATTTAGTTTTGGCACGGCTGGCGGAAGAACTGTCTCAGTTGACACCCGAGGCACGCAAGGCTGCGACCTATGTGCTTGAGAACCCGCGCGACGTGGGCGTATCGACTGTACGCGAAATTGCTGAAGCCGCCAATGTGAAACCCAATACCATTGTCCGAATGGCGCGGCAGGTGGGGTTCGAAGGCTACGAAGATTTCCGGGTTCCCTTCCGCGAGGCGATCCGGCGCGGGCAGGCCGATTTCCCGGAACGCGCGCGTTGGCTGCAGGATATTCGTAAGTCCGGCAATATGGGCGGGCTTTATGCGGATATGGTTCAGGACGCTCTGCGCAACGTCGAGGAGACGTTTGCCAATATCTCGTCCGAACAGCTGAAAGCCGCCGCTGAAGATATCTGGAATTCGCGTAACGTGTTCGTGCTGGGCGTTGGCGTGAACAATTCGAATGCGCGAAACTTTGTTTATCTGGCCTCGACGGGCATGGTGCAGTTTCATGCTATCCCGCGCGCCGGATCAAATCCGATTGACGATCTGGCATGGGCGGACAAACGCGATGTACTAATTGCGATGACCTGCAAACCTTATCGGAATGAAGTGGTCGAGGCGGTGCAAGTTGCCCGAGAGCAGGGCATGACGGTGGTCGGTCTTTCTGACAGCCCAGCCAGCCCTGTTCTGCGCAATGCACAACACGGGTTCGTCATCTCGGCGGATACGCCGCAATTCTTCCCGTCATCAGTAAGTACTATCGCATTGCTCGAAACGCTTTTGTCCTTCGTCATTGCAGTGGCCAGCGACGAGATCGTCGAAAGAGTGGCGACCTTTCACAAGCGTCGCCATCAGCTAGGCCTATATCACGCGGAAGAGCCCTGATTGGATCAGGCCAATCCGCGTTGGCCATTCAGCCACGCACCAGGTGACCACCATCCACATCCAGCACAGCGCCCGTGAGATAGCCATTTGTCATTGCCATTATCACAGCTTGGGCGATGTCCTCGGCCTCACCAATACGTCCGACGGGCAGGCTGTTACCAACCTGAGCGAACATGGCCTCGCGAGCCTCATTGGACATTGCCGCGTAAGCCTCGGTCGCAACCATTCCAGGGCTGATGCAGTTCACACGCGCACGACCTGATAGCTCCAATGCCAACCCCTTGGACAGGGCTTCGACCGCCGCGTTCACGGCCCCAAGACCCGTTGCACCGGCAGAGGGTCGGCGGCTGAGGACGCCAGAAAAGAAGGTGATGGAGCCGCCTTCAGTCAAGACAGGCAAGACTTCACGCGCCGCCACATAGGGCCCGATAAATTTAGCCTCGAACATCGCGCGCAGGTCAGTGGTTGGCAATTCGGCGAAGGCCCCACGCGCTGCGCTTGAGGCAGAGATGACCAGATGATCTACTTTTTCAAGGCCGCTGGCCCAGGACTTCGTGCCAGTCTCGTTGGTGGTATCGACCGGTGCGATCTGAACTCCGCCTCCGATGTCTGCCGCTGCTGCCTCCAGCTTGGCGAGACTCCGACTGGCGATGGTAACTTTCGCACCGAGCGCCACCGCCAGCTTTGCGGTGGCCTTACCCATGCCGCTGCTGCCGCCAATGACAACAACGTGTTTGCCGATGAGGGCCGTTTCGAAAACCGAGTTCATTGCTTTGGTTCCTTGCTTGTCGTGTTTGTTAAATGAGTCAATCGATGCTGAGCACTAACTTGCCGGTGGTTTCGCCCGCCTCTAGGCGGCGATGCGCTTCCGTGGCCTTGGCGATTGGGTATGTGGTGATCTGAGGACGCAGAATGCCAGTTTCCAACAGCTTGAATACCTTGGTCATGTCCGCGCCGAATGCAGTTGGTCGGTTGGAAAAATACGTGTAAATATCGCTGACCCGCACTGAGACAGATTTCTGGAAGTGTTTCGCCAGATCCTCGGCAAAATCGCCAGCTGGCGGCCCGGCAAGGAATCCGAAGAGCACAGCCGTTCCAAGGGGAGCCAGCGCATCAAGGTCTGATTTCAAGGAGTCACCGGAAACCGGATTCAACGTCAGATCAACACCGCGCCCACTTGTGATCTCTGACACCAGCGTGGCCACGTCCTGAGTACGATAGTCGATGACAAAATCTGCTCCTTGCGCCTGGGCGTATCCGACCTTTTCAGTGCTGACCGAAGCGATCACAGTCATACCCAGATGCTTGGCGATGTGGAGGGCCATCGTGCCCACTCCGCCTGCAGCCGCATGCACCAGTACGGATCTTCCGGCCGCCGCACCGCCCAGATTGACCAGCATGTGATAGGCCGTCATTGCGTTGACAGGGATTGCTGCTGCGGTTTCAAAGGCGATGGTATCGGCAATTTTGGTTACATAAGGTGCACTTATTACGGAATGCGTACCGTAGCCGCCCGCACCAATCGGGCCCATCCATGCGACGCGATCACCCACGGCGAAACCAACGGCATCTTTGCCCGTCGCTTCGACGATTCCGGCACCTTCAACGCCGGGTACATGGGGCAGGTCTGGCATCATGCCCTCTGGCATTTCGCCACGGCGAATAATCGTATCGATAAAATTCACCGCCCCGGCATGATTACGGATCAGGATTTCTCTGGCACCGGGCTGTGCGACAGCTTGGTCAACGCTTCGCAGAACTTCGGGCCCGCCAGTTTGGGTGATTTCTATTGCGTACGGCATCATGCATCTCCTTTTGTTTCGCAGAAGATAGCGATGACGCCATTTCGTGATAATAGTTGAATTTGGAAGGTATTATCTCATAAATAGAATTATGATCTACAACGACCTTGGCCTGTTTACTGTTGTCGCCCACCACCTCAGCTTTTCCAAAGCTGCAGATCGGCTGGGTATTCCGCTTAGCAGGATTAGTCGCAGGATTGCCATGTTAGAGGATCATCTGGGCGCTAAGCTATTCGAGCGCACGACAAGGCAGGTGCGCCTGACCGAAGAGGGGCGCCGTCTTCTGGATCGTTGCCAGGATCCGATTGAAGCGCTTCAGCGTGTTGCGGGTTTTACCGATGACACGCGGCACCACACGATCCGCATTACGGCCCCACCCTTGGCAGCTCGTACAACGATAGGGCCAAAGCTGGTGGATTTCGCGGAACAAAATCCTCAGGTCCAGCTTGAACTGACGACGACTAACATCATGCTGGATTTTTTCGCGGACAATATCGACCTCGCCTTTCGGGTCGGTCCGCTTGCGGACTCCGGTCTTGTTGCCAAGCGGTTATGGTCAGTTCCATATTGTTTTTGCGCAGGGCAGGGCTTCATTCGAGAGCACGGGCTTTCGGGTCCTTTAACGCGACCGAAGTTCCAGACTCTTCCTACGCTGATGGCGGGTCAACCTTGGGTACTGGAAACGGGAGAGACGGTGAATCCAGCCCACATAGCCCATAATATTGGCGACCTTGATGTCATAGCACAGGCCGCTCGTCGTAATCTTGGGATAGCGATGTTGCCGAAGGATATGGTGGAGGGCGATCTGCGACGACTGGAAGTTGAGAATACTGTCCCGCTGACACGAGACATGTACGCGGTTTATCCCAGCCGTCGTCTGTTGCCCGAGCGTGTCAGGAAACTGATCGATTTCATGGCACCGGGATAAATCCTACCAATCAATTTGCACCCCATCCCGAAAGAAACCACCTGTTGGGCCGTTCACGGGCAGTGTTGCAGCCCACACGACGCCCTTAGCCCCTTCGGGAACCGGGCGACCACCCCCGCCCATGTCAGTGGCGACCCAGCCGGGGCACACTGCGTTAACAAGGATGCCTTCGGGTTTCAAATCAGCCGCAGTCTTGATGGTCAGCGCATTGAGCGCTGTTTTCGAGATGCCATATCCAGGAGTGCTGGAAGACATGCCTGTCAGCGCTCCTGAGCCGGAAGACACGTTTACAATCCGGGCATCATGACCATTTTGAAGTAAAGGAACGGCCGAAATGGTTGTTGCCCAGGCTCCGAAGAAGTTGGTCTCGAAAGCACGGCGTACGCGCACCAGGTCGGCGCTGAGCGCGTGCTGATCCGTGTCGTAGTCAACGCCTGCATTGTTTACCAGTATGTCGAGATATCCGTATTCGGAGTTGATCTTATCAAAGGCAGCGTTGACCGAGCTCTGATCGGACACGTCCAGTTGCAAGGCCTTAGCTCCATGCCCAATCTCTTCGGCCGTGGCTTGTCCCTTTTGCGGGTCGCGCGATGCTACCAAAACAAATAATCCATGATCGCGGGCCAGTTGTAGGGCGACTTCTTTGCCGATGCCTCGATTGGCTCCGGTCACAAGTGCGATACGTTGTTCGGTCATGAGGTTTCCTTTGAATTTTCGTCAGTTAACCGAAAGCAAAGCCTAATAGTGAGATTGCCAACATCGCTCTGGCAAGGCAACCGGCGCGCAACGATGCGGCGTTAACTGATGTCAGTTGGCCCCGGCCCCGCGTTCACCAGCGAGGGCGACGAGACCACGGTCGCCGGTTTCCCAAAGAGCGGTCATCGTCATCGTTGTCACAACCCAGCGTTCACCTGTTTTTTCCAACGCATAGTCATAGCGGCCGCCCAATACCCATAGGCCATCGTCAAGACGGTGGGTGGCGGTGAAATCAGCCTGCGCTGTCGCGGCGGTTTCTGAAACTGAGGTGATTGCGTGGTTGGTCACCATGTGATGCGTGCTGTCGAACCCGGGCAGGAAGGCGGCCCAGCCCGCAACAAGTTCGTCAGCGGGTTGGGTTGCCGGGTCTCCACCCCAAAGGCTGGTGTAGTCAATGGTGACGTGATCGGCGAAGGCATCCCTTACACGGGTCCAATCATGCCGGTCTGCGCCTGCAGCGATATCCGTTAGGGTGCGGGTGATGTCGGTTTGATCAGCCATTGCAGGGCCTCCAATCATTGTTATGGCGGTGAGCATGGCGATGAGGGATCGTTTCATATCCGGATCCTTTGTCAGAGTTGGACAAAGCAACGTACGTTGCTGCGCCTGCTTCATTCATTAGCCAAGCGTTCAGGCACGGGCGCTAAGGTGTATTGCGACCAAAAAAACGTATTCGCCGCATCCTGATCGGCACTGAGATTGGTGGCCTCGACGATCTTGCCGTTCTCGATCCGGTAGACCAGCGCCCAGATGGTATCGACATTCGGCTTACCTTCGGCGTTGGACCAGCCTCGGTGAATATCTACAACATGGGTTTCATCCGCGCCAAAGTAGATCGGGTCAGCCTGAAACCCAGCTGCGCCCAACTGGGCGAAGAAGGCCAAAACTTCATCCCGACCGTTTTTGGTGCCGCTCAGCGGATGGCGGCCGGGAATGTGCCATTGTACGTCCTCGTCCATGACAGCGGCGATTCCATCAAGGTCGTTCGAGCCGTAAGCCGCAAAAAAGTTCTGAACCACTTTCATATTGTCTTCGGGGGTATCGGCCATTGCGTTGCCTCCCATAACGGTCGCGACCGCGAGTGCTAGTTGAAGTTTTCGGGTCATTGGGGTCTCCAAGGGAATGAGGCGTCGGATAGCGAGGTCCGACGCCTGATCAGCAGGATCAATTATCCAATCCGGCGCGGAAGTGGTCGGCAACGGCGTCGGCCGCCCGTGTCACGTCCTCGGGGTTGTCGTAGAAATCGAACTGCGTGACATCCTCGAGCCACTGCGCGTTCGCGTCACCGGCAAATCCGGCAAGGAAGGTCTGCACGCCCTGCGGGATCGCTGCGCTTTCAGAGTGAACAATGGTCAGCGGTTTGTCCAGACGCTGTGGGTTGTCGGCGGGATGGTAGGTCAGCCAGCCTTCCCAGCCTGCATTGTTCCATTTGTCATCATATTCCGGGATCGCCCCACGGTCAGCCTCATAATAGTAACCACCGATCGGCATCAGCACGCCTTCGGCACCTTCTGGACCCGCGGCAGGAATGATCTGGCCCCCGGCGGCTTCGGCAGCCCGAGAGACTTGAAGCAAGCCGGCAACACCTTCTGCGCCGCCGTAGACGGCCTCAACAATTTCGGCGTTCTGCAGCCAGGGAGCAACCAAACCAAGTCGCTGAACCAGCGGGTTGCCCGAGACGGCATCGACCATATAACCCGCTGAGGCGCAGATACCCAGCCCATTGATGTGCTCGGCGTCCACTTCTGGCAGGGTCGCTATGAATTCGATCGCTGCCTTGATGTCCGAGGTCTTGGCTTCGGGGCTTTCGACAAAGCGCGCTTGGTTCGGCAGATCGCCGGATTTACCCCAGCCTCGGAAATCGAAGGTGAAGGCGGCAAATCCGCGTTCGGCCATTTCCCGGGCATAGTTCGCCGGCATCTGTTCTTGTACCGAGGTCCAGGCCCCTGTGACCACGACCGTTGGCAATGGTGCATCGCCGCGTTCTTCGGGTAGGTACAGTGTGCCGGATAGGGTGGCACCTTCATTCTCAAAGGTGACAATGCGGGTTTCGACCTGTGCGACGGCAGCTGTCGAGGCCATTAAAGCCGCAGCGGTATTCAGAGCGAGGGTTTTCATCGCGATATCTCCCAAAGTCTGTCTGGATGGGCGCAAGCCCGATGACGAAAGAGATACGTTGCCGGAGGTTCACTTGATTGCACCGGACTGCTGTGTTTTTGAATGATCCTGCATCAAGCCATGTTGGCCGCGCGATAAGCCTTGGGGGTTTGTCCCACCACCTGTTTAAAGCTGCGCGTGAAATGAGCCTGATCGGAAAAGCCACATTCCAAAGCGATATCACCCAGAGGACGCTGCTGGTCCTGCATCATCTTCATCGCCTGTTCAATTCGGTAGGCCATGACATATTGCATCGGGGTCGTGCCCAACGTCTCTTTGAACATGCGTGCGAAGTGCGAAGGGCTCATTCCCGCCTCGGTCGCGAGCTGCTCAACGGTTATGGTCTGATCCAGCCGGTTCTGTACAAAGGCCAAAACGCGCTGGTAATGCCGGGATGTGAAGCGGGATGACAACTGAACATCTTCGATCCGGCGTTTTCCATATTTCTGGAGCAGTTTCACTAGGAATACGCGGCTCATGGCTTCGAACATCACGACCGAAGACATGTCGGTCGATTCCAATGCGTCGCGCAGTATAACGCCAGCCGTGCACAGATCAGGGTCCGAGAACTGCGGCAAATCCCGAAATTGCTGCGGGTCAAGCAGCATGCCCAGCTCGGACTGAGCAAAGCGTTCAACCTTAGCCGGGTCCAGTGTGATAACGATGACATCAGACGTCGCGTACCACCGCCAACCCGATCGCATACCAGCCGGAGTGACGATGATTTCATCCTTGTGAAACATGAAATCCCGCAACTCACCATCCCTCCAGTTCTGAACTCTGTGCGGAATGGTCTGGAGATTGAGAAGCACGTGATGCTCTTTGAAAACATCCTCGGGCATCTGATCCGGCTCAGCCCGGAAATACCGAACGGACATCAACCCTGCAGCCGAAGGCCGCTCGATCGCATCGCTGTTTAGTAAAGGTTCCGAGGGGTAAATGTCCGCATATCTCGAAGGCAATCGTCGGCTCCCATAGTGTACCTGGGCAATTCTCGCTGGCGTCGATCGTACACGGTTGAAAACATCCAACAGGGGTGCGAACCCATGGAGTGGTGCCGTGGCCACCTGCTTCTCGCAGCGCAGCTGTAGCGTTCGGGTCGACGCTTAGAGAATTTTCAAGATTGCGGTCGCTGAATCAAGACGGAACACGATGCCCGACGAGAAACACGTGCTGCCGTTGATCCGAGAAAATAGTCCATTGCCGATGGGTGATGCGCTCCGACAACAATCAAATCAGCGCCGATTTCCCGTGCGAACTCGGTAATGCGCAGCCCTGGCTTTCCCGTTTCTACCTGGCAGTTTATATCGGTCGCTTCTCCGGCGATCGACTTTAGGGTTCCCATGATTTTGTTGGTCAGATGGTTCTCGGATTTCACTGTCACGAATTCCGCCGTAAAACCCGGGATCTGTTCCAGAACTGTAAGTAGTGTGATCTTTCCGTCAGCTGCCAAAAGCTTGCGGGCAGTGGTGATTTTCTCAGCAACCAACTCTTCATGATCAATGGCAACGGGGATCAATATGGATTTATACATGTAAAGCACTCCCAGTGAGTTTCGGCGATGTCAACGAGCAGGGCTTGGTGCATCATAACTTGATAAGTACTTTCAGAATTAAAAGGTTCTGATCTGTTGCCCAGGACCCCGCCCTGCCTTAGTGGCCAAACACCTCGAGCCGCGCCCATTCTGGACCTCGGTTCAAGAGAAAGACGGCCACCGCATATGCGATGGCCGCCTTGAGGTTACTATGCGCTGCGATACAGTTTTGTCATCGAGAATTCCCGATGTCCCAGCGCCTCTGCCGCGGTGTTACGGCCGTTTGCTGTCCTGCGGATCATATCGATCAGAGCATCACCAGCCTGATCGATGGTTTGTTCGCGCCGCAAGATGCCTGAAACATCAACGTCCACATGCTCGCCCATGGTGCGCACTGTACGCGGGTTCGCGGTGATCTTGATGACCGGAACGATCGGGTTGCCCACCACGTTGCCCTGACCTGTCGGGAAGGTATGGATCACAGCACCGCCCGCCGCCATCAGCGTCACACATTCCGCCGCAGCTGATGAACTGTCCATGAAGTACAGGCCTTTGCCCGAGTTAGGTCGCTCGGCAGGTTCCAGAATGTCGATATACTGCGAAGTCCGGCCGATCTTTTCGAGGTTGCCAAGCGCCTTTTCCTCAATGGTGGTCAGGCCACCTTCGATGTTGCCCTTGGTTGGCTGACTGTCGCTGAGATCATCGGTTTGATGCGCAAAGATCACATCGTCCTGATAGGCCTTCCACATCTTGTACCAGCGCTCGCCGACCTCTTCGTTGATGGCGCGTTTCTGGCAGATATGTTCCGCCCCGGTGATTTCCGAGGTTTCACCAAAGAACCCGGTGATCCCTTCGGGCAGCAACTTGTCATACATGTTGCCAACGGTTGGGCAGGACCCCAGACCCGTTGTCGTGTCGCTTTCACCGCATTTGGTCGAAATCCAAAGCTCGTTGATCGAGCATTCCTCGCGCTGGACCTCGGTGGCCTTGTGGACAAAATCCTTGGCGGCCCATGAAGCGCGCCGGATGGTTTCAAAATCACCGTTCTGTTCGATTGAGAACTCTGCCACGTCCTTGCCGGTCTCGCGGATGCCGTCGGCAATGCGTTTGGTCCAACCCGGCTCGATGCCGATGACGACCACCGAGTGGACATTCGGGTTGGCCCCTGTGCCGATCATAGTGCGGAAATGCAGCTCGAGGTCCTCACCGAACTGAAGGCGGCCATAAGCGTGTGGGATTGCCAGCGTGCCCTTGACGTTGTTGGCGACCGCCTCGCAGGCGGCGTTGGAAATGTCATCGACGGGCAGGATCAGCACGTGGTTGCGCACACCAACCCGGCCGTTTTCGCGCCGGTAGCCCATGACAGTCATGTTTGAATATTTGCTCATGGTATTAACCCCTTACCAGCGCTTGGTCTTGCAGTTTTGCGTGTGGACATGCCCGCCGCGTGGGATGTCAGCGATGATCTTGCCGATGTCTTCGCCATATTTGATCGCCGTATCGCCGTTCTTGAGGTCCGTGAGCGCAATCTTGTGGCCAATCGGAACATCCGCGCCTGCGGTCAGGCGAAAGGTCGAGTTGTCATGTGTAATACAGCACAGCATGTCGGTGCCTGCAGTCAGGCCTTCGACGACCACGACACCGACATTGTCTTCCTCTTCATGCACCAAAAGGTGCGGTATTTCATTTGGGGCTGGATTTGACATGAAGGTCTCCGGTTTTTGCTATGGTTTAAGGATGGTTTTCGGCGCAAGCGTCTTGCCAGCGCGAATGTCTGTAAAGGCCGCGGCCCCGTCGGACAGGTCGCGGGTTTCAACCCAGTCAAGCGTCCCGAGGCGGCCCTTGAACATGGCATTGCATGTGTCGCGGAAGTCCTGTGCGGTATAGGTGTAGGTGCCGATTAGCGTGATTTCCTGCAGCGTGATGCGTCGGATATCCAATCCACCTTCGGAACTGCCTAGGCCGATGTGCAAAATCACCCCGCCCGGGCTGACGAGCGCCGAGGCAACCGCGCGGGTAGACGCAAACCCCACTGCGTCGATCACCAATGGAATATCCTGTTCCGGTGTGTCCACAACGGCGATTCCACAGGTGTCGCGAAGATAGGTCGCACGGGCTGCGTTGGGTTCGGATAAGGTCACCTGCTCGACCCCCATCGCAGTGAGCGCGAGAGCTGCCGCTAGCCCGATTGCCCCGCCGCCAATCACATGGGCACGCCGTTCGTCTGCCGGGTGCAGGGCCGCAAGCCCCAGCCGCACCGCATGCCAGCTGACCGCAATCGGTTCGGCGAGTGCGGCCTGCTCCAGCGTGATATGCGAGGGCACTTCAATCAAATTGCGCTCTGGGATAGCGACGTATTCCGCAAAAGCGCCTTCGCGCGGCGGCATTGAGATGATCTGTCGCGAGGGGCAAAGGTTCTCACGTCCGGACCGGCTGGCCGCGCTGTTGGGGTCGTTTACCAGCGGATTGATGGTTACGCGGCGACCATCAGCAGTCACACCGGCCCCCTCATGGCCCAGGATCAGCGGTGCCGGGCGGCGATCATCATGGCCCAGATAGGCGTGCATGTCGGACCCGCAAATACCGACGCTATCGATGCGGACGAGAACCTCATCGGGGCCGGGCTCCGGGTCCGCGAAATAGCGATATTCCAGTGTTTCGACATCAGTGTAAACCAAAGCTTTCATTTCGCTGTAAACCCTCCATCGACCATCAAAACTTGCCCGGTCACGTAGGCACAGGCATCAGAGCAAAAGAACAGCAACGGGCCGTCGAGGTCTTTGGGCTCACCGTTGCGACCGATACAGGTCTGCGCAGCATTACGGTTCGCGCGTTCAGGATCATTGAACACTGCAGCCGTCAGCTCGGTTCGAAAGAACCCAGGGCCAATCGCGTTTACGCATATTCCGCTCGATGACCAGGCCTCGGCCATTGCTCGGGTCAGCTGTGCCACGCCGCCCTTTGACGCCCCATAGCTAAGCCCACCTGGAAAAGCTCGGCTGGACTGGAGCGATGCGAAATTTACGATCCGTCCCCAGCCTTTGACCTTCATATCGGGCACTAGGTGCTGCGACAGAAAGAAGGGAACGGCAAGGTTCAATCCCAGTGTGATGTCCCACCCCTCAGGCGATACATCATCCGCAGCCTCGCGCGTGTTGATCCCGGCGGCATGCACCAGAATATCCGGTGCCCCAAACGGCTGCGACGCGGCAACGGCCAGCTCCGCCAACCGATCACGATCCGAAAGATCCCAGGGCAGGGGATGGACCTGATCCAGCTCGGCCAACGCTTCTGCACGTCGCGCCACGCCCACGACCTTAGCGCCGGCATGCGACAGTACCTCTGCCGCTCTGCGACCAAGGCCGGAGCTGGCCCCGGTCACAAGAGCGGTATGTCCAGTGAGATCAGGATGATAGGTCACGGGTTGGGTCAGTCTTCGGCTGTCAGGTCAAAGTTTTCATCGGGGAAGAACTTGGCCAATCGAATATCCGCGGTACGCGCGTGCCCCTCCATACCTTCAAGGCGTGAGATACGGGCCGTCGCCTGCGCAATCGGCTTCATCGCATCAGCGGTCGAGCGCTGCCAGGTCACGATCTTCATGTATTTATGGACGCTGAGGCCACCGGTGTAAGTGGCCGCCCGGCTCGTGGGCAGCACGTGATTGGTGCCCGAGGCTTTGTCGCCAAAGGCAACCGTGGTCTCTTCGCCCAAGAAAAGCGACCCATAGCACGTCAGCCGATCCAGCCACCAATCAAGATCATCGGCCATGACTGTCAGGTGTTCCGGGGCGTATTGATCCGATGTCGCCGCCATTTCTTCGCGATCCGCGCACAGGATGACCTCGGCATAATCGCGCCACGCAGCCGTAGCGTTTTCGCGGTTCACTTCGGGCAGGTCCTCGATCAGCACTGGCACCAAGCGCATAACCTCTTCGGCGAGGTCGCGATTGTCTGTCACCAGCCAAACCGGTGAGTTGTATCCGTGCTCGGCCTGCCCAACGAGGTCAGTTGCAACAACCATCGGATCAGCAGTGACATCCGCAAGGACCAGACTGTCCGTCGGGCCCGCGATCATGTCGATGCCGACACGCCCGAACAGGATACGCTTTGCTTCGGCCACAAACTGATTGCCGGGGCCCACAAGGATGTTAGCCTTGGGAAGCCCGAACAACCCGAAGGTCATCGCCGCAACCCCCTGCACGCCGCCCATGGCCATGATCTTGTCGGCGCCACAGATATGCGCGGCGTAGACGATCGCAGGCGCGATACCGACATCCGGGCGCGGCGGTGAGCACGCGACAATGTGCTTACATCCCGCCACCTTCGCCGTCGTCACGGTCATGATCGCGCTGGCGATATGGCTGTAGCGCCCGCCTGGGACGTAGCAACCGGCTGCATCCACCGGGATCATCTTCTGGCCAGCGGTCAGGCCCGGCACAACCTCGACTGCGATGTCGGTCATGGACGCTTTCTGTGCCTCGGCAAAGCGTTTGACGTTGCTGTGGCTGAACTCGATGTCGCGCTTCAGCTTTTCTGGCACGGCATCCATCGCGGCCTGGATTTCGGCATCGCTGAGAATGACGTTACCTTCGTAGTTGTCGAATTTGGCTGCGTATTCCAACGCCTTGGCATCGCCACCTGTCTCAATGTCGGTCAGGATTCCCTGCACAATTTCACTGACATCTGACGCTCCGCTGCGCGCGGTCAGCGTGGCTTTCTTCAGGTATTCACGGGTCATGAATTAGGTCCTTTTCTTACCGCGTCTTTCGGCGGCTTATCGATAGACATCAGGCAACAGCGAGGTAGAGAACGCCGGGATATAGGCGATCATCAACGTCACGATCAGCATGAAGAAAACAAACGGGATGGCGCGGTAGGCGATCTTGAGGATCGACTCGCCCGTAATCCCCGACACCACGAACAAGTTCAGCCCCAAGGGTGGAGTAATAAACCCGACCCCCAGCGCGGTGATCATCATGATGCAGAACTGAATCTGGTTCATCTCAATCTCTTGCGCCAACGGGTAGAGGATCGGTGCCAGGATCACGATGTTGGGCGTCGTTTCCATAACGCAGCCCGCAATGATCAGGATAAGGACCATCATGGCGATCAGTACGAATTCGTTACTGCTGACTGAGGTCAAAGCTCCGACAAATCCTTGCGGCACTCCAATGATCGCCAGAGCTTCGGCCAGAGGGATCGAGAAGGCGATGATCGGAAGGATCACACCGTTGACCTTGGCCGAACTGACCAGCATGGCCGGGAAGTCGGACAATTTCAGTGTGCCCAGGATAAACCCGATGAATATGGTCACGACGACCGCCACGGCACCTGCCTCGGTCGGGGTCAGTTTCCCCGAGAAGATGCCGTAGAAAATGATGCCGGGGACAAGGAAAGCGTACCAGCCGGACTTGACCGTCTTCCACAGGTTCGCGCGCCATTCAGCTGCGGTCATCATGCCGCCGCCTTCCCAAAGGTTCAGCCGGTTCATCACGACGTTGGTGATCAGGATGGCCGTCAGGATCAAGAGGCCGGGGATCAGCGCAGCAAGGAACAAGGTCGAGACCGCTATACCCAGCACGAGGCCGATGATGATATAGGCGATAGAGGGCGGGATGAGGATGCCGGTGCAGGCTCCTGCTGCGACCAAAGCACAGGCGTAGGGGCGGGGATAACCGCTCTCGACCAGCCGGTCGATAGTCATGCGCCCTACCGCTGCCGCACCTGCTGCGTCCGACCCGGAGATCGCCGCGAACATGCCACAGACCAGGACGGTGGCCGAACCGAAGCCACCCTTGGCCCAACAGGTCAGGGCTTCGGCGACGTCCAGAAACTTTCGACTGAGCCCGGTTCGGACAAGCACGTCTCCGGTCAGGATAAACAGCGGCACAGCTGTCAGCGCGAAGGCATCGATGCCCGAGAACAGCTTTTCGCCGACAAGGCTCAGCGGCAATGCGCCGGACATGATCAGCATTGTGATCGATGCTGCGCCGATCGCGGCCCAGACCGGAACGGCGAGCGCGACAAGAGCGACGAAGAGAATGACGGAGGCGTAGAAATCCCACCCAAGTTCAAGCGTTTGACCGCCGAGTTGTTGCCACATCATGGCTCAGGCCCTCCCTTAATCAAACAGCTTGTCGCCTTCGTAGACGGGACGGCCCGTTCGAAGGTCGGCAATGTCGCGGACGAAGGACTGCACCAGTCGAAAGATGACCAGCGCGAAGCCAAACGGCACCGCCATGAGGAAAAAGACCTGGCTGATCCGCAGGCCGTGTGTGACAGACCCGAATTTCCAGGACACGTGGACTGTCTCCCACGACCAATAGATCGCGACGAGCGCCACGATGAACATCACGATGTCGCCGAAGATATAGAGCAGCGTTTTGACCGTGCGCGGGACGTAGTGCATCAGAACATCAATGCGGATATGCCCGCGTTCCTTGACCGCGGCGGCAGCACCGATCCATGCGAGATAGATAAACGCATACCGGACGATTTCTTCGCCCCAGATGGACGAGTAGGCAAAGACCTCGCGCCGGACCACTTCGATGAACATCGTGCCGACGAGCATGACGTAGAAGACTAAAAGCAGCCAACGTTCGGCATTTTTATCAATCGCTCGAAAGAGCTGAGACATAGCATCCTCACTACCGTCACGCGGCGGCGACGTGTTCTAGTGGGTTTTTAATGGGCAAACATCGGATGAGCCGACGCTGGACGCGCCGGCCCGAAGACGCGATCAGGCGTCGTGCACGTAGTATTTCGCACGCGTGTCTGCGGCTTCTTCCAGCTTGGCGAACGCATCCATCGATCCGGCCAGCTCTGTCTTGAAGCTGTCCCATTCGCTGCGCTGATAGCCACCGGCCTCTTTCCATTCGCCCAACTGATCTTCGCTGAGCGAGTGGAACTCGACGCCGTTCGCGATCAATTGAGACATGGCGTAGGCACGTGCCGAAGGCACTTTTGACAGGTTCTGCTGCTGGGTGACTTCGCCCGCAAATTCGATACCTTCCTTGACGTCCATCGGCAGGCTGTCGAACCATTCAAGGTTGATCGAATAGACCTGACTGTCCGGCACCGCCTGAGTGAAGGTCACATGGCTGAGGATCTCACCAAAGCCAAAGACATGCAGCGCGCCCACCGAGGGATCAAGCGCATCTGCGACGCCTTGCCGGATCGCTGACGGAGTCTCACCCCACGCAACAGGCGTCGGGTTCGCACCCACCATGCCATAATACTGCTGCAGCATTTTTGATCCGGGTACGCGGAATTTGACACCGGACATATCGCCGGGGGTGATAATTGCGTTGCCTCCCTGGCGAACAGCGACGACGCGCGGATCGATCACGATATACATCAGCGCTTTAAAGCCGGATGCCGCGATCTTGGGGTCTACTTCCGCCTTCCAAGCTTCGGAGGAAGTCAGGTTCGTGAACCGCTGGTTGGACCCACAGAAATATGGAAGGTTGATCAGATCAACCACGCTCGCAAAGGGCGCGAAATTCGACAGCGAGTGTTGCGCGGCTTGAATGGTCCCCCCCTGAACCGCCTGCGCCAGTGCACCACCAGCGCCAAGCTGACCACCGGGCGCCAGTTTCACATAGACCTTGCCATTCGTCATGTTCTGGATGTTTTCTTTCAGGTCCAGCTGCATGATCGGATAGCTGCGAGACGCGCCCAGTACATAAGCCGTCGCCAGCGTCATCTTGAATTCAGCCGCGTTTTCGCGATCGCGTTCCTCGGCGGCGGTCTGTGCTGCCGCTTCGCTGGACCACAATGTCCCAGCCGCACCGGCGACCATGGCTGCCGTGAACGAGCCGGTGCCCGCGAGTTTCAAAAAATTTCGACGCTCGGCCGAAGCTAGCTCCTGTTTAGTCTTGTCCATGTGTTCTCCTCCCGTTTGGACTTTTTCGGATTTATTCCTTTTGTTTTTCCTCCGAAATTTCTTGTGCTTCGCTGCGAAGTATGCCGACCGAAAAGGCGATGGCCGCCGCAAACAAGATCAGCATTTCCCAGACATTATTGACCAGAGGCGCCTTCGTGACCGCTCCGATCACCACATTCGCAACAAACGCGAGCAGTAATATCGCTGCTATCAAGTATGGCATGCGTCCTCCCCAACCCATCCAATGTCTCGCACTGAGTCGCCTGCAATGTAAGCGCTTACATTTTGTTATGCAAGCGCTTACATTGCATATGTGCTGTAGGTTCCCGACAAATCGTGCTTTTGATAGAATTCGTCTTGAGCTAGTTGCCCATCCAGAATGACAAGAAAAACCATGCCTCAAAGCGGTCACGAAAACACAGTCCCAACCCTTGCAGATGTTGCCCGACATGCGAACGTGTCCACCGCAACTGTCTCGCGGTGCCTGAACTCGCCAGAGCGGGTAGGGCAAAGCACAAGGGAACGAGTTCTGGCAGCCGTACGAGAACTTGGGTACGCGCCAAATTTCGGAGCCCAAGCCCTTGCAGCAAGGCAGACAAATACCATCGCCGCCGTGATACCGACTATGGAGAACGCTGTTTTTGCACGCGGATTACAGGCGTTTCAGGAAGAGCTGGTGAGGCATGGTAAAACGCTTCTGGTTGCTTCGTCCGCCTATGATTCAGAGCTGGAAGAACAACAGGTGCGTGCGTTGGTAGCGCGGGGTGCAGATGGGTTGCTGCTGATTGGGTACGATCGCGAACCGGAAATCTATGCGTTTCTGGAAAAGCAGCGTGTACCAACTCTGATCGCCTGGTCATTTGATCCTGACCAATCCCCGCCGGCCATCGGCTTTGACAATCGGGCTGCGATGTTTGCCCTTGCCCGGCAGGTCATTGGATATGGGCATCGGCATATCGCGTGTATCTCTGCTCCGACCGCTTCGAATGATCGGGCAAGGGAACGCGTTCAAGGCATTCGGGATGCCAAACAAGAGGCCGGTCAAGACCCGAATACAATGTTTCTTGTCGAGACCGCTTACGGCGTTGAAACTGGTGAAGTTGCTTTGCGCGAGGTCATGACAGCCGCACCAGAAACGACTGCCGTGATGTGCGTCAATGATGTTTTGGCGGTCGGAGCCTTACGTGCGGCTCGGGAAATGGGGCTTGAGGTGCCTAGAGACCTCTCAATTACCGGTTTTGACGATATCGAAATTGCAATGCTCGCCGAACCCGCTCTTACGACGGTACATGTCCCGCATCGCGAGATGGGGCGTCGCGCCGCTGGGATGCTGATCCAGATACTCCGTGATGCGCACAGCGGTCAAAGTGTTGAGTTGCCGACAGAAATAAGACTACGTCAATCACTCGGTCCTGCCCGCACTATTGTGTGATCCCAACCTTGAGGGCTATCTCTGGAAATCTACCCGCTCCAATCTACCAACGATGTACGACCCGGATTCGGCATGCACGGCCAATCCAACTTGAACTACTGGTGTGAGTATTTCTTAGACTAAGAGTTTATGGCTAGCAGACTAAGAAAGCTGTGAGGAAGGCCTTTGTACGCGGCTGATCCGTTGCGATGCAGAATGCTCCGAACCGGACGATGCCTGCCGCGGCAATCGGGCAAAAATTATTTTGTCGCGGCTGTCTTTCAGGTTCTGGTCACGTGGTTAACAGAGCCGAAAGTTCATTTGCCCCCTTTTTCAGGATACCCAGAAACGACATCAGGCTGTTGACGTTGTGACGTTGTGTCGGTGCATGAACCGAAAGTGTGCCCACCAATCGGCCTTGCCCATCTTGAACGGGTACTGCTAGGGCTGCCATTCCACTCATGAACTCTTCATCATCAGTGGAATAACCGTACTGAGCGATATGTTGGATCTCCGTGCGCAATGACTGCGGATCGGTCAGGGAACTTTCAGTCTGTGGCTGCAGATTTCCTGCTGAAAGAAATCCATCCAGTGTTTTCTGCCGGAGCGTGGACAAGTACATCTTGCCGCTGGCGGTGCAATGAAAGGGAACCTGTGTCCCGACCGGTAATTGAATGCGCAAAGGCCACTTCGTCTCAACCCGGTCAAGATAGATCATGCCCTCTCGGTCAGGAATGGCGAGATTGCATGTCTCACCAACCTGCTCGGCGACACTGCGTAAGATCGCCAAACGCGCTGTGCGCAGATGCTCGGACGACATGGTGTTGACTGAAAGCAACCTTAGACGGTGCCCGGGACCGTATGAGCGGCCATCCAGATCACGCTGCAGGAAACCTTCGGCCTCTGCTGTTTGCAACAAACGGTGGATTGTTGGTTTCGCCAGACCGAGTGCCTCGATCAGGTCCGATGGTTTGACGGCAACCCCGCGTCGCGCCACCTCCTCAAGGATGAGGAGAAGGCGCAAGTTAGTTGGGATCTGGGTTTCTTTGTCTTGTGTTTCCGTTTCGGCCATCCCGCAACAGTCTAGTTATTTGGCAGCAGGATCAAGGCCAGATCAGGTACAAGCGAGATCAAAATCCACACTGATATCAGCGCTGCTAGATAGGGCACAGTGTACCGAAGCAGACGGAAGTAGGGAACGCCAGTCACCCCTGATGCCACGTAGAGATTGAGACCGTAGGGGGGTGTGATGAAGCCAATCGAAGCCCCCACAAGGAAGATTACCGAGAAATGGATCGGATCAATCCCGACCGAGGCCGCAATCGGTGCCAGAATCGGGGCCAGGATGATCGTGACAGGCAGGCTTTCGAGTACCATGCCCGAGAAGAAAACGATCACCATCGAAGTAAACAGAACCGCATGGTAGCCACCCATCGAGGTTACGAAATCCCCAATGGTTTGCTGAGCGCCAAGCAATGACAGGATCTGCTGCATCACCACAGAAATCGCGATCAGCGGTGCGAGGATACCTGTGATCTGGGCCGAGCGGATCACGATTGAGGGGATCTCGGGGATCGTGAAGCCTTCGACGACAAACATCTCGGCATAGCTTTTTTCGGTGGGTGAGATGTCGTTCCGCGCGCCCATGATCCGATTGATCGGATAGCTGACCAACCCTGCAATAACGCAGAAGCCGACCGTCACTCCGGCTGCCTCAGTTGGTGAGAATTTGCCTGTGTATATACCCCACAGCACCAGCCCGATGGCGAAGAATCCAAGCCAGGCACCGAATGCAGTTTTCAACACCCGGTTCAGTTGCAGCGGGATCAGATGACCCCACCCGTTCATGCGGCAGATGATCCAGCAGGCGAACTGCATGCCAAAGACCATCAGCGCGCCCGGAAGGATACCCGCGACGAATAGCTCGGAAATCGGCAGGTTCATCAGGAAGCCGTAGACGATGAAGATAATCGAGGGAGGAATGATGATCCCGACAGTTCCACCAGCCGCAGCGGTGGCTGCGCTGAAACGTTCGTCATAACCCCCTTTGACCATCTCGGGGTGCAGCATCGAACCGATCGTGGCGGTTGTGGCCGAGTTTGAGCCTGAGATTGCTGCGAACAATCCGCAAGCCCCGAGGGATGCCATCGCCAGCCCGCCGCGTATCCAGCCCAGACAGGCATAGGCGAAATCGCTGAGCCGCCGCGCGATGCCCGATTTATTAATCAGGTCGCCGGTCAGGATGAAAAGCGGCATCGCCAGCAGGGCGAAACCCTTGTTGAACACGTTCAGAAGTTCAGCACCCATGTTGTCCAGCGTCAGGCCAAGAACAAACGAACAGCCGATGACCCAATAGCCGATTACCAGCAAAACCGGCACGCCCAGCATGAACAGAAAGGTGACCGCAAGAGAGATCAGTGTGACCATAGTTCCGTCTGTCATCAGTCTGCTCCGATCACGGCCTGCTTGATCAGCGGCTCGCCTGTTTTCCAGTTGTTCAGATCATCGGCAAGGTTCTGAAACACGCGCCCGACCATCAGAAAGAACGACAGCGGTGCGGCCAGAAGGAACCACCACTGCATGATATTGTCTGTTCCCAGAACGATCTGAAAGTTTGATGCCGACAATGCCACCAGCCGTGTTGTGGTCACGATGACGATCACCGCAAAGATGAACCACAATATCGCGTCGAGTATCAGGCAAGCCAATTGCCCAGCCCTCGGCATTGCAGTGCGGAATTCGCTGAAGCTCAAATGTGTGCGCAGGCGGACATTGTACGACGCCCCAAACCACGCCATGACCATGAACAGCAGCGGGGGAATGGTAGTCGACCAGGGTTCCTGATCGTTGAACACAAACCGGTCGATCACGCCCCAGAAGATGATTAATGCGATCGCAAGGTAGGAATACACCATCACCGACCGTTCCAGATGACGTTCAACAAAGGGCACCGCCCGATAGATCAACATGATCACGATTCCGCCAATCGCCGATACAATCGCGCCCAACACCCAGGCGGCGTCGGATTCCAGTGCGGATTGAATCTCGAACGAATCCTGGCTGAGAAAGGCGCTGAAAATCGCGCCGATGTCTGCCCAAAACGACATGAACCCCGTCCTCCCAGTCGGTATAAAGTTGAACCGGCCCGCTCAGGGCCGGTTCGTAACAGTCTATCAGGCTTCGCCTTTCCACCAACGGCGCGGTTCGACATTTTCCGGCAGGGTGTCGGCCGGAATCTCGCGCGCGATGTCGTAGATTTCCTGATAGGTATCAATGCCGCCTGCCCATTTATTCAGACGTTCGCGCCATTGGGCCCAAGGCTCTGGGTTGTAGTTCGGAGCGCACATCTCTTCGGCCAGCTTGATCTGATCGTCAGCCAGGAATGCCGGGCGCACGCCATTTTCGGCGAAGATAGTGTCCGGCAATTGCGGCTCCGAGAAGCCTACAGTATTCAGCAATGCGGCTTCATTCGCACCCTGGATCAACGCTTGAGTGAAGTAGGAAGACTCCATAACTGCGTCTTGCAATTCTCCACTCAGACCGTCAAAGACCTCGGCCGACATGGACGTATGTTCAGTGCCGCAGAAAAATTTCAGATTGACCGACTGCGAAACCACCGGCGCCATGTTGGCGTAAGCCACGGCCGAGGCCCAGGTTTCCGCCCCATCGATCAGACCTGTCTTAAGCGCATCCAGTGTCTCTTCCCAAGCCACCGGGACTGGGTTCAGATTCAGCAATTGCATTGCAATCCGGCCCAACTGCGTACCCGTCACGCGGTTCTTGGTACCAAACAACTCTTCCAGTTTGGTGACGGTCGGCTTGTCGGCAAAGGTCGATCCCATTTGCAGGCCGCGTAGCTCACAATGGGTAAACAGGAACTTCAACCCGTGCCGTTTTTCCAGCGGATCACGCAGGATGCGTTGGCTCGCCGGGCTATAGAAGAAGTGATACTGCGCCGCGCGGCTGGGGAACATATAGGCGTAGTCCAGCACGTTCAGATAAGGTGCGCCTCCGGCCGAGTTTTGAGTTGAGGCGGCATAAATATCGACGATCCCCTGTTGGGTCTTTTCGACACAGCTCAGCTGGCCGCAGATCTGGTTGTCGCCGATGAATTCGATGCGAATCTCGCCGTCCGTGCGTTCTTCCAGGTCGCGCGCGAACTCGATTGCGCCGGCGCGCTCAATCAACAGGTTGCGGGTGTTGAAACCCGACGCGCCGAATTTCAGCGTGTGCTTCGGCTCTTTCGAAAAGCGCTTCTCATAGGTGGATTCGGCGGCCTGCGCCAGATTCGCCAGACTCATCGCGCCGCCGAACCCGCCTGCCGCCAGCAGTGTCGAACTCATGCCGTAACGCCCGGCCACGCGGAAGAAATCTCGCCGTGAAATACCACTTAGTTTCCGTCCGATCTCCATTGCTTACCTCCCTGATCGCAATTATTGAGACGTTTTGTATCAAAAAAGGCTAGTATAATTCTTGCATCTTGCATAGAGTTTTTTTCAGCGAGTTTGGAAGGAGGCGGTCATGGAGGTGGATTATGCAGTTGTTGGCGCAGGATCGTCGGGCTGTGTCATTGCCAATCGGTTGAGCGCAGACCCCAACACAACTGTTGCGCTGCTCGAAGCAGGTGGCCGCGATACCAACCCGTGGATTCACATCCCCGTCGGCTATTTCAAAACGATGCATAACCCCTCGGTTGACTGGTGCTATCGCACTGAGCCCGACCCCGGCCTTAACGGTCGATCCATCGACTGGCCACGGGGCAAGGTACTGGGTGGCTCATCTTCGCTGAACGGGTTGCTCTATGTGCGTGGCCAGAAGGAAGATTACGACCGCTGGCGGCAAATGGGCAACGAGGGTTGGGGCTGGGACGATGTGCTACCCCTGTTCAAACGCTGTGAGGATCAAGAACGCGGCGAGGATGAATATCATGGCGTCGATGGCCCCTTGTCAGTGTCCAACATGCGCATTCAGCGCCCGATCTGCGATGCCTGGGTCGCAGCAGCACAGGCCGCCGGTTACCCGTTCAACCCAGATTATAACGGGGCCGAGCAAGAAGGCGTGGGTTACTTCCAACTGACCACGCGCAATGGGCGCCGCTGTAGCGCCGCCGTCGCCTATCTCAAGCCCATTCGCGGTCGTCAGAACCTCAACATCATCACCAAAGCGCTTGTGTCGCGTGTGGTTCTGGATGGGAAAAAAGTAACCGGGCTGGTCTACCGGGATCGTTCTGGTAACGAGCAGACACTGACTGTTCGGCGCGAGGTCATCCTGTCCGGCGGGGCGATCAACTCTCCCCAAATCCTGATGTTGTCAGGGATCGGAGAGCCGGATCATCTAAAGGAAAATGGTATCAAACCGCTGCACGCCCTGCCGGGTGTTGGCAAAGGTCTTCAGGATCACTTGCAGGCGCGGCTGGTGTTCAAATGCAATGAGCCCACACTGAATGACGAAGTTCGCAGCCTGTTCAATCAGGCGCGAATCGCGCTGAAATACGCACTATTTCGTGCAGGTCCGATGACAATGGCCGCCAGCCTTGCAACTGGTTTCATGAAAACCCGGCCCGATGTTGAGACGCCCGACATTCAGTTCCACGTGCAACCCTGGTCCGCCGACAGCCCAGGCGAAGGTGTGCATCCGTTTTCGGCCTTCACGATGTCGGTCTGCCAACTGCGTCCGGAAAGTCGGGGAGAGCTGCGCCTGAACGGACCGGACCCATCCGAACATGTCAAGATCATCCCGAACTATCTGTCCACTGAAACGGATTGCCGAACCATTGTCGACGGCGTGAACATCGCGCGCGGGATTGCCAAACAAAACCCTCTGGCCTCGAAGATATCAGAAGAGTTTCGACCAACGGCAGAGCTGAGCTGCGAAGATTATGAAGGCACTCTGGATTGGGCCAGATCGAACAGCGTGTCGATCTACCACCCAACCGGCACCTGCGCGATGGGGAACGCCGAGACGTCTGTTGTCGACGCAAGACTAAAGGTACACGGTATTTCGAACCTGCGGGTGGCCGATTGTTCGATCATGCCGGAAATCGTCAGCGGCAACACCAACGCACCAGCGATCATGATCGGCGAAAAGGCAAGCGACCTGATAAAGGCGGATGCTTGAGAAATCTGCCATCGTATCTGATCGCCTGATCCCTAAAGTATCAATAGATCAGTGCGCCAATCGCATCAAAAAACGATCTGGCGCTGTGCCGGTGGTTGGAATCTGCATGCGCTTTGCGACCGCTTTGTCTTGTGAATAAACGAAGTCTGGTAACCGAACCTCGGATGATTTTGCGTTAGCCAATAGTCCTAACCGCAAATCCAACTTTCCTTTGACCTCCACCGCGTTTTGGCCGGCTCAAAGTCGATGTTTGCTGCCTACATGAATGTGTCAGGCAGTTTCCTTTTGGCTGACATTCACGAATTCCAAAACGACACGCTACCCACGTGCTAATGACGTGCCAGCAGGGAACTCATAATAAAGTCTTCAGCGCACACAATGATCCCGGTCATGGGCAATTCTGACAGCACACTACGATATGCACTGCCTTCCAGAACTTCGATCACCAGTTGTGACGCCTGAAGGGGATCCGGAACGGCGCGCAATTCACCGCCAGTAATTCCTCGCTTCACTACGGCTTCCAGGGCCTCAGTCAAACTCGACCGGTTCTCGACGAACAGCTGCGCGATGTCCGGTTGACGAACTGCTTCGCTCGAAATTTCCAATGTTAAAATAACGTTTTCCGGCGCAGCAAGGTATTTTGCGTAGGCCTTGATGAACTTTCTTATGACTTTGGGCGCGGGCGCATCTGAGTTCAGGATTTTCAGAAACGGCTCCATCTCGTGGCGTTCAAGTATTGCGATTTCTACAAGCACATCATGTTTGCCGCGAAAATGATTATAGAGATTTCCAAGGCTGACGCCCGCCCGCGCAGCGATATCGCGGACGCCTGTCTGATGATAGCCCCGCTCAAGGAAACACATAACTGCGGCCTCCAAAATCTGGTTGCGACGCTTGGCTGTTGCCTTTTCCCGGATTGATTCCGGCTTCTTGGTGTCATCGGACATTTTTTCAACTTAATATTGAACGAACGATCGTTCATAATATATGACACTCTATCGAATGCCACAAGGTGCAATGGATTCGGCGGCACAGGAAAGACTGGTCTATGACAGAAAAAACTTTGGAAACTCGGCAAAGACCGACCCGGCGATGGCTTTGGATTGGACTATCGTTGGCACTGTTTGTAGCGATCGTCATCCTCCTGTTTGATACAGAAGATACAATTGATGTTCAGGCAACAACGACCTCACCTCCGCCACCGACCGTCTCGGTCGTCACAGTAGTTTCGGCAACCGTACAAGCGCGGGTTTCGGCGTTTGCCGAAGTTCGGCCTCGGTGGGATGCCAAGCTGCGATCTGCTGTGTCCGGGCGCATCATTGCAGTACACAACGCCGCTTTGGCAGGGACTAAGGTGGAACGGGGTGCCCCTTTGTTTTCAATCGAAAATGCACCTTATCAAAGCGCCGTTGCAGCCGCTGAGATGGAGCTTGAGCAAGCGGAACTGGCGTTATTGCGCGCGCAGAACAAAGTGACAGTCGCGCAACGACAGTTTGACCGGGATGAAACAGAACCGCCAAACGAACTGGCTGTGAATCTACCGCAATTGCGCATTGCCGAGAAATCCGTTGCAGCTGCGCAGGCACGGCTGAATGCGGCGCGAAATGAACTGAAGGACGCGGAGGTTGTCGCCCCTTTTTCGGGATTTGTAACCCATCGCTTTGCCAGCCTGGGCCAGACGGTCAACCCAGGCGATGCCCTGATACACCTTTCGGACGACCAGCAATTCGAACTGGTCGCCGAGTTTAGTCAGGCGGACTGGGCGTTGTTGGATCATCCGATCTCTGGCGCCACTGCTGATCTGACACAGCGCTCGGGCGGAGCGTTGGGGCGGGCTCAAGTCCGGCGTGGAGGAGGGTTTCTGGATCAAGACACGCGGCAGGTGCGGGTCTTTCTGGATGTCACAAAGCCCGATGAACGCATACTCGCCGGAGACTTCCTGCAGGTTCACATTCCCGGACGCCGGATCTCGGACACATTAACCCTACCCGAAAGCGTCCTGACCCGTGCGGGATACATTTGGCTTGTAGACGATAACGACCAATTGCAGAGGCTTAGCCCGAACATCCTGTTCCGCAGCGAAAGTACTGTGACGGTATCGGCTCCCGAAGGGACCGGCCCGTGGCGCGTGGCCAAAACACCTTTGGCCTCGTTTCTACCGGGTCAGCGGGTGACGCCGCAATCAGATGGGGGCTGAGCCATGCACGCTCTGACATGCTGGTTTATCCGAAATCCGGTCGCTGCCAATTTGATGATGGCACTGATCCTATTTCTTGGGGTGCAAACGCTGCTGAACATTCGGATCGAAGGCTTCCCCCGCATTCCGCCGGAAAGTGTTACAATCGCGATCGAGTTTCCGGACGCCACAGCCGAACAGGTTGATGAATTGGTGACCCAGAAAGTTGAGCAGGCCCTCGAAGGTTTGGAGGGCGTGCGTAGTGTGACCTCACAATCCCAAAATGACCTAAGTGTCGTGACTGTCCGTCGCGCAGGTGGCCAGAAACTACAAGCCGTCCTGGATCATGTCCGTATTCGGATCGACGGCTTGACTGATCTGCCTGATACTGCGCGCCGACCCATGATCGAAGCCTCGGGTTTCGATTTCCCGGCGCTGTATCTGAACTTGTTCGGAGAAACAGACCCCGCCACATTGCAGAGCTTGGCGCAACGCCTGAAAGAAGAGTTGCTGGCGCAACCGGAATTGTCGCGGTTGCAAATCTGGGGCCTGATACCGCGGGAATTGCGCATTGAAATCGACCCGGCGTTGCTGCGCCACTATGGGTTGACGGTTTCGGATGTGACCCGTGCCATCGAAGTGAATTCGCTGGCCTTTCAGGCAGGTCGTCTGAGGACCGATGGCGGTACGATCTATCTGCGGGCCGATGACAGGGCGAAATACGTGCCGGAATACGCAGCTCTGCCGATCATCGAACGTGACGACGGGTCCTATGTGCCTTTGGGCGATATTGCCAAAATCGAAGACGGGTTTCAGGACGGCGAGTACCTGTTTCGCCTGAACGGCAAACCAACCGTAGGGATGGAGGTTCTGGTCGGGCAGAAGGAGAACCTGCTGGAGATCAGTGATGTCGTGCGCAGCACGGTTGACGAGTTCAGCCGACAGCTGCCGTCGCAGGTACAGGTCGAGGTTTGGGGTGATAGCGCTGGCTACATCTCGGACCGTCTGGCGCTGTTGCGCTCAAACGGGGTGCAGGGTTTGATCCTTGTGACCCTGATGCTGTCGATTTTCCTGAACGTGCGTTTGGCCTTCTGGGTTGCCATGGGCATTCCCGTTTCGGTCATGGGGGCGCTTGCTGTCTCGGGCTCGAAATGGGTGGACTATTCGCTGAACGATGTAACGACTTTTGGTCTGATCATTGCCTTGGGAATTCTGGTCGATGATGCCGTTGTAGTCGGCGAAAGCGTTTTCGAAGAACGCCGCAAGGGGAAGGACCCGATTAGGGACACGGAACGCGGCGTGCATCGCGTGGCTGTTGCGACCGTCTTTGGCGTGCTGACCACAATCGCAGCCTTTTTCCCGATGCTGTTGATCGACAATCCGCTGGGCAAGGTACTTGCCGGGTTCGCGGGCATCGTGATCCTGACGCTGATCTTTTCGCTTATCGAAAGCAAATTCATCCTGCCCGCCCATCTGGCGCAGGTTTCGATGCGGCAAGAGCGTCGATACCTGCTGACCCGCTTGTGGGGGCGGGTACAGGATTCTGCGCAGGGCGGGTTGTACTGGGTGCGGGATCGCATCTACCAGCCTTTGCTCGTCGCGGCGGTGCGTCAGCGCTATGCCGTGCTGATCTTGTTCATTGCCGCCGCAACGCTGGGGCTTGGCCTGATGTACAAGGGCAAGGTCAGGACGGTGTTCTTTCCCGAGGTGCCCGGTCAGGTCATCACGATGAACCTGGAAATGGATGCCCGCTCCCCCTTTGCACTGACCCGCACGAACGTGAATCGGATCGAAGCCGTGTTGAACGAGCTGAACGTCGAGCTTGCAGAAGAGGCGAGCATGTCTGCTCCACCCGTTCAGACAGTATTCACCATCATCAACAGCGCTGGAAATGCGCAAATTTTCGCTGAAATGATCCCGGTAGCTGAGCGTCCGAATGTCCCGATCCTTTCTGTGGTCCGCGAATGGCGCGACCGGGTCGGTGCGGTCGAGGGCGCCACCGAGTTGGAGTTCACCGGATCGGAAACGCTTGCCGGAGGGTTCCGAATCCGGTTGGCGTCAAAAGACGAAGACCTTCTGCAGCAAGCCAGCGCCGAAATGAAAAGTTTCCTGTCGAACATCGAGGGCGTGGCAAATGTAAGGGATGGGTTGGTGGGCGGCCAACCTGAACTGAAACTCCGCCTGCGCCCGGACGCGCGGCACCTTGGTTTTAACGCCGAGGCTCTGGCCAGACAGATTGGCTATGGGTTCGGCGGGGCCGAGGTGACCAAGGTCAGTCGCGATGGGTCCGAAGTCCGCGTAGTCGTACAGAACGCGCGTGAAAACCGCGATACGTTGGCGGATCTGGTGCAGACCCGGTTGCGCAGCGCATCCGGCGCTTGGGTGCCGCTTGAGACCGTCGCCGAAATCGAGGGCACCTATGCCTCTGGCACTATCGATCGCCGTGACGGCAAGCGCATGAACATCGTAGCCGCGTCCATCGACCGCGACCTTGTTGCTCCCGAAGAGGTGGGGCAGGCGGTGTTCGAGCAACTGGTCCCGAAACTCCGTGCCAAATATCCCAGCGTAACCGTCCTGCCGGCCGGTGAACTGGAAGAGATGGCCGATATAAGCGATGGCCTGAAGCGCGCGCTGTTGCTGGCAGCCGTTCTGATCTATGTGCTGATGGCCGTGCCGTTGAAAAGCTATTGGCAGCCTTTTGTCATTCTGGCCATCGTGCCATTCGGCTTTATCGCAGCCGCCGTCGGGCACCTGATCATGGATGTCTCGCTGTCGCTGTTTTCGTTCTTCGGCATGCTCGCTCTGACCGGTGTGATTGTGAACGACAGTCTGGTCATGATCACCCGCTACAATCAGGCGCGAGAGGAAGGTCAGCCCGTGAATCTGGCGCTGAGAAGCGCAGGCATTGGACGTTTCAAGGCGATCTTTCTGACCACCGCAACTACAGTGATTGGTCTGCTGCCTTTGCTGACCGAAACCTCTGAGCAAGCGCAGTATCTGATCCCTGCGGCAATCTCTTTAGCTTTTGGAGAACTCTTCGGCACAGCCCTCATGCTGCTGCTGGTGCCGGTACTGATCGCCATCACCGAGGATGTCATTGCCATTTTCAAGTCACCCCTTCCGCAGCCTTCTGAAGAAAGGACAAAGCCATGATACGGAACCTTCTAGCCCCTGCGTTCGCCGTGGTAACGCTTGCGACACCGGCCTCCGCCGAGGGTCTGAATGTGACTGTGGACGGCATCCGCAACGCCAACGGCAACATCGTGATCCTTGTATTCGATAACGCGCGCGCCTTTGACAGTTTGGATGTCTGGAGCGCCATTGACTACGCCCAGATTCCGTCACGTAAAGGCAGCGTCAGCCATGAGTTTTCTGACCTGAACACGGGCCCATACGCTGTGCTGTTGTTTCATGACGAAAACAAGGACGATGACCTGAACATGACTGAGACAAAACTGTTGGAGGGGCTGGGTTCAACAGGTGCCTCAGACCCTCAGGACGAGCCGGATTTCAAGGCTGCCTCGGTCTGGCCGGGCGATGTGCGTGTTCGCATTCACTATGATCAGTAATTCGACATGCTGACAGATCGAAAACTGACAATCGGCACGCTTCTGAGTGTGTTCCGCTGGCGCGTAGGGCTTACGTGGTTCCTGATCCTGGTTGAAACTGCCCTGACAGTTTTGATTCCGCTGTTCGTCGGCTTCGCCATAGATGGATTGCTGAGCGAAGATTTTCAGCCCTTTGTGCAGTTAGGTGCGCTCATGGTTGCCCTTACTATGATCAGCGTGATCCGGCGGATTTACGATACACGTGTCTACGGTATGATCCGTGTCGAATTGGGCAAGGCGCTTGCCGCGCGGTTTTCAAATCTTCCAATTTCGTCGCTGAACGCCCGGATCGGGATGGGGCGCGAACTGGCCGACTTTCTTGAAGAGATCCTGCCTTCGGCAATCGCGGGGGTGGTGCAGTTCGTCGTATCAGCAATTTTGCTGTTTTACTTCTCGCCAGTTCTGGCCCTGTCTGCCTGTGGGGTTCTTGTCGGAATGATATCTGTGTACGCTCTGTTTCATTCGACGTTTTGGCAATGGAACCGTGCGCTGAATGAGCAAATGGAGCATCAGGTCAGTGTTCTGGAACAACGACGTGACCGTCCGGTTTTCGTCCACCTGAGTAAACTGCGCCGGTTCGAAGTAAAGCTCTCGGATACCGAAGCCGTTCTGTATGGCGTAATCTTCATTCTGTTAATAGGTCTGCTCCTATTCAACCTGTGGTTCGCGACCCAAAACCTGGATGCGACACCGGGCATGATATTTTCGATTATCAGCTATTCGTGGGAGTTTGCGGAAGCCGCACTTGCTTTGCCCGTCACCTTACAATCCTGGTCTCGCCTGTCAGAAATTACGACCAGGTTGCAGAGCGATTGATCAGGCTTGCATACCATAAATGGCGTGATTCGGGATTTGTAATCAGGAAGTAACCAGTCCATTCCGGTCGTGCGTAGCCTAGCTAAAGGAGGGGTAAGAAGAGCTGATAAACTAGAGCTTTGTGAATTCAGACAAAGCCTGCAACGGGCGCAGTATGACTGAAGATCGGGCGTCGCGCTGTAATCGTTCGATGAGCTTCTTGAATATGGCCGGATTTCAATAGCAGATTCAGGTAAGTCAGCTCCAAAAGGTCACGCTGTGCGCGGCTGCCACCCAGACGAGCGTGATCTGCCATGACCGGAGTCAGCTGTTGCAGCGCATCCGTCCAATCTTGTCGCGCAATCGCACCCCAAGCACGTGCCACCGGGCGAACAAGATCTGCCGCAAAACCCAAGCTTGTTTCGGTCAGAACCGCAAGGCGTTCACCTTCCCCTGCCATTGCATGAGCCAGCGCGCCATGTATGTCCGCAAAACTCATGCCTGGGTTTGGAAAAAACCGTGATGCGTATTCGCTCAGGTCGCGCCAAAGTTTGGGCGCAACTGTTAGACCTGCAATTTCAGTGCGGTGCAAAAGTGCAGCAGCATCGGTTAGAACATTTATCGGCAACGAATAGGACGCTGCGGGTGCGATAGCTCCCTCGTAAATCGTCCATAGCTCAGCCTCATTCCCTTGCTCCAAGGCCCACAGAGCGCGATGCCAACTTAAGTGGCCGTGCAATACCGAGCGCACATCATAATCCGCGATCCAGTCGGCAAGGTATGCGCGACCGGCCTCTCCATAACCTTGCTCGTAGAGCGTGTGCGCTTTGAAGTGTGACGCGTTTGCATTGGCGTTGTTCAAAGCGAGCGAGCCGTCCATCATGGACATGGCCTCATCAAGCCGCCCAACTTCGCACAGCGCCTGACCGTGTACGCTCATAACCCACCAGTCTTCGCCCAAGGCATCAAATAATTTGGTCGTGTAGGCAAGTTGCGTGCTTTCCCGACCAGGCTCACCCGATGTCCCAATCAAACCAAAAATGTTGGTACAGATTTGCGCGACAAGGACATCGCGGGGGTGATGAGCAGCGTGCTTCAGAACTGCGCTTCGTGCCTGTGAAACACGTCCCTGAAGCAAGAGATCGAATACCGCGAGATGACCCTCCTCGCGCTCAGTCAACCCAGATGCGCAGGCGCGGGCCGACGCCATTGCCTCTTGAGCGCCAGACATATCGTTTTCATACATTCGAGCTCGAGCAAGCCCAACGTGACCGAGGGCGAAGCCGGGATCGGCCGTGATGGCGGCGGAAAAAGCTTCGCTTGCACCAAACGTTGCTGCAAGGATGTGATCAAGCCCCGCGACATAGGCGTCCCGCGCCTCTGGCAGGCTGGTCGTCAGCGTCAGTCCATATCGGTCAACCAGCATCTCCATACTCCCACTTTCGTAAGCATACTCAAACGTGCGTGCTCGCAACTGCCCAACGCTAGCACAAAAAGCGAAACCATAAGCACTATTGTGGATAATCGATTGCTATAAGGATCGAACCATCGGCTAACGGGCTGGCCTTCTGGCCTTCACTGCTGATTGAAATGATATTGGTTGAACTAAGCGTGCCTCATAGCCTTTCTTTGCCAATAGAGTTGTCCTATGGAGGCACAGCGATGAGGTGCACATTGCCTACCAAGTATATGGCGATGGCTTTCTCGCTACGTTTGACGGACCCGGCCAGGCGATCCATCGTGGCAAGGCGATTGGCGATGCCATTTCCAAGCTGAATCTGAAAGTTCGCATAGGGGTTCACACAGGCGAAGTCGAAGTTTCTTTGCATTATGTGCGCGGAATTGCCGTTAACATTGCAGCGCGTATCTCTGAATTGGGCGGAGGCGGCGACATCGTCGTTTCCAGAACAGTAAAAGATCTGGTGGCTGGGTCCGGTTTGGACTTCGAAAGTCTTGGAACAAAAGAACTGAAGGGCTTATCCGAAGACTGGCAAGTTTTTAGAGCGGTCTAAAGGCATCTCTAGCCAGTCCACCCAACAGCTTTTGGAAGTCACAAATTAAACATCAAATGATGACGGCGCGAGGGGCCGAGCAGACCTTCATTAGCCTTAAATTGTGGTTTTCACCCAATCAATATGAACGGCGGATTTGGCCTCAAGGCCGCCGAATAGCAGCGTGCTAGCCACCTCGGACGAATGCTTCGGAGCTGGGCATCGCCTAATGTGTAACCGCTCTTTGAACGTCCGACATCGTTGATCCATTTGCCAAACGCATACTTTTTAGCCAATTTGCGACAATGGAGTTTCTCGACGTCAGCCACAACAGTTTCCTCGTCGCCATGTCCTGTATTGTTGCCTTCGTGGCAGGGTTTACAGGATTGTCGATGACGCGAGATCTTTCGACGAAGCCGGTCTTTGAAAAGAAGGCCTCGGTGGCTCTTGCGGCTGTTTCGCTTGGCGGTGGAATCTGGGCCATGCACTTCGTGGCCATGCTCGGGCTTCAGATGCCGATCCTGTTCTATTACGACGCTGCAATCACACTTGTGTCTGCCCTTGTCGCGATCCTGCTCGTCGGAGCTGCGCTTATTCTGTTGCATTTCACCGAACGCAACCGCGCCACGATTGCGATGGCAGGAGGCGTTGTTGGGTTGGGCATCTTGGCGATGCACTATATTGGCATGGCTGGCTTGGAGCTTTGCCGGGCAGTGTATACGCCCAGTGGCGTCATCTTGTCCTCGATTGCTGCAATAGCGCTTTGTATGCTGGCTTTCGCGATTGCCTACGGGCAGCGAACAAACAGAAACATTTTGCTGGGCACTTTGTGTTTTGCAGCGGCGGTTTGCACCGTTCATTTTCTTGCTCTGGCGAGCACCCGTTTCGTCGCCGTGCCAAGTGGGGTTGAGTTTGGCCCGTTGATGAGCAATGAGACGCTGGCCATTGGCGTAATCCTGTTCAGTTTCATCATATTTGGTGCTTGCTTGTGGGTCAGCGTGACCTACCTGCCAGGACCTTCGAGGAAAGACCCGGAGCCAACAGAAGCGACCGCGGATGTAAAACCATTGCTGCAAATTCCTTGCGAACGGGATGGAGGAAAGGTCTTCATCTCTGCCGAAGATGTTCTGTTTTTGCGCGCGGATGGGCACTACACCCAAGTTTACACCGAAACGGATCGGTTGTTTTGTGTCTGGCCAGTGACCGAGGCCGCCAAGCGATTGGTGCCCACCGGATTTCTCCAGACCCACCGCAGCTACCTTGTCAATCCTCAGCGCGTGGCGCGGTTTGAGCGTACCAAGGATAAGGGCCGATGCCTGTTCGACGGGGATGGTTTGCCACCCGCGCCGGTCAGTCGATCCAAACTCAAGACGGTTCAGGATGCGCTTGCATCGCAGGTGGGCGCAATTCGTGCGACCTAGGGCGCATTTCGTGCAAAATACCTGTTTTTTGTTGATTTACTGAAGCGTCGCCATCCAAGCGCATGCAGTGATCCTTTCAGCCAGAACATTTGCTTGAAGGGAGGAGAGCCGATGATTCCAGCGGCATTCGAATACTACAGACCCAAGGACATGGCCGGTGTGCTGTCGATCCTGGAAGAGCATGGCGATGATGCCCGCGTCATGGCCGGTGGGCACAGCCTGATTCCGATGATGAAGCTGCGGATGGCGGATGTGCCGCATCTGATCGATCTTCAGGATGTCGGCGGCATGTCTGATATCGAGATCGGAAGTGACAGTATCCGCATCGGTGCGATGGTCACCCAGCACGCGATTATTGATCACGACGCACTGGCTGAGGCCGCTCCGATTCTGCGCGAAGCTGCCCTTCAGATCGCAGACCCGCAAGTCCGATACATGGGGACAGTTGGTGGCAACGTGGCCAATGGCGACCCCGGCAATGACATGCCCGGCCTGATGCAGTGCCTGAATGCGCGCTTTACTGTCGAGGGTCCTGACGGGGAACGCGACATCGCTGCCCGCGAGTTTTACGAAGCCGCCTACATGACTGCTCGGGAAGACGAAGAAGTGTTGACGGCAGTCTCCATCCCAACGCCGCATGGCGGTTACGCCTATGAAAAACAAAAGCGCAAGATTGGCGATTATGCTACCGCTGCTGCTGCAGTCCAGATCGTGAAAGATGGTGGCACCTGTGCCTCCGCCTCGATTGCAATGACCAATCTGAGCGACACACCGGTCTTTTCCGAGGCGGCTGGGGCCGCTCTGGTTGGCACCGGCGTCGATGCAAATGCCATTAAGACCGCTGTGGCCGCCATGCTCGGTGATATTGACCCCACCGAGGACAACCGCGGCCCCGTCGCTTTCAAAAAACACGTGGCAGGTATCATTCTGACCCGCGCCATTGAGCGCGCCTGGTCGCGTGCGTGAGGAGATCGTCCGATGTCAAAGAAACAACACTACAAGATCACGGTGAACGGCAAGGAAGAGGAATTCCTTGCCGAGCCACGCGAACTTCTCATCTACACGCTGCGCGAGCGGCTCAATATCACCGGCCCGCATATTGGTTGCGAGACTTCCCATTGTGGCGCTTGCACCGTCACCATTGATGGCAAATCAGTCAAGTCCTGCACCATGTTCGTGGCGCAGGCCGATGGCAAGGATATCACAACCATCGAAGGCATCGGTGGGCCTGACGCGCTGCACCCGCTGCAAGAGGCGTTTAAGGAACATCACGGGCTGCAATGCGGCTACTGCACACCGGGCATGATCACACGTGCGGCAAAGTTGCTCGAAGAGAACCCGAACCCGTCCGAGGAAGAGATCCGTTTTGGCATGGCAGGTAATATCTGCCGCTGTACCGGGTATCAGAACATCGTGAAGTCCATCAAAGCCGCAGCGGCCGAGATTAATGCAGCCAAGGAGGCGGCCCAATGAATGACATGACACCAGATCGTGAGGAACGCACCGCGAACCTCAAGGGCATGGGCTGTTCGCGTAAAAGGGTCGAAGATGCCCGCTTCACTCAAGGCAAGGGCAACTACGTCGATGACGTGAAGCTTGACGGGATGCTCTTTGGAGATTTCGTCCGCTCTCCCTACGCTCACGCACGGATCACCAACATCGATACGGCGGCAGCGCTTGAAGTGCCCGGCGTTCTCGCTGTGCTGACCGCCAAGGACCTTGAACCGCTCGGCCTCCATTGGATGCCGACGCTGGCCGGCGACAAGCAAATGGTTCTGGCCGATGGCAAGGTTCTGTTTCAAGGCCAGGAAGTGGCGTTTGTGGTGGCCGAAGACCGCTATGCGGCGGCAGATGGAATCGAGGCCGTCGAAGTCGAATACGAAGAGCTTGAGGTTCTGGTCGATCCGTTCAAGGCGATGGAATCACAGATAGTTCTGCGTGAAGACACCGTGGGCGAGGATGGCAAACCAATCGATGGAGCACATGGTCCTCGAAAGCACCACAACCATATCTTCACGTGGGAAGCGGGCGACAAGGATCCAACATTCGAGACAATCGACAATGCCGAGGTCGTTGCCGAAGAGACCATGTATTACCACCGTACGCACCCATGCCCACTGGAAACCTGCGGCTGCGTCGCCTCAATGGACAAGGTCAATGGCAAGCTGACTCTTTGGGGCACGTTCCAGGCGCCCCATGCTATCCGCACTGTGGTCAGCCTGATTTCCGGGATCGAGGAACACAATATCCGTGTGATCTCTCCCGATATTGGCGGCGGGTTTGGAAATAAGGTTGGGGCCTATCCGGGCTATGTGTGTTCGGTCGTCGCCTCCATCGTCACCGGCAAGCCGGTCAAGTGGATCGAAGACCGGATGGACAATCTGATGACCACCGCCTTTGCCCGCGACTATTGGATGAAGGGCCGCATTTCTGCCACCAAGGACGGCAAGATCACCGGGTTGCATTGCCATGTGACAGCGGACCATGGTGGATTTGACGCCTGCGCCGACCCAACCAAATTCCCGGCGGGTTTCATGAATATCTGCACCGGATCTTACGACATCCCGACTGCATTCCTTGAGGTTGATGGCGTCTACACCAACAAAGCGCCGGGCGGGGTCAGCTACCGTTGTTCCTTCCGCGTGACAGAGGCGGTTTATTTCATCGAACGGATGATCGAGGTGCTGGCGATCGAGTTGAACATGGACGCGGCAGATTTGCGCCGGATCAACTTCATCAAGAAAGAGCAATTCCCCTATCAGGCTGCGCTTGGCTGGGAATATGACTCTGGCGATTATCACACTGCATGGGACAAAGCGCTCAGCACCGTCGACTACGAGGGATTGCGCAAGGAACAGGCCGAGCGTGTAGAGGCGTTCAAACGGGGCGAAACGCGCAAGCTTATGGGAATCGGTCTCAGTTTCTTCACTGAGATCGTGGGTGCTGGCCCAGTGAAGAATTGCGATATTCTGGGTCTGGGTATGTTCGATAGCTGCGAAATTCGCATCCATCCAACGGGCTCTGCAATTGCACGGCTTGGAACGATTTCGCAGGGGCAAGGCCACGCGACGACATTCGCACAGATACTGGCCTCCGAGATCGGATTACCTGCCGATAGCATCACCATCGAAGAGGGCGACACCGATACCGCGCCCTATGGTCTGGGCACCTACGGCTCGCGCTCGACCCCGGTTGCCGGGGCGGCTACGGCCATGGCTGGCCGCAAGATCCGCGCCAAGGCGCAAATGATCGCGGCCTATCTGTTGGAAGTGCATGACGATGACGTCGAGTTCGACGTCGACCGTTTCGTGGTCAAAGGAGCGCCCGAGCGGTTCAAGACCATGAAAGAAATCGCATTCGCCGCCTACAATCAGGCCATCCCAGGGATTGAGCCAGGGCTTGAAGCGGTCAGCTACTATGACCCACCAAACATGACTTATCCGTTCGGTGCCTATGTTTGCGTGATGGATATTGATGTGGATACAGGCGTGCCAGACATCCGCCGCTTCTACGCTCTGGACGATTGCGGTACCCGGATCAACCCGATGATCATCGAAGGACAGGTTCATGGCGGCCTGACCGAAGCACTCGCCGTCGCTTTGGGCCAGGAAATCGCCTATGACGATCAGGGCAACGTGAAGACGGGCACGCTGATGGATTTCTTCCTGCCGACCGCATGGGAGGTTCCGAACTACGAGACCGACTACACCGTCACGCCGTCGCCACATCATCCCATCGGTGCGAAGGGCGTGGGCGAAAGTCCGCATGTGGGCGGGGTGCCATGCTTCTCCAACGCGGTGCAGGATGCGTTCCGGGCCTTTGGTCTGCGGCATACCAACATGCCACATGATCACTGGCGGATCTGGAAGACCGCCAATGAGCTTGGCCTGCACGGCTAAAGGCGAAAGGCAGGGCGGAGACGTTCCGCTCTGCCCGGAGACACACATGACCTGGACCGATTTACAATCCGCTCTTGAAGGGCAGGGCTATGTCGCATCCGACGACCTAGCAGTTGCTCTCCATTTGGCGCTGACGTTGGAGCGGCCCCTTCTTCTGGAGGGCGCCGCGGGCGTAGGTAAGACAGAGGTCGCGCGCACCCTGAGCGATGCGCGCGACACCAAGTTGCTCCGACTGCAATGCTATGAGGGGCTCGACGCCGCGCAGGCCATCTACGAATGGAACTACCAGCGGCAATTGCTGACGATCCGCGCCGCCGCCGAAGATGGTGAGACGGGCAAAAGCGTTGAGGAGCGTATTTTTTCCCGTGATTTCCTGTTGGAACGCCCTCTATTGGCCGCCATTACCCAGGACACGCCGCCTGTTTTGTTGATTGACGAAATTGACCGTGCTGATGTGGAATTCGAAGCCTACTTGCTGGAAGTTCTGGCCGACTATCAAGTGACTGTGCCAGAACTCGGCACCATCACGGCCTCTAGTAAGCCGATCGTGATCCTGACATCAAACGGCACACGCGATCTATCCGATGCACTGCGTCGTCGCTGCCTTTACACCTATGTCGATTATCCGGACCGACAGACAGAACTTGCAATCCTCAAAGCCCGCTGCCCTGCGATTGAGGCGCGTCTTGGCGCGCAAGTCGTAGGCTTTGTACAAAAGCTTCGCGAGGAGGAACTGGAAAAGACACCCGGCATCGCTGAGATGCTCGATTTTGCTGCCGCCTTGATGGGACTTGGGATTGCGGATCTGACCAACGATCCAACCGTGTTGCACTCCACCTTAACCACGCTGCTGAAAACTCAAAGCGATCAGGCACAGATCACCGCCGAAGTCGCGGCCCGTATCGCGGGGAAGGCCGCATGAGCCGGGTTTCCAAATTTGCGGCGCGTGATCCGGGGCCAGCGGCCCGTGTCGCCGGGTTCATTGCGCATTTGCGCCAGAACGGCCTGCGCCTAGGTGTGGCAGAGGCAGAGCTTGCCTTGCTTGCCCTCGGCGAGGTCAATGCCGCTGTCCCGAATGAAAGCCGTCGCGCGTTACGGGCCATCTGCACAGGATGCAAGGATGAGGCCGAACGGTTCGACAGCCTCTTCGATAGTTTTTGGATGGATTCCGGTCGGGTGAAGCAAAGGGCCGTGCCCAAAGCGCAGTCTGCGCTCAGCGATGACGTGCATTCCTCTCGTCAAGCCAAGGGTCAGGATATGGGCGCATCGGGCAGCGCCATCGCTCCTGATTCCGGTGACGGCGAGGCCGACAGCGACGGCACCGGTAAACTTATCGCAACTCAGCAACGCAATCTCAGCCGCCGCGATCTGCGTGATCTGGTCCGCGCGGATGATATCGCAGAGGCCGAAGCAGTTGCGCGTCGCATCGGTGCCGCTTTGCGCGACCGACGTTCGCGCCGTCGGATCGCCGCCCGCAAAGGCGACCGCCTGCATTTTCGCAAGACCATTCGCCTGAGCCTTGCGACAGGAGGGGAACCTCTGCAGCTCTTGCGCAAGTCTCGCCCAGATCGCAGCCGCAAAATCGTAGCGCTTTGCGATGTATCGGGATCGATGAGCGTCTATGCACAAGTTTTCCTTGCTTTTCTCGCTGGGCTGATGCGCGCTGACAAAGATGCCGACGCTTATCTTTTTCACACACGGCTGGTTCGCATCACTGAAGCATTGCGCGACAAAGACGCACTGCGTGCAATTGGTCGGATGTCGCTGATGGCAGATGGCTTCGGCGGTGGATCAAAGATCGGGCCATCGTTGCAACGCTTTGCCGATACCTATGCGCGGCGCTTTGTAGATGGCCGGTCTGTCGTAGTGATCCTGTCGGACGGCTATGATACCGAGCCACCCGCAATCCTGGCAGCAGCGCTTGAGAAGCTGAGAAAACGCGGCTGTAAGATCATCTGGCTCAATCCATTGAAGGGTTGGAGCGACTACGCGCCCGTAGCTGGCGGAATGGCTGCGGCCTTGCCTTATCTCGACCTTTTTCAACCGGCCAACACCCTTGCCGATTTTGCCGCCCTGGAACCAAAATTGGTGACGCTATGAGTCCGGCAGAGATCTTAGACACGGACCTTGCCGATGCGGCACAAGACCTGCGTGACCGGCAAGAACCATTCGCCTTCGCGACAATCGTGCGCACTGCGGGGGCGACGGCGGCCAAGCCGGGTGCCAAAGCGCTGCTCAGCGCGGACGGGACAATCCTGCATGGATGGCTTGGTGGCGGATGCACGCGTGGCGCGGTCAAACGCGCTGCGGTAGAGGCTTTGCGCGCCGGTCAGCCGCAACTGGTTTCTGTCGCGCCCGAGGAACTCCTGGAAGAAATGGGCGTGATAGCGGGGGATGAAGTCGACGGGACGCGCTTTGCGCGCAATGGTTGCCCGTCAAAAGGCACCGTCGACATTTTTATCGAGCCCTGTTTGCCAATGCCCGAACTTGTCGTGCTTGGCGCATCCCCTGTGGCCCAAGCGCTTAGTTCCCTGGCACCGCAATTCCACTGGTCGGTTTCTGGCACCACGTCGACTGATACGACGTGCAATCGACGACGCTTCGTTGTCATTGCGACGCAAGGCCAAGGAGATTTGGACGCGCTCAAATCCGTACTGACAGATTTGCCCGACTATGTTGCCTTCGTCGGAAGCGCTCGGAAATTCGCGACACTGGCTGAAAAACTAAAGACCGCCGGCATAACGCCCGAGGCCATCAACACCGTCCACGCCCCGGCGGGTCTGGACCTGGGGGCGGTCACGCCCGAGGAAATAGCGCTGTCGATCCTTGCGCAGTTAGTCCGTGTCAGACGGCAGACTGTGGGGCTTGCCGATGGCTGATGTTGCCGCGATCCTTCTGGCCGCCGGTCTTTCCCGTCGCATGGGGGCGCAAAACAAGCTGCTGTTACCAATAGACGGCGTGCCGATGATCCGCCGGGTAGCCATGGCTTACTTAGGTGCCATTGATACTGACCTGACGGTGGTAACAGGACATGAGGCGAGCGCCGTGCGCCGGGCATTATCAGGGCTAGCTGTTTCTTTGGTTCACAATGCAAACTTCACCAGCGGCCAGCAGAGCTCGGTTGCCACGGGATTGCATTGTGCACCTGACGCCCATCTGCTTCTGATCGGCTTGGGTGATCAGCCGCTATTGACCACTCAGGATCTGCAAGATCTGATTGCCGCTCACGTTGCAGGTGATGCGACTAAAGTGACGATACCTGTCCATAACGGCGCACGAGGCAATCCAATTACTATCCCGCAGCTATTGCGCCGGCGATTGCTGGAAAACCCCGCACGCCCCGGCTGCTTGGGCTTCACGCGCGATCATCCCGAACATGTACAAGCCGCTAAGCTGCCATCGCCAGGGTTCTACACCGATGTCGATACCCCGGATGACTATGCGACCCATTTGGAAACCGCGAACGAGCCGATCTCATGAGCCGACTTCTGATCTGGATGCGCGGGCGTCTTAAATCGCTCGAAATGACCACTGAACAAGCAGACAACATAAGATTTCCCTGTTGCTAAGAAGGACAAGACTATGGAACTGAAGGACGAAATCATCATCAACGCCCCGAAAGATCGCGTCTATGCGGCACTGAATGATCCCGAGGTGTTGAAACAATGCATCCCGGGTTGTGAAGAACTAATCAAGCATTCTGATACTGAACTGGAGGCCAAGGTCTTGCTTAAAGTAGGGCCCGTCAAGGCGCGGTTCGGAGGCAATGTCACCCTGGACCAGACCGGCGCCCCTGATGCATTCTCGCTGTCTGGTCAGGGCAATGGTGGTACCGCTGGTCATGCAAAGGGTGGCGCAGATGTGACGCTGAGTGCAGACGGCGACACAACGATCCTGCGCTATGAAGCAAAGGCCGAGATTGGCGGAAAACTGGCTCAGCTCGGCAGTCGTTTGATCCAGAGCACAGCCAAGAAGCTCGCAGGAAAATTCTTCAAGTCCTTCGCTGATGTAGTGAATGAAGACGCGATGATCTGAACTTAATGGGTGGAGATGAAGCGGTTCTTTGAGCTTGCTCCACCCGCTAGCGACCAGAAAGGCAACTTGTACCGCCTGCGCAACAACAAACGGGCTGAAAAGTTGTTAGGGATTCCGAAGATCTTGGCCGATTTGTGTACTGCTTCGATCGGCGCTTAATCAAAACCTTTCCTTCGTACATAGGGGTCGCGATTAAGATTCTTTAGATAACAGGCATCTTCGAGATATTACTTAAAGCGATGGTATCGAAAGTGAAACAATCCTATCGCTTTGCCGTCAACTTCTGCGATCCTACGGCTAAAGTAACAGAACGACTAGATAAAAGCAGTTCGAAAGATGCTTTGTAGATCTCTTAGCTCACAGAGGTCTTGTAGAAATTCTGATAGTCAGCCCACAAACGGTGCCAATGCTCCGGCTTATTGCTCTGAGAAGACGGATGGTCAGCTCACTCATTGTAGACTTCGGCGGTTCGGGTGTTTTGCAATATGTGTCTCGGTTTCTGAGGGCTGTAGCACACAGCGAGTCAGGGGTGGGTTCTGTCCCCCCTTGATTTTATTGTATCTTTGGAAGTTCATGGCTGGGGTGGTAGGATTCGAACCTACGATACACGGTACCAAAAACCGCTGCCTTACCACTTGGCTACACCCCAACGGTGAGCGGCTATCTACGACTGTTGCTTTCAGGGTTCAAGGGCTTTTTTGGACAATTTTGATGTGGATATGCAATTTAGTTTGATGGCGGTTGGATCGTCGGGATTGTCGAATATGGGTCAGGCGATTGTTTGAGGCGAAGCTAGATCTCTAAAACGAAAATCCAACTGGCAATCCTAGGTTTTGCGGTCGCGAGATGCCATCCACAATGCGCCACAACGCTCGTTCCTGCGACTGCGTTTCAATAGCACAAGAATCGGATTAAATTGTTGATTAATATCGATAAATATTACCTTTATCAGTTGAATGTCTTTGGCTGCGGACCTAGCTAGATAAAGTCCGCTAACCAGCACAAAAAAAGGAGCGAGCAATGAAACTGAACTCGCAAGTTGCAGAAGCATTGAATAAGCAGATCAACAATGAGCTCCACGCTTCGTACACCTACTTGGCGATGTCGGCTTATTTTGAGGCGCAGGATCTGCCTGGATTCGCCAGTTGGTTTCGGGGGCATTCTGCCGAAGAGGAAACCCATGCAATGCGTATATTCGACTTTATCGCCAAGCGGGGTGGGAGGGTAAATCTCGACGGCATCGAAAAACCGCAAACGGACTATGAATCACCCGTTGATGTACTGGAGCAGGCGCTGGCGCAGGAGCAAACCGTGACGGGCCAGATCAACGCGTTGTTTGAGCTGGCGCATGAGGTCAAAGAATACAGCACACAGAATATGCTGAACTGGTTCCTGGCCGAACAGATAGAGGAAGAAGACCTGTTCACATCGATCCTGGATAAGGCCAAGGCGGCCAGCGGGGACCGATGGAACCTGCTGTTGTTGGATCAGGAACTGGCCAAACGCGGCAGCGCTGCAGGCGCGGAGTAGCTCAGTCGGCGCTGTCGCGCACGCGTGTCATTCCCGAATCTCGGTGGGGTCGACCCCCCAAAGATTGCTTTTCAGGGTCCAGCCGCGATAGCCGCCTGCCGATATGCGGCACCAATCGGGTGAACATTTTTCAAGCCGGGCGACGACGCCGTCTTCAAATTGCGCGTTCACCTGCGATTTGGGATCAGGCATCGCGTAAACCGGCAGCAAGTCGGCTTCGATAAGGACTGTCCGCACACCTGAAAGCAGCGCGTAATGCACCCAACCCCCGGCACCGTCTCGATCCTGAACCTTGCGCCAGTTTCCATATTCGGCCGTGATCTGCAGCGGCATGCCACGGCGTTTGAACACCCAATCGATTCGGTGAGTCAGCGAAGGGCCGCGACGGACATTACCCTCGGCGGCTTTCATCGAGACATATCGTGGAAGCGGTAGATTCGTCACTGGACCGCGTTTTTCCTGCGCGGACACGGCCACTGCGCCGAGCACGAGCAGGAAAACCGATATCAACACCACAAAATGGCGGTTCACTGAAAAACTAGCACTCACTGCCTGTCTGCTCTTATGCCTGTGGATCGTATGCAAAAAAGGTTGAGACGATGCCCAAGGGGTTCTTGTGCCCCGTGTAATCCTGCGCCACGATGCCATGGCGCGCGGCAGTTTGCAAAGCGGTAGGAGGGTCAAGGTGCCAAGAGAACGTCTGAGTGTTGTCGTTACGCGACGGTTGCCCGAAGCGGTGGAAACACGGCTAAGCGAGCTTTTCGATGTAAAACTGCGTGACACCGACGATCCCATGACTCGCGAAGAGCTGGTGGCGGCAGTGAACACAGCAGATGTGCTGGTTCCGACGATAACCGATACAATTGATGGCGGTATCCTGGGGCAGGCTGGTGAGAAATTGCGACTGATCGCCAATTATGGTGCCGGTGTCGACAATATTGATGTGGCGACGGCGAGGCAGCGCGGGATCCTTGTCTCGAACACACCAGGAGTACTGACTGACGATACTGCAGATATGACTATGGCTCTGATCCTGGCGGTTACACGACGTATCCCCGAGGGGTTAGGTGTGATGCAAAAGGGCGATTGGGCCGGTTGGGCCCCGACGGCCTTGCTGGGTGGCCGGGTCGGTGGTCGCCGCTTGGGTGTTCTTGGGATGGGCCGGATAGGGCAGGCCGTTGCGCGACGTGCCAGCGCGTTTGGAATGCAGGTTCACTATCACAACCGCCGCCGGTTGCGCCCCGAGATTGAACAGGAACTGGAGGCGACCTACTGGGATAGTCTTGATCAGATGGTGGCGCGGATGGACGTCATCTCGATCAACTGCCCGTCGACCCCTTCGACCTTTCATTTGATGAATGCGCGGCGTTTGAAATTGATGAAACCCACGGCCGTGATCGTGAATACATCACGCGGTGAAGTCGTCGATGAGAACGCCCTGACACGCATGATCCGCGCCGGTGAGATCGCGGGCGCTGGTCTGGATGTTTATGAACAGGGCACGGATGTGAACCCACGCCTCCGGCAATTGCCGAATGTGGTGCTGCTGCCTCATATGGGCTCAGCTACGCTTGAGGGTCGGATCGAGATGGGTGAGAAAGTCATTATCAACATCAAGACCTTCGAAGACGGTCATCGCCCGCCAGATCAGGTTGTGCCTGCAATGCTTTAGGCTGTGGCCTAAGAAAAGGGGAACGCAATGGTTCAGGCAACCGCTTTGCCGCGAAACGAGGCCGGGATCGACACGGCGCTGGGAATTCTGAAGCAGAGGTTCGCAGGCCGGCTGCAATCTGGTGCTGCGATCTGCGAGCAGCACGGGCACACGACAACGTGGATTGAAAACCAGAGTCCGGACGCAGTCGTCTTCCCGCATTCAACCGAAGAAGTGGCCGATATCGTCAGGACCTGTGCCGAGCACAAGGTGCCAGTCATCCCGTTCGGAACAGGCACCTCGCTCGAAGGTCATGTAAACGCTCCTGCTGGTGGCATATCCGTCGATCTGAGTCAGATGAACAAGATATTGGCGGTCAATGTCGGTGATCTAGATTGCGTTGTCCAACCGGGTGTCACCCGAGCCGAATTGAACACCCATCTGCGGGATCAGGGGTTGTTCTTCCCGATTGATCCGGGCGCGAATGCGTCGCTAGGTGGCATGGCCGCGACACGCGCGTCTGGCACCAATGCTGTGCGTTATGGGACAATGAAAGACAATGTGCTTAGTCTTGAGGCCGTGATGCCGGACGGGCAAGTGATCCGCACGGGGCATCGTGCGCGCAAATCTTCGGCGGGTTTTGATCTGACCCGCTTGCTAATCGGTGCCGAGGGCACGCTGGGAATAATCACCGAAATCACATTGCGATTGCAGGGTATCCCCGAGGCCATCAGTTCAGCTCGCTGTTCGTTTCCATCGGTGGATGCAGCCTGTCAGGCTGTGATGATGACTATTCAGTATGGTATCCCGGTTGCGCGGATCGAATTGCTGGACCAAATGTCGGTCAAAGCTGCAAACGCTTATTCGGGACTGGATTTGCCAGAAACGCCACTGCTGCTGCTGGAATTTCACGGTTCGGAAAGCGGTGCAGCGGAACAGGCAGAGACCTTTGGCCAAATCGCGGAAGAATTTGGTGGCAGCGATATCACCACCACCACGACAACCGAAGAGCGCAACAAGCTGTGGCAGGCCCGGCACGATATGTATTGGGCCAGCCTACAACTGCGCCCAGGCGCGCGGGGCATTTCTACGGATGTATGTGTTCCGATCTCGCGTTTGGCCGAATGTGTGACCGCCGCACAGGATAAGGCCGCTGAATTGGGTTTGCTGGCCCCAATCGTGGGTCATGTTGGTGACGGTAACTTCCATACACTTCTGTTAATCGACATGGATGACGCAAAAGAGGTCGCAAGTGCAGAGGAATTCGTCGGTTGGCTAAATGATCTTGCAATTGCGATGGAGGGCACCTGTACCGGAGAACACGGAATAGGGCAGGGTAAACGCTCCTATCTGGTGAAAGAACTTGGTGCGGCGACAAATTATATGGCGGCGATCAAAGCAGCGCTGGATCCCGATAGCATCATGAATCCTGGCAAGGTACTCTGACCGTGATTGTTGGGCTCGGCCATAACAGCGCCTCAATTTTAGGTGAATGATCTAGGAAAGAGCAGTATTTGATTCCGAGGTTATTCATGGGCGCGTTGCGTTTCATTGGGTTTTTGCTGATTGCCGTCGTGGTTGTCGTAGGTCTGGATTATTATCAGCAGGATAAGAAAGTCGAAGGCAGGTTGTCCTTCAACGGATATGTCGACACGATTAATCAGCGGTTCAACTTGTATCAGGCGGAGCTAGCCGCGGAAGAAATTGAACGCGAAAGACAGAAGCGTTGGCGAGAGGGGGCCAAGCCGTACCTGCCGGATTCGGGCGAAGGCTGGGTGCGTCGTTCGATCGTGGATGCAGATTTTACCCGCGATGCCCGAGAAGGTGTTTTGCAGGACGGAATAAGCGAAGCTGCTCGTCCAATTGCAAAAAGAGTTGCTGTGCAAGAGACCGAACAACTGGCCAGAAAACTCGATAATTCTAGTTGGATATACGAAAGCGGCGAGCATACGGTCTGGCTACAGGCGAAACCCAGGAAAGACGCTAAATCCAATACACTGACTGGCAACATCGTCAGGTCTGTCGAAGGGTTGGGCGCAGGATCGAGTGGCTACACTCCATTCGGCATAATTGGTGGTGCTGCGTATTTCAGGTTTGAAAACAGCCGATACAAACCCGTCACAGTGAAAGATCGAAAGTTTTGGTCAATGATCACGGCGAGCCTGACGGACCTTGAGGTCGAACCTCGGTTTGAAATCTACAAGGCCACAATCGGACTGGGCGAAGAAATTCGTTTACAAGTCTATTCCGATGCACCAGCGCCTATGCTGCGAGCGTTTCTAGATCGATTGGATTATGACGGATTGAACGCACTGCTTCAAAAGCAAGTGCCTGGCGTCGGCAACGATACCCTCTTTGATCCTGAACGAGAAAGTGAACTGGCGACAAACATGGCCGCCTTGCGCGGCGAGTTTGTCAAGCTGCGCAGCGAGCTGGCGCGTTTGAAGCTAGAAAACATTGATGGGTTGTCTCTTGTCGCAAATACTTTGGCCGCGCAATACGGTTTGCCGGCAGACACCTTCGACTTGACCGCGAACAGAATCGAATCTGCGGATGATTTGGTCCAGGTCGGATACCGCAAAGGACTGACAGATTTGCTTGAAGACGAGATGCAGCAGGCAGACAGAGATGACGAGGGTTTCTTTGGAAATTTGTTCGCCAAATTCAAAGATCAGGAAACCTCTGAAGAAGTCGCATCTGTAAACGAAAATGAAGGCTTCCTGTCCGGACTGTTGTCAGCCTTTGGTAGCTCTGATTCCGAAGCAGAAACTGCCGTGCGGGTAAACCGAGGCGGTTCCGGAACGGGCATTGATTGCGCAACCACCGGAACGTTCAAAAGGTGCAAATTGGGGGGCGGATAACACGTCAGATCGACTGTTGGAAAGTGACCTGGTGCAACGCTCAGGTCGCTTTTCTTATATCACTGGTCGGATGAATGTCGCGTCGAGCCCCTCAAATGCGCCATATGGTGTCAACTGAATTCAAGGGGAGACACCCGGCTATGAAAACCCAAGTCAAAGCACTGGTCGTTGGCGGCGGCGCCGTCGGGACCTCGATTGCCTATCACCTTGCCAAAGCGGGCTGGGATGATGTGATGCTGATCGAGCGGGACGAACTGACATCCGGTTCCACCTGGCACGCAGCGGGCCTGTTGCCGTTGTTCAACATGTCGTATGCCACGACCCACATCCACAAGTACTCAGTCGATTTCTACAAGACACTAGAGGAAGAAACCGGCCTGAATGCAGGCTTCGCCGTAGTCGGAAACCTGCGTATGGCACAGACACAAGAGCGTATGGATGAATACATGCTCTATGCATCCACAGCGGAAACTTGTGATGTTGCATATGAGTGGCTGACGCCCGAGCAAATCAAGGAACGTTGGCCTCTGATCGAAACTTCGGACTTGAAAGGCGCGATCTATCACACTGAAGACGGCTACATTAACCCTGCGGACGTGACCCAGGCGATGGCCAAAGGTGCGCGTCAGCGCGGTGTCGACATCGTTCGCAAGATGCAGGCTGATGCCTTCCACTGGAACGGTACTCACTGGGAAGTCACCTGCACTAAGATGGTCGAAAAGGGTGGCAACCTCATTCCGTCAGATGAGCAGGTTGTGATCACCGCAGAACATGTCGTGACCGCGTCAGGCAACCACGCACAGCGGACCGCGAAGATGTTGGGTATCAAGATGCCCGCGATCCCGGTCGAGCATACCTTCATCGTCATGGACAAAGACCCTGAGCTGGTCAAATGGCGTGAAGCGGGCAACCCCGAGCATCCAGTTGTGCGTGATGCAGACAACGAGTCGTATGCGCGCGAAGAACGTGGCGGCTGGATTCTGGGTATCTACGAACATGGCGCTCCTGCGCAGTTCGAACACGGCGTGCCGGACAGCTTCCGCGCCGACCTGTTCCCGCTGGATCTGGATCGGATTGCCGATCAGTACATGGCGATGGCCGAACGCGTGCCTTCATGCGCTGAATCCGGCCTGAAAGACGATTTCAATGGTCCGATCTGCTACACCCCCGATGGCAACCCGCTGGTTGGTCCGGCGCCGGGCCTGCGCAACATGTGGCTGGCCGAGGGCTTCAGTTTCGGCATCACCGCTGCAGGCGGCACCGGCTATTATCTGGCTCAGATGATGGTCGATGGCGAAGCCGAGATCGACATGGCTTCGCTGGACCCCAAGCGGTATTCGTCGAACTGGATGACCACCGAGTTCGCGGCGCGCAAGAACGAAGAGTGCTATGAGCACGTCTACATCTTGCACCACCCGGATGAAGAGCGTGGAGCTTGCCGACCGCTGCGTACCGTTCCGGCTTATGACCGTCAGAAAGCGCGTGGCGCACAGTTCGGCTGGGTCAACGGTTGGGAACGTCCGAACTATTTCGGCCCGCTGGATGCGCCTGATAACTTCGACAAAGAAAGCCGCAGCTTCCGCCGCGGTGGTTGGTGGCAGTATGCGGTCGACGAAGCCAAGGCCATCCGCGAAGGCGTTGGCCTGATCGATGCGTCGGCCTTCACCAAGCATGTCGTCAAAGGCCCCGGTGCGACCCAGTTCCTGGATTGGTTCACCTGCAACAAGCTGCCCAAGGTCGGTCGCATCAACCTGACCTACGCGCTGACCGCGCACGGCACCACCCGCACCGAATACACCATCGTCCGCAATGGCGAGAACAATTACTACATCGTCTCTGCCGGTGCCTGGACCGAGTACGACGCCGACTACCTTCGCAAGGCGGCCGAGGACAAGATGGAGGAGTTCGGCTACATCGAAATCCAGGACGTGACCACCCAGTGGGGCGTCTTCGCGATCGCCGGACCCAAGTCGCGTGACGTTCTGAAAGAGGTCATCAAGGACGCCGATCCGGAAACCGCGCTGTCCAACCAGCGCTTCCCTTGGTTGTCGGCCCGTCAGATCGAACTGGGCATGTGCCCGGTCAACGCGATCCGCGTGGCCTATACGGGTGAGCTGGGCTGGGAACTGCACCACCCGATCGAGATGCAGAACTATCTGTTCGACCTGCTGGAGAAGGCCGGTGAAAAGCACGGCATGAAACTGGTTGGTGCCCGCGCCCAAAACTGGCTGCGCCAGGAGAAATCCTATCGCGCCTTCGGCACCGAACTGGGCCGCGACGCGACCCCGCTGGAAGCTGACCTGCCGCGCTTTGTTGATCTGTCGAAAGACTTTTATGGCAAAGCCAAGCTGGAAGAGACCGGCGTGCGCGTGAAGTGCTGCACTCTGCTGATCGACGGACCGGACGATGCCGACCCCTGGGGCCGCGAGGCGCTGTACACGCCGGAAGGTGAGCGCGTGGGTCGTTTGACCTCGGGCGGGTACTCGGTGGCGTTCGAGAAATCCATCGGCATGGGGTATGTGAAGCCTGAGCTGGCGGTCGAAGGCACCAAGCTGCAGGTCAAAATGCAGGACAAGCTGTGGGATGCGGTCGTGACTTGCGACAGCCCCTACGATCCGAAGAACGAAACAATCCGCAAAGACGGCTGACGCTTCCAAGAAATAAGGCGGTACTCACGTAGCACCGCCTACTAAAAGCCCGCTCTCGGTGGGCTTTTTTCATGCGCTTAATTCATCAAAGCAGTCTAGTGCCTTGGCGGCGTACATCATGGACGGCCCACCGCCCATCTGGATGGCCATTGCCAGAACGTCCGAAACCTCATCGCGGGTGGCTCCCGCCTTGGCCAACGCCTCGGAATGCAGGGTAATGCAAGGCTCACACCGTACTGCGATTGACATGCCTAACGCGATGAACTCTTTGGTTTTGTAGTCCAGCGTCCCGCCTTCCTTGACAGATTTTCCCAGCGCCCCGAAGGCACGCGCCGTATCAGGAATGGCTCCGTTAAGGTTACGCAAGCTTTTGCGCGTTTCGTTCAGTGAATCCTGCCAGCTCATTATCACGTCCCTCTTGATACATATGATAATCTGCATATGAGTGATGAAGAGCAAAGCAGACTTTGATCCTGATCAGATTCCAGTTTTTTGGGCGACAAATGCCAAGTTGTTCGCAGGCATCTTTACGATTTCGACCAGTTCGAGGGCGTTGTCCTTTAACATAGACAATATATATGTGTCGTCTTTGTACCCGATATCAGGGTCTTGTTGGACCAGTGCGTCGTGAAATCGCTGGTCGCCATCGCTTGTCAGGTGTCCGTCACGTTTGAAAGGGCCATAAAGCACCAAACGCCCATCCGTTTTCAGAGCGCACGCTGCTTCGGCAACGAGGGTTTCAGCCTCGGGTAAACTGATCAAGTGCAAGAGATTGACCAGTAAAACCAAATCTTGCTGCGCCATTGTTTTGTGCCAACCCTCCGCAGTTGCATCCAGATGAACGGCTGCGGCGGTGTTTGGTAAACCCTTGGTGTACGCATCGATGCTGGCGCGCCGTTCAGAGGTGACTTCGCTGGGTTGCCAATGCAACCCGGGCATCCGCTGGGCAAAGGCCGAAATGTGTTGTCCGGTTCCACTGGCCAGTTCCAGGGCCTGTCCTGATGACGGGGCGACCCGTGCCAGAAGATCGCACAGCACAACCGTGTTTCGGCTGGCGGCTGGGGCGACGAGTTTGCTGCCGTCGCCCTCGGTGGCGACGCTGGCATTCGGGGGCAGTTTGCGTTTTGTCATCGTTACAGCCTACCGGGTGTCAGCGCTTTCACAATCGCCGCATCAAGGCGCGGCGACGCGCCAGTCACAAGATCCGCCACAAGTTGCGAGGCTGCAGGAGCGGTCTGAAACCCATACCCTCCCTGTGCTGCCGACCAGATAAACGATGGATCGGTTGGATCAGGTCCGAGCACCAGCGTGCCATCGGCAACAAAACTACGTAACCCCGCCCAATTGGTTTCTACCCGAGTTACAGTTTCAGTAACCATCGCTTCGTATCGTGCCAGTCCTTCTGCGAGAACCATGTCATCGGCGTAAGCGTCATGGGGTGTGGTTGGGTCCGCCTCGCAAGGCGAGACCAGTAGCTTGCCCGCATCAGGTTTGGCGTACCAGCTCTCGCCTGCGCCCAGCATCATTGGCCAGTTTCGCAGGTCATGTTCGCCCGGTGCGGGGATGCGCGCAATCGATCGACGGTAAGGTGTGATCCCGATGGGGGAGATTCCTGCCATCTGCGCCACCTCATCGACCCAGGCTCCGGCGGCATTTACCAGATTGCGTGCCTCAAAGGATTCTGAGGTTTCGACGGTCCAATGAACCGATTTGCGGATGCTGCTGACCCTCTGACGGGTCAGGACTGAACCGCCATTCTTGCGGACGGTTCGCGCAAAGTCCTGCAGGACGCGATCTGTATCGATATCATATGCGCTATTACTTATGGCTGCATAACCGACAGTTTCAGCATTCAGGACAGGAATGTGTCCGATGGCATCATCCGGCGAAATCTCTTGCACACCAAGATCTTGGGCGTCTTTTTGAAACAGCGCCTGTTGATCCCTTCCGCCAATCAGCATCAGGCCGCGTGGTGTTAGGTACGCATTTGTTTCAAAAAACGCAGCACTTGCCTCGTTCAATGCCTTGACCGAGTTTGGACCGTAACCCTTTTCGAACAGGGCAGCTGAACGACCCGAAGTATGATATCCCAATCCGTCCTCGGCCTCTAACACCGTAACTGTGCCGTGCTCTGACAGGCGCGCACCTGCGCTTAGCCCGGCGACACCGCCACCGATTATGAGAAAATCAATCATGCGTTTTGTTCCGTTTCCGGCCGCCAAGTGATCGAGGCGGTGGTAAGTTGACTGGCGACATTGGCGGACCATGGCACGCGTACTGCCAAACGAAAAGACACAAGCCCACCGCAATGGAAACTTGATCGTAGGCGGCCAGCCTGCTTTTAGTGCAAACAACATAAGATTCGGAGGCGGACGTGAACGCGGCAGATATTCACCCGATGGCAACGGGGCACATTCCGTCATATGTGACACAGGCAGATGGTAGCGACTTCCTCTTCACCTTCATGTTGTTTTTTACCGTCGGGATGGTCGTGCTGATCGGGGTTGCCTACTTTACGTTGCATTCGATCCCGGAAAAAATGGCGCATGAAACCAATCACCCGCAATTCCAATTGGTTGGAATTCTGGCGCTTTTGGCTTTGTTTACGCATAACGGCCTTTTCTGGGTTGCCGCCATCCTTGTGGCTGGGTTCCAGTTCCCTGATTTCGCGGCACCGCTGCGCTCGATTGCCGATGCCATCCGATCTTTGGCGCCTGGGCAGGACAAAGAACACGCTTCACCCCCTCCTGAGCTGGAAACTGAGCCCGAACAATCCAAACCCTCCGAACCGGCAGCACAGGGGCACTGAACAATGATCGAGACGATGCTGTGCGCCCTGATTACCGTGCTTCCTGACTATCTGTTTCGCCGCTTTGTGCAGGGCAAACGGATCGGACACGAGATCACGCTGTTCACCATGTGGTACGAGTTGCGCTGGGGGCTGACGACTTGCGCTATTTTGGCGCTAACCGTTATCACAACGCTGTTCTATTTTCACCCGTCCAGCAAAACAGCGGCTTCCTACTTCCGGACGGTAACGATCCTGCCGCAGCTAGGGGGGCGCGTTTCCGAAGTCTACGTGCGCAACAATGAGCAGGTGACAGCTGGACAGCCGATTTTCCGGATCGAAGACTTCACGCAAACCGCGCAGGTCGAAGCGGCGCATGCCCAGATTGCTCAGGTTCAAGCCTCGTTGAAGGTGGCGGAAACCGATCTGGCCGAGGCTGAGGCCGGGATTGCAGGCGCGCGCGCAGCTCTGGATCAGTCGCTCGAGGATCTGGAACGCAATACCACCCTACGTGACGAGGGATCCAGCGCGGTGCGCTTGGCCGAGATTGATCGGTTGGAAAATCTGGTTGCCGAGCGTGAAGCGCAGGTCAAAGCAGCCGTCTCAAAGCGCGCAGCGGTTGTACAACAGATCGAAGAGCTGATCCCGGCCCAACTTGCCAGTGCCAATGCGCAGCTGGATGCGGCATTGACCGAGTTGGACAAGACTGTGGTCAACGCTGGAGTGACGGGCAGGGTTGAACAATTCGGGCTTCAGGTCGGCGACTATGTCAGCCCTTTGCTGCGCCCGGCGGGTATTCTGGTGCCATCCTCCTCCGGACATGACCGATTCCAGGCGGCGTTCAGTCAGCTTTCGGCCCAGGTGGTCAAACCGGGTATGATTGGCGAATTGGGCTGCATGACCAAGCCCTTTACCGTTATCCCGGTGGTTGTCGTCGAGGTGCAGGATGTGATCCCATCGGGGCAGATCAGGCCATCTGATGAGTTACGGGACGTGCAGAGCAACACCAATCCGGGTTCGATCCTTGTCTACCTTGAACCGCTCTACAAAAGCATGGCCGATGATGTGCCTCCAGGCAGCAACTGTCTGGCGAATATCTATACGGATAATCATGCAAAGTTGGAGGATGAGAGCCTCGGCTTCTGGGAAAAATCGTTCCTGCATGTGGTAGACACGATTGGCGTCGTTCATGCGGCAGGCCTGCGCCTGCGACTGATCCTGATGCCAGTGAACACTCTGGTGCTGGGCGGACACTAATTTCACGCCCTAGAACCTAACCATTGCGGCGATTCAATCGCTTGAAGTCCTGACCCGACGACAGCTGGGTATCGAAACGCTCGTGGTTAATATTGCCCACGGGCCGATGGTGTTTGGTCGCCAATAAGACTGGCCACCAAGTAGACCTTCGCCGCGCGTGCAGCATTTGCTTTCTTGGAATGCAGCTATGCAGACTTAGCGGCTGTCTAGGGATTTGCTCATGCTTTTGAGAACTCGTTGATGGAGTTCGGTTGGTGCATCTTCAACTGCAGGTCTTTCGACCCATTCCAAATCCAAGTTCAGTGATCCCGCAGGTACGATTTTTCTTGCGATTTCGGGCGGCGTGGTATCGTCAGTCGTTCCATTCTTCCAGTCGTGAAAGGCTGATGAGTATCGAACGACCGCTCCACTGGTCGACAATTCGAGCAATCCGCCCTCGGCAAAGAACGTCAGCCTATCTCCCATTTCCTCACCAATAAGTTTGAGCCTGTTTCCCAATCGATGTTTGAGGATGGCTACAAACACTATCGCAGCGGAAAACGTGAATTTATCGACAAGCATAACAACCTGCTTGTTTGCACTTTCTGAGATCGCGTCGATCAAGGGCATCGTTAGAAGAAAGTCGCCACCAGTGTTTCCGCGAACATCAATTAGTAGTGTTTTGTTCGAGGATGCGCGCACACATTCCACCGCGGCTGAGATGGCTTTAGGCAGCGCACTTTCCCTCGGATCAAAGAAGCTTGGTAACGCTATTGATAGCCCTAGCTCTTGCCAGTCCTTTATCTCTACAAATATCTCGGGTTCCCAGGCTGGATCAGCCTTGCCGTGCTCGTTTCTCGGGTAGAGCATCGATCCAGGAACTGTATGTTCATTGGCCACTTTCAGATTGGCTATCCGCCCACTTTCGTCCTGCACACGGTACTCGGTCATGCCGCCGTTTGACGAAAAACCCAAACGTGCCAAAGCGTACGGCCAAGCGAGTAGAATCGGGCCGATGACCCGTTTCCTTTGGCACGTTCCCGCCAGAAATTTCTCTGCAGTGGCTTCAATCTGGCTCAAAGCTGAGCCGTTGACCGCTATCAACTCTCCTCGCGGTGCGGCTATCTCTGGCGCCGCGTCGATGAATTGAACGGAACGTCCAACGCTCACGAATCTCAGCGGTAGCACCGAGATCGCATCATTCGGGATCAGCCGTGTGTGCCCATTGCCGGGAAGTGCAAATAAACGCATCGCTGACAACAGGAAGGCTTCGACAGAGCCCTCTGAAGCATATTGCCGGGTTTCAGCAATACAGTCGTCAATCACGGCCTTTTCGATCTGTCGAAAACTGGGATCGGTCGGCAGGGCAGTTTCTAAAATTTGGTTCAGGTCTTCCGTGAGCGACATGTTTCACGATGCGCATAGCCACTCGTCAATGTCCAGATTGGGCTCAGGGCGACTAAAAAGGCCCGCAAAAACATGCGGGCCTTGTTGTTAGTTTCCGGATCAGATTCTACTGCGGAATTTCGCCTTCCAGCCCCTCAACGTAGAAATTCATGCCCGCCAGCGTACCGTCATCGGCGCTCTCGCCTTCGGCCAGCCAGTCACTGCCGTCCTGCTTTTTCAGCGGGCCAGTGAAGGGGTGGTATTCGCCGGCTGCCATCGCGGCTTTCAGCGCCAGTGCTTCTTCTTTAACGTCGGCGGGAACGGCGTCCGAAATCTCACCAATTGCTACCATGCCTTCCCGGATGCCATCCCATGTGTTGGCACTTTCCCATGTTCCGTCCATCACGGCCTGGGTCCGCGCGATGTAGTAGGGAGCCCAATCGTCGATGATTGAAGACACACGCGGGAAGGGTGCGTATTCGCTCATGTCGGAGGCTTGGCCAAAGGTGACAACGTTTCCTGCCTCTTGCGCGGCTGCCTGCGGTGCAGTCGAGTCAGTGTGCTGCAGGATCACGTCCGCGCCCTGTTCGATCAGAACTGTGGCGGCGTCAGCTTCTTTCGCAGGATCGAACCAAGTGTAGGCCCAGACGATCTTGAACTCGACATCCGGATTCACCTTCTTGGCGTGGATATAGGCTGAGTTGATACCACGGATCACTTCAGGGATCGGGTAGGACCCGATGTAGCCGATGATATTCGATTCCGTCATTTTACCGGCGATGTGGCCTTGGACTGCGCGACCTTCATAAAAACGGGCCGAGTAGACCGAGACGTTGTCGGCGGTCTTGTAGCCGGTTGCGTGCTCGAATTTCACATCCGGGAATTTCTTCGCGACATTGATGGTCGGATCCATGTAGCCGAACGAGGTGGTGAAGATCAGGTCCGCGCCTTCCAGCGCCATCTGGGTCATCACGCGTTCTGCATCTGGGCCCTCAGGCACCGACTCGACGAACACGGTTTCGACCTTGTCGCCAAAGTGCTCTTCCACGGCGAGACGGCCCTTGTTGTGCTCATAGGTCCAGCCGCCATCGCCCACTGGGCCGACATAGACGAAGCCGACTTTGGTCTTGTCTTGGGCCACGGCCCCCGAGGCCAGACCCAGCGCCATTGCGGCGCTTGCCAAAAGTGTAGTGAATTTCATGTGTTACTCCCCAAGTTGGTTCAGTTGGCCTCGCCTAGTGCGAGGCATGGAAGGTCCGGCCCAATGCGGCAGGTGCGCTGCTCTTGTCGGCCGAAAGGATCACAAGCACAAGGATCGTGATGATGTAGGGCGACATTGCCAGATACTCGACAGGAATGGCAACGCCCGCTGCCTGCAAATTAAGCTGCAACACAGTGATGCCGCCGAACAAATAGGCGCCCAGCAAGACACGCCATGGTTTCCAGCTGGCAAAAACCACCAGCGCCAAGGCAATCCAGCCGACACCGGCAGTCATGCCCTCGGTCCACTGCGGCACGCGGATCAGGCTGATGTAGGCGCCGCCCAAGCCAGCGCAAGCACCACCAAACAGGATCGCCATGATGCGAATCTTGATGACCTTGTAGCCCAGCGCATGCGCCGCATCGTGGTTTTCGCCAACGGCGCGCAATATCAGGCCGATGCGTGTGTATTTCAGCGTGGCCCAGACGGCGGCCGTCAGGGCAATTCCGACGTAGAGGATCGGGTCGTGCTGAAACAGGATTGGTCCAATAACAGGGATATCGCTGATTAACGGGATATGGATTTCACCCATGCTGGGCGGCTTTATTCCTACGTAGCTCTGCCCCATCAGCGCGCTGAACCCGAGGCCGAACAATGTTAGGGCCAGGCCACTGGCAACTTGATTGGCCAGCGCCACCTGCGTCAGCAGCACAAACAACAGCGATAGCACCGCGCCACCGATTGCTGCCGCAATAAAGCCCAGCCAGGGCGAACCGGTCTCGACTGAGATTGCGAAGCCGCTGATTGCGCCCACGATCATCATGCCCTCGACACCGAGGTTCAGGACGCCTGCTTTTTCGACCACCAATTCTCCGATTGCGGCCAACAAAAGTGGGGTTGCGGCCACCATTAGCGAGGCGACCAGAAGGACGGGGTTAATTTCACCAAGGTCCATATCACGCTACCTCGCTACGGGCCGCACGGATGCGGTAGTTTGTCAGAAGATCGAATGCCAGCAGGAAGAACAGAAGCATCCCCTGGAATACCTGAATGGCTGCGGCGGGCAGACCCAGCTGAGATTGGGCGATTTCACCGCCAATATAAGTCAACGCCATCAGGCCTCCGGCCAGCAGGATGCCCACCGGATGCAAACGGCCAAGGAAAGCCACGATGATCGCGGTAAAGCCGTAACCGACGTTGAAATCGATGCTGACCACGCCAGCAGGGCCCGAGACTTCGAACATCCCCGCAAGACCGGCCAGCGCGCCGGCCAGACCCAGACAGAACAGGATCAGGCGGGCAGGGTTTACACCTGCGAACTTCGCCGCACGCGGGGCCTCACCTGTCAGGCGGATGTGGAAGCCCAGCATGTGCCGGTTCAGCAAGACATATGCAAAGATAACAGCGATCAGGGCAGTGACTACGCCCCAGTGCATGCCTGAACCCGCAATCAGCTCGGCATTATACGCGCTGTCGTAGGATTGCAGATTGCGCGAACCCGGAAAGCCGAACCCTTCGGGATTCTTCAGCAGGCCTAGCGAGACCGAGGCCAGCATCTGTTCGGCCACATAGACCAACATCAGCGACACAAGGATTTCATTGGTACCGAAGCGCACTTTCAGGAAGGCTGGGATCATTGCCCATAGCCAGCCGCCAAACGCGCCTGCAATCACCATGATCGGAAAGATGTAGAATGCATCCAGCGGATAGAATGCCAGACCAGCACCCGCACCGAAAATGGCCCCCATAATGTACTGACCCTCGGCCCCGATATTCCAGATACCGGCGCGGAAGCCTAAAGACAGGCCGATAGCGATCAAAACCAGGGGCGCGCCCTTAACCAGCAATTGCGGCCGATAATAGAAGGCGAACTCGCCAAACAGGGGTTCCCAGAAAATGGTTCCAATAGCCTCGACCGGGTTTTTGCCCAGAATGGCGAACAGGATGCCACCAAAAACCATCGTCGCCAGGACCGCGACCAGAGGGGTGGCATAAGACCACGCCTTGGACGGCTGAGGCCGTTTCTCCAACACAATCATTTGCTCATACCCCCGCGTTTCTCTTTTCTTTTAAGTGTTTAGACATGGGCCACCTCCATGCCATGCGCGCCGCCCATCATCAGGCCGATCTCATCGACCGTCAGACCCGTAGTTTCACGCGGGGCGCTTAGTCGTCCTTCGTTCAAGGCGGCGAAACTGTCTGAGATTTCCATCAGTTCATCGAGGTCTTGCGAGATACAGATGACCGCAGTTCCCTTGGCCGCCAGATCCAGAATGGCCTGCCGGATCGAGGCCGCCGCCGCTGCATCCACGCCCCAAGTCGGCTGGTTCACGACCAGAACATCCGGGTTTTGCAGCACTTCGCGACCAATCACGAACTTCTGCAGGTTCCCGCCCGACAGGGACCGGGCGGCATTCTCAGGACCCGGCGTACGCACGTCAAAGGCGCTAATGATCTTTTCGGCAAAGCTCTTGGTCTCAGACCACTTCAGAAAGCCGTTATTCTCCAGCCCCTCGCGGACCGACCCAGTCAGCAGAGCGTTTTCAGTGAGGCTCATATCAGGGGCAGCCGCGTGGCCCAGCCGTTCTTCGGGTGCGGTCAACACGCCCAGCTTACGCCGCGCGGTCGGGCCGAGTTTGCCGATGGGTTGACCGTTGAATTTGATCGCATCTGCGGTGGTCGGAATTTCGCCAGAAAGCACACCCAGCAATTCATCCTGACCGTTCCCCGCGACACCCCCGATCCCCAGAACCTCGCCCTTGCGGACGGTCATGTGGACGTTGCGAAGCGCGGTTCCGAATTCCGACGGCGACGGCACTGACAATCCGCTGACATCCAGCGCAACGTCACCGAATTCCCGGCCGGAACGTTCAGGTGTCTGCAGGGTTGACCCCACCATCATCTCAGCCATATCGCGCGCTGAGGTTTCGGCTGGTACACATTCGCCCACATTCTTACCCAGCCGCAGAATCGTGGCGTGGTCGCATAGCGTTCGAATCTCTTCCAGCTTGTGCGAGATATACAGGATCGATGTCCCTTCCGAGCGCAATTTGTTCAGCGTTTCGAAAAGGATTTCAACCTCTTGCGGCGTCAGAACCGAGGTCGGCTCGTCCATGATCAGCAACTTCGGGTCCTGCAACAAGCAGCGGATGATTTCGACCCGCTGACGCTCACCTGCAGACAGATCGCCAACCGTGCGGAAGGGGTCCAAGGGCAGGCCGTAGGTTTCGGATACTTCGCGGATACGCGAGGCCAGATCACCCATTGGGGGCGGGTTCTCCATCCCCAGAGCGATATTCTCGGCGACGTTCAACGCATCGAATAGCGAAAAATGCTGGAACACCATCGCGATCCCGTCCGCACGGGCGGCGCGCGGTTCAGGCGGTGCATAGGGCTGCCCACGCAGCAGCATCGTGCCGCTGTCGGGTTTCACCAGCCCATAGATCATTTTGACAAGCGTGGATTTGCCCGCGCCGTTCTCGCCCAGCAGTGCGTGAACTTCGCCTTCACCGATGTCAAAGGACACCTGATCATTGGCCACGACGCCGGGATAGGCTTTGGTCAGCCCTTGCAAGCTCAGAAGTGGAGTGGTCACGCGCTCAGGTCCTTCTTCAATTCGTTCTGTCGGGCGGGGCGTAACAGTTGCGCTGCCACGCCAACGGCGATCATCTGCGGGTGTTTGCCCAAGCCCGGATCGCCGATCGGACAGGTGATCCGGCTGATCCGCTCGGGCGGATGTCCAAGGGCCGCAAGCCGCGACCGGAATCGCGCCCATTTCGTAGCCGAGCCGATAAGCCCCGCAAAGAGGAAATTGTGCGAAAGCAGCCGGTTGCACAGTTCCAGATCCAGATTGTGCGAATAGGTAAGCACCAGATGCTCGGCGTCGGTTGGCGCGTGGCGAACCAGCTCGGCGGGTTTTGCGGTCGGAACCGGGGTTACACCGGTTGGAACCACATCGGGAAACCGCTCGGGTCCGGTATCGACCCAGGTGATTGCCAGATCGGGTAGGGGGGACAAAACGTCCACCAGCGCCCGGCCGACATGGCCTGCGCCCCAGATCCACAGATTACGCGTCGGTTTGTGAACGGGTTCGACCATCCAACCTTCGATCAGTCGGGGCTCGGGCACGACACCCTGTCCTCGCGCTGCCGCCAGCAGACGTTTGACCGATAGCGGCATCTCTCCGCCCGACGCCGAACGCGCGATGACGGTATCGTCCAGTGCATTCAGCGTTTCATGATCAAATACTTCACTCAGCAATGAAACTGCACCGCCGCAGCATTGCCCCATGTCGGGGCCAAGAGCGTGATGCGTTAGTCGGGTGGCGGTGGTTTGGGATCGCGCAGCTTCAGTTGCCTGATACTCCAACGTGCCTCCACCGATGGTGCCACTTTGCCCGTCCTTCCAGACTAGCATCGCGGCCCCCACTTCACGTGGAGACGACCCTTTGATGCCGGCGATGACCACCCGGACGACTGTTCCGTGGGTTTTGACCGCCTCCCTCAAAGCCTCTAAGTCAAATCCCATCAGATGCCTCCCTTCATCTTTTGGACGCCGCGCCAAACCTCTTCAGCCGTGGCTGGTGCATCAAGAGCGGGGTAGGCCTCTCCACAGGCCGCGACCGCATTCGACAGGGCCAGCCATGCTGAAATACCCAGCATGAACGGCGGTTCGCCCACCGCTTTCGAACGATAGATCGTGTCCTCACGGTTTTCGGCATTCCAGAGTGCGACGTTGAATACGTCGGGTCGATCTGAGCAGGCGGGGATCTTATAGGTCGAGGGTGCGTGTGTGCGCAGGTTGCCCGTGCCGTCCCAGACCAGTTCCTCGGTCGTTAGCCAGCCCGCGCCTTGCACATAACCTCCTTCGACCTGCCCGATATCCAACGCCGGGTTCAACGAAGCACCGGCATCATGCAGGATATCGGTGCGCAGAATGCGGTTCTCACCAGTCAGAGTGTCGACGGCCACTTCGGTGACCGACGCTCCGTAGGCGAAGTAGAAGAACGGACGGCCTCGTCCGGCGATCCGGTCCCATTCGATCTTGGGTGTCTTGTAGAAACCGGTCGCCGACAGGCTGATCCGACCCTGATAGACCAGCGCCGCAGCTTCAGCGAAGGTGTAGCGTTCTGCGCCAACCGAAATATGGCCATCAGAGAAGGTTACAGTCGACGGATCGGCCTGATGCCGCTCGGCCAGATAGTCCGCCATTCGATCGCGGATCGTATCGCAGGCCGCCTTCACGGCCATACCATTCAGGTCACTGCCCGAGGATGCTGCCGTGGCCGAAGTGTTCGGTACCTTGGCCGTGTCTGTGGCGGTGATTTTGACCATCTCCAGCGGGATGCCAAAGCGCGAAGCCGCCACCTGTGCCACCTTCTGGAACAGACCCTGACCCATCTCGGTGCCGCCGTGGTTCAGATGGACCGAGCCATCCTGATACACATGCACCAAAGCGCCTGCCTGATTCAGGTGGGTCAGCGTGAAGGAAATCCCGAACTTGACCGGAGAAAAGGCAATGCCCTTCTTGATCACGCTGTTCTCGGCGTTCCATTTCGCAATAGCGGCCTTGCGCGTTTCGTAATCGCTGGATTTCAGTAGCGCCTGAGTCATCCCGTGTAATTCGAAATCGCTGACCTCCATTCCGTAGGGCGTGGTATTGCCGCCAGCGGGCAGAGGGCGCACGGGGGCGTCCCCGGTTTCGACCGCGCCGCGGCTTGTTAGGTCCTCATGCGGGTCGGGATGACCCAAAGGCTTCTCGGACGGCGTGATCTCGGCAATCGCATGGGCCGGTTCGTAATAGTTTCGGCGGCGCAGTTCCACCGGGTCCAGACCCAGCTCATACGCGGCGTGGTCCATCACGCGTTCGATGCCAACCATGCCCTGCGGGCCGCCGAAGCCGCGATAAGCGGTGGCGGATTGGGTGTTGGTCTTCAGCCGGTGGCTTTCGATCCGTGCATTTGGCAACAGATAGGCATTGTCCGAATGCAGCATCGCGCGGTCGGCGACGGGCAGGGACAGATCCTGCGCCCAACCGCAGATGGCGTGGTGTAAGAACGAAACGCCCTGAATGTGGCCATTCTCATCGAACCCAGCCTTGTAGGAAATCCGGAAGGCGTGGCGTTTGCCGGTGATGATCATGTCATCGTCGCGGTCATAGCGCATCTTGCAGGCCTTGCCGGTTGCACGTGCGGCTATAGCACAAGCCACAGCCAAAGCGTTGCCCTGGCTTTCCTTGCCGCCAAAACCTCCGCCCATACGGCGGGTTTCAACGCGGACCGCGTGCATCGGAACGCCCAAAGCGTCCGCCACCTTGTGCTGGATCTCGGTCGGGTGCTGGGTCGAGCTGTGCACTAGCATATCCGCGCCTTCATTCGGCACGGCCAGCGCCGCCTGACCTTCGAGATAGAAATGTTCCTGCCCGCCAAGTTCGAAAGACCCTTCGATCACGTGTGTCGCGCCAGAGATAGCCGCATCTGCATCACCCTTGGCGTAAACGCGCGGGCCGTCCTCGAACCGGCTGTCGGCGGCCAGAGCCTCTTCGACCGTCAGGATTGGCGTTTCCTCGGCATAGTCGATCTTGCCCAGACGTGCGGCCTTGCGGGCGGCCAGATGGCTGGTGGCGATGACCAGAAACACCGGCTGGCCGATATAGTGGACTGTTCCGTCCGACAGCAGTGGTTCATCATGGATCGAAGGCGATACGTCGTTGGCGAAGGGCAGATCATCCGCAGCCATAACCATCACGACGCCCTCGGCAGCCTTCACCGCAGACAGGTCCATTGCGGTGATCTTGCCTTTGGCAATCGGGCTGAGGCCAAAAGCCAGATGCAAACTGTCCCTGGGTGTCGGGATATCGTCCACATACCGCGCGGTTCCTGAAACGTGCAGCGGTGCTGCGTCGTGGGGGAGGGGTTTGGTCACGCTCATGCCGATACCTCCAGCACATTGGTCACTTCGCCCTGATCTTCCAAGAAGTATCTTTCGAGCATCGCTTTGGCGGTTTCCAGTCGATAGGTGGCCGAGGCGCGCATGTCCGTGAGTGGTGAATAATCGTCGGCAAAGGCAGGCAGCGCGGCGTCAATCGTCTCGCGCGCCCAAGGTTTACCGACCAATGCGGCCTCGACATGGGTTGCCCGTTTCGGGATGCCGGCCATGCCGCCGAACGCGATGCGCGCCTGCGTGACGATGCCGCCCGCGACGGTGATGTTGAAACACCCGCAGACGGCCGAGATGTCCTGATCGAACCGCTTGCTGAGTTTATAGGCCTTCAGGCGATCCAGCTGACGGGGGAAACTGACAGCTTCGACGAATTCACCGGGAACGCGGTCCTGTTTGCCATAGTCGATAAAGAACTCTTCCAGCGGAACGGACCGGCGGGTGTCGCCTTTGCGCAGATGAAGGGTTGCGTCCAGAGCAATCAGCGCAGGCGGGTTGTCACCAATGGGCGAGCCATTGGCGATGTTGCCGCCCACCGTTGCAGCATGGCGCACCTGAACACTGGCATAGCGACGGATCATTTCGGCGTAAGAGGGGTGAAGATCGGCCAGAGCCTCACCCATCCGATTCATGTCGACCATTGCGCCAAAGCGAATTTCATCGTCGGTGATGGTGATTTGTTTGAGATCATCGCAACGGTTGAGGAAGATTACTGGATCCAGGTCGCGCAGTTGCTTTGTCACCCACAGGCCGACATCTGTTGCTCCGGCAACCAGCGTGGCATCCGGGTTTTCAACATATACAGCTGCCAGTTCATCGGAAGATTCAGGCAGCATGCGCGACGCAGCAGAAGATGCGAGTGGCTTGTCTTTGACCCAGACTGGCACGGGACGGTCCTCGACCGCTTTCGCGGCGCGAATAATCGGTGCATAGCCAGTGCAGCGGCACAGGTTTCCGGCAAGCTGGGTGTCATGATCCGTGGCGCCCGTCGCATGACTGGCGACCATCGACATGACAAAACCCGGAGTGCAAAAACCGCATTGCGAACCGTGCAGGTCAACCATTGCCTGTTGAACGGGATGTGCTTCGCCATCCGGGCCGCTTGCCCCTTCGACTGTACGAACCGCTTTGCCATGCAGCTGGGGCAAGAACAGGATGCAGGAGTTCAGAGCTTTTGCACCGTCTTCGTCCGTCACCATGACCGTGCACGCGCCGCAATCGCCTTCGTTGCAGCCTTCTTTGGTGCCTGTCAGACCGCGATCTTCACGCAGCCAGTCCAGTAGGGTGGCCGTCGGATCGACATCCGGCAGCTCCACTGTCTCTCCGTTCAGAAGAAACGTGATGTTCATTCGAGAAACCCGTCGCGTTACCCGGTTGCGCCCGTTCGGCCCTCCTTCGATGCGACGTAGAAAGAGTGGCGGGCGGTAGCTTGCCGTCAGATGTTAGAAACAGCGCACCTTATCTGGCAAGAAAAACTGCCTATATGATACACCATTGCACCCGAGCGGCCCATGATTGTCGTGTATGTGTGAAACTTAATAAATTGAAAATAAACACTTTTTGGGAAGGTGTGCGTTCCTGCGCCCGAAGCACCTTCTGAAAAAGCCGAATAATCACCGATGATTTTTTCGGCAATCGATGGTGCCGGTTCCCGCTTTTGCAACGTCGCTGGCTGAGATAGCTTAGCCTGTATGAGCAGTTCCCCCCGATTCATTCACCTCCGCGTTCACACTGAATATTCGTTGCTGGAAGGTGCCGTGCGGCTGAAGAAGCTGCCGGACCTGTGCCAGAAGATGGAGATGCCCGCCGTCGCGGTGACGGATACCAATTCAATGTTCTCGGCCTTAGAGTTTTCGGTCACCGCCAGCGGGGCGGGTGTGCAACCGATCATGGGCTGTCAGGTCGATCTCAGTTACGTTCAGGCGCAGCCGGGAGAAAAGCCAAAAGCACCCGCGCCGCTGGTGCTGCTGGCACAATCCGAGGTGGGATATGAGAATCTGATGAAGCTCAGTTCCTGCCTGTATGTAGACAAAAGCGGGCAGTTGCCGCAGGTCACTTTGGACGAATTGGCGGAACGATCAGATGATTTGATCTGCTTAACCGGCGGTCCAGACGGGCCCGTAGGGTTGCTGTTACAGCAAGGTCAGCGCCCTGCTGCCGAGGCCTTGGTGGATCGTTTGTCCGCGATTTTCCCGGATCGCCTTTATGTTGAGTTGCAGCGTCACCCAGGCGAAGGAGGCCAACCTGAGGCCGAGCGCTTGACCGAGCGCAGTCATGTCGAGATGGCGTATGAAAAGAACCTGCCGCTGGTGGCCACCAATGACGTCTATTTTCCGACTTCGGACATGTACGAGGCCCACGACGCGCTGATCTGTATCGCCGAGGGGGCTTATGTCGACCAGCAGGACGGTCGCCGACGTCTGACCGCGCAGCACTATTTCAAGTCGCAGCAGGAGATGGTGACGCTGTTCGCCGATCTGCCCGAAGCCGTCGAGAATACGGTTGAAATCGCGCAACGCTGCGCCTTCATGGCCTATCGCCGCGACCCGATCCTGCCGAAGTTTGCAGATGATGAGGTCGCCGAACTGCGTCGCATCGCCAACGAGGGTCTGCAAAAACGTCTGGCCGTGATCCCGCACGCCGTGACACCTGAAGAATATCAGGAACGGCTGGATTTCGAACTTGGCATCATCGAAGGGATGGGCTTCCCAGGCTATTTCCTGATCGTTGCCGACTTTATCCAATGGGCCAAGGATCATGACATTCCGGTGGGTCCGGGGCGAGGCTCGGGTGCGGGATCACTGGTGGCTTATGCGCTGACGATTACCGACCTTGATCCGCTGCGGTATTCGCTTTTGTTTGAACGGTTTCTGAACCCCGAGCGGGTTTCTATGCCCGACTTCGATATCGACTTCTGCATGGATCGCCGTGAAGAGGTTATCCGCTACGTGCAGCAGAAATACGGGCGCGACAAAGTGGGGCAGATCATCACCTTCGGTGCCTTGCTGTCGAAGGCGGCTGTGCGCGATATTGGGCGTGTATTGCAGATGCCATACGGACAGGTTGATCGCCTGTCCAAGATGATCCCGGTCGAAGGCGTCAAACCCGTTTCCATCGAAAAGGCGCTGAAGGATGAGCCGCGCCTGCGGGAAGAGGCACGCAATGAAGAGGTCGTGGACCGTCTGCTCACATATGGCCAGCAAGTCGAGGGGCTGCTGCGCAACGCCTCGACACACGCTGCCGGCGTGGTGATCGGAGACCGGCCGCTGGATGCACTGGTTCCAATATACCAGGACCCGCGTTCGGACATGCCTGCGACCCAATTCAACATGAAATGGGTTGAACAGGCCGGGCTTGTAAAGTTCGATTTCCTGGGTCTGAAAACACTGACCGTGATCCAGAACGCGATGGATTTGATCTTTAAGTCAGGCCGTGACCTTCACATAGCTCCCGATGGCACGGAACTCTATGAACCCGCCGAAGGGGCAATAAATCAGATCAACGCCATCCCGCTGGATGACGAGGCGACGTACAAACTCTATTCGGCGGCCAAGACGGTGGCGGTGTTCCAGGTTGAATCCTCGGGCATGATGGATGCGCTCAAGCGGATGAAGCCGGATTGTATCGAGGATATCATCGCCCTCGTCGCGCTTTATCGACCCGGCCCGATGGAGAACATCCCCAAGTTCTGCGAAGTCAAGAACAAGCTTAGCGAACGCGACACGCTGCACCCGTCCATCGACCATATCTTGGATGAGACGCAGGGCATCATCGTCTATCAGGAACAGGTGATGCAGATCGCGCAGGAAATGGCGGGTTACAGCCTTGGGGGCGCGGACTTGCTGCGCCGCGCGATGGGTAAGAAAATTCAGGAGGCGATGGATGCAGAGCGGCCCAAGTTCCTCAAAGGTGCTGCCGAAAACAATGTGGATGAGGCCAAGGCGACCGAAGTCTGGAACCTGCTGGACAAGTTCGCCAACTATGGCTTCAACAAATCCCACGCCGCCGCCTATGCGGTGGTCAGCTATCAAACCGGCTGGCTAAAGGCGAACCACCCGGTCGAGTTCATGGCAGGTGTCATGAACTGCGATATCCATCTGACCGACAAGCTCGCGATCTATTTTGAGGAAGTCCGCAAGGGGCTGCAGCTGCCCTATGTTCCGCCGTGCGTAAATCGATCCCAAGCGACCTTTGATGTGGCCGATGGGCATTTGGTCTATGCGCTGGGCGCGCTCAAGAACGTAGGCGTCGAGGCAATGAATCTTGTGGTTGAGGGGCGTGGCGAAAAGCCTTTCGTAAACCTGTTCGACTTCGCCCGCCGTGTTGACCTGAAGAAGGTCGGCAAACGCCCGCTTGAGATGCTGGCTCGCGCCGGTGCCTTTGACGAGCTCGATAAAAATCGTCGCCGTGTGTTTGAAAGCCTTGATCCGTTGGTTCAGTATTCGGCGGCGATTCACGAGCAGAAGAATTCCAACCAAGTTTCCCTGTTTGGCGAGGCAGGCGATGACCTGCCCGAACCGCGTCTGTCCCCTTCGCCTGATTGGCTACCTGCCGAACGCCTAAGCGAGGAATTCAAGGCCATCGGATTCTACCTGTCTGGCCATCCGCTGGATGACTATATGCCGGCCCTGAAGCGCAAACAGGTGCTGACACTGGACCAGGTGACTGAAAAGGCGCGCTCTGGACCATTTATCGCTAAGATGGCCGGAGTCGTTGCAGGTCGGCAGGAAAGGAAATCAGCGCGTGGCAATCGGTTTGCTTTTGCGCAGCTCTCTGATCCGACTGGGGCATTCGAGGTCACGTTATTCTCGGAAACACTGGAGAAATCCCGAGAGTTTCTGGAAACCGGCGCACAGGTGGTACTGACGGCCGAAGCGACCATGGAGGCCGATCAGCTGAAACTGCTGGGCCGTTCCGTTGGTCCGGTTGATACAGTTGTGGCCGATGCGGGTGCGACGGGTTTGCGTGTGTTTGTCGAGGATTCGAAGGTTTTGCCGAACATGGCCACGGTACTGGAAGGCGCAGAGGCTTCAGCCAAAAGGGTGGCCAAGGGACCTGTTTATGTTTGCCTATTCGATCCCGGACTGCCAGGCGAGGTCGAGATGGATCTGGGCCGGGAATTTCCGATCAACCCAGAAATCAAAGGCGCGCTGAAGTCGCTCGAGGGGATATCGGAGATCGAAGAAATCTGATCCCGAACCGTAATGTTGCCACACGCGATGGACCCCGCTAGGCTGGGTGAACATCCTCAAAGGTCATTTCACAGGAGGGTTCCGAAATGGCAAGTTCAGGCAATGTTTTAAGGATATTTACACTCGCCGCGGCATGTTCACTGGCATTGGCCACTGCGGTACATGCAGACGACAAAAAGAAGAAAAACACTCTTACCGGGGCCTTGGTCGGCGCGGGCGTTGGCGCGCTGGTAGGCGATGGTAAAGGGGCTGCGGTCGGTGGGGTGGCCGGTGCGATTATCGGACATAACTGGAAGTGAAGCTGATGCAGTCAATTCTCATAAAATCTACTTTCTGTGCCACGCTCTTTGTCGTACCCACATTCGCGCTGGCTGACGATTCAGCAGAGCAGATGGTACAGGATGCCTTGCCTGTGATGCACTACACATGTGCGTCGATCGCAGAGGAGGCTGATGGCGACGAAGAATTTGTCGTGGCCGTTGTTGGAAAAATGACGGCCCTGTCACTCTATAACCGCCAGATCAATATCGAAGATCATGCGGCCACTGACGAGGAAAAGACCCAACTGCGCGAAGCCTTCATTGCTGCTCTGTCAGAGGGTTGTGCCGCCGACAAGAATGCCCTTCTGGGCGGTGTGGTCGATAACGCGGTGAAGTCGACGCTGGGGTTGTAACCCCTCAGTAATGCGGCGGGCGTTCGTCGCCGAACACAACGCCGCCTGAGCCTTCCTGCGCGCGTTCCGCCTCGCGTTGCAACAGCATCTCGACGCGGCGGGTCAGGCGGTCGATCTCGTTCTGTTGGTTTGTGACGACCGAGTTCAGCTCTTCGACCGTGCGGGTCAGATGGGCGATCTGCTCTTCCAGATGCTGCATGGGGCTCTCCTTATAGGCGTCTCATAGCGACCCTGTGACGCCCTGGCCAGAGAAACCCCGCCTTGCCCCGAAACAGACCATGGGATAGACCGCGCGCGGAACACTAAATCCCAAGGACGCCCCACATGGCCAAGCCCAAGAAACAGCCCCGCCCCAAGGCCGTAACGCCGAAAGGGTTCCGTGACTATTTCGGCGAGGAAGTCACGCAGCGCACCGAGATGCTGCGGACGATTGCAGGCGTCTATCATCGTTACGGGTTCGATGCCTTGGAGAGCAGCGCGGTTGAAACGGTTGAGGCGTTGGGCAAGTTCCTGCCCGACGTGGACCGCCCGAACGAGGGCGTATTTGCATGGCAGGAATTTGACGAAGGCGGCAATGGCGACTGGATGGCGCTGCGCTATGACCTGACTGCGCCTCTGGCCCGTGTCTATGCGCAGCACCGCAACGATCTGCCGACGCCTTATCGCCGCTATGCGATGGGTCCGGTCTGGCGGAACGAGAAGCCGGGGCCGGGGCGGTATCGCCAGTTTTATCAGTGCGATGCGGATACGGTGGGCACGGCCTCAATGGCTGCGGATGCCGAGATTTGCGCCATGCTGTCGGACACGCTGGAAACCGTTGGAATCCCGCGCGGTGACTATCTGGTGCGGGTCAACAACCGTAAGGTTCTGAATGGTGTGCTCGAAGCGATGGGTTTGGGTGAAGACGCCGCCGCCCGAGATAATGTTCTGCGCACGATCGACAAGTTCGACAAGGTGGGCGAGGCTGGTGTGCGTGAGCTTTTGACCAACGGCCGATTGGATGCCTCTGGCGCTTTTATCGATGGTGTTGGTCTTAGCGGTGATCAGGCCGAGCCGGTGATTGCCTTCCTGACTTCTAAAGCTGCAGATACCGCCGGAACGCTGGCCAACCTGCGCGCCGCTGTGGGTGACAGCAAGATCGGTGCGGACGGGATCGCTGAGTTGGAGCAGATTGGTGCGCTGCTGGATGCAGGCGGGTATGGTTCGGACCGGATCGAGATTGATCCTTCGGTCGTGCGTGGCCTCGGCTATTACACCGGGCCGGTCTATGAGGCCGAACTGACCTTCGAAATATACGACGAGAAGGGCCGCAAGCGGCAATTCGGGTCGGTCTCGGGTGGTGGTCGCTATGATGATCTGGTCAAGCGGTTTACCGGACAGGAAGTACCCGCGACCGGCATCTCCATCGGTGTTGACCGATTGCTGGCCGCTTTGCGTGAAAAGGGGCGGATCGCGGCGCAGGCCACCGGCCCAGTGGTTGTGACCGTGATGGACCGCGATCGCATGGCGGACTACCAGGCGATGGTGGCAGAACTGCGCAATGCCGGAATCCGGGCCGAGGTCTACTTGGGCAACCCCAAGAACTTTGGCAACCAACTGAAATATGCGGACAAGCGGAACTCTCCAATTGCGGTGATCGAAGGCGGTGACGAAAAGGCAAATGGGATCGTACAGATCAAGGACCTGATCCTTGGCGCCAAGATTGCCGAAAGCGCCACGCTTGAGGAATGGAAAGAACGGCCCAGCCAGTTCGAAGTGCCCCGCGGCGATCTGGTCGCTAAGGTGCGCGAGATTCTGGACAATCAGGACTGACCCATGCCGAACCGTTCCCAAATACAGGCCCGCGCCGCAATGATGCGTGTCCGGTTCGAGGCGGCGGGCGCGCAGGTGGTTGATACGCCTCTGCTGCAGCCAGCCGGGACGCTGCTGGACCTCTATGGAGAAGATATCCGCGCCCGTGCTTACGTAACCTCGGACGCGCTGCGGGGTGAGCAGATGCTGCGCCCGGATTTCACCCTGCCGGTGGTACAGATGCACATGTCCGATGGGGCTGAACCAGCAAGATACACCTATTCCGGCGAAGTGTTCCGCCGTCAGGAACACGATCCGGATCGTGCTAATGAGTATATCCAAGTCGGCTACGAAGTATTTGATCGCGAAGACCCCGCCGGAGCCGATGCCGAGGTGTTTTCGTTATTTGCCCTGCAATTGCGCGGGCTGCCTTTGCGGGCAGCGACAGGTGATATCGGTATTCTGATCGCCGCCGTCGGGGGTCTCAAGACCACTAGCCGTCGTAAGGCTGCACTGATGCGGCATCTCTGGCGGCCTCGCCGGTTCCGCGTTTTGCTGGACCGATATGCCGGACGCAAAGCTAGTCTCGAGGGGCGCGATGCTCTGCTAGACGCAGCTGACCCATTGGCGATTGACGTGCCCATGATCGGTAAACGCCGCGCGCCGGAAATCCTCGACCGGATTGAAGCCCTGCGCGAAGACCGCGCTGCGCCGCCGATCTCGGACAATGAACTGGCCGGTTTGGAGACGCTGCTTAACGTGCGCGAAACCATGCCTTTCGCGCTGGAACAACTGCGTGACATTGCGGTTGATCTGCCACAGATCACATCTGCTTTGGATCGTTTGGAAGCTCGTATCGCAGCCCTGCAGGCGCGGGGCGTGGATGTGGATACACTGGATTTTGAGGCGTCTTATGGCAGGACCTCGATGGAGTACTACGACGGGTTTGTATTCGGCTTTTATGCCGAAGGCCGCCCTGATCTGCCACCGGTCGCAACCGGTGGGCGCTATGATGCGCTGACCAGGCAATTGGGTGGTGGGGCCGAGATTCCGGCAATTGGCGGCGTGATCCGCCCGGACCTGATGCTCGAAATCGAGGAGGCTGCGCAATGAGCCTGAAACTCGGTGTGCCTTCGAAGGGCCGGTTGATGGACAAGACCTTCGCATGGTTTGAAAAGCGCGGCATTACACTGTCGCGCAGCGGATCAGACCGGGAATACGCGGGCAAGGTTGATGGGATTGGTGGCGTCTCGCTGATCCTATTGTCTGCAGGAGAGATTCCGCGCGAGCTGGCGGCGGGACGCATTCATTTGGGCGTGACCGGCATCGATCTTGTGCATGAAAAGCTGCCGCGCTGGGAACAGCAGGTGGAAGAGGTTGCACCTTTGGGGTTCGGCAAGGCGGACCTTATCATTGCAACCCCAGCCTGCTGGGTCGACGTGGATACTCTGGATGATCTGGATGCGGCGGCGGCGGGTTTTCGCAGGGCGCATGGCCACCGGCTGCGCATCGCTACCAAGTACCACCGTCTGGTCCGCGAATTCCTGACCGAAGCGGGAGTGGCCGATTACACGCTGGTCGACAGCCAGGGCGCAACCGAGGGGACGGTGGTGAATGAGACAGCCGAGGCGATTGCCGATATCACCTCGACCGGGGAAACACTGCGGGCGAACCACCTGAAAATCCTGTCGGATGGGTTGATCCTGCAATCGCAGGCCACGCTGTGGCGCAGCCGCGTGGCCAAATACGATGCGGCTGAAAAGACGGCTTTGAATGAGCTGCTGGACAGGTTGGCCTAAAGCACCCCAATTTCCGCTAATGCGCGGTTCAGATCGTCGGGCAGGGCATCGTCCTGCTCGCGATTTTTAGGCAAGTCGGCCGGGGTGTCCTCAGGCTTGAGATACCGCCAGCCCTGGAATGGACGCTTCAGAGCGTTCTGCGTTCTGTGTACCTCGGGGTCCAGGACGATGGCGCAGCGGCGGATGCCATCCTCACCGCGGACTTCATCCAGCCGCAGGATGCGCTGGCGGCACTGGACCACACCCTTGATCACCCAATAGATCGACCCGCCATTCAGAATTTCAGCGTCGCGCTTGGGCCACATGCGGGTGACGTGGCGCGGGTATCCGTCCTCATAGAGTGGTTTGCGGCTGTCTTGCCACGCCATCAACGTGTCGACGCTTTCTGACCCAACCGAAAGTTTGATGAGGTTTACGTACTTATCCACAGCTTTCCCACAGAGTCGTCCCAAGGGTGATCCCTATATTGTAGCCCTCATGCGCTTGTCATCAAGGTGTTGTGGTTTAGATGTGATCTGGGCTAATCTGAATGCCTCTTTCAGCACAGGGAATCACCAATGAGCCGCTTTGCCGCCCCCATCGCCGAGCAGATCTGGGATATGAAATACCGCTTTAAACAGGCGGATGGTACGCCCATCGATCAGACAGTCGAGGACAGCTGGCGGCGCATAGCTCGTGATCTGGCGCGTGTGGAAGAAGACCCGGCGCATTGGGAAGAAAAATTCTATGAGGCGCTAGAGGATTTCAAATACCTTCCTGCTGGCCGCATCACCGCCGGGGCGGGCACCGCGCGACAGGTAACCCTGTTCAACTGCTTTGTGATGGGGACGATCCCCGACAGCATGGGCGGTATCTTCGACATGCTGAAAGAGGCCGCGCTGACCATGCAGCAGGGCGGGGGGATCGGTTACGATTTCTCAACCATCCGTCCGCGCGGCGCCGATGTGAAAGGGGTCGCAGCGGATGCCTCGGGCCCGCTAAGCTTTATGGACGTCTGGGACGCCATGTGCCGCACGATCATGTCTGCAGGCTCGCGTCGTGGTGCGATGATGGCGACCATGCGCTGCGACCATCCGGATATCGAACAGTTCATCACCGCGAAATCCGACCCGGCGCGTTTGCGCATGTTCAACATGTCGGTTCTGGTCACCGATCCATTCATGGAGGCCGTCAAGGCCGATGGACCGTGGGATCTGGTATTTGACGGAAAGGTCTATCACACCGTTCAGGCGCGGGATCTTTGGAACAAGATCATGCAGGCCACCTATGATTATGCCGAGCCGGGCGTGATCTTTATCGACCGGATCAATCAGGCGAACAATCTGAATTACGTCGAGACGATCTCAGCGACCAACCCGTGCGGAGAACAACCTCTACCGCCTTATGGTGCCTGTCTGCTGGGTTCGATCAATCTGGCACGGTTGGTTGCCGAGCCGTTCGAGGATGCCGCGCATCTGGACGAGGAGGCTTTGCAAGAGCTGGTGGCCACCGCCGTTCGCATGATGGACAACGTGGTGGACGCGTCGAAATTCCCGCTGGCCGAACAAGAAGCCGAGGCGCAAGACAAGCGCCGCATCGGGCTGGGCGTGACTGGTCTGGCCGATGCGCTGTTGATGTTAGGTCTGCGCTACGGCTCGGACGAGGCGGCGCGTCAGACCGAACGCTGGTTGCACGCGATCGCGCGCGCCGCGTATCTGGCGTCGGTCGATTTGGCGAGGGAAAAGGGCGCTTTCCCACTGTTTGACGCCGAGAAATATCTGGCCAGCGGCACCATGCAACAGATGGATGACGATGTGCGCGACGCAATCCGCGAACACGGCATCCGCAACGCGCTGCTGACCTCGATCGCGCCGACGGGTACGATTTCGCTTTATGCGGGCAACGTATCTTCGGGGATCGAGCCGGTTTTTGCCTATGCCTACACGCGCAAGGTGCTGCAAAAGGACGGTTCGCGCACCGAAGAAGAGGTTGTGGACTATGCGGTGCAGATGTGGCGCGACAAGTTTGGCGACGCCGAATTGCCCGAGTATTTCGTGAATGCGCAAACACTAAGCCCGTCCCATCACGTAAAAATGCAGGCGGCGGCGCAAAAGTGGATCGATAGTTCGATATCGAAGACAATCAATTGCCCCGAAGATATCAGCTTTGATGCCTTCAAAGACGTCTACATGCAGGCCTGGGATCAGGGATGCAAAGGCTGCACAACCTATCGCCCCAATGATATCACCGGTTCGGTTCTGAGCGTATCGGAAAGCGACGACAAAGCGCCGGGTGAAAGCGCGGATGCCCCGCATGAGGTTGACGGGGGCGAGGTCGTTTATATGTCCGAACCGCTTGATCGCCCACAATCGCTTGAAGGGTCGACTTACAAGCTGAAATGGCCGGACAGCGAGCACGCAATTTATCTGACAATCAACGATATCGTCATTGGCGGACGCCGCCGTCCCTTCGAGGTGTTCATTAACTCGAAGAATATGGAGCATTATGCTTGGACGCTGGCTTTGACCCGGATGATATCGGCCGTGTTCCGACGCGGTGGCGATGTGTCCTTTGTGGTCGAGGAACTGAAAGCTGTGTTCGACCCGCGCGGCGGGGCCTGGGTCAAAGGCAAGTACATTCCGTCCATTCTGGCCGCGATTGGCGGCGTGATCGAGCAACACATGGTCAATATCGGCTTCCTTGAGGGCGAAGGCATGGGCCTGAAATCCGATCCTCAGGCGCAGGTGGTCAACATGGACGCCCCGCGTGGCAAGACTTGCCCATCCTGTGGTCAGTTCGACATGGTGATGATCGAAGGCTGCATGACCTGCCGCAGCTGCGGTCATTCTAAGTGTGGCTGATTTGGCGTAAAAGCTATCTGCAATCAATCAAAGTCGGCTATCTTCGCGGACTTCGGATCGAAGCGAACTTAGCGCGGTGCGCCAGACGTTCACCAACATTCGACGAAAAGTATCAATATGAGGCTGTTCTTTAGCAACATTTTCGTGATTGCTACATTTCGGTCTCTTTTCCGCCCATTTTTTCGTTGATACACAAGCACAGTTACTTGTGGGATGAGTAAAAGTGCGGGCGGACAGATGAGAACCGGTTATAACGGTCGAATAGCAATATTTTGGACACAGACGGAAGTTGACGGGCTTGAGGCGGCGCCTTTGGCCCACTTGTGCGTTGGTAGCTCTTGGTCCTGGAGGGGGCGAGGGGTCCAACTCGCCGCAAGTGCTGACCAAGTTGCGCTGCACGCAGGCTCCACCGGTCTTAGATCTATATTGGCGGCCAGAGCCAGTTTCGCCAACCCCGGCGAGATCAACGAAAGTGCCAAGATCGAGTTGTCAAACGGGGCTCAGACTTTCGTTGCCGAGCTGGTGCGTGAGGTGAACGAAGCGTCTCTGGTGCTTGTGTTTGAGGATGGATGCCCTGAGCCTGATCAAGATTTCTGGGTCAGTTCGGCAGCTTCGCATATTGAACCTGTTGAGATTGACAGCGGTTATGACGACAAGGTTGTCGTGTTCCCGGCGGCTCGCGCAAATGCAAGTTCAGTGCCGGTAAGTCTATCAATTACTGCCGGTTGGGCCGCTGAATAACGGATACTTCTCAGAAAGATTCCAACTCTAAGCAGAAATCCTACCCTTTGCTTGCTGTGGCGTGTTGACTCTGGCCGAAGCAGGGATATAAGCGCGGCTTCATTGGTGTTGGTGGCCCCCGCGAGGGGATGCCTGTCATGGGGGAAACCTCAAGAGGACAACGCCCTTCATAGTGGCCCATCGGGGCCTCGATCTAAAGAAGGAGATCAGCCGTGACCAAACGCACGTCTGCCAAGTACAAAATCGACCGCCGGATGGGCGAAAACATCTGGGGTCGTCCGAAATCCCCGGTTAATCGTCGTGAATACGGCCCCGGCCAGCATGGCCAGCGCCGCAAGGGCAAACTGTCTGACTTCGGTCTGCAGCTGCGTGCCAAGCAGAAGCTGAAAGGCTACTACGGCGACCTGACCGAGAAGCAGTTCCGCCGCATCTATGCAGAAGCCGAACGTGTCAAAGGCGACACCGGTGAAAACCTGATCGGTCTGCTGGAGCGCCGTCTGGACGCCGTTGTTTACCGCGCCAAGTTTGTTCCGACCGTGTTCGCCGCACGTCAGTTCGTGAACCACGGCCACGTTAAAGTGAACGGCAAGCGGGTCAACATCCCGTCCTACCGCGTCAAAGAAGGCGACGTTATCGAAGTGCGTGATAAGTCCAAGCAGTTGGCCGTTGTCCTGGAAGCTGTCGGCTTGGCCGAGCGTGATGTGCCTGACTACATCGACGCCGACCACTCGAAAATGACCGCGACCTTCGTGCGTGCACCGGGCCTGAGCGATGTGCCTTACCCGGTTATGATGGAACCGAACCTGGTCGTCGAATTCTACGCGAAGAACTAATCTTCGCCGACCTGTTGAGTTTAAGGGCCGCGCTTTCAGCGCGGTCTTTTTTTTTATGGGGCTCTGCCCCAGTCGCTGCGCGACTCCCCCGAGATATATTTGGCCAGATGAAGAGGCGGATCAGATAGGAAGCGGGCGACTTTCGGCAATGGCCTCCATTGCGAAATAGGAGGTGACGCTGTCCAGTTCGATCTTATCGATGAGGCGTTGATAGACTTTGTCGTAAGAGGCCATATCTTCTGTAACGACCTTGAGTTGATAGTCATAGTCGCCGCCAATGCGATGGAAATCGACCACTTCAGGAATGGTCAGGACATGACTGCGAAAGGCCTGCAACCATTGGGCAGAGTGGTGGCGCGTGCGCAGCATGACGAAAACCACCAGATTCAGCCCAAGCTTTTCACGCGCGATGCGCGCCGTAGAACCTTGCAGGACACCTGTGTCGTTCAAGGCCTTTATTCTTCGCCAGCAGGCATTTTGGGACAGGCCGACCCTATCTGCCAATTCTCGCTGGGAAAGTGTTGCGTCTTTTTGCAGTTCCTTCAGAAGACGCGTGTCAATTTGATCTAATTTTTTCTCCATATAAACTCATATGACACAAAACTCGGACATATAAAGCATAAAATTGTGAGGTTTCCACAGGATGGATCAATCATATTGGAGTTAGCAATATGGAGCCTGTGTTATGACCTTGTCCAACTTTCGCGCAGAAATTCAATCTGCTGCTCACGGAAATACTCTGCGTGATGGGCTGATCGGTGAGGGGGTACTCATCCCGGGTCTGCATGGGGACGTGCCGCTTGTGTATGCGGACTACGTTGCCTCGGGTCGCGCGTTGCGACAGGTCGAAAATTTCGTGGCTGAGCATGTGTTGCCGTTCTATGCCAACAGCCACACCGAAGCCTCCTATTGCGGTTCCTATATAACCCGTTTGCGCCGCGAGGCGCGGGCCGAGATCGCCTGCATAGTTGGCGCCAAGGAAGAGGACGCGGTGATCTTTACCGGGTCTGGCGCTACAGCGGGTCTTAACCGGCTGGTTAGTCTGCTGGGAGTGCAAGAGGCTAATCAGCCGGTCGTTTTGATCGGGCCGTATGAGCATCATTCGAACATTCTGCCTTGGCGGGAAAGCAAGGCGCAAGTGATCGAGATTCCTGAAGCCGTTGATGGTGGTCCCGACATGCCCGCGCTGAAGGCGGCGCTGCTGGAACACGCGGAATCCGATCTTGTGATCGGATCCTTTTCAGCGGCGTCAAACGTCACCGGCATCATCACCGACCCTGATCCAGTGACGCGGATGCTGAAAGAACATGGTGCGCTTGCGGTATGGGACTATGCGGGTGGTGGACCTTATTTGCCAATGGACATGGGGCCGGAAGATGCGCGGAAGGACGCGATCGTTGTCTCTCCGCATAAGTTTCCGGGTGGGCCGGGGGCGTCGGGTGTTCTGGTCGTTAACCAATGTGCTGTGAAGCGGACGTGTCCGAGTTGGCCCGGCGGTGGGACTGTCAGCTTTGTCTCGCCTTGGCGACACGACTACAGCGCCGATCTCGCGACACGAGAAGAGGCGGGTACACCAAATGTGATCGGAGACATTCGCGCGGCCCTGGCCTTCATTGTCAAGGATGCGGTCGGAACGGATGAAATCGCACAGCGTGAGGCGCAGTGTAACCGCATGGCGTTGGATGGGTGGTCCGACAACCCACATCTGACATTGCTAGGTGCCGAGAATGCACACCGCCTGCCGATATTCTCGTTCCTTGTGCGTGATCGGAGTGGGCAACCGGTGCACCAGCAGCTGTTTACCCGAATGCTCAGCGATATCTATGGCATACAGGCGCGTGGCGGCTGTGCCTGTGCCGGGCCATATGCGCATCGTTTGCTGGGCATTGATCGTGCCACATCGGATGAGTTGCACGCCTCGTTGTCGGCGGGTGAAGAAATGAAGAAGCCCGGTTGGGTGCGACTGAATTTCTCGTACCTCATGAGCGAGGAAACCGTTCAATTCATCATCGACAGCGTTAATGACTTGTCGCGCCGGACCGAGGAATTCGTGCCATTCTACAATGCCGACCCTGCTACGGCGCGCTTCAAGGCGGCCTGAAGGAATTGCCGCTTTTCTCAACCCGTTGAGACAGGTATGAGGGGCCAAGTTAGCGGAGCCCCTCATGACCCAGATCACCCCTCAACCCGGCATAATGGACATCGCACTGTATCAGGGCGGTCAGTCCCATGTCGACGGCGTTGCGGATGTCATAAAGCTGAGTTCCAACGAAAACCCGTTTGGGCCAAGCCCCAAAGCGATCGAAGCGGTGCGCGAAAGCGCGGCTTCGCTGCATCGTTATCCCAGCACCGATCATGCCAGTCTGCGCGCCGCAATTGCTGAACGGCACGGACTGGATGCCACCCGTATCATCTGTGGTGTCGGCAGTGATGAAGTGTTGCAGTTCGTGGCGCAGGCCTATGCCGGTCCGGGGGATGAGGTGATTTATACCGAGCATGGATTTTCCATGTATCCCATCATCGCGCGCATGGCTGGCGCGACCCCGGTTATGGTGCCTGAGCGGGATCGCCGGGTGGACGTGGACAACATCCTTGCCGCCGTCACCGGACAGACCAGGATTGTCTTTGTGACCAATCCGGGCAACCCGACTTCAACCATGATCTCTGACGCCGAATTGCAGAGGTTGGCGGATGCATTGCCAGCCGATTGCCTGATGGTGCTGGATGGTGCCTATGCCGAATTTGTCGATGGTTTCGATGGAGGCGCAGGGCTGGTGGACCGGTTTAGCAATGTCATCATGACCCGGACGTTTTCGAAAGTGTACGGTCTAGGTGGGATGCGCGTTGGCTGGGGCTATGCGGCGAAAGAGATTATTGATGTGCTGAACCGCGTTCGTCAGCCGTTCAACCTGTCGCTGACGGCTCTTGCGGCGGCTGAGGCCGCCGTGCGGGATGAGGAATATCTGCGGTTCTGCCTGTCTGAAAATGCACGCCTCCGGATTTGGTTGTCTGATGAACTGGCGAAGGTCGGCGTTTCATCCGATGTGTCATGCACGAATTTCATCCTCGCCCGTTTTGCTGACAGGGCCGAGGCGGAAGCCTGCGATGACTATTTGAAAACGCAGGGTTTGATCGTGCGGCGGGTCGCGGGCTACAACCTGCCAAACGCGCTGCGGATCACCGTAGGCGACGAAATCGCCTGCGGTCGCGTGGTTGCAGCGATTACTGCGTTCAAAGGGGGCGCTGTATGAGCCAGATTTACGACCGTGTTGCGCTGATCGGGTTGGGCCTGATTGCATCGTCCATGTTCTGGGCGATCAAACGGGCTGGGCTTGCGGGCGAAGTGACGGGTTATGCGCGATCCGAGGCAACCCGCGAGACGGCGCGCCAGATCGGCCTTTGTGACCGGGTTTGCGAGACCGCGGAAGAGGCGGTCGAGGGTGCTGATCTGGTGGTTCTGTGTGTTCCGGTTGGCGCAATGGGACCTGTGGCGCAGCAGATTGCACCGGTTCTGAAATCCGGTGCCACCGTTTCAGACGTGGGGTCGGTAAAGCGTCACGTGATTGACGCCGTCTCACCACACATACCTGATGGCGTTCATTTCATTCCGGCGCACCCACTGGCTGGGACCGAGCATTCCGGGCCTGATTCGGGTTTCGCCGAACTGTTCGACAACCGTTGGTGCCTGTTGGTGCCGGTCGAAGATTCCGATCCGGATGCGATCGCTCGCCTGCGGGCTTTGTGGGAGGGTCTGGGATCGAATGTCGATGAAATGGACGCCGCGCATCATGATTTGGTGCTGGCGGTCACCTCGCACGCACCTCACCTGATTGCCTATACGATGGTGGGTGTTGCGGATGATCTCCGGCGGGTTACAGACACCGAAGTCATCAAGTATTCGGCAGCTGGTTTCCGCGATTTCACCCGCATCGCGGCTTCGGACCCGACGATGTGGCGTGATGTGTTTCTGACCAACAAAGACGCAACGCTGGAGATTCTGGGCCGGTTCACGGAAGAGCTCTTTGCGCTACAGCGGGCCATCCGAACAGGTGACGGAGAGCAATTGTTCGACTACTTTACGCGCACACGGGCGATCCGCCGCGGCATCATTGATGCGGGCCAGGATACGGATGCGCCAGATTTCGGGCGGGGAAAAACATCGACATGAGAAAGATCGGTTGCAGCCATTTGATTTTCTGCGTTGCTTTGGCGGCAACGACTGCAAATGCGGCGGCGCCTGAAACTTCTATTGTGCCGTTGACGCGCCCGGAAACCACCCAAGCGATGGTGGCAATCGTCACCCCCAACATCCGGCCTGTGCTACGGCCCGCTTCGCCGCAGGTAACGGCCGCTGCAGCCCGTCCCGCAGAATTACCATTGCTCGGGCCCGAGAATTCGATCCGCCCGTTTGTGCGCCCGGAAGAATTGGAACAACGCGTCTTTCTTAAGAAACGCAAGCTGCGTAAGGGTTCAGTCTGTGGCGATATCGATATTCAGGGTAAGCCGGTTGGACGTGTGAAGGGCAAGATCAAAGCCTGCGGGATTAAGGATGCAGTGCAAATCACCTCAGTATCGGGGGTCGGGCTGAGCCGCCCAGCGACGATGGATTGCGGCACTGCACAGGCGCTGAACAATTGGGTCGACAAAACTGTAAAGCCCACGTTCAAACGCCGAGGTCCGGTGGTCGAGCTACAGGTCGCCGCGCATTACGCCTGCAGAACACGTAACAACCGAAAAGGGGCGCGGATTTCTGAGCATGGTAAAGGGCGCGCCATCGACATTTCGGGCTTCAAGATGGCCGATGGTGAGGTGGTGACGGTTCTGAATGGCTGGCGCAAAAATCCGTCCAAGAAGCAACTGACCAAAGTATGGCGCGGCGCGTGTGGGCCATTTGGCACGGTTCTCGGACCAAACTCTGATCGCTACCATCGGGATCATTTCCACCTAGACACCGCGCGCTACCGCAGCGGCACCTATTGCCGTTAACGCAGTACCAGTCTCGGGGCAGGACCAAGGGGCAACGGACCCAAGGCGACGAACCCATCTCTGAAATTCAGCTGTAAATCCAGCGAATTTGGGTTGCCACCCAGTCCAGCCATGAAGCCCAATGCGCGGGTCACAGGATCGACTGCCTGATCCGGCAGCGCACCTGCGGCGTTTGCCATCGCGATCATGTCGCGCCAGTTTTCGGCTTTCATCGCAATTTCACCCGTTGGAATGCCCTGTTCGTCAACTTCCAGTTCGCCGGTGGCGAACAGACGCAGCTCACCCCATTTCATTTCTGCCAAACGCAGATCAATCGCAACGGGTTGGGGGCGACGCTGCTCAAGTGCGGTGCGGTCCCAGGGTTTGTCGAAAGTGACAAACATATCCATTTCCAGCGTTTCGAACGATTGCGGCAGGGTCGATGCTGAACGCATCAGGCGTCTCAGATCATCGCCGGGGGTAAATCCGTCGATCTTCGCGGTAATCCCATAGCTTTCGGGCGCTCCAGATTGCTCCATCACAAGGCTCAGCGACTGGCCTCCGGCTTGCGGATCACCTTCGGTTGTCAGCAGCCAGCGCTTTGAGGTCAGCGCCATTTTCTCGAGCACCAGCGCGACACCGGGTTGGAGCTGCAACTCGGCTTGTAGCGCTTCGGCCTGAACGGTCGTGGTCTGGTCGAAATAGGAAAGGCGCTGCGGCGTACTGGCAAAGCGCAGCATCTGGCGGCCGGGCCAGATTGCTGGGCTTTGGAACTCGACCCAGTCCGCACTCCACGCCGTTCCGTTGACCGGATCGGCCAAAGCCGGATTATTCAGGCGTGTGATGTGCTGAAATGGATATCCTGCCGTCGACACGTCCGAGAATTCGGCCTGCCAGCCCAGTTCTTGCTGCCGGTCAAACCAACCGGTCAGGGCGTTTCGCAGACCATAACCGGCGACAAACCAGTAGGCGCTCCACGCGAGGGCGATAAATACGAAAACGCGTATCAGACGGCGCATGATGAATGGCCCTTTTTCCTGCCTCGGATTTGATGTTTATAGGGCCAAACGGGCAAGGACCAGTGCAATGACGATGTGGGTATTCGGATATGGATCGCTGCTGTGGAACCCGGGCTTTCCGGTGGCACGCAGCGAACGAGCTAAGTTGCACGGATATGCGCGGTCGTTTTGCATGCGCTCTATCCACCATCGCGGCACGGAAGAACACCCCGGTTTGGTATTGGCGCTGGACGAACAGCCAGACGCGCATTGCACTGGATTGGCGCTTGCTGTCGAGGCAGGTCACGAAGAGCGCACTTTGGCTGAATTGCGTGAGCGTGAGCTGATTTCGTCAGCCTATCTGGAGCGGATGCTGGACGTGCATCTGGACTGCGGGCAGATCGTAAATGCAGTGACTTACGTCATCGATGCTCACCACGTTCAGTATTGCGGCGGTCTTCCATTGGAAGAGCAGGCTCAGATCATCGCCCACGCGGTTGGCGGACGTGGCCCAAATACCGAATATCTATACAATACTGCCTCGCACTTGACCGAGATCGGACTGCACGACCCTGATCTTGAGTGGTTGTCGCAACGGGTGCGGACAATCAGCGCATAAACTCTTGGCGTCACGGGGTGAACTTCGATAGGTTCAGCCCAGAGCAGACAATACCAGGAGCCACGCGCATGGCGCAGGCACAACAGGGCGTGAGACCACATTTCTCACAACCGATCCGTCAGATTTTGATGATGCTGATCGCAATAGGGCTGTCAGGACTTGGCGTGTTCATGGCGTTGCCATATGTGCTGCCGGTTATTCAGGCCAATCTGTATCTTAACGGGTTCATTTTGCTGGTCTTTGTCATCGGTGTCGCTGCCTGTTTTCTGCAGGTCACACAGCTGATCGGATCGGTTCGTTGGATCGAAGCCTTTGCCGGAGGCGTCGAACGTGACGATGTGCGCCCGCCGCAACTGCTTGCCCCACTGGCGTCGTTGTTGAGGGAACGCGGCGCGCGGTCTCAGATCAGCTCTAGCTCTACCCGATCGATCCTCGATTCCGTCGCCGAACGGGTCGAAGAAGAGCGCGAGATCACCCGCTACATCACCAACGTGCTGATCTACCTTGGCCTACTGGGGACATTTTTTGGTTTGGCCACCACTGTCCCCGCCATCGTTGATACGATCCGCAGCCTGAACCCGCAGGAAGGTGAAGAAGGTCTGGCCGTCTTCAACCGTCTGATGACAGGATTGGAAGCGCAGCTGCAGGGCATGGGCGTTGCTTTTGGGTCGTCATTGCTGGGTCTGGCCGGATCCTTGATCGTCGGTTTGCTGGAACTATTCGCGGGCCATGGCCAGAACCGGTTCTATCGCGAATTGGAAGAATGGTTGTCCTCAATCACCCGCGTTGGCTTTGCTGCGGGCGATGAGGGCGGCGCGGAACTGGCCGTGCTGACCCCAGTACTGGACGCCATGTCTGAACAAATGGATGCACTGCAGGACATGTTCTCGGCGCAAGAAGTTGATCGCACGAACGTCTCGACCAAACTGGGACATTTGGTCGATGTCATCGGGGAAATGAACCAGCGGCAGGCCCAGACCGAAGGCGTAACGGCTGCGCTTGAACGTGTGGCGCTGGGGCAGGACGCTTTGTTGGATCACATGCGCGAACATGGCGCGGGCGAGGGGATCGATGCGGAAAGCCGCATGCGCCTGCGGTCGATGGATGTTCAGTTGCTGCGTATACTCGAAGAAATCTCCGCTGGTCGTCAGGACAGCATGAACGAACTGCGCAAGGATTTTGAGTTACTGGTCAAAGCGTTGACCTTGCCACGGGGCGCCGTACGAACGCCGCCAGAAGGAGAGTAACCCATGGCGCTGTCCCGCCGCACAGGTCAACGATTTTCGGGCTCGGTCTGGCCCGGCTTCGTGGATGCGATGACGGGATTGTTGATGGTGCTGACCTTTGTGCTGACCATCTTCATGGTCGTGCAATTTGTGCTGCGCGAAACCATTTCAGGGCAAGAGGATGAACTGACTGCGCTGTCCGACGAAATCGCCGCTCTGGCCGGGGCGCTGGGGCTGGAAGAGCGGGAAAACAGCCGTCTTCAAGCGCGTCTTGGGAACTTGAATGCAACGCTTAATCAGGTCGAAGACGATCTGGCGCAGGCACAAACCCGCATAACCGACTTTGAAGCACAGGTCGCGGCTTTGCTGGCTGATCAGGCGCGTGCGCAGGGGGATATCGCCGCGCTAGAAACGCAACGCGATGAGTTGCTAAATGAACAAGATGCCTTGAATTTGGCACTTGCTCAAAGCAGACAAGAAATCGACGCACAGGCCGAAGCCGCCCGCCTTGCCGCGGCTCGACGCGAAGCACTTGAAGCTCTCGTCGCCGAACTTGAAACCAGCGAAGATGCACAGGCAGCTCAGATATCCGAGCTGGAACAGCAACTGACCGAGGAAGAGGCCGCGCGTCTGGCCGAAGCCGCCGCTGCTGAGGCGTTGCGTGATCGATTGCAGAATGCAGATGCTGAACTGACAGCGATGACCTTGGCGCTGGAAGCGCAGCGAAAGGAAGCCGAGGATACCCTGACTTTGCTAGCTGCGGCACAGGCTGCCAAGGCAGAGCTTGAGCGTCAGTTCGGTGAGATCAATGCCGAAGAACTGAGGGAACAACTGCAGGCGGCACTGGATGCCCAAACCCAAGCACTAGCAAATGAAGCTGAACAAAGGTCGCTGGCCGAGGAGCGCGCGGCGCTGCTGGCGCTCGCCCGAGAGGCGCTTGCATCGGAACAGGAAATCTCGACCGAAGCGCAACGTCAGACCGCGCTGCTTAATCAGCAGATGGCAGCCCTGCGCAGCCAGTTGGGGTCGCTGCAGGCTTTGTTAGACGATTACGAAGAACGTAATACCGCCGCAGAGATCCAGATACAGACGCTGGGCCAGGATCTGAATGCCGCTCTAGCGCGCGCAGCCTCGGAAGAACGCCGTCGCCGACTGCTGGAAGAGGCTGAACGTATTCGGCTGGAAGCCGAGGCCGAGAAACTGGCGGGCCAAAATCAGGAACTAGCCGCACAGGCCGAGGATTTGCAGCGCTATCGCTCGGAATTCTTCGGGCGACTGCGCGATGTGCTGGGTGATCAGGATGGTGTGCGCATTGAGGGCGACCGCTTCGTGTTCTCGTCGGAGGTGCTGTTTGCCACCGGGTCCGCAAACCTGTCCGCGGAAGGCCGTCAGGAGGTTGCCAAAGTTGCCAATATCCTGCGAAGCGTTGCCGCCGAAATACCCGAGGGGCTGAACTGGGTCATCCGTGTCGATGGGCATACCGATAATGTGCCACTTGCAGGCAGCGGACGATATCGCGACAACTGGGAGCTCAGCCAGGGTCGTGCCCTTTCTGTGGTGCGCTACATGGTTGACGCACTGGGCATTCCACCTGATCGTTTGGCGGCAAACGGGTTCGGAGAATTCCAGCCTGTTAATCCCGCCGACACACCCGAAGCGCGCGCCCAGAATCGTCGGATCGAGTTGAAGCTGACAGAGCGATAAGGCTGGTACGAACCAACTTGGATTACATGCCAAAAATGAAAAACGCCCACCGAAAAGGTGGGCGTTTTTCGTTATAGAAGCCGTGGGTTAGTCCGCTGTCAAAAGCGGGGGCTTGTCGCCCGGAATGCGGGGCTGATCGGGGCCCAGGATTTCCAGGTTCAGCTCGCCCTTCTTCATCGAGACACGGACCACGCCGCCTTTGGCCAGTTTGCCGAATAGCAGTTCCTCGGCCAGAGGTTTCTTGATGTGTTCCTGAATAACACGACCCAGAGGTCGCGCACCCATCTTGTCATCATAGCCCTTGTCGGCCAGCCATTCGGCGGCACGCGGTGTCAGATCGATGGTCACGCCACGATCCAGCAACTGTGCTTCCAGCTGCAGGACAAACTTCTCAACGACCTGCAAAATGACCTCTTTCGGTAGTGGTGCAAATGAGATCACAGCGTCCAGGCGGTTGCGGAACTCCGGCGTGAACATACGTTCGATCGCTGCGGTATCCTCACCTTCGCGCCGGTCGCGGCCAAAGCCGATGGCGGCTTTCGCCTGCTCCTGCGCACCTGCGTTCGATGTCATGATCAGGACCACGTTGCGGAAATTCACCGTCCGGCCATTGTGGTCGGTCAATTCGCCGTGATCCATCACCTGCAACAGGATATTGAACACGTCCGGGTGCGCTTTTTCGATCTCATCAAGCAACAAGACGCAATGTGGGTGCTGGTCGACACCGTCGGTCAGCAAACCACCCTGATCAAACCCGACATAACCCGGAGGCGCACCGATCAGACGGCTGACCGCGTGCTTCTCCATGTATTCCGACATGTCGAAACGCAGCAGTTCAACACCAAGCGTGTCAGCCAACTGTTTCGCCACCTCTGTTTTGCCAACACCGGTGGGGCCAGCGAACAGATAGTTGCCGATGGGTTTTTCGGGCTCACGCAGACCGGCGCGCGCCAGTTTGATCGCACTGGACAGCGCTTCGATCGCTTCATCCTGACCAAACACCACGCGTTTCAGCGAGGTTTCGAGATCTTTCAGAACCTCTGCATCATCCTTGGTGACGTTCTTGGGTGGGATTCGCGCAATCTTGGCAACCACCGCCTCGATCTCTTTGACGCCGATGGTCTTGCGACGTTTGCTTTCGGCCAGCAGGTGCTGCGCTGCCCCGGCCTCATCGATCACGTCGATGGCCTTGTCGGGCAGTTTGCGGTCGTTGATATAGCGCGCCGACAATTCGACAGCCGTCTTGATGGCGTCGGCAGTATATTTGATCGAGTGATGCTCTTCGAAATACGGTTTCAGACCGCGCAGAATTTTGACGCTGTCCTCGACCGACGGCTCGTTCACGTCGATTTTCTGGAACCGGCGGCTCAGCGCGCGGTCTTTTTCGAAATGCTGACGGAACTCTTTATACGTGGTCGAGCCCATGGTGCGCAGTTTGCCACCCTGAAGCGCTGGCTTCAGCAGGTTCGACGCATCCATCGCACCGCCCGAGGTTGCACCCGCTCCGATCACAGTGTGAATCTCGTCGATGAAGAGAACCGCATCAGGGTGCTCTTCCAATTCGGTCACAACCGCTTTCAGACGCTCTTCGAAATCGCCGCGATAGCGAGTTCCCGCAAGCAGGGCGCCCATATCGAGCGAGTAGATAGTGGTTTCCGACAACACGTCCGGGGCCTCGCCCGCAACGATCTTATGCGCCAGACCTTCGGCGATGGCGGTTTTGCCGACACCGGGGTCACCTACCAGCAGCGGGTTGTTCTTGCGCCGGCGACACAGCACCTGAATACAGCGTTCAACCTCGTCCGAGCGTCCGATCAGCGGATCTACATCACCGGCGCGTGATTTGGCGTTCAGATCAACGCAATATTTGCCAAGCGCGCTTTCTTTCTGCTCAGCGTCACCAGAGGTCGTCTGAGCCTCTTCTTCGGCTTCATCAGCACCCGTTACAGGACGATTCTCTCCATAGGCCGGGTCTTTGGCCACACCATGTGCGATGAAGTTTACCGCGTCATAACGGGTCATGTCCTGCTCTTGCAGGAAATAGGCTGCGTTGCTTTCACGTTCGGCGAAGATGGCCACCAGTACATTGGCCCCGGTCACCTCTGTGCGGCCAGAGCTTTGAACGTGGATCGCGGCGCGCTGAATGACACGCTGGAAGGCTGCAGTCGGTACTGCTTCGGACCCGTCGATATCAGTGACGAGGTTTGACAGATCTTCGTCGATGAATTCGACCAAGGTGCTGCGTAACTCGTCCAGATCGACGCTGCACGCTTTCATGACGCGCACCGCATCGGGTTCTTCCAACAGCGCCAGCAGCAGATGCTCTAGCGTTGCGAATTCATGTCGCCGTTCATTCGCCGCCGCAAGGGCCGCGTGGATGGCTTGTTCAAGTGTGCTCGAGAATGAAGGCACGCGGGTGCTCCTCTGTATTGGGCCGGAAGGGGGCGGGCTGCAGGCCGGATCCCCATCCCAACCATGTCCTCATACTATTAGAGTTTGGTTGATCCCGCCCCGGCTTCAAGGGTTTTCTTTCACTTGACAGTCACATTTGTTGTGACCGTGGCCGTGATTGGGGCTTGAAACGGGTTAAAAGCTGTCTTTTTGGGCTCGAATTTCGGCGAATACGGACACGGGATCAGAGTTTTCCATGCCCAGATGGGCCTGAATCGCCGGATCAGTGGCCCTTAGAAACGGATTTGTCGCCTTTTCCAGGCCTAAAAGCGAAGGCACAGTAGGTTCTCCAGCAGCGCGGGCGCGATTAATATCGGCCACGCGGTCAAGCAAGGCTGGGTTGTCGGGATCGATGGTCAGGGCGAACTTGGCGTTTGCCTGTGTGTATTCGTGGCCTGAGCACACGATTGTTTCATCGGGCAGGGCCGCCAACTTGCTGAGAGAGGCCCACATTTGCGCAGGCGTGCCCTCGAACAATCGTCCACATCCCAGCGCCATCAGGCTGTCAGCGGTGAATACAACGCCAGTTTGGGGCATGTAGAATGCAATGTGCCCAATTGTATGACCGGACACATCAAGAACCTCGACCGGCTCACCGCCGATATAAAATGTGTCACCTTCAACCACCGCCTGATCGAGTTTTGGCAACCGATGCTCATCTGCTTTTGCGCCGATCACACGCGCGGGCTGTTTCGCTAGAATGCCGCTCAGCCCGTCCACATGATCCCAATGATGATGTGTCAACAACACATGGCTTAGCTGCCAGCCGCGCGAATCCAGTTCGGCCAGAATCGGAGCTGCCTCTGGCGCATCGATCAAGGCAGTCTCACCGCTGGCCGGATCATGGGCGAGAAAGGCGTAATTATCGCTGAGGCAAGGAATGGTAACGATCTCAAGAGGCATGGCCTTTTGCCCTTTCATTGCTAGACTGCGCCCAGCTAAGCCGATTGACCGGGTGTCCGCAATGCATCTTGATGTGCAGGATCTGAGGAATTTCTACTATCGCAGTACCCTGGGTCGCGCGGCCCAGGCAGCGATCCGTGGTCGGTTGGTGGATCTTTGGCCCGAAGCCAAAGGGCAAACTGTGGTCGGATTTGGTTTTGCCGTACCTTTATTGCGGCCTTACCTCAAAGATGCGCGTCGTGTGATTGGTCTTATGCCTGGTCCGCAGGGTGTAATGCCATGGCCTGCGGGGATGCCCAATGTTTCCGTTCTGACCGAAGAGACGATGTGGCCAATCGAAACTGGCCATGTGGATAAACTGGTGGTGATGCATGGTTTGGAAAATTCAAACCGACCCAGCCAATTGCTGGAAGAATGCTGGCGCGTTCTGGGGCCCGGAGGGCGTGTGCTATTTGTCGTACCGAACCGGGCCGGGCTTTGGTCGCGCTCAGACCGGACGCCGTTTGGCTTTGGGCAGCCCTATTCAACGACCCAATTGGAAAACCAATTGCGCGCGCACCACTTCGTCCCTGAAAACCATTGCTCGGCGCTTTACCTGCCGCCTTCGTTCCGTCGGTTCTGGCTAAAATCAGGTAGCCTGATCGAGAAGACTGGACAACGCATCCCAACCGTCATGGCCGGAGGCGTGCTTATGGTTGAGGCCAGTAAACTCATTCGCCCGCCTAGCGGGAGCGTTACCAAAGACACAGCGAAGCGCCCGATCAAAGCGTTGGATGGTTTGTTAAAGCCTGCGTGACAGTCCGGCGCATTTTGAACGGAAAAAATGCGGGAAAAAGGTCACAGGAATCGCAAAAACCTGCATATTCGTAACATTTTTCAACTGCCCCAATCGGTCCAAAGGGTCGCAGTTGGGTTAAGTGTATGAAAAATAATAATTTGTGGATAAAACTGTTACCGCTATAGCGTATTGCTTGGTTGGAACACCTCTGCTACATCCCCGGTGATTTTGATCCCCGCCCTAAATGGACGGGGTTTCCTCACGCCCCAAGGTAGCGGCCGCTACTCAAAATCGGGGCCTCAAATATCGGAAGGGTGGACGTGTCCGAACCAGCTTCGATTTCCACTGGCATCGCCGAGCGCTATGCCACCGCGATCTTCGAGATCGCTAAAGAGAATAATGACCTTGTAGGTCTGGAAACCGGAATCAACGATCTGGCAGCAGCATTGGGTGACAGCGCAGAATTGCGCGACCTGATCGCATCGCCTTTGGTTTCGCGCGCCGAACAGGAAAGCGCAATCACTGCTGTTGCTGACAAGATGGGCCTACATGCCATCCTGCGCAATACGTTGGGTCTGATGGCGCAGAAACGTCGTCTGTTCGTTGTACCGCAACTGGTGCAGGTTCTGCGCGACATGCTGGCTGACGAGCGTGGCGAGGTGACCGCCGATGTCGCCTCGGCCAAGGCGCTCACCAAGACCCAAATGGATAAACTGTCCAAGACGCTGTCCGAGCGTGTGGGCAAGACCGTGACAATCAATGCGACCGTTGATGAAAGCCTCATCGGCGGTCTTGTCGTTAAAGTGGGCTCGAAAATGATCGATAGCTCGATCCGTTCGAAGCTGAACTCCCTACAGAATGCAATGAAAGAGGTCGGATAAATGGGAATCCAAGCTGCAGAGATTTCTGCAATCCTGAAGGACCAGATCAAGAATTTTGGTCAGGAAGCCGAAGTGGCCGAGATCGGCCGCGTGCTGAGCGTCGGTGACGGGATTGCCCGTGTATACGGCCTGGACAATGTGCAAGCCGGTGAGATGGTCGAATTCCCCGGTGGCATCATGGGCATGGCCCTGAACCTGGAAAGCGACAACGTCGGTGTCGTTATCTTCGGTTCCGATCGTGACATCAAAGAAGGTGACACTGTTAAGCGCACCAACTCTATCGTGGACGTTCCGATTGGTGACGAGCTGCTGGGCCGCGTTGTTGACGGTCTGGGCAACCCTCTGGACGGCAAAGGCCCGATCAACGCAACCAAGCGTGGCGTTGCAGACGTTAAAGCGCCGGGCATCATTCCGCGTAAATCGGTTCACGAGCCGATGGCAACCGGCCTGAAATCGGTTGACGCAATGATCCCAATCGGCCGTGGCCAGCGTGAGCTCATCATTGGTGACCGTCAGACCGGTAAAACCGCCGTTGCTCTGGACGCGATCCTGAACCAGAAAGTTTACAACGACGCAGCAGGCGACGACGAGTCGAAGAAGCTGTACTGCGTGTACGTTGCGATCGGTCAGAAGCGTTCGACCGTTGCTCAGCTGGTGAAGAAACTGGAAGAGTCCGGCGCGATCGACTACTCGATCGTTGTGGCGGCAACCGCGTCCGACCCGGCACCGATGCAGTTCCTTGCACCTTACGCCGCAACCGCGATGGCCGAATACTTCCGCGACAACGGCCGCCATGCGCTGATCATCTATGATGACCTGTCGAAGCAGGCTGTGTCCTATCGTCAGATGTCGCTGCTGCTGCGCCGTCCGCCCGGACGTGAAGCCTATCCTGGCGACGTTTTCTACCTCCACTCGCGTCTGTTGGAACGTTCGGCAAAGCTGAACGAAGACTTCGGTGCGGGCTCGCTGACCGCTCTGCCGGTTATTGAAACGCAAGGTGGTGACGTTTCGGCGTTTATTCCGACCAACGTGATCTCGATCACCGACGGCCAGATCTTCCTGGAAACCGAACTGTTCTACCAAGGCATCCGCCCTGCTGTGAACACCGGTCTGTCGGTTTCGCGTGTGGGCTCCTCGGCTCAGACCAACTCGATGAAGTCGGTTGCCGGTCCGGTTAAGCTGGAGCTGGCTCAGTACCGCGAAATGGCTGCCTTTGCGCAGTTTGGTTCTGACCTCGACGCCGCAACCCAGCAGCTGCTGAACCGTGGTGCGCGTCTGACCGAGCTGATGAAACAGCCGCAGTACTCGCCGCTGACCAACGCTGAAATCGTCTGCGTAATCTTCGCCGGCACCAATGGTTACCTCGACAAGATCGACGTGTCCGATGTTGGCCGTTACGAAGCTGGCCTGCTGGCGCACCTGCGTGGCAAGCACGCGGACCTGCTTCAGTGGATCACGGACGAAGATCCCAAGATCAAGGGTGACGCTTCCGACAAGATCAAGGCTGCGCTGGACGAATACGCCGCAACCTTCGCTTAAGGGAGAGGCGGGCATATGCCAAATCTTAAGGACCTTAAAAACAGGATCGAGTCGGTCAAATCGACCCGCAAGATCACCAAGGCCATGCAGATGGTCGCGGCTGCAAAACTGCGTCGCGCCCAGGAATCTGCCGAAGCCTCGCGTCCCTATGCCGAGCGGTTCAATGCCGTGATGGCGGGGCTGGCGGCTTCGGTCGGGGGCAGCGACAGCGCCCCCAAGCTGCTCCGTGGCACGGGCAGTGATGATGTCCATCTGCTGGTTGTCATGACAGCTGAACGCGGCCTGTGTGGCGGCTTCAACTCGAACATCGCCAAGCTCGCTCGCCAAAAGGCGGACGAGTTGCGCGCCAAAGGCAAGACGGTCAAGGTTTTGACCGTCGGCAAAAAAGGCCGCGACGCGCTCAAGCGTGATTTTAGCGATCTGTTCGTTGGACATATCGACCTGAGCGAGGTCAAGCGTCTGGGGTATTCCAACGCGCAAGACATCGCCAAGGACGTCCTGTCTCGTTTCGACGGGGGTGAGTTCGACGTTGCCACGATCTTCTACTCGAAGTTCGTCAACGTTGTGACCCAGATCCCGACGGCACAGCAGGTCATCCCCGCCTCGTTCGAAGACGAAGCGACGGGTGACGACAGCGGTGCGGTATTCGACTACGAGCCCAGCGAAGGGGCCATCCTGGCCGACCTGCTGCCCAAGGGGGTTGCCACCGCGATCTTCTCGGCTCTGCTCGAAAACGGAGCGTCTGAACAGGGTGCACGGATGTCCGCAATGGACAACGCGACACGCAACGCGGGTGAGATGATCGACAAGCTGACGATCCAGTTCAACCGCTCGCGTCAGGCCGTGATCACCAACGAGCTGATTGAAATTATTTCCGGCGCCGAAGCGCTGTAGAGACATACCGGAGACGAAACATGGCGAATGCAAAAGGCAAAGTCACACAGATCATCGGGGCCGTCGTCGACGTGCACTTCGAAGATCAGCTGCCTGAAATTCTGAACGCGCTGGAAACCACCAACAACGGCAAGCGCCTGGTGTTGGAAGTTGCTCAGCACCTGGGTGAAAACACCGTCCGCACCATCGCGATGGACGCGACCGAAGGTCTGGTTCGTGGCGAGGCAGTCACCGACACCGGCGCTCCGATCTCGGTTCCGGTTGGTAACGCCACCCTGGGCCGCATCCTGAACGTGGTTGGTGAGCCGATCGACGAAAAAGGTCCGGTTGAAGCAACCGAGGCCCGCGCGATCCACCAGCCCGCGCCGACCTTCGACGAACAGTCGACCGAGTCGGAAGTTCTGGTAACCGGCATCAAGGTTGTTGACCTGCTGGCCCCCTACGCCAAAGGCGGTAAAATTGGCCTCTTCGGCGGTGCCGGTGTGGGCAAAACCGTTCTGATCATGGAACTGATCAACAACATCGCAAAAGTGCACTCGGGCTTTTCGGTGTTCGCGGGTGTTGGTGAACGGACTCGTGAAGGGAACGACCTGTATCACGAGATGATCGAATCGAACGTTATTAAGCCGGACAACCTGTCGGAATCGCAGGTGGCCCTGGTTTACGGTCAGATGAACGAACCTCCCGGAGCACGTGCACGTGTTGCGCTGACCGGTCTGACGCTGGCCGAACAGTTCCGCGACCAGTCCGGTACCGACGTTCTGTTCTTCGTCGACAACATCTTCCGTTTCACGCAGGCGGGTTCTGAGGTTTCGGCTCTGCTGGGTCGTATTCCTTCGGCTGTGGGCTATCAGCCGACGCTGGCGACTGACATGGGCGCTCTGCAGGAACGCATCACCTCGACCAAGTCGGGCTCGATCACGTCCGTGCAGGCCATTTATGTTCCTGCAGACGACCTTACCGACCCTGCACCAGCAACCTCGTTTGCTCACTTGGACGCGACCACCGTTCTTAACCGTGCGATCTCGGAAAAGGGTATCTACCCGGCGGTTGACCCGCTCGACTCGACCTCGCGTCTGCTCGACCCGGCCATCGTTGGTGAAGAGCACTACAAGGTCGCAACCGACGTTCAGCAGATTCTCCAGCGCTACAAGTCGCTGCAGGACATCATCGCCATCCTCGGCATGGACGAACTGTCGGAAGAAGACAAACTGACCGTGGCGCGTGCCCGTAAGATCGAGCGCTTCCTGTCGCAGCCGTTCGACGTGGCCGAAGTCTTTACCGGTTCGCCGGGCGTTCAGGTTCCTCTGGATGTGACCATCGCATCGTTCAAAGCGGTTGTCGCTGGCGAATACGATCACTTGCCCGAAGCGGCCTTCCTGATGGTTGGCGGCATCGAAGAAGTGATCGCCAAAGCGGAGAAGATGGCCGCAGAAGCCGCCTAAGGAGTATCCCTGATGGCAAACACGATGCAATTCGACCTCGTCAGCCCCGAGCGGAGCCTTGCTTCGCTCGAGGCCACCGCGGTCCAGATTCCCGGCGCGGACGGGGACATGACGGCAATGCCCGATCATGCCCCCACAATTACAACTCTGCGCCCGGGCATCCTGAAAGTCGAAGCACCCCAAGGCTCCAGCGAATACCTGGTCACCGGTGGGTTTGCTCAGATCAATGGTGATGGCCTGTCGGTTCTGGCCGAAAAGGCCATTCCAGTTGCTGAAGTAACACGTTCGCATCTGGACGATCTGATCGCTGACGCCCGCGCCTCGCACGAGGCAGCCAAGGCCGGTGACGATCAGACCATCGTCGACGATGCTGCAAAGTTGCTGGCTGACATGGAAGCTCTAGGAACGCATATGAGCCTGTAAGGGTTCATGACATTCTGATCACTTGGAACGGCCCCGTATACGCGGGGCCGTTTTTTTGTCGTGATTTTGCCATTCGCTGAAGTTAAGCTGCAGGAATTGAACAATAAAAGACGATAGATGAAAAAGTTTCAAACCCATCCCATCGGCATTGATCAGGGCGAGGAGGTCTTGTTTTCCGATTTCGCCGATGGTGGCGTGATGTGGACTGGTGAGGGCCCGCGTGAGCGTCGTGTAAGCGTCCGTTTTTCAGAAGTGTTCCGCTCTGTGCCAATCGTCCAGATAGGCGTGGTGCTTTGGGATGTGGATACGTCTTCCGCTTTACGGGCTGAAGTTCAGGCCGAAGATATAACGCTGGAAGGATTCAATGCGGTGTTTCGCACCTGGTCCGATACGCGTATCGCCAGAATTCGGGTGAATTGGACCGCAATTGGAGATGTTTCGCATGAAGACGATTGGGACATCTCGTGAAGCAGGCCTGTTCGTGACATAAGATTGCGCACCTTCGCGCGTCGTCCCATAAAGAAGACTGGCCACCCCAAATAGCGGCTAGCGCAACCAGAGGATCTTACAGGTGTTTGCACGAGATCATATCGAATACGAAGCCTTCGACCTTCCGGATCGTATGGACTTGTCTGATGAAGAAATGCTGGCCGAAGCGCGAGCATTCTACGACAAGATGAAACGCCGCCATACCGTGCGTGACTATTCGGACCGGCCCGTCGAGCGCACGGTCATCGAAGAGTGCATTCGCTCAGCCGGAACAGCGCCCTCAGGGGCCAATCATCAGCCCTGGCACTTTGTGGCCATCTCGAACCCTGAGATGAAACGCCGTATTCGGGAAGAGGCAGAAGCTGAAGAGCGCAGGTTTTATGAAGGCGGTGCCGGGGATGAATGGCTGAAGGCGCTTGAACCAATCGGGACTAACGATCAGAAGCCGCATCTGGAAGACGCACCGTGGCTGATAGTGATTTTCGCCCAACGTTGGGGTCATTTCGATGATGGAGATCGGTTCAAAAACTACTACGTGCCTGAAAGCACGGGCATTGCCACGGGCTTTTTGTTGACGGCGCTGCACCATGCAGGGCTGGTATCGCTGACCCACACACCCAACCCGATGAAATTCCTGAATAAACTGCTAAACCGCCCTGATCATGAAAAGCCTATTATGATCGTAGCTGTAGGCCATCCGCAAGACGACGCGAAGGTGCCAAAAGTTGCAAAGATGAAAAAGCCGTTGGAAGAAATCATGACGGTCGCCGAATAGGCAGGCCGTCATGAATTCAGACATTATCTATGGTAGTCAGCAGTTTTTCGATCAATCCATATGATAAAGTGACTCGTAGATCGGCGTCAGTGTCTTGTCTTCGAACAGCGATGATACACTTGTGCCGTTCCAAATGTTCAGGATCGCCTGCGTAAAGATCGGCGCGGTGGGTACGATGCGGATGTTGGCGGCCTTGTTGATCTCGGCCGTAGGCTGGATCGTGTCCGATAGGACCAGAGATTTCATCACCGAATTGGTCACACGTTCAACCGCCGGTCCACTCATGACACCGTGGGTGATGTAAGAGTGTACTTCCTTGGCGCCGTTATCCATCAGCACCTGGGCAGCTTTGCACAGAGTGCCAGCGGTATCGCAAATGTCATCGACAATCAGGCAGATTTTGTCTTTCACGTCACCAATGACCGTCATCTCGGCCACTTCGCCTGCCTTTTCGCGGCGTTTGTCAACGATCGAAAGGGGCGCATTGATGCGTTTGGCCAATTCACGGGCACGTGCAACACCGCCGACATCCGGCGAGACCACCATCAGGTCGTCCATCTGATCCTTGAATTGTTTCTTCACATCCAGGGCAAAGATCGGAGAGGCATATAGGTTGTCCACCGGCATGTCGAAAAAGCCCTGAATCTGGGCTGCGTGCAGATCCATAGTTAGAATCCGTTCGATACCCGCACCAGTCAGCATGTTTGCCACCAGCTTGGCGCTGATTGGTGTGCGCGCCTTGGTGCGGCGGTCCTGACGGGCGTACCCGAAATACGGAATGACAGCGGTGATCCGGGCTGCGGATGAACGGCGCAGCGCATCTGCGATGATCAGCAGCTCCATCAGATTGTCATTGGCGGGGTTCGAGGTTGGTTGAACGATAAACATATCCTCACCGCGCACATTCTCGAAAACCTCGACGAAAATCTCTCCGTCGTTGAACCGTTCGACCCGAGCATCGACCAGCCCCTGGTCAACGCCGCGATGCAGGCTCATGCGACGTGCAATGGTTTCGGCAAGCGGAAGATTGGCGTTCCCAGCGATAAGCTTGGGTTCGTGAAGTGTCGGCATCGGCTGATTTTCCCCGGGCAGCAGTGGCAATGTGACAGATTCGTGATGTTGACACCGCTTAGCATGGGTCTACCGTCCCGCAAAGATAACGCAGCGGAGAAAGTGAACATGGCCCAGATTGACTACTTTTTTGCGACACTCTCGCCCTATTCCTATCTGGCGGGAATGCGCCTTGAAGAGATCGCGGCAAAACACGGTGCGACGATCAACTATAAACCATTGGATATTGTTGCCCTGTTCGGCCGGACAGGTGGAACACCACCAAAAGACCGACATATATCTCGCATCGAATACCGCGCGCAGGAATTGGTGCGCCAAGCGCGCAATCTGGATATGCCGTTGAACCTGCAGCCTGCGCACTGGCCGACGAACATGGCACCGTCCTCTTACGCTGTGATCGCAGCAGTACAGGATGGATCAGGTGATGTGGGTAAACTTTGCCATTCCTTCTTGCGTGCCTGCTGGGCAGAAGAAAAGGACATCTCTGATGATGGCGTGATCCGGGATTGCTTGGAACAGGCAGGATTTAATCCAAATCTAGCTGATAGTGGCCTGTTGGTAGGTGCGGAAACCTACGCCGCAAATCTGGAAGAAGCCGTGGACCGGGGTGTTTTCGGGGCACCATTTTACATCACACCGGACGATCAGAGGTTCTGGGGACAGGACCGTCTTGATGATCTGGACAAGCATCTGGCTGAGTTGAAATAGCCGGGGCAGGGAGGCACGGCTACAAGAGGTTCAGAAACCGATCGATCTGGTCGGTTTCGATGGACCAGTCACAGACAAGGCGGCAGGCCAGCATCTCGTCTTCGTCCTCACCGTCCAACGTATCGCCCCACAGGTGATAGACGGCGCCGGCCTCGTGCAGGCGCTTGTGTTGGCTGCGGGGAAAGCTTGCGAAAATCATGTTTGCCTGGGGTTCATGCAGGAATTCTGCCCCGACTGCCCGTAGACCATCCGCCAATCGCGCGCAATTGGCATTCGCTTTGCGAGCTGATTTCAGCCACAGGTCATCCTGCAGATAAGCAGCCATCTGGGCCGACAGATAACGGTGCTTGGAAAACAGGTGCGCCCCGCGCTTGCGCCGCAGCTCGAACTCCCAAGCTTTGCTTTCGTCGAAGAAGATTACGGCCTCGACACCCATCAGCCCGTTTTTGGTGCCGCCAAAGCTGACTGCGTCAACACCAGATTTCCACGTCATCTCTGCCGGTGAGCAATTCAAAGCGACCAGAGCGTTAGTGAAGCGTGCACCATCCATATGCACCGGCAACCCATACTTCTTGGCAACGCCACACAAGGCTTGAAGTTCGGCAAGCGAGTAAACCGAGCCACGCTCGGTCACCTGAGTGATCGAGACAGGCCCGCGCTGCGGACCATGCACGCCGCGGGTTTCTTCCCCCTCAATGGACTTGGTCAATGCTTCGGGGGTCATCTTGTCGCCACCCGGCACCAGAGTCAGTTTCGCGCCGGTGTAGAATTCGGGGGCATTGCACTCATCCTCATGGATATGAGCAACGGGTGAACAGAACACGGTTTCCCACGGCTTGCTCAGCGTCGCCAACGCCAGTGAATTAGCTGCCGTTCCCGTAGCGACCAGATAAACTGCCGCACCCGGTGCTTCGAAAATGCCGCGGATTTGGTCGCGCACTTCGTTCATCAAGGTGTCGGCGCCATAAGCCATCTGATAGCCCTGATTGGCTTCGGCCAATGCGGCCAGAACTTCGGGATGAACAGGCCCGGAATTATCAGAGGCAAAATGCATTAATTCGGCTCCTCGATGATGTAGTCTTCCCACTCTTCCATGGGCGTTTCGAATTCAGATACGGTTCGCCGCTGCACGGAGACTCCGGCGGTGTGAACGCTTTCAGGCGTACCTGATAGCAAAGGGTGCCAGTCGTAAAGCGGTTTGCCTTCCCAGAGCAGTCGATAGGCGCAAGTCTGGGGCAGCCAATAGGCATGGTTGTCGATGTTATCGGGTTTCATGACGATGCATTCGGGCACGAATTGGTGGCGGATATCATATTGGGTGCACCGGCAAGTTTCGTCATCCAGCAGGCGACAGGCAACACAGGTCAATGCGACCTCGCCCGTATCTTCATCTTCCAGCTTGTTCAGACAGCATTTTCCGCAACCATCGCACAGGGCCTCCCACTCACGCTGGTTCATCTTGCGCAGCGGCTTGCGTTCCCAGAATCGGGGCGCGAGGCCAGCTCGATCGATTGGATCCGTAGTCATGTACTGGCCAGTATCTCTCGGGCGCGCGCGCAATCGGCATCCATCTGCGAGATCAACCCGTCAAGGCCGTCGAATGTCATTTCGGGCCGCAGATAGTCGACCAGACCAACGGACAGCGTGGCACCGTAAAGATCACCCGAGAAATTGAACAGAAATGTCTCGATGTTAGGAACCTCGCCTTGGAACATGGGCCGGGTCCCAACCGATGCCGCCCCGTGATAGCTGCCCTGATGCGGGCCGTCCAAGACGTCAACCAGTACTGCGTAGACGCCGAATTTCGGAGGGTGCAGTCCTTCGATCGACATATTGGCTGTCGGGTACCCTAACTCTCGTCCGCGTTGCTCGCCTCCGACGACCTCACCCTCAATCCGGTGCCAGTGCCCCAGCATTGTTGCCGCATCGCGCGGGCGCCCCTCTGACAGAGCTGTCCGGATCGCAGTCGACGAAACCACATTCTCGGTGCGCTCCAACAGGGGCGCGATTGTCACACCGAACCCCATCTCTTCGCCAAAGCGAACCAGGTCCTGAGGGTTACCGCTGCGCCCTTTGCCAAAACAAAAATCGGCACCCACGACAACATGAGAAAGCCCCAGACCATCGCATATGACATTTCTCGCAAAAGCTTCGGGCGTCATACCCGCGAGCGTTGAATTAAAAGGCAGTTCATAAAGCTTCTGCACGCCGAGTTTTTCCAGCCGGTGCGCGCGTGCATTGCCGCGCATCAGACGAAAGGGCGGTGCCTCTGGGGAAAAATACTCTCGTGGATGCGGCTCAAATGTCATGACCCCCAGCGGTGCGTTCAATTCAGCATTGCGCGCCAACTCGATGACGGATTGATGGCCAAGATGAACACCGTCAAAGTTCCCGATGGCGACACTTGCGCCTCGGTCTTCTGGTTCAACAAACTGGAAGTCCCGGATGATATGCATGCGGCTTGCCTAGCGGGACTGCCCGTCAGGTTCAAGCCGCAGTTCGGTTAAGGTGGATTATCAGTCGAACTTGCGGCTCGGAGCCAGCACCATGGCCTCACCCACCAGCACTTTCTTTCCGTCAACTGCGCAGTGGCAATCCAGCTTAACCCGGCGTTTGGCGAAATCGATATCGATCACCTTGACCTCGGCATAAACCATGTCGCCCGGACGCACCGGCGCCAGAAATTTAAGCGATTGTCCCATGTACACGGTTCCATGTCCGGGCAGCTGCTCTCCGATCACGGCAGAGATCAGGCCGGCGGTCAGCATGCCATGGGCAATACGTCCTTCGAAAATCGTATCGCGGGCATAGTCATCATCCAGATGAACCGGATTCCGGTCGGTCGATACTTGAGCGAACATCTCGATATCTTCATTGGTCACGACTTTGCGCAAGTGCCGTGACATGCCCATTTCGATGTCTTCGATGCAAATCGTTCCGCGCGGAAGGTTGTCCAACATGCTGCCCTCATTCGAGATCGAAAGAGCAACAAAAGACCATCATCTGCCGCTCGTCGGCAACTTTATTACTTCGCAGTTGCAGAAAATCAAGTCTTTTTTGCTATCTCAGGCGACCAATCGAATAGGTTGGATTGATCTGTTCCTTCTCGTTATGAGCTTTCAACGCGTCTTCGTCTGGATGATGTGATGTTTTGGTTTCTGCGGCTGCCAAACCGCCGGTGATGAAGAGGGTATCAATGCCTTCCCCCATGCCTCCAGCGATATCTGTTTGCGGCCCGTCCCCTATGGCAAGTATTTCAGAATCCGACACATCAACCCCTATCGCCTGCAACCTGCGCCGGGCCAGATCGTAGATCGGCGGGTGTGGCTTACCGAAATATAGGCTTTCACCACCCATCTCGGTATAAAGTCGGGCCAAAGCACCTGCGCACCATTCGCGCGTTTCGCCTCGGTCCACCACGATGTCTGGATTGGCGCAGAGCAGTTTCATCCCTTTCTGCTTGGCATAAAGAAAGTCGGGCCGGTTCACATTCGGGTCCGCCATCGGGTCGAACGGGCCGCAACACACGATGCCTTCGGCCGCGTCCAGCGGAACGCGTTCAATGTGGATCGGATGATCCAGCAGTTTCAGGGGTTCAAAAAAACCGGCATCCCGCTGCCATTCCCCCATGAAGTAGACTTTTTCGCCAATCGTCCCGCGAAACATCGCTGAACGCGCCGAATCACCGCTGGTTGCAATCGTGTCATAGGCATCCGCTGGCACATTAAATTGCGAAAGCTGCTCTGCAACGCCAGCACGAGGCTTGGGAGAGTTGGTTACAAGAACCACTGTGCCTCCGGCTTTGCGATAAGCTTGCAGCGCCGCGACGGCCTCTGGGTAGGCAGTTATCCCATTATGAACGCAACCCCACAAATCAACAAACAGCGCTTTGTAGCGGTCAGAGATTTCAGCGAGTGAAGAAACGATCTGGGTCATGGCGCGCCTCGTGCAGCAGGGAATGCGAGATGTCAAAGCCTATGGCAGAGCGTGGCGCAATTGGCCAGAGGTGCAGCCCAAGGCGGAGCGGCCGAAATCAACCCCCCTTGTTCATCTGGCCAAAAATATCTCGGAGCACGAGGCAGAGCCTCGCAAAAAAAAGCGCCCGGTTTCGGGCGCCTTTGATGATCTAAATTCAAACCTTGAGGTTCGGAATGATCTGCTTTTTCCGGCTCATCACGCCGGGCAACACAACCGCGTCACCGTCCACGGTTGCGCCAAAGCTCTTCTCAGCGACGCTTTTCACCAGATCATTTGGAACCAGCAGCGTTGCCTCTTCGTTCAGAATGTCGACCACGAACAACAACACCTGATCAACGCCGTCTTCCTTGGCCACATCAGCCATCGAGCTTACGATGCTGTCCTTGCGATCCAGCACGACACCGGGGGCTGTGGTTTCCAGAACCGAGACCCGGAACTTGGTGCCGTCTACTTCGTATTCTTTGCTGTCCATGCGGATCAGTTCAGCGTCCGAGAATGACGATACATCCGATTTTGCTGCAAACATGTCGGCGGCGTAGGCCGAGACATCCAGACCAAGTTCAGCCGCCAGTTTCTCAGCCACGGCGCGGTCGTGCGCGGTGGTTGTGGGTGAGCGGAATTCCAGTGTGTCCGACAGGATGCAGGTCAGCGCGGCACCTTTGATCGCGTCGGGCATCTTGGCGGCGTCGTCACCCATCAGATCGACCATGATGGTTGCCGTGCAGGCCAGCGGGCGCACGGTGATGTCGATGGGGCCTTTGGTTTCAAGCCCGCCAACCAGTTTGTGGTGGTCGATTATGGCGCGGATATCGGCGCTGTTGATGCTGGCGGGCAGCTCGGCCGGATTGTTGGTGTCGACGATGACAACCGGTGCATCCTCGGCCACGTCCTCGATGATTTGCGGCTTGGGCAGGTCCCAACGCTCAAGCATAAAGGCGGCTTCGGTGTTGGGTTCGCCTAGCAAAACGGGCTGTGCCTGTTCACCTTTTACTTCGTTCAGATACCACGACCACAGGATCGGAGAGCCGGTGGAATCGGTGTCGGGAGATTTGTGGCCAAAAACTAGCGTTGTCATGTCTCGTGTCCTGAAGAATATGGATTTGCGCGCCTTATAGGGTGGTCAAACACGGTTGTCACCCGGAAGCAAACTTGCTGCGACCCTTGGTCTGAAAACCTAGAATTCAGCGCGTTCCAGTGTATATCCGGCTTGCTGTAGCTGGTTCAGTAAGCCGTAGTCGTTGCTCAGATGCCCGGCCCCGACAGCGATCACCGCGGTCTGATCCTTCAGGTCCAGAATCTTCTCCATCCAGTTGGCGTTGCGTTGCACCAGAAGCTGATCCTCGAACCCTTTCCATTCGGCGTTAAACTCTTCTGGTGTCATCCCTGAAGCTTCAAGTCCCTGAATTTTCGCAAGCTCAATGATCGCGGCGTGCTGCTCTTCGATATAGGCGTTCGCCATGGTGATCATTTGGTCGTCCCCGGCCTGCAGCGCCCCGGCCAGCCTGGTCAGTGAGGCCACTTGTTCCTCTAGAGAATGGCTGTCGAACATGGCGATCAAATCCTCGATCCGCTCTAGCGAATACTGGGGTATCCCGTGTTGTTCGGCCAGTTCCGTCAAGCGCGTGTCCATGCCGCGATCAAAGTCTGGGGTATTCATCAGGCAAGGCGGAATGCCCAACATCATGCTTAGAAACCAGGGGCGCATTTTGGCCGCCATCCAGCCGGGAATGCCACGCTCGGCCAGAGTCGCGGACAGCGCTGTCCAATCTTCTTCCGACATCAGGTCAATCAAAGTGGGGCCGGACGTAATCAGGACCGGGCTGAAATCATCAGCCAGATCTTTTTCGAACGCGTCCATTTCGTCCTGTGTGACCTCGAAGAAAAACGAGTCAGCCTGACTCAGAACTGGCTCCAAGCGCTCGACCACGGGTGCCATGCGGGGGTCGCTGGTGTGGAGGGTGCCGATCAGGTGCAAGACGGTCTCGTCTTTTGTCGCGATCCAGTGGTTGCCCTCCGGAAACGGAATGTCACTGATTGTCTTCTCGAGATCAGCTTGACTTTCGGCCGACAGGTCAAGCCTAAGATCTCTCCCTTCGCAGGCCGCATGGGCGGTAATCGGAAGCAAAAGGCCGAGACAAAAGCTGAGCAAGCGCATAAGAAACCTTCCGGAAATGGCAAATATGACCAAGACGTACTCCTGCCTTCTTGTAAGTTGCAATGTAGTTTGTCTTCAAACCGTGGCTGGCAATCCGCGCGAAACTACATAGCATAGCGTTATGAAGCTCGAGCAGGACCTTTACCCACCCATCAAAGCCTTGTTGGAACGTCAGGGATATACCGTGAAAGGTGAAGTTGGCGCCGCCGACATTGTTGCTCTGCGAGACGGGCAGGAGCCGGTGATCGTTGAACTCAAGCTTCGCTTCAGCCTCGCGCTGTTTCACCAAGCTATCACTCGTCTGAAAATAACCGATCAGGTCTACATTGGGGTCTGTAAACCAAAAGGCCGGGCAGCGCGACGGGCGTTGAAGGATAATCTGGCGTTGTGCCGTCGCCTGGGGTTGGGTCTGATCACCGTGCGCTCTGATGGGACGGTCGAGGTTCAATGCGATCCCGGCCCCTATGCGCCGCGCAAGGATAAGGTCAAGGCAAAGCGATTGCTGCGCGAGTTTGAAAGGTTGCAGGGCGATCCGAATGCGGGCGGTGCCACGCGTCATGGGATCGTAACGGCCTATCGGCAAGATGCGCTAAAATGCGCGGCCCATCTGGCAGAGAACGGAGCGGGCAAGGGGGCCGATGTCGCAAAGGCCACTGGCGTAAGTGCGGCGACACGTTTGATGTACGACAATCATTACGGCTGGTTCGAAAAATTGGAAAAGGGCGTCTACGCGCTGTCTGAGGCAGGGCAAGAAGGTCTGAAACACTGGGCGTACAGCTGGGATCAGCCAGACTAGGTGCCTTGTTCTTGCCTGCTTATCGCGCCGGGCAAAAAAATCTTTCACATATTGTTGACTCGCTTCCTGCAACTCCCTAGCTATGCGTCGTTATCACTCATGAGACCCGAGTGCTAACGCCTCGTCAGTCGGCGAGGGGAGGAAAACAAACTTTGAGCCCAAGGAGCTGCAAAGATGGCATTGAAACCGCTTCATGACCGTGTGCTGGTTCGTCGCGTAGAAAGCGAAGAGAAAACCGCAGGCGGACTGATCATTCCCGACAGCGCAAAAGAAAAGCCCAGCGAAGGCGAAGTCGTTGCAACCGGCGAAGGCGCGCGCAAGGACAGCGGCGAACTGATCGCAATGGCTGTAAAAGCTGGCGACAAGATCCTGTTCGGCAAATGGTCGGGCACCGAGGTTCAGGTCAACGGCGAAGAGCTGCTGATGATGAAAGAAAGCGACATCATGGGGATCATCGAGTAAGCGCACCCGCTTTCTCTGATCTTCGTTTCAACAGATATTCTCAAGGAGAGACAACATGTCTGCAAAGGACGTCAAGTTTGACACCGATGCCCGTAACCGCATGCTGGCCGGTGTAAATGTTCTGGCCGATGCTGTTAAAGTGACCCTGGGTCCCAAAGGCCGTAACGTGGTTCTGGACAAATCCTTTGGCGCGCCGCGCATCACCAAAGACGGTGTTTCGGTTGCCAAGGAAATCGAACTGGAAGACAAGTTCGAAAACATGGGCGCGCAGATGGTGAAAGAAGTCGCCAGCCGCACCAATGACGAAGCCGGCGACGGCACCACCACCGCAACCGTTCTAGCCCAAGCCATCGTTCGCGAAGGTCTGAAGCAGGTTGCTGCTGGCCTGAACCCGATGGACCTGAAGCGCGGCATCGACCTGGCAACTGCCAAGGTTGTCGAAGGCATCAAAGACGCTTCGCGTGAAGTCAAAGACTCGGCAGAAGTTGCTCAGGTTGGCACCATCTCGGCCAACGGCGAAGCCGAAATCGGCCAGCAGATCGCAGACGCGATGCAGAAGGTTGGCAACGAAGGCGTTATTACCGTCGAAGAAAACAAAGGTCTGGAAACCGAGACCGATGTTGTCGAAGGTATGCAGTTCGACCGTGGCTACCTGTCGCCTTACTTCGTCACCAACGCAGACAAGATGATCGCAGAACTCGACGACTGCATGATCCTGCTGCACGAAAAGAAACTGTCCTCGCTGCAGCCGATGGTTCCGCTGCTCGAGCAGGTGATCCAGTCGCAGAAGCCGCTGCTGATCATCGCGGAAGACGTTGAAGGCGAAGCGCTGGCGACCCTCGTGGTCAACAAACTGCGCGGCGGCCTGAAAATTGCTGCTGTCAAGGCACCGGGCTTCGGCGATCGCCGCAAGGCCATGCTGCAGGACATCGCGATCCTGACCGGTGGTCAGGTGATCTCCGAAGATCTGGGCATGAAGCTCGAGTCCGTCACCATGGACATGCTGGGCACCGCCAAGAAGATCGAGATCACCAAAGACGAAACCACCATCGTCGACGGTGCTGGCGAGAAAGCCGAGATCGAAGCACGTGTTGCTCAGATCCGCACTCAGATCGAAGAAACCTCGTCGGATTACGACCGTGAGAAGCTGCAAGAGCGTGTTGCCAAACTGGCAGGCGGTGTTGCCGTTATCCGCGTTGGCGGCATGACCGAAGTTGAAGTGAAAGAGCGTAAGGACCGTGTGGACGATGCTCTGAACGCAACCCGCGCTGCTGTACAAGAAGGCGTTGTTGTGGGCGGTGGTGTTGCTCTGGTTCAGGCCGGTAAAGCACTGGAAACTCTGGAAGGTGCAAACGCCGACCAGAACGCAGGTATCAACATCGTTCGTAAGGCAATCGAAGCGCCTCTGCGCCAGATCGCCGAGAACGCTGGTGTCGACGGTGCGGTTGTTGCTGGCAAAGTTCGCGAAAGCGACGACGCAGCATTCGGCTTCAACGCTCAGACCGAAGAATATGGCGACATGTTCTCGTTCGGTGTGATCGACCCGGCCAAAGTTGTCCGTACCGCTCTGGAAGATGCGGCATCGGTTGCGGGCCTGCTGGTCACCACCGAAGCAATGGTTGCCGATAAGCCCGCCAAAGAAGGCGCGGCACCTGCCGGCGGCATGCCCGACATGGGCGGCATGGGCGGCATGATGTAAGCTGCTTAAGCCTTAGTGCTTAATAGCGGGGTCGCCTTTGGGCGGCCCCGGTTTTGTTTGGAATGTCTGTTGTGCATTCGTATCATTGGCGCTGGTAGGCTCTGGTCCGAGGAGGGTCGGGATTGGCTCGGCAATCGGGAATGTGAGTGTGCAAATCCCTTTGAAACGGCTATGCGGTTGATATGCGACTGTTTCTTCTGACCGCTTTGACAATGTGCGCCTTCGCTGCGAATTCGATCCTGAACCGCCTTGCTATCGATAGTGGCGCAAGTGATCCGGCGGGATTTGCCATTATCCGGGTTTTGGCTGGTGCCTTGGTTTTAACGGTATTGGTGGCGCTTCGGGGCGGCTCGATCCCTGTTTTTAATCGTCGACGTGTTGTTGGGGCCGGGTCACTGTCGCTTTATATGATCGGGTTTTCAGTAGCGTATCTGACGCTTGATGCCGGGCTTGGTGCGCTGATCCTGTTCGGGGTTGTGCAAATTACCATGTTTGCGATTGGTGCAATGACCGGTTCTGCACCCACTTTGAGACAGATATTGGGTGCCGGTATTGCGCTTGGTGGACTGGTTTTTGTTCTTTGGCCTGCTGGGACGGTTCAGGTCGACCCGACAGGGGCCGGCTTAATGACGGCTGCCGGGGTCGGGTGGGCCATATATTCCATCGCGGGCCGGTCCGAACCAGATGCATTGTCGGGAACTGCAGCAAATTTCATCATGGCGTTGCCCGTCACGGGATTTGCCCTGTTCCTGCTGGGAAGCAATTGGCAAATGTCTCCGCTTGGCTATGGGCTGGCTGCGCTTTCCGGAGGCGTCACGTCCGGTCTCGGCTATGCGCTATGGTACCGTGTCGTGCCACAGCTTTCACCGGCGGTGGCCGCGATCGTGCAACTCAGCGTTCCAGTTATCGCAATTGCTGCCGGGGTCATCCTGTTAGCCGAGATGGCAAGTCTAAGGCTTCTGCTCGGCGCCGGATTTGTACTCGGCGGCATCGCACTGGCGGTGCTGCGCCGGAACCGTGGCTAGGGGTTCCCTCGGCCTGGGTTAGGCCTTATCTGGCGTGTATGAAATTTCTTGCTGTTCTCCTCTTGTGCCTTATGCCTGCGGTGGCCAATGCGAAATGCGTGGTTCTTCTGCATGGCCTCGCGCGCACAGAGGCCTCGTTTACCGTCATGGAACAGCTTTTTCATGCGCATGGTTACACTGTGGTTCGTCCAGGTTACCCTTCGACAGACCTACCAATACCAGACCTCGCCAACCAGACTTTACCAGCTGCGTTCGCCGCCTGCGGGGAGGATACGGTTAACGTTGTAGCGCATTCGATGGGGGGCATTCTGCTGCGCTATTGGTTGCAGGACAACGACCCCGAGAATCTGGGACGCGTTGTCATGCTCGGACCTCCTAATCAGGGCAGCCAACTGGTAGACGAGCTTGGCGCCTGGGAGGTTTTCGGCTTTCTGAATGGCCCTGCAGGGCTTGCGTTGGGAACCGGACCAGAGGGTATTCCACGCCGCCTGCCGCCCGTGGAGTTCGATTTGGGGGTGATTGCAGGCGAGAACTCATTGAACCCATTGTTCTCGTCTCTGATCGATGGTCCAGATGACGGCAAGGTATCGATAGAGACCACAAAGGTTGAGGGTATGGCTGATCACATCGTCTTGCCGGTGACGCATACGTTCATGATGAACAACCCGCGGGTCATGGCGCAGACCCTGCATTTCATCGAATTCGGACAGTTCGATCCACAAATCACCTGGCTTGACGGGGTGATGGATATCATCGACCAGATCTGTCTTGGGGAAGATTGCTCGGAACCCGACTCGGAGCCCACTCAATGAACTCGTTGGAACTGACATTGACCGGCGCGAATGTTCTGTTGCCCGGCGAAGGGGTGTCGCGTGCTGAACTGACGATCGCCGAAGGTACCGTTCAATCCGATAGGGCAGGGCGGCAGATTGATCTGTCAGGATACCTCATCCTGCCTGGCATCATTGATTTGCATGGCGACGGTTTTGAACGTCACATCGCGCCCCGGCGCGGTGCCATGAAGCAGATGGCAGAGGGCATTTTATCGGTCGAGGCGGAACTGGCCGCGAATGGAATAACCACAGCTGTTCTGGCGCAGTTCCACAGTTGGGAAGGCGGCGTGCGCGGGCCCGAGTTTGCTGGTCAGGTTTTTGACGCCATCGCTGCGGTTCGGGATGATGTTGTAACCCAACTGATCCCTCAACTGCGCTTCGAAACCCATATGCTGGACGACTATGACGGGCTGCCCGAACGTATCGCGGATTGGCAGGTGCCTTATGTGGTTCTGAATGATCATCTACCTCATGACCGGCTGGCTGAGGGGCGAAAACCACCCCGCTTGACGGGGCAGGCACTGAAGGCGGGACGGAATCCCGAAGTGCATTTTGAGATGCTGAAGGCAATGCACAACCGCAGCGCCGAGGTGCCAGCAGCACTGGACAGCCTTTGCACTGTCCTTGCGAACCGAGGAATTCGGCTCGGCAGCCATGATGATACAACGCCGCAGGATCGTGCTGAGTGGCGCGAGCGCGGGGTGATGATCTCGGAATTTCCGGAAACGCTGGAAGCCGCCGAATGTGCCCGGGCGGGCGGAGATCACATCATCCTCGGCTCACCCAATGTTGTGCGGGGCGGCTCACATAAGGGAAATGCCAGCGCGGTGGATCTGATCTCGATGGGTTTGTGTGATGCATTGGCATCGGATTACCACTACCCCAGCCCGCGCCGCGCTGCGCTGATGTTGGTAAAATCTGGCCTGCTGGATATCGCGAGCGCCTGGGCGCTTGTCTCGTCCGGTCCCGCGCGGGTTTTAGGCCTGAAGGATCGCGGAACGCTACAGCCCGGATATCGTGCTGATCTGGTGATACTCGATGCGACAACCCACAAAGTCGCTGCCACACTGTCAGGCGGGTGTGTCAGCTATATGTCCGGTAGTATCGCAATACGTTTCTTGAGCTGATCCCGGCTTCATCTGGCTAAAAATACCTCCGCCGGAGGCATCGCGCGTAAGCGCGAATACCTCATCGCGAAATCCGGTTGAAATGCCCCATCTTGCGGCCGGCCTTGACCTCGGCCTTGCCATAGAAATGCAGTGCTACGTTCCGTTCGCGTGAAAGCTCGGGTACGCGGTCCATGTCATGCCCGATCAAATTCTCCATCACGACGTCCGAGTGGCGCTGACCGTCGCCCAAAGGCCAACCGGCCACGGCGCGAATATGTTGTTCAAACTGATCCACGGCGCAGCCGTTCTGGGTCCAGTGACCCGAGTTATGAACGCGCGGCGCGATTTCATTCACGATCAATCCTTGTGGCGTCACAAACAATTCGACACCCATGACGCCGACATAATCCAGCGCGTTGAGAATGTTGGCGGCCAGCAATACCGCATCTGTCCGCTGCGCCGGAGACAGGCGTGCCGGTATTGTGGTCGTGTGCAGGATGCCATCGCGATGGACATTCTCTCCAGGATCGAAACAGGCAACTTGCCCGTCCAGACCGCGTGCTGCGATGACCGAAACCTCGTGGCTGAAGTCCACAAACCCTTCCAGTATGGACGGCGCGCCCGCCATATCGGCCAGTGCCGCCCCGGCATCTTCGGGTGCGCGCAGCCGGGCCTGACCTTTACCGTCATAGCCGAAGCGGCGGGTTTTCAGGATGGCGGGGGTGCCAATGTCATCAATTGCGGCGCGCAAGCTGTCCAAATCGGAGATGTCTGCAAAGGGCGCGGTTTGCAGGCCTAAGCCTTGTAGAAATGTCTTTTCGGTCAAGCGGTCCTGACTGACCCGCAACGCCTCTCGACCCGGGTGAATGGGGCGGTGTGCCTCAAGCAGATCCAGCGCCTGGGTGGGGATGTTTTCAAACTCGTAGGTGATCACGTCCACCGACTCCGCAAAGGCCTTCAATGCGTCGGCGTCATCATAGGCGGCGGTCGTGACCTGATTTGCAACTTGACCGGCCGGAGGATTTGCGCCCGGCTCGAATATGTGGGACTTGAACCCCAACCGTGCAGCCGCGATCGAGAGCATCCTGCCCAGCTGACCGCCCCCCAATATCCCGATTGTCGCACCGGGCGTAAGCATATCTGACATCGTCATGTCTCCAATCTCTTGCCAATGGCACTCAGTGCAGCACGCAAGGCATCATGCGCGCCCTCGGATTGCAAAATATCCGTCATCTGAAGGCTCAGTGTGCCCTCGGTCGCAAGCGCGTCACGCTCGGCTGCCAGTTGGCCCGCATGCTCTTTTTGCATTGATGTCAGAAACCCTGACACAAGCTGCGTGGTGTAGAATTCGGCCCGGTCTTTGTCGCCGGTCTGATCAGCCAACCAGTCGGTGCCTGTTGCCATAAGATCCAGGATACCTGGCACCATGGCGCAGATGGCGAAGTGGGCGTTCAACGCGGCCTCATTGGCAACCTTCACCACAGGGTTTTCAGGCTCAAACAAATCAGCCAAGAGGCGATCGTTGCCGTAAGCGGCCAGCGGGCAACCCCCTGTCTGAAGGAACCCCAGCGGGATGGTTTGCACAAAATCTGATGCTGGTGCGCACAGGTTGGTAAGCTGCAGCTCAGAAACGGCGGCCATCACCGAAACAACTTTCTGATCTGCGCGAAAGCTTAGTGGGGTTAGAACGACTTCGGCCACATGAGGTCGGAGGCAGAGAAACACGATCTCGGACGCATCAATTACGTCTTGGGGAGTGCCAACACTAGCCCCAAGCTCGGCCTGCAGAGCCGAGGAGACTTGGGCATTGCGCTCGGTGACATAAAGATCATGACCTTTAGCAGCCATCAGCCGCGCGATTGGCGCAGCGATGTGGCCTGTGCCGATGAAACCGATACGGCTCATTGCTGAGGCTCTTCCGGGATCGAAGCAGAGAGGGCCTCGCGCCACGCATCCAGCCGTTCCGCAAGCGCGGCATCCTGCAGCGCCAGAATGCCCGCGGCCATCAGGCCCGCATTGGCCCCGCCGGCGGAACCGATAGCCATGGTTGCAACCGGAAAACCTTTGGGCATCTGCACGATGGAATAGAGCGAATCCACACCCGACAACGCGCGGGTCTGCACCGGAACGCCAACTACCGGCACGCGGGTTTTCGAAGCCATCATGCCCGGCAAATGCGCCGCGCCACCCGCGCCCGCGATAATGACCTGCAAGCCGCGCGACACGGCGGTTTTACCATAATCCCAGAGGCGATCCGGCGTGCGGTGGGCCGAGACGATCCGCGCCTCATATGCGATGCCCAGCTCATCCAGAATATCGGCGGCCTCTTTCATCGTAGGCCAGTCCGATTGGCTGCCCATGATGATCCCTACTTTCACATCGCTCATCCGCTTACGCCCCTGCCATCGGAAAGAGCGCGCACTATAGCCAAATCCGCATATGTGGCAATGCGGTACGCGCGTCTCAGGCGATGATATCGGGGGTCAATCTGTCTTCGATCAGACGGATGATGTCTTTCAGGCGCAGTTTCTGCTTTTTTAGCCGCTTGATCGTCAATTGGTCCGAGGTCCCCTTGGCCTGCAAGGCCTCGATCGCTTCGTCCAAATCACGGTGCTGGCGTCGAAAGACCTCTAATTCCACCCGCAGGACTTCATCGGTTTTCATCGAAAGATCGGTGGGTGCGTTCATGGACGACTCAGTGTTTCAAGTGGTGCTTCTAACACAAGATAGTGTGTCAGGGTTTATCCGGCCAGACCTTGTGGACATCCCTGTATCTTCCCATATTCTATATCACGCGGTTGCCGACATCGGGACCGCAGAATACGTCGCTTTGACAATGAAGGACGAAAATACGTGTCGAAACTTACCTTAGGCTCATACCCGCATCTTTTGGGGTTCGAGCAGTTGGAACGCCTTCTGGAACGGTCTGCAAAGGCCGGAAATGAAGGATACCCGCCCTATAATATCGAGCAGACCTCGGATTTTTCCTATCGTATCACCTTGGCGGTGGCCGGGTTCGCGGAAGAGGACCTGTCGATTACCATCGAGGATCGCCAGTTGGTGATCCGGGGCCGTCAGCGCGACGACAGCGAGGGGCGCATATTCCTGCACCGTGGCATCGCGGCGCGTCAATTCCAGCGCATGTTTGTGCTGGCTGACGGGGTCGAGGTGGGCGAGGCGATCATGGAAAACGGTCTGCTGCATGTGGACCTGACCCGCGCCGTGCCTGAAACCGTGGTTCAGACAATCAACATCAAGAAGGGGTAAGAGCAATGAATACACCGATTGAGATCAACGCCGAAGGCAATCGGATTGTCTATGTAAAGGCCGTTGATGTGGCCGACCTGCCGCAAGATCTGCGCGAGCAGGCAGGCGATCTGGATCAGCTGTATGCTGTCCACGATTCCGATGGGCAGCAACTGGCATTGGTGGCCGATCGCAAGCTGGCCTTTGTACTGGCACGCGAACATGACCTGTCCCCGGTGGCCGTTCACTAGGCCACCAAACATTCCGCCGAATTGACGTGACATTTTCTGCCTCAGCGGTGATCGTGCCGCTGAATGAAACGCAGGAGTGCGCGATGAGCTGGTATGATTTCGATTGGGTGGATGCGTTCAGCGATCAGGCCTTTGGTGGCAACGGCTGCGCAGTTGTGCATGAGGGTGCAGGGCTGTCGAACGCGGTTTGCATGGCATATGTGCGCGAGACTTCTCTGGTTGAATGCACTTTTACCGGGCCATCCGATATCGCTGATATCCGGGTCCGGTACTTCCTGGCCAGCCGGGAAATCCCATTTGCCGGGCACCCGACCATAGCAACCGTTGCAGCGATGCGATCACGGGGGTTGGTTCAGGGTGATGCTCTGACGCTTGAGACCGGAGCAGGGATTGTATCGATCAAACTGAATGGCGATGACATCGAAATGACGCAGGTCGCCCCGCAATTCGGCGATCATGTGTCCGCAGATCTGGTTGCCGCCGCCATCAGCCTGCCGAAAGAGGTGGTAATTTCTCCACCGCAGTTCGTTTCAACCGGTCTGCCCTTTTGCATTACGGTCCTGCGCGATCACGAGGCGCTGCGCGCTGCCAAGCTGGATGTTGCTTTGCTCAGTCATATTACCGAAAAGGCCGGTTTCTCAGGGTCGGACATGGCTGAACCGTTTCTTGTAACACTGAAAGGCGCAACGACTACGGGCGACACATTCTCGCGCCTGATGATGGCGCCCCCCAGCCCGCCCGAGGACCCGTTCACCGGATCCGCCACCGGAGCGATGGCGGCCTATCTCTGGAAACACGGACTGATGGACAAAGAGACATTCACCGCCGAACAGGGCCATGACATGGGCCGCCCAGGTCAGGCGACCGTGACGCGCGTTGGACCTTCGGATGCGATGACGGGGATCAAAGTTGCCGGGCGCGGCCATGTCCTGATGCGCGGGCAGGTGGATTTGCCCGACTGAACCAGACCCGCACCTGCGAAAAAGGCCCTCAGAAATCTGAGGGCCTTTGATGTATTTTTTCGTCTTAAGTGATCAGGATGCTGCAATCAGCCCCATGCTTTCCAGCTTAAGCAGAACCTGATGTGCGCAGTTGTCAACCTCGACATTCTCGGTCTCGACGCGCAGCTCTGGGTCTTCAGGGGCGTCGTAAGGGTCGGAAATCCCCGTGAACTCTTTGATCTTGCCCTCACGTGCCAGTTTGTACAGACCCTTGCGGTCTCGGCGCTCGCATTCTTCAATGCTGGTCGCGACATGCACCTCGCAAAATGCACCGAATTGTTCGATCTCTTCACGCACAGCACGACGGGTAGTTGCGTAAGGCGCGATAGGAGCACAGATGGCAATACCGCCGTTCTTGGTTATCTCAGACGCGACATAACCGATGCGGCGGATGTTCAGATCGCGATGTTCCTTCGAAAAGCCCAGTTCCGAAGACAGGTTCTTACGCACGATATCCCCGTCCAGCAGGGTAACCGGACGATCCCCGGTCTCCATCAGCTTGACCATCAAGGCGTTGGCAATGGTGGATTTGCCCGAGCCTGAAAAACCGGTGAAAAACACGGTGAATCCCTGTTGCGAGCGCGGCGGGAAGCGGTTGCGCAGTTCCTGAACAACTTCGGGGAACGAAAACCATTCAGGAATCTCCAGCCCTTCGCGCAGACGGCGGCGCAGTTCAGTTCCCGAGATGTTGAGGATCGTGACGTTGTCCTTGTCCAGGATCTCGTCATTCGGTTCGTATTGCGCGCGTTCCTGCACGTAGACCATATGTTTGAAATCGACCATCTCGACGCCGATCTCGTCCTGATATTTTCGGAACAAGTCTTGCGCATCATAGGGGCCGTAGAAATCCTCACCGGCAGAGTTTTTGCCCGGACCTGCGTGGTCACGACCGACGATGAAATGGGTGCAGCCGTGGTTTGCGCGGATCAACCCGTGCCAGACTGCCTCGCGCGGGCCAGCCATGCGCATCGCAAGGTTCAGCAGCGACATCGACGTAGTCGAGGCCGGATATTTATCCAACACGGCTTCGTAGCAACGCACGCGGGTGAAATGATCCACATCGCCCGGTTTGGTCATGCCAACCACGGGATGGATCAGCAAGTTGGCCTGTGCTTCTTTTGCAGCACGGAAGGTCAATTCCTGATGCGCACGGTGCAAAGGGTTACGGGTCTGGAACGCAACGATCCGGCGCCAGCCCACTTTGCGGAAATAGGCGCGTAGCTCGTTCGGCGTGTCGCGGCGGGCTTTGAAATCGTAATGCACGGGCTGCTGGATGCCAGTGACCGGGCCGCCCAGATAAACTTTGCCCGCTACATTGTGCAGGTAATTCACAGCCGGGTGCGCATCATCATCAGCGCCAAAGACCTTTTCCGCCTCACGCGCCTTGTCTGGTGTCCAGCGGTCGGTCACGGTCATGGTGCCGAGGATCACGCCTTCCTGATCGCGCAGGGCAATATCCTGGCCCAGCTCGATCGATGCGGCAAAATCCTCATCAACATCCAAGGTGATCGGCATTGGCCAAAGTGTTCCATCGGCGAGGCGCATGTTTTCGACCACGTTGTCATAGTCCGCTTCGCTCAGGAAACCTTTGAGCGGATTGAACCCGCCGTTCATAAGCAGTTCCAGATCGCAAATCTGCCGGGGCTTAAGATCCCAGCTGGTCAGATCAGCGGCTTCTATCTTGAGTTTCTGCGCAGACTCGTAGGAAACATACAGTTCGGAGATAGGGGCCAGATTGCTTAACATCGTCATCGGAAAACTCTTATCGCAGTTCTGTTGGCATTTGTTTCAAGGGTGTTTGCAGGGCATGTGCCTCGGCCTGAGGGTGAAGTCCATAGACTTGCAAAAACTAAGGATGAAATGCGTGGTTTTTTCTCGAAATGGAACGGTTTTCTGTTTTTTGTTTCAGGTTATTGAAAAAATCCCGCCGCTCAGGCTCATTAGGCGCATTCTCAGGCAATCTGTTCCAGTGGTGAGGTTTGCGACTCAAGGTCGGCTGCGTGCCTGACGGGCAGGGCGGGGACAGGTTCAGAGACACCGCGCAGGCTGAATTCCCGCAGATCGCGGGGATCACATTGTAATCCAGCCGCGTCCAAAACCTTGTCCGATACAAGGAGTTCGACCCCCAGTCCTTTGGTTTCAGCCTCCAAACGGCTGGCAACATTTACAGCGTCTCCGATGATCGTGCGTGGCGCGTGTTTCGCCGCACCGATTTCGCCCAGCACAAGATCACCAAGATGTAGACCCATACCAATGCGCACGGGTTGGCTGCCTTCTGCTTGAAGCTGCTGGTTGAAACGCTTCAATGCGTGTCCGATCCCGGCCGCTGCCCTCAGACCGGCACTTGCCGAACTTGCGGCGTTGGCTGTTTCAAACATCGCCAGCAACCCATCGCCCATGTATTTGTCGACAACCCCGCCTTGCACCGTGATTGCTGGAACAATTGCGTCGAAGAAACGATTCAACAGAAACACGATATCATACGGCAATTGCCCCGTTGTGCGGGCGGTGAACCCACGCATGTCCAGAAACAGAACCGCCAGCTGCCGTTCTTGCCCTTGGCTCGCATGCGCACGATCACGCGCGCCGTCGGGGCGGAAAACACGAAACACCGTGAGCGGGTCGGACGGCCGCATCTGGCAGGCCAGGCGGGTTCCTTCTGGCGCGCTGATCGCTTTCAGACTGCGGGCTTCAACTTCGGTAGGCGGGTGCAACTGATCGGCACCATCTTCAACCACTACGCGACAGGTCGTGCAGCGCCCCTTGCCACCACACAGCGCGGTATGTGGGATGCCATTTGCGCGTGACATCTCCAAAAGGGTCATGCCTTTCTCCGACACAACTTCTGGACCGTTGACATAGCGCACCCGCACCGAATGCCGCCGCCGCCAAAGCTTGCGCCCGAGATAGACCAAGCCTGTTAGTGCAAGCGCGGCCCAGAATACCCAGTGCGTATAGTCTGTGACGGAAAACAAAGACTGAAACTCTTCTTGCGAAGGCCAGTTATAGTATTCGACATACTGTTCTCGTAGATCGGGGTCGGCAAAATCGGCCCAGATACGCCGCCCCTCGGTCAGAAGGCCCGCGAAGGCGAAGCCCGGTACAAAGACGGCGAGACCGATCAGATATGGAACCATCGCGCGCCACCATGTGGTCAACCGTAACCACATATGTAGCCCTATACATCCGTGGACCCACACCAACAGAAGCAATAGACTTTGAAACCAGATCGCGGTGCTGGGCCACATCAGAATGATGATGTAACCCATTTCATCATTCACCCCGAAAATCTCATGCGCGTATCGGGTCTGAACCAGATGTGAGATAAGCTGCAGCGGGATCAACAATCCAAGAATAACCTGAAGCGCGACGCTGGAAGGCATTCTGAGCGTGCGGCGCTGCGCGAGTGAGACAAGCGCCAGTCCCATGTGCAGCAGCAATGCGCCATATATCACGACGCTGCCGATCTCATTACGGCTGACAGCTTTACGTCCGCCCTGCATCCCGTGCAGCAAATCAGTGTGAAACAGACCAAGGCCGATATTGATGAAATGAAAGAACGCAAAGACAAACAGCACGAGGCCGCTTGCGATTCTGAGCCGGCTCATCCATCCGCCGCGCCAAAGAACGTTTTCCAAAAGCTCACCTGTTCTTCGCGTTACTGCGGTTGATCCTGATACGGTGCCGGGTGCCGGTCAAGATAGGCGCGGTCACCTTTCGGGGAACCAGTCGCAGGGGGCGCCTGCGGTTTGTATTATCTGGTGTTCTGCGTTGAACAATACCAGATGGCTCAGTTCAGGGCGCGAGCGCGAACTATATAGCAGCCCATCCGCGCCGTATGTGCGGGCCTTGTCCGAAAATCGCCATGTTGGAGAGAGTATGCCGGTTGCCCGCATGTCTTGCCAGACGATCGAGGCAGAAGGTTGCCCTCGCAAATCCAATACTTGCGCCTTGGATATCTTCAAGCGATGGATCGTCCGTGGAGGGTCGCACTGCGAGACATAGCGCCGAATGGCGATCCCGGCCCCTTCAGCGCTAAGCGACGCATAAAGCGCGAATTGGCCAGAATGATGAAACCGTCCTTCGGGGGCACGGGCCGATGAGAGCGGGTCACCCGATTGGGTGCGGAACAGAATTCTCCAGACGAGGCCGGAGAAATCTGTGATCATCTTAGTCGTTCTCCGCCAAGAATCGTTCTGCATCCAGCGCGGCCATGCAGCCCATACCGGCGCTTGTCACAGCCTGACGGTATACGTGGTCGGTCAGGTCTCCGGCAGCGAAAACTCCCGGAACCGAAGTTTGCGTCGTGCCCGGCTTGGTCACGACGTAGCCACCCATGTGGGTTTCCAGCGTATCTTTGACCAGCTCATTTGCCGGGGCGTGGCCGATAGCGACAAATACGCCTTTGCACGGAATCTCCGTGATTTCGCCGGTCTTTACATTCTTGACCTTGACGCCTTCCACACCCAGTGGGGCATCGGTTCCGATCACCTCATCCAGTTCGTGAAACCAAAGCGGCTCGATCTTTTCGTTCTTGAACAGCCGATCCTGAAGGATCTTTTCAGCTCGCAACTCATCGCGGCGGTGGATCAGAGTGACTTTGCTTGCGAAGTTGGTCAGGAACAGCGCTTCTTCGACGGCAGTATTTCCGCCGCCGATCACAACGATTTCCTGACCGCGATAGAAGAAGCCGTCACAGGTGGCACAGGCTGACACGCCAAACCCTTTGAATTTCTCTTCCGAGGGAATGCCTAACCACTTGGCTCGTGCGCCCGTCGCCAGAATCACCGCGTCGGCGGTGTAGTCGGTGCCACTGTCGCCTTTGGCTGTGAAGGGACGCTGGCTTAGATCGAGATCGCTGATGATATCGCCGATCACTTCGCATCCCATTGCCTTTGCGTGATCCTGCATCCGAACCATCAGGTCTGGCCCCTGAACCTCGGTGTCACCCGGCCAGTTTTCCACCTCGGTTGTGGTGGTCAGCTGCCCACCGGGTTCGATACCCTGCACCAGGATCGGTTCCAACATGGCCCGGCTTGCATAAACGCCCGCGGTGTATCCTGCAGGTCCCGACCCGATGATCAGAACCTTGGTGTGTCGTGTTTCGGCCATGGTATCCTCACTCAAACTGCCTCGGCGGACGTGTTGTCCGGTGCGGATCGATATAGCGACCGCAGGGCAGGGCTTAAAGCCCCTTCATATTGCAGGTCCGTGATGTGCCTAATGATTGGCTTTGCGGCCAATTATGTATCTGAAATAACGAAAATTGCGTGGCTGTGAAATATTATTGCGCCTCCCGGGGCTGCTGATATAACAACTGAAAAACTCAGGAGCATTCGATGGTCACGACCCGGTTGGATGAAATCGACCGCAAAATTCTTGCGGAACTGCAGGCCGATGGCCGTATGACCAATGTTGAGCTTGCTAAGCGCGTAGGAATATCCGCTCCTCCTTGCCTGCGACGGGTGCGGACGCTGGAAGATTCGGGGTACATTCGGGGCTATCATGCCGAGGTGAACGCCCGCGAGCTTGGGTTTGAAGTGCAGGTCTTTGCCATGGTCGGACTTGAAAGTCAGGCCGAATCCGAACTCAGCGCCTTTGAAGACCGGTGTCGGGAATGGCCATTGGTTCGCGAATGCCACATGCTGAATGGCGAGGTTGATTTCATCCTGAAATGCGTCGCACCGGATCTCAGCAGTTTTCAGCAATTTCTGACAGGCGAGTTGCTGACCACGCCAAACGTGGCCAGCGTCAAGACTTCGCTTGTTATCCGAGGCGCAAAAGACGAGCCAGGCGTACCATTTGACGTACTGGAAGACCGGATGAACCGGACGGCCTGAACCTACCTCTTGTTTGATCCACAGGACAGGGTGGCAGCATCGCTGCCAGTGCAAGGGTTAAAACCCAACTCAGTAAAATCTGCATAATGCCCCACGCTTGCAGTACTAGTTAACCAGTTCACGCTGTCATAGCGTCAATTTCACCATCTCCGGCTCTTGGCAAGAGCAACGGCCCAAAATCATTCAACGATTCGATATGTGAGAATAGATTCAAATAGATCGAACGCAAAGAGTGACTGATCATTCGGACTGCGTTGATGCCCGGATGATAGGTCTCGAATTGCAGGCCATCGACCCGAATCACGGAATGTCGGGCCACACAGATATGAAACAGCTCGACCGGAGTCGGCGGCAGCGTTTCAATGATACCCATTCCATCCTGAAACTCACTGACGGGTGTCAGCATGGGCTGCCCGCCGTTCAAATGACGCATGTGCGTAGGCGTACCCAGCAGACGTGCGGCCGGGCCCGTGATGACGCCCGACATCGGTTTTTGCATCCCGAACGTGTCGGCCATGATCCGTGTCAGCGGCCGGGTTCGCCCGCGCGTATCCTCGCGTCCGGGTATCAGCGTGACAGACCCTTTCCAAAGCACGGTTTCCGATGATCCGTCCTGAGTGAGGACATCATCACCCGGCAGCAGATCTTCGATCGCCATCTGGCCTTGCGGCGTCTCGACCAACGATCCGCGCGTGAACGCACAAAATGCATCTTCAAACATCGGCAAAGCTGGCGCGATATGGCGCGTCTGTGAAATATCCCCGTTTTTCAACAGACTGCACACTTCATAACGTCGAAGCTGTGCTTTTTGCTTTGTCGCGGGACGAGGCGCATCGCGCAATAGCGCTGACGTCTCGACCGCGTTTCTGGCAGCGCGGGCCAGAGAATTTGGAATAGTCATGGTATTCCGTCCCCTCTAAATTCCGTCCGACGGCTTGAACCCCCGTGCAATATCGCCGGACGACCTTGTTCTTTGTCTGTAATCAGATGGGTAAACACAGGCCGGTCGCCGCGAATGCACAGCGCCGCATCAGAAAACACCAGTGTTTTGGTCAAGTTCTTGACCCCCCAGACAAACTCGTAAACCGCAGGCTGCAATTGCCTGCACTCACACGCCCCGAACCCTGGTCGCAGTCCTGATTGCGACCCCACACACCGAACCGGAGCTTCATCCGGTATGCGTTCGCCCTCTGAGACCGGCAGCTGGTCTCTTGGGGTTGCTGTGTCAGCGTCGCGCGGCCAAACGGCGTGCAACTCTGACTGAGTGACTTGAAACCCGCTTCCAGGGCATTTCTGGTTCTTGATCCCTGACAGCCGCAAAAACGGCGCTGAGAAAGCGTGATTTCGATTTCATATCCATTGTCCTGCTTCGATAGGGCGGTCGCCCTGTTCCCGTTTATGAAGCCAATGTGACGCTGATTTGCGGCGCCTATAAGGCTGATCCGGGTTGAATTGAGGACAAATTGAAGGTTTCAGGTACCTCTTAGTTGCTTCCGCCCATGCCAAGACGACCCCACTTGGGGTAACCGTCTGTGCATTGGCGAAAATTTGAGACGATTCTGACTCTGATAAACACAAGAAATGTGGCAGAAACTGGGCAAAGCTGCCTTAATCTGGGCCAGATTTACAACCTGATAGCGGAAATCAATCTGCCATAGTCGGCCTCGTTGGCATGGGTCGAGCGCCGGTAGGAATAAAACCTGTCGGGATCGGAGTAGGTGCAGTGACGGACCCACTCGGCCTGGCCGATACCAGCTTCGCGCAGACGATGCAGGCCAAAGGCGGGCAGGTCGAAATGCATCCGGTCACCTTTGCCATTTGCAAAAAAACGCGCGTTCTCTGGCGTGTCAGCAAGGAAGTCGTCCAGAAACTCTGAGCCGACCTCGTAAGCGCGTTGTGAAATCGTGGGGCCGATTACGGCAATTGTGTTATCCCGGCTGGCTCCCAGCGCTTCCATCGCGTCCAGTGTTGATTCCAGCACACCATCCAACGCGCCGCGCCAACCTGCATGTGCGGCCCCGATCACGTTTGCGTCAGGATCCGCGAACAGCACCGGCTGACAATCAGCGGTTAATATTGTAAGCGCCAAACCCGGCGTTGATGTGACAACCGCGTCAGCTTTGGGTTTGTCACCCGTCATCGGCCCATCGACTGCAATCACGGTCGGCGAATGCACTTGATGCACACCGATCATCGCCTCAGGTGCCACTTCCATCGCGTCGGCGACGCGCCGACGGTTCAAAGCTACGGCCTCAGTCAAATCTGTCGAACCGGTTCCGCAGTTAAGTCCTTCGAAGATACCAGAAGATGCGCCACCGCGGCGGCTGAAGAACCCGTGTCGTACGGGGGACAGCATGTCTGAGGTAATGATTTCCAGTGTCATGGTTCCAGTCCCGGTGGCGGCGTGGCGTTTGGCGGATAAAGGCCCAGTACTTTGAACAGGTTTCCCATTTCGTCGGGATGCGTCAACCGTCGATGTGCAGTGACCAGCGTCTCAAGCTGTGACCCGCTGAGAGGGGTGGCAAGCGATTGCGCGCGCGCGGTGATCCCGAGCCGTTCAAGAAACACCCCCTGCGGGGTCAGTTTTGTATATGCGCAGCCCGAAGCATGAGACGCCTTCGCCAAGAGCTCAAAGTCGACATGTGTGGTCAGATCCGCCTGACCGGGCTGATCCAGGGGATCGACACGTTCATGCGCTTGCAACGCCTGCAATGTGTCGCCAAGCGAGCGCCAGTCACCATAATCGATGATCAGCGCGGCTCCGCCGTTACGAGCGATCTGCCCGGCAACAGAGTACATAATGGAACTGGCAGCAGCGCACAGTTCTACCAGATCTCCGTCCTGCGTATCCTCGACACGTTCGCTGAGCGCAGCTTGTGCCGATTGCGCACCAAGACCGAACGCAAGCGATGCACCATTTTTGCCAACTAACCTCTCGCGCCAACCTTCGCCTTCGCGCAGGAACTGGCGGATGGGCAGGGCATCAAAGAACTCGTTTGCCACCAGAAACAGAGGAAGATCTTCAAAATCAGAAATTGCCTCGATCCACTGAGGTTCATAGCCTTGCAGTGCCTTGGCTTGTACGTCGCGCAAAACAGGTGAAGCTTCGAGCAATGCGATCTTGGCTGCTTTGTGAAAGCCAGGCACCCACTGAGTGGCGCGCAGGATGTCTGCCATCAGGGTGCCACGACCAGGGCCAAGCTCGGCCAGAACAATCCGTTCAGGTTTGCCTTGCTCCAGCCAGGATTGCGCCAAACACAACCCGATAAGCTCCCCGAACATCTGACTGATTTCAGGCGCTGTAATGAAATCGCCCTGAGCGCCCAGCGGATCGCGGGTTGTGTAGTATCCATGTTCCGGATGCATCAGACACTCGGTCATGTAGTCAGCGATGGTCATAGGGCCATCATTCTGGATGCGCAGGAGCAGACGATCCTTCAGGTTCATGATCTGCGTTTTGCCCGAATTGCGAACCAAAGGCCAAGTGCAATCATTGGTAGCGACAAGAGTTGCCCCATCGTCAATCCATATCCGCCAACATTCCACGCCAGCCCTAGCGGATTACCGGGCGATACAAATTGTGCATCGGGTTGACGGAAGAATTCGACAAAAAACCGCGATGCGCCGTAGCCAGCCAGAAATACGCCCATAACCAGACCTGGTTTTCGAAACGCGCCGCGCCGGTAGGCCAGCCAAATCAGAATCGCCCCGAGGACCAGACCCTCGAGTGCTGCCTCATACAGTTGCGAAGGGTGGCGAGCGCACATCCCGGCAACAACGCCGGGACAATCCTGGGCCGCAGTTCCGGGAAAGATCACCGCCCACGGCAATTCGCTGGGTCGACCCCAAAGCTCGGCATTAATGAAATTCGCCAATCGTCCCAGCAACAACCCGGGCGGCACTGTGTAGGCAACCAGATCACCCAGCGAAAGAATCGGAATAGCGTGGCGCCTGCCGAACAGATACGTGGCGATCACCACGCCCAACAGGCCGCCATGGAATGCCATGCCACCCTGCCAAACCATCAGAATTTCCAGTGGATAAGCAAAATAATATGCGGGTTGATAGAAAAGGACGAACCCCAATCGACCACCGAGAATTACACCCAGTATGATCCAGGTGACCAAATCCTCAAGCTGATCGGGTTGCATCGGTGGTGTGTCATCAGCCCAAAGCACAGGCCGCCTAAGCGCCATCAGCGCCATGCGCCAAGCAATCAGGATGCCAACGATATAGGCCAGCGCATACCACCTGAGCGCAAACTCCATCCCGAACAGAGAGATCGAGAAAATTTCGGGTGACAGATCGGGGAAATTCAAAACAGCCTGCATGTGCGTCTCATTGCCCGGGGTTTGCGTGGCAAGTCAACCTTGAGCCCGGGCCAATCTTTACCCATATAGAGAGCAATCGCGAAATCGGAGAAAGCCCATGCAAACCCGTAACAAGATTCTGGACGATATGTCTCAACTGATGACCAATGCCATGGGTGTGGCGCAGGGGGCACGAGAAGAGGCCGAGAATGCGATGAAATCCATGATGGACCGCTGGCTGGCCGACCGGGATTTCGTAACCCGTGAAGAATTTGATGCTGTGCGTGCCATGGCGCAGAAAGCGCGCGAAGAGAACGGTGCACTTGAACGGCGACTTGCCGCGCTCGAGGCGAAGCTGGACAAGTAACGTCCGCAGGAATTTAAGATTTTGGGTAAAAGCATCCGCCGCGCAATCCGAACTTGGATTGTGCGGTGTTGTGCATTTTGCCGCTCTGCAGAAATTTATCAAGACAAAGCTGCATCCAACGCCAATATTTTGATCGGCGTTGCCAACTGTCCACAACTTATTGCTGTTATCCCCAATAAATAGGGTTGCCAGAGCAGTGCTCACATCGCACCATATTTAGTACAGGCAGACTGGGGAAGCCCGGCTTGTAGAGCAGGCAACTAGCGCTGGGGCGCTGCCAGCCCCAAAATGCTAGAGATTAGTGAGGTGGCATTATGGCCCTTTCCGAGCAGTATCTCGAAGAAGACCTTCATCCGATCGACATTGTTGAACATCTTGCAGAACATCACGACTGGGATTTTGACCGGATCGGGGATGATCAGATTGCGATGGCTGTCGAAGGACAGTGGCGCACATATTCGATAACTTTGGCCTGGTCGAATTACGATGAAACGCTCCGCATGGTGTGTTCCTTTGAGATGGAGCCTCCGGCCGAGCGCGAAACCGAGCTTTATGAGCTACTGAACAAGATGAATGATCAGTGTTGGGCCGGGGCGTTTACCTACTGGGCCAATCAGAAATTGATGGTCTATCGCTATGGCTTGGTGCTGGCCGGTGGTCAGACGGCCAGCCCGGAACAGATCGATACCATGATCACCGCGGCGGTACTGAGCGCCGAGCGCTATTACCCCGCGATCCAACTGGTGACCTGGGGAAACCGAGACCCCGAAGAAGCGATGCAGGTCGCCATTGCAGAGGCCTACGGCCGCGCGTAAAGCTTTGCCCCGAACCATAGGGGAGGGGCAATCATGGATATCTCGCGCGTCGCCGAACAGGGGTTGGTGCTTCTGGGATGCGGCAAGATGGGTTCAGCAATGCTTGCGGGTTGGTTGGAACATGGCCTGCCCGCAGCATCTGTTTGGGTGATTGATCCTTACCCCTCGGATTGGCTGAAGGCGCAGGGTGTCAACATCAATACGCCTTTGCCCGAGTCTCCTGCGGTAGTTCTGGTCGCTGTCAAACCTCAGATGATGGGTGATGCATTGCCCGCCATTCAGGCGCTGGGCGGTGGTGATAGTCTGTTCATTTCGGTCGCGGCAGGTACCTCACTGGCCACCTTCGAAAACGTCCTCGGCGCGAACACACCGATCATCCGTGCGATGCCAAATACGCCTGCGGCGGTTCGGCAGGGGATCACGGCGCTGATTGGGAATGCCAACACCTCGGACGCGGATATCCTACTGGCTGAAGACCTGCTTTCGGCCATTGGTGAGACGGTTCGATTGGATGATGAGACACAGATGGATGCCGTCACCGGGGTCAGCGGTTCGGGCCCGGCCTATGTATTCCACCTGATCGAAACACTGGCGCAAGCTGGCGAAGCGCATGGTCTGCCACCGGAACTGGCGATGAAGTTGGCCAAATCAACCGTCGCCGGGGCAGGGGCGTTGGCGATGGCCGCTGACGAACACCCCTCGCAATTGCGAGTTAACGTCACCTCTCCCAACGGCACCACTCAGGCCGCACTGGAGGTGTTGATGCATGAAGAAGAGGGTTTCCCAGACCTGCTACATCGTGCCGTCAAAGCTGCAACCGACCGATCCAAGGAGCTGTCTCGTGAGTGAGATTTCATTCGACGAATTTCTCAAAGTCGACATTCGTGTAGGTGAGGTGATACGCGCCGAGCCATACCCGGAGGCCCGCAAGCCCGCGATCAAGCTGTGGGTCGATTTTGGCGATGAGATCGGTGAGCGCAAAACTTCAGCCCAGATCACCGCGCACTACGATCCGGCGACGCTGGTGGGCAAGCAGGTGATGGCCGTGGTCAACTTTCCCCCGCGCCAAATCGGTAAATTCATGTCCGAGGTTTTGGTGTTGGGTCTTCCTGACGAAAACGGTGAGATCGTGTTGATAGGCCCCGATGGCGCTGTGCCCATCGGTGGAAGGATGCATTGATGAAACTGCTGATTGCCCGACCGATGACTTCGGCTGTCCAAGTGCGCGCCCGTGCCGAATTCGATGTGGAATTCCGCAGTGAAACCACGCCTATGACGCATGAAGAAATGTTGCGGGCGCTGACTGAATTTGACGTCGTGGTCCCGACGTTGGGCGATCAGTTCGTGGCAGAGATCTTTGCTCAGGTGCCAGAGCCTCGCTGTAAACTGCTGGCAAATTTCGGCGTTGGTTACAATCATATCGACGTGGACGCCGCACATGCTGCCGGAGTCGCGGTTACCAACACGCCGGGTGCCGTCACCGATGCCACCGCCGATATTGCCATGACACTTTTGCTCACGACGGCCCGCCGTTCAGGTGAGGGGGAAAGGTTGGTCAGGTCAGGCCAGTGGCAGGGGTGGCATCCCACACAGATGCTGGGCCAACATGTGACCAGCAAAAAGGTGGGCATCATCGGAATGGGCCGCATAGGTCAGGCCATTGCCCGGAGGTGTCATTTCGGATTCGACATGACCGTTGCCTATCAATCACGCAGTCCAAAACAGCTGGACTTCCAAGCAGAGTACATCCCTGAACTCAATGCATTGGCTGCGGCAGTGGATTTTCTTGTCATAGCCGTCCCCGGAGGAGCTGAAACACGACACTTGGTCAACGCGCAGATTTTGGCCTCGATGAAGCCCTCGGGCATTGTGATAAACATTGCGCGCGGTGAAGTTGTGGACGAAGCCGCCTTAATCCAAGCGCTTCATGCGGGTCAGATTGCTGGCGCTGGACTGGATGTCTACGAGTTCGAGCCCAAGGTGCCGCAGGCCTTGTGTGACATGGAAAATGTGACTCTGCTGCCCCACCTCGGCACCGCGACCGAAGAGGTACGCACCGATATGGGGCACATGGCGTTGGACAATGTCGCGGCGTTCGTGGCCGGGCGAACGTTACCCAACCCGGTTTAGGAACCCACCGCCTCGCGCCAGTGTTTGCGGCAGAGCGAGACATAAGTCTCGTTCCCGCCAATCTGGACCTGCGCCCCTTCGGTGATGGTGTTTCCGTTTTCATCCTGACGAATCACCATCGTCGCCTTGCGCCCGCATTCGCAGATGGTGCGTACTTCGCGCATCTCATCGGCCAGAGCCAACAATGCTGCCGACCCGGGGAACAGTTTACCCTGAAAATCCACCCGCAACCCGTAGGTCAACACTGGGACCTTCAGATCATCTACGGCGCGCGCAAGTTGCCAGACCTGCTCTTCCGAAAGAAACTGGGCTTCATCAATGAATACGCAGGCGATGCCCCCTTGTGTCAGGCGGTTTTCGATCATGGCAAACACATTGTCGTCGGGACGAAACATGTCCGCTCGTTCCGAGATTCCGATTCTTGATGCGATCCGCCCCTCACCGGCGCGTCCGTCAATGGCGGCTGTCATCAGGTAGGTATCCATGCCGCGTTCGCGATAGTTATGCGAGGCCTGCAGCAACACGGTCGATTTGCCCGCGTTCATAGTCGAATAGTTGAAATAGAGCTTTGCCATGCCGTGGGTCTAATTCGCATGTGCTGCCTGGGCAAGCCGTCTCATGGGGGTAAATCGACGCCACCATCGCTACAGCTGAGGTTGAGCAAATGCTCTTGGGGATGGATTACCTCGCCTTCGCGACAGTGGCGTCGTCGGCCTACAAGTGGCCTATACATTGCAAGGCTAAAATCCTGCCCCGCATACACTCTTTACCGGCTCGAACGGCCGCCACTCACTCACAAAATCCCTGCATATCTGAGGGATAGTCAATTATTGCCATTTCAATTATGAATCGAATATGGGAAATTTCCCTACCCTTTCCCCCAGCATGGACAGGCAGAGGGGGCAGGGCGCAGGTAACAAGGGTAGCAAAATGGCAGATATCGGGGCCTATCTGAAAAAGCATACCGAAGCATTGGTTAAGGATGTCGGAATCGAAGCAGCGTGCGAGATCACCGGGAAATCCAAAGCCACGCTTGGCAGGTACTATTCAGACAACGCAGAACATTCTGACCGGTTCATGCCGGTGGATGCTGTTGCCCGGTTGGAAAACGCGGCTGCCTATCCGCACGTGACTGCGGCATTGGCGGATTTGAAGAATATCACGCTTTCTTACGATGGACGAAACTCGGACAGCCCACGTACGGGCGGAGTAAATTCCGATGTCATTGCGCTGAGCCAGCGGTTTGCCATGCTGATGACGGAATATCAGTCGGCGATAGAAGATGGCATCATCACGGTGAACGAGGCGAAGCGACTGTTGAAAGAAACCAGTATGCTGCAGCAGGTGCTGATTGAGATGAAGCTACACCTGGAAGAAGAAAGCGTTAGCTGAATGTCCCGCACAGGGCAAATAGGTGAGCGCTATTTCGGTACGTCGTCCCCATTCGTGACCAATAATGGGACCTGAGCCACTCGCGCGGCACAGATCCTTTCATTTCTGTCTTGGTTTCGGGTTACTTTTTACCCTTACCCCCACCTTTGCCGGGCTTGTCACCCCCGTGGTGACCACCTTTGCCACCGCCTTTACCGGGTTTGTCACCTCCGCCGTGACCGCCTTTGCCGCCCCCTTTACCGGGTTTGTCGCCGCCGCCGTGGCCACCTTTGCGTCCACCGTCGCCTGGACTGTTTCCGCCATCACCCGGATCACTACTGCCGCCAGAGTTTCCTCCGCTGTTGCCTGGGCTACCTCCACTGTTGTCCGAACTTCCGCTTCCGTTTGCGTCACCCGAGTTGGAGGATGGATCGCTGCTGCGATCTTCCCCGGCATTCGTGTTAGAGATCGATGCTGTGGGCAGATCGCTCAATAGCTGGGTCAGCCCGGGACATTGCGCCGAAGTGTTCTGCAGAATCGAAGCAAAATCAGATCGTTTTTGCAGATGTGATACAAACCCTCGCGTGACCTGCGAACAGCCGCAGAGCGTGTCAAAATCGCCTTCATTGGCGGCAACACGCGCGGTGTTGACTGTACAGGTTTGCGGTTCTGCAATTGCCGCGCCGGTCGCCATGACCCCAATGAAAGATGCAGCAACCAGTGCGGCCAGTCCAAAGCGAATATTATTTCCCATAACAGCGGGCTCCCATAACTACATCACTCGGATGCGCAGGGCATCCGGGTTTCGATGTGTCGGTCAGAGATGAAGGAGCGGTTGAGCCCGTCTGAATAATTCTTGAGAAAGCGGTTTGGTCTTGCAGCGATTCCAGCAGCGCAGTTAAGGCGCGCGCTTATTGATGCCGTCTGACGATCACAGAACCCACCGAATACCCGGCCCCGAACGAGCAAATCAGGCCCACATCGCCCGCATCCAGATCGTCTGAGTGTTTCGAGAAGGCGATAATCGACCCGGCGGATGAGGTATTGGCGTAGTCCTGCAGAATGTTGGGTTGCTCACCCGGTTCAGGCTCGCGCCCTAGAACCTTCTTACCGATGAAGTCGTTCATCGTTTTGTTGGCCTGATGCAGCCAGAGGCGTTTTAGATCATCACTACTGATGCCCTCTGCCTCCATGTGGTCGCTGATATGTTTACTGACCATGGGCAGGACCTCTTTGAACACCTTGCGACCATTCTGCATGAACTGCATGTCGCGGCGATCCACCAGACCATCGGGGCGCGATCGGCGGAGGAAGCCGTTATTGTTGCGGATATTGTTGGAAAACGCAGTTGCGCACCGAGTCGATACTATCTCGAAATGTGGGCCTTGGGCGTCTTCGATCCGCTCGATCAGAGTAGCGGTCGCGACATCGCCAAATATGAAATGGCAATCCCGGTCGCGCCACTCAAGATGACCCGAGCAGATCTCGGGGTTGACGACCAGCGCCGCCCGGACCGAACCCGAGCGCACCATATCCGCCGCCGCCTGAATGCCGAATGTGGCCGAGGAACAGGCCACGTTCATGTCAAACCCGAATCCGCTGATCCCCAATGCCTGCTGAATCTCAATGGCAATTGCAGGATAGGCACGTTCATGGTTCGAAGCGGCGCAGATCACCAAATCGACATCCTCGGCGCTGCGCCCCGCTTGTGCTAGCGCCTTAAGGCACGCATCCACCGCCATCTCGGTCATGATCCCAGGCTCGTCGTCGCTACGCTGGCGCAGCGCGGGATGCATGATCTCGGGGTTCAAAACACCGGTCTTGTCCATCACATACCGGTTTTCGATCCCTGATGCCTTCAGGATGAACTCTTCCGAGGAATGCTGCATCGGTTCCATGTCGCCCGCTGCAATCGCATCCGCGTTTTCAACGTTCATCCGGTCGGCATAGGCATTGAACGCTTCCACCAATTCGGCGTTGGTGATGATGTTTTCTGGTGTATAGACACCAGTCCCGGTGATGGCAGGAGTGTACATGGCTGGCCCTGAGTTCATGATCTGCACAAAATGCAGCCCCTATTAGTATTGATCAAGATGTGTTGACCCAAGGGAATGTATCGCCTCTCGCTTCATAACTTGAATAGTTCAAAATTCGAAGTATATTTCGCCGCGACTCGCACGGAAAAGATTCATGTCAGACGATATCAGTATGCGGTTAGGACGCCTCAGCCCTGAGATTCAGGCGATGATGGGGGTCTACGCGCTTTATTGGAAACTGGAAGAGAGCTTTGACAGCATCGAAACAGACCTGAGCCATCAGGAATGCCACATGCTAATCAAGCTCGATGTGCCCAAACGTATGGGAGTGCTGGCCGCAGATATGTTGACAGTGCCGTCAACGATTACGGCGACCGCCGATGCACTTGAACTGGCGGGGCACCTGACCCGACAGCGTGATCCCGAAGACCGTCGCGCCTGGCTTTTGGTGCTGACCGAACAGGGCGAAGAGGCCCGCAATATGCTGGTGGCCGTGGCGGGTGAGCTTTTCCACAGCGCATCGGGTCTGAACACCGAAGAAACCGCCGAGTTCGCACGTCTGGCTCACAAAATCCGTGACAACATTCTGAAAACCGGAATTCCCGAGGGATTGACGAAATGAAACTCCTGACCTCTGTATGCCTCGCACTGTCCTTGTTGACTGCGCCTGCCATGGCGCAAGAGCCTGCCAAGCCTGTGAAACTGATGCAGGTAAGCGAAACCTCTCCCGGCTTTTCGCGCCAATTCTTTGGTCGGATCGCCGCTCGTCAGACCGTTGATCTGGCGTTTCAGGTCGCAGGGCAGATCGTTGAGATGCCTGTGACTGAAGGCTTTGTAATCCCAAAGGGTGAGTTGATTGCCCGCCTCGATCAGGAACCGTTCGAACTGCAGCGCGACCGGACGCGCTTGCAAAAAGATCAGGCGGATCGAACACTTGCCCGCCTGTCGCGTCTGCGTGGAACCGCAGCCAGCCAGGTTGCCGTCGATGATGCCGAAACAGCTGCGCAACTGGCTGCGATTGCGGTTCGAGATGCAGAATATGAGTTGGAACATGCGACGCTGACCGCTCCGTTCGACGCGCTGGTTTCAAGCCGTGCAGTTGAGGCGTTTACAACTGTTTCTGCGGGTACTCCGATCGTGCGGATTCACGATATGTCTGAACTGCGTATCGAGGTGGATGTGCCCGAAATCCTATTTCAGCGGTCCGGACAGCAGGACGACATCACGATTACTGCCAAGTTCCCTGTCAGCGACGAGATCTTTCCGCTGGAAATAAGGGAATTCGATGCTGAATCTTCAAGCGTGGGCCAGACCTTTCGCATCCAGTTCGGTTTGACACCGCCCGAGGGATTGCAGATTCTTCCCGGTTCCTCCGTGACCGTCACGGTGCAGGTGCAGGATGAACGCACCGGTATCATCATCCCGCCAACGGCTGTAGTTTCTGATGCCAGCGGCGCGCTGGGCGTTCTGGTCTTCTCGCCTGCTGGCGCCGACGAAGGCACCGTCCGCCGGGTTCCCGTGACTGTTGAACCTACGCAGAGCGGTGATGTCCGCGTGCTCACCGGCCTGATGGATGGAGACGAAATCGTCGTCGCCGGTGGGGGTGCATTGTCCGATGGTCAAACTGTCCGCCGCTTTGTCGGCTTCTCGAACTGAGGGCGGTTTCATGAGCATCGCACGCGCTTCGATCGACCGGCCTCTCTATACGTGGCTGTTCATCCTGATTGCCCTGTTCGGCGGCATTTGGGGTTTCACGTCGCTAGGTCGCCTTGAAGACCCGGCCTTCACCATCAAACAGGCGGTGATCGCCACGCAATACCCCGGTGCGACTGCCGAACAGGTGGCGCTGGAGGTTTCAGAACCGCTGGAATCTGCCATTCAGCAGATGGGCGAGGTGGATGTCATCACCTCGGTCAACCAGCCGGGACAGTCGCTGATCGAGGTTGAGATTAAATCCACCTATGACGGCAGTGAGTTGCCCGACATCTGGACCCGTCTGCGCGCCAAGGTGCGCGATGCAGCACGCGGTCTGCCTTCGGGCGTGGGTGCGCCTTATGTGAATGACGGGTTCGGGGATGTGTTCGGCCTGTTCTATGCCGTTACGGCAGACGGGTTTTCTGACGCCGAGAAGCACGAACTGGCGACCTTCCTTCGCCGCGAATTGCTGACGGTAAGCGGTGTTGCAGATGTCGAGGTTCAGGGCTTGCCAGATGAGGCGATCTTTATTGAGCCCGACCTGTCGATCTCGGTCAATCAGAACGTCCCGCTGCAGGCGATCAACGAAGCTATCGCAAACGCGGACTCGGTCAACGCTTCGGGTTCGCTGCGATCCAATAGTGACCGCACCACGATCTTGACGGCCGAGGGCTCGGACAGCGTGTCGGCGATCGCCGGCCTGTCGGTTGGATCGCAGGGGCAGGTGATCAATCTGTTTGATATGTCAGATGTCTATCGCGGGCGGCAGAATGATCCCGATATCATGATCCGATTCAACGGCGCTGAAGCTTTCACGCTGGGTATCGCTGGGCTGGCCACTGAAAACATCGTCGAAGTCGGGCAGCGTGCAGATGCCAAACTGGCCGAACTGGATTCCGAAATCCCCTTTGGTGTCGAAATCCTGCCCATCTATCAGCAGCATGTTGTTGTCGATGAGGCCTCGAACGCCTTCCTGCTGAACCTCGCCATGTCAGTCAGCATCGTGGTTGCGGTTCTGGGCATTTTCATGGGCTGGCGTGCGGCCATCGTCGTGGGTTCCACACTGTTGCTGACCGTTGTGGGTACTTTGCTCTTCATGTCGATGTTCTCGATCGAGATGGAACGGATCTCGCTGGGCGCTCTGATCATCGCCATGGGGATGCTGGTCGACAACGCCATCGTGGTGGCCGAAGGAATGCAGATTTCGATGTTGCGGGGAAAATCCTCGCGCGATGCTGCGGAAGAGGTTGCGTCAAAAACGCAGATCCCACTTCTGGGCGCGACGGTGATCGGGATCATGGCTTTCGCCGGGATCGGGCTCAGTCCTGACGCGACCGGGGAATTCCTGTTCTCGTTATTTGCCGTGATCGGCATTTCACTACTGCTGAGCTGGGTTCTGGCCATCACGGTGACACCTTTGCTTGGGCACTATTTCTTCAAGCAGGGCAAAGAGGGTGAGGTGGATGCCTATGGCGGCATCCTGTTCCGCGTCTACGGTGCAATCCTGAACTGGGCGCTTCGGTTCCGATGGCTGGTAGTGGCCGGGTTGATCGGGGTCACAGTCGTCTGTTTTGCGGGCTTTGGACTGATGAAACAGCAATTCTTCCCAAACTCGAACACGCCGTTGTTCTTCGTGCACTACAAGCTGCCACAAGGCACGCCGATCGCCCGCACGGCGGAAGATATGGCCGTATTCGAGGACTGGCTGGCCGAACGTGATGACGTCGTCTCGGTTGCCACATTCGTCGGGCAGGGTGCCACGCGGTTCATGTTGACCTACGCTGCCGAGAAGCCAAACCCAAGCTATGGACATATGATCATCCGCACCGAGGCTTTGGACGACATTCCTGCCTTGCAAGCCGATCTTGAGGAGTTCGGTTCAGCCCAGTTCCCCGAAGGCGAGTTCCGCACCAAACGCCTGATTTTTGGTCCCGGTGGCGGCGATCCAATCCAGGCTCGGTTCTCGGGTAGTGATCCGGTTGTTCTGCGTCAACTGGCCGAAGAAGCGGTACAGCGCATGTCAGCCGCATCTCCGAATGCGCTACATGTGCATCACGACTGGCGTGAGCAGGAATTGGCCGTGCAGCCGATCTATGCCACGGAGCGCGCCCAAACAGCAGGCGTATCGCGCGAAGACATTGCGGCTACGTTGCAGTTTTCGACCGATGGCATCACGGGCGGCGTTTTGCGCGAGCGCGACCGCCAGATCCCGATCATCTTGCGCCGTCCGGCGGATGGGGACTATTCGATCGTCGATCAGGTGGTTTACTCCGATCAGTCGGAACGTTTCGTTCCAATCGAGCAGATGGTGGATGGCTTCGACTACAAGGCGCTCAATACGTTGGTTCACCGCCGTGACCGGGTGTTGACCATCACGGTTGGAGCGGACATCCCCCCTGACATGACCGCCGCGCAGGTCCACTCCGAAGTACGCAGTGCCATTGAAGCGATGGAACTGCCGATCGGCTATCGTATGGAATGGGGGGGCGAGTTCGAGGATTCAGGCGATGCGCAGGCCAGCCTTGGGCGGCAGTTGCCGCTGAGCTTGCTGATTATGGTGTTGATTTCCGTATTGCTGTTCAATGCAATCCGGCAACCGGTCATTATCTGGCTACTGGTCCCGATGTCCGTAAATGGCGTGGTTATCGGTCTGCTTGGAACAGGCCTGCCCTTCACCTTCACAGCGCTATTGGGGCTGTTAAGTCTGTCAGGGATGCTGATCAAGAACGGCATCGTACTGGTCGAAGAAATCGATCTGGTCCGCGCTACTGGCAAAGCCCTGCGTCCTGCGATTGTTGAGGCCTCTGTCTCGCGTCTGCGCCCGGTAATGTTGGCGGCGATCACGACGATTCTGGGGATGGCACCGCTTCTGACGGATGCGTTCTTTGTGTCCATGGCAGTCACGATCATGGGCGGTCTGGCCTTTGCCACGATCCTGACCATGGTCGCCGCACCTGTCTTCTACATGTTGTTTTTCAACCGTGAAGAAAAGCGACGTCTGGCTGCTGGTTGATCAACCGCCCGCATCCTCCTTTGGATCATAATGGTAGTAAAAACAGGATAGCTTGTTGCCATCGGGGTCGCGCAGATAGGCCACATAGAATCCGGGCTCGTAATGGGGGCGGACACCAGGTTTGCCTTCATCCGTGCCGCCGTTTTCCAGACCCGTGGCATGGAAATGCCGAACCTGAACGGCACTCTGAGCGGGAAAGGCGATCATCGTGCCATTGCCGGTACTGGCGGGGGCTCCATCAAAAGGTTTGCAGATCCAAAACCCGGTGCCGCTGTCGGGGTCGGTACCCCATCCAGCCCATCCGTCGATCCATCCGGGCAGGCGTGGCTGACCAAGAACTGCGAAGATCGCATCATAAAAGCGGATAGCCCGCGGCAGGTCGTTGCTTCCGTATGTGGTGTAGAGGTCCATGAGCACTCCTTCCCCGCCCATCATGTGGGCGATGGGCAAGGAGGGGAAGAAAAAAGACCCCGGCCGAGGCCGGGGTCCATTCATTCATACCGTTGCCGGGGCTTAGCCCTGCAGCGATTTCACCTCAACATCGCCTTCGGCCTGCGCCTTGATCGCCAGCGCGGCGGCATAGCTTGCTGCGGCTGTGGTGTAATAGGGGATCTTGTCGTACAGCGCGATCGACCGGATTGATCGGCTGTCTTCCACCGCCTGTGCGCCTTCGGTCGAGTTCATGACCAGCTGCACGCCGCCGTCCTTCATCAGGTCGGTCACATCCGGGCGGCCTTCGTACACTTTGTTGACCACGCCGCACGGCACACTTTCTTCAGTCAGCCAGGATTGTGTGCCGCGGGTCGCAACAAGCTCAAAGCCTTGCTCAACCAGAACACGCGCTGCTTCGAGCATATCCGGCCCTTTGTCCGCATCCTTGATCGAGATAAACGCACGACCTGCGCTGGGCAGCACCATACCGGCCCCCATTTGTGCTTTCAGGAAAGCGCGCGGGAAGTCGCGATCCCAGCCCATGACCTCTCCGGTCGAACGCATTTCAGGGCCCAGGATGGTGTCAACGCCGGGGAAGCGGGCGAAAGGCAAAACGGCTTCTTTCACCGAGAACCACGGCATGTTCGGGTCGGCCAGCGTCATCTGGTCGGCGATTTTGGTGTCATCGACCGTTTTGTACGGAGGGCGTTTCGGGAAGTTCGCCAGTTTCTCACCGGCCATTACACGCGCAGCGATAGAGGCAATGGCGCTGTCAGTGGCTTTAGCCACAAAAGGCACGGTGCGGCTGGCACGAGGGTTGACCTCAATCAGGTAAATCTCGTCATCCTTGATGGCGAACTGCACGTTCATCAGGCCGACGACATTCAGCGCCTTGGCCAGCTTGAACGCCTGATCCTTAATCTGTTCGATGATCTCTTTCGACAGCGAATAAGGCGGCAGCGAACAGGCCGAGTCGCCCGAGTGCACGCCGGCCTCTTCGATGTGCTGCATGATGCCTGCAACATGCACGTCGTTACCGTCGCACAGCGCGTCCACGTCCAGTTCGACCGCACCGGCCAGATAGCTGTCCAGAAGAACCGGGCTGTCGCCGGATACCACTACGGCCTCATTGATGTAGCGGCGTAGCTGATCCATATCGCGCACGATTTCCATCGCGCGGCCGCCCAGAACATAGGAGGGGCGGATGACCAGCGGGAAGCCGATATCTTCGGCAATCTCCAGCGCCTTTTCGTCGGTCGAGGCGATGCCGTTCTTGGGCTGCTTCAGGCCCAGTTCATTGACCAGCGCCTGGAAACGCTCACGATCTTCGGCGAGGTCGATCGCGTCGGGCGTGGTACCGAGGATCGGGATACCTTCAGCCTCCAACGCATTGGCCAGTTTCAGCGGGGTCTGCCCGCCAAACTGAACGATCACTCCATGCAGCGTGCCGGCTTCCTGTTCCTTCGTAAGGATTTCCATGACGTGTTCGAAGGTCAGCGGCTCGAAATACAAACGGTCCGAGGTGTCATAGTCCGTTGAGACCGTCTCGGGGTTGCAGTTGACCATGATGGTCTCATATCCGGCTTCGGTCAGCGCGAAACAGGCGTGGCAGCAGCAGTAATCGAACTCGATGCCCTGGCCGATCCGGTTCGGACCACCACCAAGGATGACGACCTTTTTGCGGTCGCTTGGACGTGCCTCGCATTCGACCTCACCCATCATCGGGGCTTCGTAGGTCGAGTACATATAGGGGGTCTGCGCCTCGAACTCAGCCGCACAGGTGTCGATGCGTTTGAAGACGGCGTTCACACCCAGATTGCGGCGGGCGCGGCGGACGTTGTCTTCGTCACGGCCGGTCAGATTGCCCAGACGCGCGTCGGTGAATCCAAGCATTTTCAGTTTGCGGATACCGTCCTCGGTAACCGGCAGACCATCTTTGCGCACCTGACGCTCGGCCTCGATGATCTCGCGAATGCGGGCCAGGAACCACGGGTCGAACTTGGTGACGCCGAAAATCTCATCGTCGGTCAGGCCGTGACGCATGGCCTGCGCGATTGTGCGCAGACGATCGGGGGTCTGCTGGCTGATTGCCTTGATCACAGCGGCTTTGTCGTCGGCTTCTTCCCAGACTCCGACGTTCAGACCGGGGATTTCGATCTCATCAAAGCCTGTCAGACCCGACTCCATCGAGGCCAGCGCCTTTTGCATCGATTCGTGAATGGTGCGGCCGATTGACATCGCCTCACCCACCGACTTCATGGCGGTGGTCAGATAGGGTTCCGAGCCGGGAAATTTCTCAAAGGCAAATTTCGGGATTTTGGTGACAACATAGTCGATGGTCGGCTCGAACGAGGCCGGGGTGACCTTGGTGATGTCATTGTCTAGCTCGTCCAGCGTGTACCCAACGGCCAGTTTTGCGGCGATCTTGGCAATCGGGAATCCGGTCGCCTTCGAGGCCAGAGCCGAGGATCGCGACACACGCGGGTTCATCTCGATCACGACCATACGACCATCAACCGGGTTGATCGCCCACTGCACATTTGACCCGCCGGTTTCCACGCCGATCTCGCGTAGCACCGCAATCGAGTGATTGCGCATGATCTGGTATTCTTTGTCGGTCAGCGTCAGGGCAGGGGCCACGGTGATCGAGTCACCGGTATGCACGCCCATCGGGTCGACGTTTTCGATGGAACACACGATGATGGCGTTGTCAGCGGTGTCGCGCACCACCTCCATCTCGTATTCTTTCCACCCCAGAAGACTTTCATCGATCAGGATCTGACCGACGGGGGACGCATCCATACCCGAGCGGCAAATATGGATATAATCCTCGCGGTTATATGCGACACCGCCGCCGGTGCCGCCCAGCGTAAAGGCGGGGCGGATGATGGCGGGCAAACCAACTGTTTCGAGGGTTTCAAGCGCCAGTGCCACACCGGCGTCGAGATCTTTCTTGCCGTTCTCATCCTTGGGGGCCGTCACGATCTCGGCCTTGGGGTTTTCGATGCCCAACCTATCCATCGCCTCGCGGAACAGGGCGCGGTCTTCGGCCATTTCGATCGCGTCTCGCTTGGCGCCGATCATCTCGACGTTGAACTTATCCAGCACGCCCATCTCTTCCAGCGCCAGCGAGGTGTTCAGGCCGGTCTGTCCGCCCATAGTGGGCAGTAGGGCATCGGGGCGTTCTTTTTCGATGATCTTGGCGACAACTTCGGGCGTGATCGGCTCGATATAGGTCGCATCGGCTAGCCCCGGGTCGGTCATGATCGTTGCAGGGTTCGAGTTCACCAGAATGACCCGATAGCCTTCCTCGCGTAGCGCCTTACATGCCTGAGCGCCGGAATAGTCGAACTCGCAGGCCTGACCGATAACAATGGGGCCTGCCCCGATGATCATGATCGACTGGATGTCGGTTCTTCTCGGCATGGCTTGGCCCCTTCAATTGTCCGCGAGTCAGGGCACCGCCCCAGCGCCCAAATTGTCCTGCGTTATAGGGACCGCGCGAAAAGGTGCAAGAGGTATCGGAAACGGGTTTGAAATTGCCGCTTTCCCCTCTTTCCCTTGGCGCGCTATTCTCTATACCGCGCAGCACGGCAAATGAGGATGCAATTGCGTATTCGTTTCGATCAAGGACCTGCCGGTCGCGGAACCCGGTTTGAGCGTCCGTCCCGGATTATCCGCGCGGATAACGCGGCGGAGGTGCCCCAGGCTCTGGCGGCGCTGGATCAGGCGCGCGCGGATGGGGCCTGGCTGGCAGGGTACGCAAGTTATGAACTGGGCTACGTGCTAGAACCACGTCTGGCAGACCGGCTGCCAGAAGGACGACGCCTGCCACTACTGTGTTTCGGTGTGTTTGACGCACCGGATCGCGTTGGACTGCCAAAGGCGTCGGGCAGTGTCACTGCGTTTCAGCCCCGCTGGGACGAGGCGCGATATACGCAGGCCTTTCGTACAGTGCATGAGGCGATTGGTGCGGGTGACATTTATCAGGCAAATCTGACCTTCCCAATTGATCTCGATGTAACCGGAGACAGCGTCGCGCTTTATGCGGCGCTTGCGGCTGGTCAACCCGTCGGCCACGGCGCCTTGGTTGAGCAGGAGGGGCTGCCTGATCTGCTGAGCCGCTCGCCCGAACTGTTTTTCCGAACCGACGCCGAGGGCCGGATCGAAACGCGCCCGATGAAGGGAACTCAACCGCGCAGCGAGGACCCAGTCGAAGACGAGCGTCGACGCGCTTTCCTGTCTTCGGATGAAAAGAACCGGGCCGAAAATCTGATGATCGTCGATCTGCTGCGCAACGATATTAGCCGGGTCGCGCTGGCCGGATCGGTGAAAGTACCCGAGCTGTTCAAGGTTGAGACCTATGCGACTGTCCATCAGATGGTCTCGCTTGTGCAGGCGCAGTTACACCTTGGCGTAGGCCTTTCTGATATTCTGACCGCCTTGTTCCCGTGCGGATCAATCACCGGAGCGCCAAAGATTCGCGCGATGGAGATCCTGTCCGAACTGGAACCTTGGCCTCGCGATGTTTACTGCGGAACCATCGGTTGGGCGGCCCCGGACGGTCGGTCGGAATTCAACGTGGCCATCCGGACCCTCATGGTTGAAGGCGGCAAGGCGACCCTTAACGTAGGCGGCGGGCTGGTCTGGGACAGCACCGCGCCATCGGAATATGAGGAGGCGCTATGGAAAGCCCGCTTCGCCCACCAACTGAGCCTGATTTCCGTCTGATCGAAACTTTGGCCTACAGGCCGGGGCAGGGGTTCGTCAGGCTTGATCGTCATTTGGCCCGCATGGCGCACACAGCACAGAAGTTCGGCATTGATTTTGACCGAACCGCCGCTTGGACGATTTTGGATGCGAGTTTGGGTGAGATTGCATTGCGCTGCCGTTTGACCTTGGACGCGGATGGCAAATTTGAACTGACGTCCGGAGAATTGACTGCCAATCCGCCCGTCTGGCGTGTGGATTTGGCCAAACAGAGACTATCATCATCGGATATCTGGCTGGGTTACAAAACGACCCGACGGGCCGTCTATGACATGGCGCGGGCGGGCTTGCCGTTAAGTGTTGATGAGCTTTTGTTTTTGAACGAACGGGATGAGCTTTGCGAGGGAACTATCACGAACCTGTTCCTGACCATGCCCGACGGCAGACGACTGACGCCCTCACTGCAATGCGGATTGCTTCCCGGGGTTTTGCGCGAGGAATTGTTGGATAATAAAGAAGTTACCGAATCCGTTCTGACCTTGACCGATCTAAAAAACGCGCAATCTATCCACTGTGGAAATTCCCTTCGGGGGCTGATCCGTGCGGAGCTTGTGGCACCTTGAGCAAAAATACCGAATGGGTGGAGACCCCTGTTACCAACTCACGCCTCAGGATTGAGTTTGTGCTCTTTTTTGTGGCGGTTCCCATAGCCATCGCGACATTGTTCCCGCCAAACTGGATGTTCCCCTCGCTTTTTGCGTTTACCGGACTGGGCATACTGCTGCTGCAGGATACGCCCGGTTTTTCCTGGGCGGAGCTTCGGTATGGCTGGCGAAACTGGTCGTGGACCGAAGTCTTTGCATTTACCCTGTTCATGGCTGCCTTCTGTTCCGCCCTGGTGCTGTGGGCGCGACCGGATGCAGCCTTTGTTTTGCTGCTGCATCGGCCAGAGATGTTGATATTCATCTGTATCGGCTACCCGTTGTTGTCCGCTCTGCCACAAGAGCTGCTTTTCCGCTCTCTCTTTTTCCGACGCTATCACGCGATCCTACCTGAAGGGCGGGCCGCATACCTTTTGAACGCTGGCCTGTTTTCGCTTGCGCACCTCATGTACTGGAGCTGGGTAGTAGCCATCATGACTTTCGTCGGAGGCCTCCTGTTCACCTGGGCCTACCGCAAGCGCGGATCATTCTTTTATGCAGTTCTTCTGCACGCAATTGCCGGTAATATTATCTTTGCGGCAGGGCTGGGCGTCTATTTCTACTCGGGCAACGTGCAAAGGCCGTTTTGACGGCGCGACCCGCCTTGACTTTCCAAGCCTGACGGGGTGTATCGGCGCGACGAATTCTGCGCCCGAAGGGATATGATCCATGCACGCCTATCGCAGCCACACCTGCGCCGCTCTGACCGCCGCCAATGTCGGTGAAACCGTCCGCCTGTCCGGTTGGGTGCATCGTGTCCGAGATCACGGCGGCGTACTGTTCATCGACCTGCGCGACCATTTCGGTGTGACCCAGGTTTTGTGCGACGGCGATAGTGCGGCATTTGCTGAACTGGAAAAGGTACGGTCCGAGTGGTGCATCCGCATCGACGGCACTGTCAAAGCCCGCGACGCTGATCTCATTAACCCGAAATTGCCGACAGGCGAGATCGAGGTTTATGTGCGTGAGCTGGAGGTTCTTGGTGCTGCCGACGAATTGCCGTTGATGGTGTTCGGCGATCAGGAATACCCCGAGGAAACACGTCTGCGCTATCGCTACCTCGACCTAAGACGCGAGGCGATGCAGCAAAACATGACCCTTCGCTCGGACGTTGTCGCATCTATGCGCCGCCGGATGTGGGATCAGGGATTCCGTGAATATCAGACACCGATCATTACCGCATCGTCGCCCGAAGGCGCACGCGACTTTCTGGTCCCCTCGCGACTACATCCGGGCAAGTTCTACGCCCTACCGCAGGCCCCGCAGCAATTCAAACAGCTGATCATGGTGTCGGGCTTCGACAAGTATTTCCAGATTGCACCCTGCTTCCGCGATGAAGACCCGCGTGCAGACCGATCGCCCACCGATTTCTATCAACTCGATCTAGAGATGTCGTTTGTCGAGCAGCAGGATGTGTTCGACACCATCCAGCCCGTGCTGACCGGTGTGTTTGAAGAGTTCGGGGGGGGGCGCAAGGTCGATCAAGAGTGGCCGCAGATTTCCTACAAGGACTCAGCCCTGTGGTACGGCACCGACAAGCCTGACCTGCGGAACCCCATTAAGATGCAAGTGGTCTCTGACCACTTCCGCGGTTCTGGCTTCGCGATATTCGCGAAACTGTTGGAGCAGGAGGGCACCGAAATCCGCGCTATCCCAGCGCCGAGCGGTGGCAGCCGCAAATTCTGTGACCGTATGAACGCATTTGCCCAGAAAGAAGGTCTGCCCGGTATGGGTTACATTTTCTGGCGTGATCAGGGCGAGGGTATGGAGGCCGCAGGTCCACTGGCCAAGAACATCGGCCCCGAACGAACCGAGGCGATCCGTCAGCAATTGGGTCTGGGCGTCGGTGATGCCGCGTTCTTCCTGGGTGGTAAGCCAAAAGCCTTTGAGAAGGTGGCCGGTAAGGCCCGTGACGTGATCGGAGATGAACTGAACCTCACCGAGAAAGACCGCTTTGCCTTTGCCTGGATCGTCGATTTCCCGATCTACGAGCAGGACGAAGAAACCGGTGCGATTGATTTCGAACACAACCCCTTCTCGATGCCGCAGGGCGGGATGGAAGCTTTGCAGGGCAACCCTCTGGACGTACGCGGGTACCAATATGATCTGGCCTGTAACGGCTACGAATTGGTTTCGGGTGCCATCCGGAACCACAAACCCGAGATCATGCTGAAAGCCTTTGAACTGGCGGGCTATGGTGAGGACGAAGTGAAGTCCCGCTTTGGCGCACTGTTCAATGCCTTCCACTACGGCGCCCCGCCGCACGGCGGCTGTGCCGCAGGGATCGACCGGATCGTGATGCTGCTGGCGGATGAGGCCAACATCCGCGAGGTCATGATGTTCCCGATGAACCAGCGCGCCGAAGACCTGATGATGGATGCGCCATCCGATCCGACCTCGGATCAGTTGATGGAACTGGGTCTCAGGATCATCCCGCAAGACTAAATCTAGCCGCCCGCCCTGAGCGGGCGGTTTACGTTTGGGGCAGTGCAATACAATCGGTGTATTCGCCGCGCCACGCAAATCTGAGTTGCGTGGTGGTCTCAAAACAAGCTCAACTCAATCCAGTGGATTTGCGGCATCCCGACGATTGCGGATGCTCCTGGCCGTCTGTCGTGTCAGGCGGTAGACCCAGATGCAAAGGATCGATGCGGTAATAAAGTACGCGGTCAGCATCTCAGATCGCCTCTTGCCGCTCGAGCCGATCCTGAACCAGACCCGCAATCCGTGCAGCCTGGGCGGTGACCGGTGTCCCCTGCGCACGAGATTGGGCAAGGTCCCGGGCTGCTTCGGCAAGCACAGTATCTTCGGCGTCTCGCGCAACGCTTTGCAGGAATTGTACCGCATAATCCAACGTGCGCTGATCAGTGGGGCCGGTAAGCACGTCGGCGATATGGGCCATGTCGTCCCGATAGGCCAGCGGATCGGGCTGAACGATATTATCCCTGACGGAATCCAGACCTCCTGGGCGGCGATCTTCGGGCAGAAGTTCAAGTATGGAGGTCTGGAAATAAGCGACCGAGGTCAGGGGTTTGGCCAGAAACCCATCTGCACCTGCGCGTCTGGCGATAACCTGCATGCTGTCATCGCCAGACAGCCCGAGAATGACACCGATGCGGGGTACAGCGTGGGTCATTTCGGCTATCAGGTCAGCGCCGGACCCGTCAGGAAGACCCATATCGACGATCAGGACCGAGGGACGATAGATTTGCAGATGGCGCCGCGCTGATTTCAGACAATCCGCACGACGGATACGCGCACCGCTATGCAAGCACATCAATCGTATTGCATCGCACGCATAGCGGCTGTCTTCGACCACAAGGATTGTTTGGCCCAGCAGCGGTCGCATCTTGGTGGCCAGCGCTGGAGAGGCGAAAGGTCCCGAATCGTCCATGGCAGAACTCCTGTTTAGCAGATGCCTCACGCTAGGAACTTCTGGCTAATACAGGGTTAACGACGATTTGGCGCACTTGTCCTTTGGGTATACTGCCCCCATAACCGCTGCAACGCAGAAGGAAGGAGAGTCCCATGATTGGTCGCCTGAACCACGTAGCCATTGCTGTTCCCGACCTAGAGGCCGCATCGGCCCAGTATCGCAATGCGCTTGGCGCCAAAGTCGGCGCTCCACAGGATGAGCCGGATCATGGGGTCACCGTGGTCTTTATTGAACTACCCAACACCAAGATCGAATTGCTGTATCCGCTGGGTGAGAACAGCCCGATCAACGGGTTTCTGGAAAAGAACCCATCAGGCGGCATCCACCATGTCTGCTATGAGGTCGAGGATATCATCGTAGCACGCGATCATCTGAAAGAGACCGGCGCGCGCGTTCTGGGATCGGGTGAACCCAAGATCGGGGCGCATGGCAAACCGGTGTTGTTCCTGCACCCGAAGGATTTCAACGGCTGCCTCGTTGAGCTGGAGCAGGTCTGAAGTCGATGACCATTACCGCCGCTCTGGTTCTTTTCGCTGTAATTTGGTTTCTGACCTTGCTGATTGTTCTGCCTGTGCACATCAAAACGCAGGGGGATCTGGGGGATATTGTTCCGGGCACTCATGCGGGTGCGCCGGAAGTCCATCACATGAAGAAGAAGCTGTGGATTACCACCGGGATATCGGTGGTGCTGTGGGCGATCATTGCAGGCATCATTATCTCCGGCGTAATCAGCGTGCGCGATTTCGATTGGCTGAACCAACTGGAACCACGCGAGTAGCTCAGGTTCGGCTACCCGACAGACCGTGATAAATGTGTGTGAAGGTCGCCGCTCCTAGGATCGGGATCAACAGGTTGACCAATGGCACAGAGAGCGGGACCGCCATAAGAATACCGGCGACCCAAATGGTTGTCGCGTGCTTCGCGCGCAGCTTTCGCGCCCCCTCGCGCCCCAGTCGGCGCATCGCAGCCAGGGTGAAATATTCTCTCCCCAGAAGAAACCCGTTCATACCCCAAAAGATAAACAACGCGAATGGCGTGAAGAGTGCATAGAGGATCAATGCCAACAGGTTGGCAACAATCAGTACACCCAGAAAATTGAGCGTATCCCTTAGCGCATCGCCAAAGGGGATGCGCTGAGCCGGCGGCAGACCGGGGTAATGCTTATCCTCAACCGCCTGTGCGACCTCATCCAGAAACATCGAGGTGATGGCTGACGCAACGGGGACCATCAGAAACACCGACAGCACCATCATCAGCAGGAATGATGACACGCTGAGCAGGTCGTTCAACCATGTCACCTCACCCAGTATTGGCAAGGTGGCCTGATCGCCGACCAGCGCGTTGATCAGCCACAAAAATCCGGCATAGGCAGCCACCAACAACGCGAATGTCAGGCCAACACCCAACAGAAGTACCTTGCGGAATCTTGGGTCGCCGATCTGTCCCAGCGCCTGTAGAAACGACTGGATGATGATCATTCGGAAACCCATTGGGTTAGTGCCTCCACATTGGGGCGCGGTCGTTCGGGAGGGGTCGTACCTTCGGTTGCGATATGGATAAAGCCTGCAATCTTCTCGTTTTCGGCCAAGCCAAGCCCGTGTTCGCAAAACTCGCGATCATGCGATTGCCAGCCGGACAACCAATTGGCCCCCCAACCTGCGGCCAGCGCTGCGTTCAGCAGAGCCAGACATACCGCACCCGCTGAATAGGTCTGTTCAATTGCCGGTATCTTGTCAGAAGGTTTCTGCACCTCAATAACAGCAACCGCCAAATGGCCCATTTCGAATTGGCTGCGCGCCTTGGCGATATCTTCGGGCGATTTTCCCAAGGCGAGACCACAAGTTTCTGTAAGATCTGCAAGGCGTTGCATGGCCCCATGCTCGACAACAACAAAACGCCAGGGTTCCAGCTTTCCATGGTCCGGGCTGCGCGCTGCAGCAGTCAGCAGCGGCCTCAGCTCTTCCCGGGTTGGGGCCGGGGCTACCAGCGTTTTGGCCGGACGAGACCGGCGCGCGTGCAGAAAATCCAGCGCAGCTTGGTTCTTCAGGGTCATATGTTAACTTCCTTCACATGGCAGTCTGTATGTCGGAGGCATACTGTTCTCTTTCAAGGGCAAACTGCTCATCAAAAGGCGACAAATTCAATCTGAATTGCTGCTTGTGATCAGACGCAAGATCCAAAAGGAACCATTAGTCTTTGGTGCTCTCGGACTCACGTATCTGATAAACGCCCTCGGGCAAATCCAGCGCAGCGGCCAGATCGCGTACCTGCTCTGGTGACAGGGTAATCTTCTGAATCTGATCGGTCCGCGGGTCCAACTGCTCAAGTGTGACGCATTCAGCGAAGTTGTTGATGACGACATCCTCTTGCAAAGGCTTTGCGCCTTCGTCCACCAGCGTAATCACCGTCGAGTCGAATTCGTGTTCAATTGAAAACATATGTGCAGAGTGCAGGGCATAAGATCGCAATGCAACCCGTTGCAAGCTGTAATCGGCTGTGGCCCGGCCTTAAATGCCGCGCTATGCTTGTCTGCCGACAGAGTGACCGAAAGGAATGTGAATGCGCCGTCTTGCCCTGTTGCTGGTGATGCTGTTGGCGGCTTGCGATATGTCGCCTGTTATCGCGATCCCGGCCGATCAATGGCAGCCATCGTCATCAGAACAAAAGGACAGGGCGCGCGTATTCGAGCAGGTCAGCCGGGCTGTCGGAACGACCGCAAGCCGGGAATGCCGCCGCCAATCGAGGACTGCCAATTGTGATTTCGTGATTTTGGTTGATCTTTCGTCAAAGGCCCCAGCGAATGCGTTTCAGACCTTGGACAAGGATGGGCGGCCGCTAGTCGTTTTTACACAGCCGATGATCGATGCAACGCAGAACGCGGACGAGATGGCCTTTGTCATGAGCCATGAGGCCGCCCACCATATATTGGGTCACATCGCCCGGCAGGCGCAGAACGCCAAAGAAAGCGCGCGGATATTCGGTGAACTCGCGCGCAATCAGGGCGCGGACGATGCAGGTATTGAGCGCGCACAGGCGCTGGGTGCTGAGGTCGGGGTGCAGAACTACACGCGTGAGTTCGAATTGGAAGCGGATCGTCTGGGGACACAGATCACTTACGCGGCGGGGTATAACCCGCTAGCCGGGATGGCTTTCTTCCAACGCATTCCTGATCCGGGTGATCGTTTCCTTGCCACGCACCCTCCCAATGCCCAGCGGGTCGAAGTTGTGTTGCAAACGGCTCGGGAACTGGGATTACGGTAATGGTCAACTTAACCCGATTGGGTGTCGTTCTCAGTGATCGCGGGTCGAAATATGCTGTGACCGGCGCGGGGGTCACCAGTCGTGCTGATGTCGATGCGGTACTGGCGGAACTGAAATCCGACAAGGCATATGCGAAGGCAACTCACAACACTTGGGCGGCCATCTTGCCAAACGGTGCGCTCAAGGCTGATGACGGAGAGTCTGGCGCGGCAATGGTCATTTTGCGGATGATGGAGCGGGCTGAGCTGACGGATCACGTAATCATCGTGACACGCTGGTACGGTGGCAAGAAGCTGGGCGGGGACCGCTTTCGCCGCGTGCAGGACTCCACGCGGGCCTATCTGGACCAGCTGGCAACCGGGCATTGACCTGAGTCAAGGGCACTGTGCGGGGTATGCGTTACTCTTTCCATAGAGTGACTGGAAAAGGAAACCGCATGTCTGATCGTGAAACGCTGCGACGTCACGCCGACCTTGTAGATCGGATGGCCACGACGCTGGGCGTAGATTTGCAAGAAGTTGCCATCGAAGGGGCCTTACAGTTCGACGAGATCTCGGACGCGGTATTGCGGTGTACGGAATGCCCGAATCCGGGCCATTGCAAGGCCTTTCTGGCCAAGAACCTGACAGCGCCCGACACACCTGAATACTGCCGCAATCACGAGCTGCTGAACAGGCTCAAGCCGTAACGCCAAAGGGGGGTACCGTGCCACGACTTGGACGGATCATGACCCATCTTCGCCTTGTATTGCGAATGGCACAGGCGACGGGAACCGACCTTGCCACCGCACATCGCGACGGGCACCTGAGCCAACAGGAATGGGCAGATATGGTTCAGCTCTGCCGCGGGTGCGAATGGGCGCGGGCATGCCCAGACTGGTTGAACGAGAACGAAACGGCGGAAAGCGCGCCCTGCACCTGCCCAAACCGGCACAGGTTCGCCACCTTGAGGGTCAGCAAGCAAAGGTGATCAAATGGATCGAACATCTCTGGGCGAGATCGAAAAACACTTTTGGCTGACACGCTCGGTGGCGCGATCCTTAGGGATTTCTCTGACCGAAGCAATGGCCGAAGGGAAACTGACACCTGCCGACTACGCTCAGCTGGTGACCCGATGCCGGGGCGCAATATGCGACGAACGTTGTCAGATATGGCTTGCCGCACAACAAGGACTGGCTGGGGAAGCGCCTGATTTTTGTGCCAATGCTCAGGTTTTGAACGACTTGACCTGACCTTCAAAGCTTATTGTGCGTTCCGTCGCATAACGGCGGGTTGGCGCAATGCTTGCAGCCACAGAAGAAGACCTTCTTGCTGGCATCAGCAGTATATTTTACGGGTTCAAACGACGTATCTTTGTGCGAACCATCGCAAAACGGTTGCCGCTTGGATTTGCCACAGGCGCACCAGAAATAGGTTTTTCCTTCGGTCACTTCGACCGGATAGGGCGATTTCTGGGCGATGATCGGGGCGTCTGACATGTGGCTACTCCGTCTTTGGCTGATGTCGAAGTCAAAGTTTAGGGCTCTTTGTCAAAAAAGGTAGACTGCGAATGAAAACCCGCCTTCCAGCGTGGTTTCGCCTTTATTCACGAATGCGTTATCGATTCGGTTGCCATATGAAATTCTTGGTCCTATTCTGATACCGGCCCCGAAAAACTGGGCAATATCAGAAAAGTAATAGAGGATTGATGGACATGAAACTGAAATTTGCTGCTATCTGCGCCACGGCCGTTGTATTGACTGCGTGCTCGCAGCAAGAGGAACCGACCCCGGTTTACATCCAGCCCGACTATGACAAGTTTGGTACACCCAGTTGCTCGGCAGGCTATGAACTGGCCACAACCGAAGCAGGCCAGACCGTATGTAACCCGGTCACCCAATAAGTATTAAGCAGGCGGTTCTGATCGCAGGGCCGCCTGCACACCTTTAAAAAGAACACCGCCCTCGAGGCGGTTTTTTCTTGCCTTTCTGCTGTGGGTCGCGGACGTCTTCTTGCAGGACGACTGATCGGAAACCCCATGCGCAAATTCTTTGACCACCTAAAGGATCGTACCCGCTGGAGCTGGCAGGGCCTGGCTGCAACCTGGCGGCAAGAGTATTCGTTTCGTGGGTGGGTTTGGGCCAACCTGATTTCGGCTTTATTGGCGCTTGCACTCCCTCTAGGTACGGCAGAACGGGCGCTGATCCTTGCTTTGGGCATTCTGGTCTTGGTGGCCGAGTTATTTAATACGGCCATCGAGCGTGCCGTCGATCACACCTCGACCGAGCACCACGCGTTGGCGGGGCAAGCCAAGGATGCAGCAAGTGCAGCGGTGGCGTTGTCTGCAGTCGCTGCCGGAGTGGCGTGGATCGTGATTTTGATCGGCTTGTTCTAGGGACAGACGCCTTTCGTTACGCCGAGGGGTGCAAACGCCCCCACAAGTCGTATTCTCCGGCTTCATCTACCTCGACCGTGACGATATCCCCGGGTTTCAGGCCTTCGAAGCGTTCGTCGATAAACAAGTTACCATCGATTTCTGGAGCATCGGCCTTGGTGCGGCAGGTCGCGGCCTCTTCATCCACCTCGTCTACGATGACATCGAGTTTTTGGCCAACCTTTGCTGCCAGCTTGGCCTCAGAAATGGCCTGAGCTTTCTCCATGAAACGCTCCCATCGCTCTTGCTTGACCTCGGCCGGGACATGATCCGACAGGTCGTTCGAGCGGGCGCCATCGACATTTTCGTACTGGAAACAGCCGACACGATCCAACTGCGCTTCGTCCATCCAGTCCAGAAGCGTCTGGAACTCTGACTCGGTTTCTCCGGGGTAGCCGACGATGAACGTGGACCGCAAAGTGATATCCGGACAAATAGCGCGCCAGTTGGCAATCTCGTCCAGAGTTTTTGCCCCTGCGGCAGGGCGGGCCATGCGTTTCAGAACATCGGGATGCGCATGTTGGAATGGAATGTCGAGATACGGCAGCACATTGCTACCCGCATCTGCCATCAGCGGGATCAAATCGCGCACATGGGGGTAGGGATAGACGTAATGAAGCCTGACCCACGCATCGAATTGGCCGAGTTCCCGTGCCAGATCGGTGATATGGCTGCGCACCTCCCGATCTTTCCATGGGTTCACGTCATACTTACGATCCAGCCCATAGGCCGAGGTATCCTGTGAGATCACAAGCAGTTCGCGCACACCGCTGTCGACAAGTTTCTCAGCCTCGCGCAGCACTGCATGGGCCGGGCGGCTTGCGAGTTTACCGCGCATGTCGGGGATGATGCAAAACTTGCACTTATGATTACAGCCCTCGGAAATCTTGAGATAGCTATAGTGGCGCGGGGTAAGTTTGACGCCCGAAGCGGGCAGCAGATCGACATAAGGGTTTGGGTCGGGTGGTACGGCTGCATGTACTGCGTCCAGCACCTGTTCGTACTGATGCGGTCCTGTAACCGCCAGAATGCGCGGATGGTGTTCCCGGATATAGTCAGGCTCAGCCCCCAAACAGCCGGTCACAATGACCTTGCCGTTTTCAACCAATGCCTCGCCAATTGCGTCCAGAGACTCGGCCTTGGCGCTGTCCAGAAACCCGCAGGTATTCACAATAACGGCATCAGCACCCGTATAGTCCGGCGATATACCGTATCCCTCGGCCCGCAACCGGGTCAGGATGCGTTCGCTGTCAACCAGCGCTTTTGGACAACCCAGCGACACCATTCCAAGGGTCGGTTGGCCACGGCGGGGCGTCTCGGCGATCCGGGCCTCTGGGGCCAGATCAGGGCGAAGGTTCGGTGGGTTCGTGCTCATGGCCGGGCATATAGAGGGGAAAGCTTCCCCTTGCAAATCCCGCCCGCTCGGGGCTGACTTGAAACAGAGCAGAAAGGCCGGAAAGGCAGACCCATGAAGTGGCTCATTCGTTTTCTATTTCTCATAGTTGCAGCCTTCGGGCTGGTCATTGGTGCCTTGCTGCTGATGCCAGGCGAAAAACTGGCGACAATACTTGCTGAACAAGTCAAGGCGCAAACAGGCCGCGATCTCGCGTTGACCGGTGACGTCAAACTGTCATTTTGGCCGGTATTGGGGATGGAAACCGGCCCTGTGACATTTGGCAATGCGCCTTGGGCCGGGCCGGAACCGATGCTTAGCGCCCAAAGCCTCGCGGTTGGGGTCGATGCCTCGGCGTTGTTGTCTGGGAATATCCGGATCAAACGGGTGTTGGCCGATAGCCCGGTTCTACGCCTTGAACGCGCCGATGGGCGCGGCAACTGGGAGCTGCATCAGCCAGGTAACTCCTCGCAAACGGGCGCTACGGCGCAAGCCGTTGAAAGCCGACCCATCACGCTCGAGCGGTTGGAACTGACCAATGCGCGCCTAATCTATCTTGAGAATGGCGCGGTTAGTATGGATTTTGCCGATGTCGATCTTTCGGCCCGCTGGCCTGACGTAACGGCCCCAATGGAAATGCAAGCCAGTATGTCCGTCCCCGGAGGCAGCGTCGCAGTGGACCTTACCATCCCCGACTTGCCCGCATTTTCCAGCGGCGCTGTCACGCCGTTGCAGCTGAGCCTAACCGCGCCTGGCGGAGATATTCAGTTCTCGGGCCGGGTGAATCTGGCCGGCGAAATGGATGGCAAGACGACGGTCACGGCCAAGGACACCCGAAGGATGCTGGCCGCGTTTGGTCACGGAGGAGTCACCGTGCCCGAGGGACTAGGACAGGTCGCGAGCGTATCCGGGCAGATGACCTATACCCGGGACGGGCGGATTTCATTGCGCAACATGATCGCGGTTCTGGATCAAAACCGGCTTGAGGGCGAAGCTGATATCCAGATTTCAAATCCGCCCCAGATGACTGCGCGTCTGAACGCAGGCGATCTCGACTTATCGAAGGTAAGCGGAGGCAACGCTTCTGACGGCACCTCAGATACGGAAGGGTGGTCAAAAGCCCCAATTGATGCGTCGTTTCTGGCGCTGGCAAATGGCAAGATCCGCTTGCAAGCCACCTCGATTGCGGTTCCGGGTATGACCTTTGGGAAAAGTGATCTGACACTCAGCCTTGATCGGTCGCGGGCGGTATTGCAGATGCACCCGGCCTCGCTGTTCTCGGGGCAATTGAACGGCCAGGTGGTCGCCAATAATCGCAACGGTCTGTCGGTTGGTGGAAGTCTGAAAGCCGCCAATATCGATATCAACGAAGCGCTCGAAACGCTTGGGGATATCAAACGGCTTTCGGGCACCGGTTCAGGCAATCTTGAATTTCTGGGCGTCGGACAGAGCGAAGATCAGATCATGCGATCGCTCAGCGGCAAAGGAGATATCGAGGTCGGGCGGGGCGTTATCTCGGGGCTGGATCTTGACCGCCTTATGGGGCGAGGAAAGGGATCGGGTGGTACGACCGTATTCAACAGCCTTACGGCCAGCTTTACGATGAAGAATGGCGACTTGACCAACAAGGACCTGTTGATGCAGCTGGATAATTTCCGGGCGGACGGTACGGGCCGCATTGGCTTAGGAGCTCGCGATATCGATTATCTGTTTACACCAGTCGCCCTGCGCGCCAACTCAGGGCAGGGGATATCGGTACCCGTCCGAATTAAAGGTCCGTGGAGCGACCCGTCGATCAAGCCGGACCTTACCAAAGTCATTGAGGCGGCAGCCGAAGGCAAAGTTAAAGAACTGGAAGACGACGCAAAGAAGAAGGTTTTGGAAAAGGTTGGTAAAGAACTGGATACCACGGTGACGGATTCCGGTCACATCGAAGACGCGCTGAAGAACAAGCTTGAGGATGAGGCCAAGAAAGGCCTGCTCAAGCTGTTTGGCGGGGATTGATCTAAGCGCGATAACAAAGGGCGCCGAAATGGGCGCCCTTCATAGTGTCATTTAGATTGTCTGATCGTATTCGCCCACGCCGGGTTCAGTTCGAATGACGGCGTCGATATCTGCGAAGATCGCGCGCATTTCATCCTCGCTTTCGCTGCTTTCGCAGACGACGACCAGATTGGGTGTATTGGATGATGCGCGAACGAGGCCCCAACTGCCATTGTCCAGAATGACCCGGGCTCCATTGACGGTCACGACCTCTTTGATAGCCCGCCCTGCGAAGTGTTCGCCGGCGTCGGCCTTGGCAACCAATTTGCCGACCAGGCGCTGCAGTATATCGTATTTTTCTGTATCTGCTGCGTACGGAGACATGGTGGGTGTCGACCATGTCCTTGGTAGTGCTTTCCGAAGGTCTGACATGCTTTTGTCCGGGTTGCGGTCCATCAGTTTGCAGATTTCCACCGCCACGCGCATTCCGCAGTCGTATCCGCGCCCGACCGGTTCCGCCAAGAAATAGTGTCCCGATTTCTCAAACCCAGCCAGCGCACCGATTTCCTTGACGCGGCGCTTCATATGGCTATGGCCGGTTTTCCAGTAGTCGGCTTTGACCCCAAGCGCTTGCAACTCGGGATCGCTGGCGAACAGACCGGTGGATTTCACATCGGCCACAAAGGTCGAACCTGGATGCAGCTTGGCCAGATCACGGGCCATGATGACGCCGACCTTATCGGCAAATATCTCTTCGCCTTCGTCATCCACAACACCGCAACGATCGCCATCCCCATCAAACCCTAGCGCCAGGTCCGCGCCGCTGGATTTGACCGTGTCGGCCATGTCATGCAGCATTTCCATGGCTTCCGGGTTCGGGTTGTAATTTGGGAATGTGTAATCCAGCCGTGTGTGGCTGGGCACAACCTCAACCCCGATCCTTTCGAAAATCTCGGGCGCGAAGGCGGCGGCGGTGCCGTTTCCGGTGGCGCAGACCACTTGCAGCGGACGTGACATTCTGAAGTCACCGACCAGATCGTCGATATAGGCTTCTTTCACACCGTCGACGAATTCATATGACCCGCCCGGGCGCGCGACGCCTTCCCCATTCAATACGATGTCGCGCAGTTCCGACATTTCGTCAGGGCCGTGGGTCAGTGGGCGGTCAAAGCCCATTTTGACGCCGGTCCAACCGTTCGGGTTATGGCTTGCCGTGACCATCGCAACCGCCGGTACGTCTAGATGGAATTGCGCGAAATACGCCATCGGGCTGAGCGCTGGGCCGATATCTTTCACCTGAATACCCGCCTGCATAAGTCCAACGATCAGAGCGTTTTTGATCGACAGGGAATAATCGCGATAGTCATTTCCCACTGCAATCACGGGTTCGATCCCGCGTTTGAGCATCTGTGTGCCCAGACCCAAACCCAGGGCCGTCATGCCTGGCAGATTGATCTCATCGGGGTATTTCCACCGCGCGTCATATTCGCGAAAGCCCGTGGGCTTGATCATCGGATCGCGTAGAAAGCTCCAGGTGTTTGGGGTCACCTCAGGCAAAGGCTTGGTCATCACAAATCTCAATCGTTAAATCTGAATTGGGTTTTCTTTGGCCAGCGCATCAAATCGCATCAATGTGTCAACCAGATGGCCCATCTGATCCAAAGGGATCATGTTCGGCCCATCTGAGGGGGCGGTGTCGGGATCCTGATGGGTTTCTATGAAAACAGCCCCGACGCCCAGAGATACAGCGGCGCGCGCCATCACTGGCGCAAACTCACGCTGTCCACCCGAGGAACCACCTTGGCCGCCGGGCTGTTGCACCGAGTGGGTCGCGTCCATGACGACCGGATATCCGGTTTGCGCCATCTGCGGCAGCGATCGCATGTCCGCGACCAGCGTATTGTAGCCAAACGAAGTTCCACGCTCGGTCAGCAGGATGTTCTGATTGCCGGTGCTTTCGATTTTAGTGACGATATTCGGCATTTCCCATGGGGCAAGAAACTGCCCTTTTTTTACGTTGACCGCTTTGCCGGTATTGCCCGCCGCCAGCAGCATGTCCGTCTGACGACACAGAAACGCAGGGATTTGCAGAATATCGACGGCCTCAGCCGCAATCGCGCATTGCGCTTCGGTATGGACATCGGTCAGTACCGGTATGCCCATGGTTTTGCGGATATCTTCCAGCACCTGCAGCCCGGACTCAATGCCCATGCCGCGCTTGCCGGACAGCGAGGTCCGGTTGGCTTTGTCATACGAGGCCTTGAACACATATTGCGCACCTACGGCGTCGCATGCCTCTTTCATGGTGCCGGCGATCATTTGGGCGTGATCGGCGGTTTCAAGCTGGCAAGGGCCGGCAATGATGGTCAGCGGAAGGTCGTTGCCAACCGTCAGGTCGGCTATTTTTACATGTTTCATGAGTCTTACGAGGATACCTGTTCACGAAGGACCGACGCGGTAAGCGAGATCATCAGGTAGATACCAGCAAATAACAGGAATGCCAAAATCGTATTTTCGAACTTGCGCGGATAGCTGGGTTCCTGGCTGGCGACCGGGTTCACCGAGACGGTCAGATACCGCACTTTTCGATTGGCCTCGGTCCGCGTAGCTTCCATTTGCTGCATTGCCGTTTGCAGCATCATGTCACGCGCCGCCAGATCGGCCTGAGCCATCTGGATTCGCACGCTCAAACGCGCCAGCGAATTTTCGCCCGCTGACACATCCAGCATCTCGGCATTCAACTCATCAAGGACCGCTTGCAGCCGCGCGATATCCGCCCGTGTACCATCCACCTTGGCCTGGTTGGGGCGCGTATTATCGAGAAGCGCGGCCAATTGTAGTTCTTTGTCCTGCAGCTCGAATTCGAACTGATCGATCCTTCCTCGCAGGCTGGCGATCACACTTTGCGGGTCCAGTATCGCACCTTGTAGCTGCAGTTCGATCAGGTCTTCCTGAGCCTGTCTGCGTGCCTCTTGCGCAGCCTCAAAACTCGCCAAGGCATCGCGCATCTGGTCTTCGCGTTTCAATTCAGTCAGACCATTGATGGTCTCTTCCGCGTAAGAGATAAGCCGCCTGGACAAATCGACCGCTATCTCGGGGCTCGGCGCTGCGACCTCCATTCGGATGACGCCGTCACTAGGATCATATCCGATTGTGATCATACGCTTATAAAGCTTGTAGGTTTCTTCAAGCGTCGCATCAGCCGGCAATCGTTGGATCGGGTCTATCCAATCCTGCCGAAAAAACTCAGTAAATCCGACATCACGCTCAAGCCGTTCCAATGCATCCTTGGATTCCAGAAATTCCTGAGTGGACACGGAATCCTGCGCCGTCGCAAACTGCGTGCCCGCCAGAAATCCACCGAACGAGGCACCGCCGCCATCCGCTTGCAAGATCGAAAACACCGAGTCGCTGGCATACATCGGCGTCGCCACGCGATAGAAATAGTAGCCCACGATAAACGTTGGAATGAATACGAACACCGTCAATCGTGCGAATAGCCCGGCAAGCTTGCGGCGGCGGCGGCGGGCGATGTCTTTCTGGATCTGCCCGATTTCATATTCACGACGTTCGGCCGGGCTGAGTTCGGGTCCTGGCAGGTTCTTCTGCGAGTCCCTGGTCGTTTGCGGCAGGTGAATCTTTATATTGTCTTGCGCGGCGTCATCACCAGTTGGCTTACCTTGGTCAGGAGCTGCCAGATCAAGCAGGTTTGTGCGCTGAAACGGATCAATTCCTTTCTTTCGTAACAGCCGGACCGCATCGTAGTCAGACGTCGCCGCCAGCCCGTTCTTGTGCGCCAAACGCCGCGCGACGCGCAATTGCCGCCCTGTCAGACCTTCGCGTTTGATCGCATCCAACTCGTTGCCCGGTTGCTGAGTGTCGTCAGCCGAGTCTGTGCCTTGGGTCGCCTTTCGGATGCGCGAAATGGCGTCCGAGCGTGCCTCGGCAGTGCCAGAACCGCGTGCCGTGCGGTCGGGATTGTATTTCCTAGCCTTGGGTTTGGTAGTCATAGAGCTGCTTTGCCTCTTCCAAGGTTTCAAACATGTAAAGCTGGCCGTCTACCAAAACCGCAGCCTGCCGCGCGAATTTTTCAAGAAGCGAAGGGTTGTGCGATACGATCACCAAAGTCGTTGTCCGCAGCTTCTCTTTCAGAATGTCGCCCGCCTTCTTGTTGAACTCGACATCGGTTGTCGAGGGCATCCCCTCATCGATCAGATACATATCGAAATCCAGGGCCAGCATCAGTGCAAATGTAAACCGGGCCCGCATTCCGGACGAATAGGTTCCGAGCGGCTGGTCGAAATACTCACCCAAGTTGCACAGCCATTTGCAGTAGGCTTCGACATAGTCGGGATCCATGCCGTAGATCTTCGCGATATAGCGTGCGTTCTCCAGCGCGGACAGGCGCTTGGCCACACCTCCTGCAAAGCCCATGGGGAAGGATACGCGGCAGTCGCGCCGAATCACGCCTTCGTCGGGCTTTTCCAGCCCTGCCATCATGTTGATCAACGTGGTCTTGCCGGTTCCGTTCGGGGCCAGCACGCCAAGAGATGTTCCAAGCTCAACCCGGAACGAGACCCGATCCAGAATCACCTTGCGGCGGGTTCCGGTCCAGAAAGACTTGCTGACATTTTCGAATTCCAGCATGTGCGGCCTGCAGATCGCTCGGGGTTTTGACGGTTCGAGGATCGGTGTGCTACCGATCCATGTTGGCCACATTATGTCGAAATATGAAACAAATGATCAATGCGCATCCGCGTTCATGACATTGATGTGTTGCAAGGACGGTTTCATTGGCTCGAGGGTAGATGATGCCTATCTTCATCAATGAACATTGCAAAAGCCTGTTGATCCGATGAAATCGCTGATTGAGGACATCCAAGCCTGCCGTTTGTGCGCGGATAGGTTCGCGCAGACCACGACTGCGCACCAGCCGCGCCCGGTGGTCTGGTTTCGCCCCGGTGCGCGCATTTTGATCGCAGGTCAGGCACCGGGCGCGCGCGTCCATGCTTCAGGGAAGCCTTTCACCGACCCTTCGGGTGACCGGCTACGGGATTGGCTGGGACTGGATGAGAACGCATTTTATGACCGTTCGCGCGTATCCATCGTGCCGATGGCGTTTTGCTTCCCCGGATACAATGAGCGCAAGGCCGACCTGCCTCCGCCGCCGATATGCGGGCGCACCTGGCATGACAAAGTGATGGCTGCGTTGGGAGAAGTACCGTTGACGATCCTCGTCGGGGGTCATGCCCATAAATACCATCTTGGCGTAAAAACACCGGTTACCGAGACTGTTAGTCTTTGGCGAGACCATGCACCGCGCGTGTTTGCCTTGCCTCACCCGTCCTGGCGCAATACGGCTTGGCTGAAGAAAAACCCCTGGTTCGAGGCCGAGCTTTTGCCGGTGCTACAGAAACGGGTGAATGAGGTTCTGAATGACTGAAGCCACAGCTTTGGATGCTGCACATAACGCCATGCAGGCGGCCCCGGAAGACGACAACGCTCGACTACGCTTTTTCGAAAGACTGGCCGATAGCGAGCTGTTCCTGATGCTGACCGAGGAAGCGAAGGATGAAAGCATTTCGCCCGAGCTGTTCGATGTGGCGGATGGTCGTTTTGTTCTGGTGTTTGATCTTGAGGAACGAATGGCGGCATTTGCGGGTCGACCGGTCCCCTATGTCGCTCTGTCGGGTCGTGTTCTTTCAGGGATGTTGTCGGGGCAGGGGGTCGGGCTGGGTCTGAACCTTGATGTTGCACCGTCGTCGATGTTGATCCCCGCTGAAGCGCTCGGTTGGTTGTCTGAAACGCTGCAGCATGGTCCTAAGGAGGTGCAGCAGCGACTTGCCGAATTCCATCCGCCCTCCGGTTTGCCAGATGTTCTGTTAACCGCGCTTGATGCAAAGCTGGCGACGGCTGCAGGTCTGGCTGCGGCGGCGTTTCTGGTTGGAACAAGGACCGAGGATGGGGGGCAGGGTCATTTGTTGGGTTTTGTTTCGGCGGTCGAAGGCGCGCAGCCAGCGCTTGCACGCGCCGTATCCGAGGCATTGACCTTTTCGGGGATCGAGGCCGGAGCGCTGGATGTTGGCTTTTTTGAAGTGCAGGATCCGGCTACTTCTGCCTTGGCAAAGGTTGGGCTGCGGTTCGATTTGCCCCAGCCTCAAGCGCCCCAAATGGAAAGGGCCGCGCCGGGCAGTGATCCCGAGCGGCCCCCGATATTGAAGTAGCGCAGGACGTTAATCCGCCGCTTCCAGTTTATCCTGCGTGCGGGTCTCAAAATCGCTGGCGTCATGGCGTTCGTGCAACTGCGTATGCGGCTCTCCAAACGCACGATTGACCATCCGGCCGCGCTGAACGGCGGGGCGAGCATCGATGGCTTTGGCCCACCGCATCACGTTTTCATAGCTTTCGACATCCAGGAATTCTGCCGCATCGTATAGACGGCCCAGAACAAGCTGCCCGTACCACGGCCAGATCGCCATGTCGGCGATCGTATAGTCCTGACCTGCAATATAAGGCTTATCGGCAAGTTCCAGTTCCAGCACATGCAACTGGCGTTTGGCCTCCATCGCGAAACGGTCGATCGGATATTGCCATTTCTCAGGCGCATAAGCGTAGAAGTGGCCAAAGCCACCGCCCAGATATGGCGCGCTGCCCATTTGCCAGAACAACCAGTTCATCACTTCTGTCCGTTCGGCACCGCTGGCGGGCAGAAACTCACCGAATTTCTCAGCGAGATGCAGCAAGATGGAGGCGCTCTCGAAAACGCGCACAGGTGTTTCACCTGAATGATCCCACAGCGCCGGTATCTTCGAGTTAGGATTGGCCCCGACAAAGCCCGAGCTGAACTGATCACCTTCACCGATGTTGATCAGCCACGCATTGTATTCGGCCCCGGAATGGCCCAATGCCAAAAGCTCCTCCAGCATGACTGTAACCTTGACGCCGTTTGGGGTGGCGAGCGAATACAGTTGAAGCGGGTGCTTCCCGACCGGAAGATCCTTATCGTGAGTCGCACCAGCTATGGGCCGGTTTATATTGGCAAAGCGTCCCCCGCTTTCGCTGTCCCAAGTCCAGACTTTTGGGGGTGTGTAAGTGGATTGTTCGCTCATCTTTTGCCTTTCTGCATCATTTGGCCAAAACGCCGCCGCCTTCACAGCTAATATTGCAAAACTCAAAGTCCAACCCCGGATGTGGCGAGATATTTGTAACATTGCACCTCGTTCACCTCACAAAACCCCTCTGGTTTTCACAGCGGCGCGAGGGGGTCTTCGCGCCGGGCCAAAATTACCTATTGTTTGACCAGACCCGCAGTTCGGGTGACCAGAAACCGTAAGGACATGAGGACCAATCACATGAAACGCTTTGCGCTGACCCTTGCCGCGACGATGGCTTTTGCCGTGCCCGCGTTCGCCGGAGAACAATATGTTGATGGCACCGGATTTGCCGTATCGGGATACGACGTTGTTGCTTACCGCAGCCTGGATCAGGTGCCCTTAGGCCAGTCGCAACCCGAGGCTGTTCGCGGTCGGGCCGACATCACCGCAGACTATAATGGTGTAACCTGGGCGTTTGCGACCGAAGAGAACCGTGACAAGTTTCTGGAAAACCCGGCCTTTTACGCACCGCAATATGATGGCCATTGTGCATACGGCGTGTCGAAAGGCGGCAAGGTTCCGGGCAACCCAAATCTGTGGCGTATTGTCGATGACAAGCTCTATCTGAACATCACTGATGTTGTTGTTGGTTTCTGGGAAGAGGATGTTCCGGCCAACATCGACCTGGCGGAAGGCAACTGGCCCGGAATCGAAGGGGATGCCGCTTCGACCAGCGTGATCCCGAAATTCACATCAGAAGGCCCGATTTCCAACTGATTCCGATTAATGAAAGAAAGCCCGGCCACTAAGGCCGGGCTTTTTTCGCTGGCGGGTTCTCTCACCCCGCCAACTCGAACATATCCCGCATGTGTTGATCCGCTTCGAACCGTATTGTTACACTCTTGGCACCGGGAAATTTCCTCTCGCGTATCGGGTCAGGAATGACAATCTCACCGGAGCCCGAGCCCTTGGACCGAAAGGTCAGAATCTCTGTTTCTGACTTGCGGTAGCCGGAAAGTACCGAGGTTGGCAATGCAACGCGGTTAGACCCTTCGCAGACTGACGATGCGACGAAGTAGGTAAGATCGCGCCCGAAGCATCCGATTGCATCAGGAACATGGTCCGAAGATTCGCGGGCGCTTTTGGCGGCGTCCGGTTCACCCAGTTCCGATAAATCCTTCAGCGCGCGTTCAGGTTTTAACAGATCGTGACAAGCTTTGATTTCATCTGCGGCCAGTTCGATTACGCGTTTCTTCAAACGAGGACGACGCGGTGTAGAAGAATCTAAACCGTTTTTGCGTGTCATCCCTTCTTTACGCAAAAAATCATAGGCTGATTTAGCATCCGAAAAACCGGAATAATCACCGTCGGTATGATCAGGATGATCGTGGAACGCGATTTTGCGCCAGGCTTCACGAATCTCGTTTGCGTTTGCATTTGGGGGCAGACCAAGAACCTGCAACGCTTCGGCCCGAGCCTGTACCTTGCTCACTGGCTTCATACTCAAAACACTCATTAAAACTACAACGGGATCAGATTGCCATTGATCACATTTTTGTCAAATTTTTTCAGGAATTAGACTGAGGTAGGGCAACAGTTGACGGGTGCATATCGAGATTGTCGCCTGCGCAGCGGTTGTCGCAAATGAGCATGGCAGACGACTGCCACGCCCGGCGATACAGGGCAAACGCAAAAACTGTGGGATCAGGCGACGTTCTGCAATTCGGTCTGGGGTGTAATGCCCAGGGCAAAACAGACATCCCGAGTAAGCTCAGGTCGGTTGAGCGTATAGAAATGCAGTTTGTCCACGCCGCCTTCTATCAGGTCCGAGCAGAGTTCGGTGCATAGCGCCGTCGCCAGAAGATCTTCGCGATCGTCCCGGATTGCTTTGTCAAATGCGTTCTCGATCCAGTCGGGAATGTGGGCGCCACAGCGTTTTGCAAAGTTACGCGCACCCTTCCAGTTCTCGATGGGAAGAATGCCCGGTACGATAGGCTTGTCGATCCCCGCTTTTTCGCAGGCATCGCGAAACCGGAAGAAGGTTTCAGCCTCGAAGAAGAATTGGGTCAACGCCTCGTCCGCGCCCGCATCCAGCTTGGCCTTTAGCCAATCCACATCAGCGCGGGCATTGCTTGCTTCGGGATGTTTGTCCGGATAGGCGCCGACACGGATGCTGAACATCTCGGTCTCGGCCAGTGCAGAAATCAGTTCTACCGAGTTGGTGAAACCATCAGGGTGGGGGGCGAACCGGTCTTGACCTTTAGGGGGGTCGCCACGCAGGGCAACGATATCCTGAACGCCTGCGCGCGCGAATGTGTCTGCAATCTCAAGCGTCTCCTGACGCGAGGCATCGACACAAGTCAGATGCGCAGCAACAGGCAGCCCCGAGGATTTGTGCAAGGTTGCAACTGCATCACGCGTCAACTCACGTGTTGTACCACCAGCACCATAGGTCACCGATACAAACCGTGGGTTCAGCGGCGCCAAGGTCTGAACCGTATCCCAAAGGCGAAACGAGGCCTCCAGAGTCTGCGGCGGGAAGAACTCGAATGAAATCTCAGGCTTGGTCATAGTGGCCTCGTAGCTGTCATTTATGCCCTTGTGCCATCAGATGCATTGTGAGACAAACTCATATTGTTCAACAACAACATGAGTCACGTGAGTAATGCATATCGAATTTCGCCACTTACGGACGATCAAAGCCATCCACGAATGCGGTGGGCTTGCGCGTGCAGCTGATCAGCTAAACATCACGCAATCCGCACTAAGTCACCAGATCAAGGGGTTGGAAGATCAGGCCGGGGTCGAGCTGTTTTTACGTCGATCCAAGCCGATGAAGTTGTCGGCAGCTGGTTTGCGGCTGCTGCGGCTCGCTGAACAAATTCTGCCTCAGGTCGAGGCGATGCAGGATGAGTTTTCATCGCTGCGCGACGGTCGCACCGGTCGGATGCACATTGCGATCGAATGTCACGCTTGTTTCGAGTGGCTGTTTCCGGTGCTTGAAGCTTTCCGTAAATCCTGGTCAGACGTTGATGTGGATATCCGCCCGGGCCTTGCATTCGACGCGTTGCCCGCCTTGCAGAAAGAAGAAGTTGATCTAGTGGTGTCCTCTGACCCCGAAGATCTGCCGGGTGTCGAATTTGTCGAACTCTTTGACTATCAGGCCGTATTTGTCGCGGCGTCTTCGCATCCATTGGCTGAAAAGCCCTATATCGAAGCTGAAGATTTCCGAGGTCAGACACTGATTACCTACCCGGTCGAACGAACCCGGTTGGATGTTTTCAGTCAGTTGCTGATCCCGGCCCGGGTCGAGCCGGCCTCGGTCCGGCAGGTCGAACTGACCGCAGTAATATTGTTGTTGGTCGCCTCGAACCGGGGCATCTCAGTTCTGCCCGATTGGGTGGTGCGCGAAGTGAAGTACAACTCTGATTATGTCACACGTCCGCTGACCAAGCAGGGCGTTACCCGCGGACTATACGCTGCAGTGCGTTGCGACGACCTTGAAAAGCCCTTTGTACAAGAGTTGGTAGAACTCGCACGAGCCGAAGCACACAAGCTGCAGGCACAGTAGCTTGCAGCATGCATGGAATTAACTTGTTAAACCAAGCCAGAAAACTCTTCAACAACACGGCTTCAATTTTACTAGCAAGCTCCGTAGCACCGTCGAAAGACCTCCTTGTCAAGCGCGGTTACCAGAACGCATACTCCGCTGGGTACAGGGCCAATAAAGCAAATCTTTAAACAAGCTTTCACTACCGTCCCATCGGGAATCCAGCCCGGCACTTTGAAGCATTCCTCAATGTCCACAATTGGAATTTTCAGACAAACTTTTCCATCTTCGACGGTTACCGAAATGCAGACTTCACCTACAATGAGCGGAGAAGCACCAAGCACTGCGTCCTTTGATGAACGCGCTGCTATGTTTTGTTCATCAAAATTGGCGCGCCCAGTTTCGATAAGTTGGTCAATTTCTCTTTGGGGAAACTCGTGATACGTAGCCATATGAGATCTCCTTAGAATTGCATCACAGTGATTTGTGCGAGTTCAATGTGCGGGCTGGCAGACGGACCAGAGCGATTCGACCTCCAGCGCGGATCAACAATTGCCTAACGACGAATAGCTGTCAGTGTCCAATTTCACATTGAACATCATTCCTCTTGGCAAGGGCGCGTTGCCCCAGTATACGCGCGGCTTGACCGGACAGGAGCCTTTGGAAAATGGTTGGCAGTGCAAATCTCAACATCATGATCAAGGCCGCGCGTAAGGCGGGGCGTTCTCTGGTCAAGGATTTTCGTGAAGTCGAGAACCTGCAGGTGTCGATGAAAGGTGCGGGCGACTTTGTGTCGAAGGCCGATATCGCGGCCGAAGCCATCCTGAAAGAGGAATTGCTGGGTGCCCGTCCGACCTATGGTTGGCTGGCCGAAGAGGGCGGCGCGATTGACGGCGAAGACCCGACTCGTCGCTGGATCGTCGACCCGCTGGATGGGACAACCAACTTCCTGCACGGGCTGCCGCACTGGGCCGTTTCAATCGCGTTGGAACATAAGGGCAAGATCGTTTCGGGTGTGATCTATGACCCTGCCAAGGATGAGATGTTCTTTGCTGAAAAAGGCGAAGGTGCGTGGATGAACGACATGCGCATCCGTGTGTCGGGCCGCCATCGCATGATCGAGTCGATCTTCGCGACAGGTCTGCCATTCGGTGGCCGTTCGGATCTGCCTGCGACCTTGCAGGACCTCGCCCGTCTGATGCCTGCCTGTGCTGGTGTTCGTCGCTGGGGTGCTGCCGCGCTGGACATGGCCTATGTGGCCGCCGGTCGTTACGAAGGCTTTTGGGAGCGTCGCCTGAACGCCTGGGATCTGGCCGCAGGCATCATCATCGTGAAAGAGGCGGGCGGCTTTGTTCAGGCGCTGAACCCCGAAGGCAGCGTGCTTGAGGATGGCGAAGTGATCTGCGCCAATGAACCGATCTTTGACAATTTCGCAAAGGTAATCCGGGGCTGATATTCAACCCCGGTCATTTGATCATGGTACGCGCGTCCGTTCCGGGCGCGCGTTTTGGTTTAGAAGTCGACCTCGATCGCAATCCCTTGCTGGACTGCCAGATCGACCACTGCGCTTGCCACAGCTAGATCTTGCAGCCCCACGCCAGTACCGTCGAACACGGTCACCTCAGCCTCGGACACACGCCCGGAATGGGTACCGTTAATGACCTCTCCGATCTGCCGGATATCGCCTTCGGCTTTCATTCCGGCAGCCACGGCATGCTGGCTTTCACCCAATGTCACGGCCTGCGCGACCTCGTCGGTAAAGACGCTTGCGCGGGCGATCAGGTCTCTGGCGACCTCTTGTTTGCCGACGGTATCAGTGCCCATACATGCGATGTGTGTGCCGTCGGAGACGTGCTCGGACATCAGTGTTGGCGCGAAGGAGGATGTGATGGTGACAATCACGTCCGCCTGCACCATGCCGGGCAGATCCACAGCCTCAAAAGGCAGCCCCGCTTCAGCCGCGACCTTTTCGAGATTTGGCAGCATTTCTGGATGCAAGTTCCAGCCTATGACTTTCTCAAAGTCCCGCTGTTCCAATGCCGCGCGCAATTGGAATGTCGCCTGATGCCCAGCGCCAACCATTCCGATCACCTTGGCATCCTTGCGTGCCAAATGGTTGATCGAAACCGACGAGGCTGCAGCCGTGCGCAGCGCGGTCAGCAGGTTGCCCCCAACGATGGCCCGAACGCGACCCGTATCTGGATCAAACAAAAACACGGTGGATTGGTGATTGATCAGCCCGTGCGTTTCCAGATTGTTTGGCCAATAACCGCCTGCTTTCAGGCCAAGGTTCATGCCCGCGCGATCAAACCCGCCTTTGAACCCATAGAGCGCATCCGCATGACCTATGGCCTCGCGCACGACCGGGAAGTTGTAGGCATCCCCAGCCGCCATCGCGGCAAACACCTGCTCAACCGCAGTATAGCTTTCCTGTCGGCCTAACAGAGCGCCGATTTCCTTTTCAGGAACGATGATCATCGCGTTTGTCTTTCTTTTTGATGGCATTAGTAAGGGCGGTGCTAAACGTCCGCCCTTGCATTCATCTGTAATTCAATAGGCCTTGCCACGGGCAGAGACCGGCCAAAGCGCTTGAACCTTGCCGCCGCGCACACCGACGTACCAGTCATGAACGTTGCAGGTCGGGTCACAGTGGCCGGGCACCAGCCGCAGCTTGTCGTTAACCTTCAACACCCCATCCGGGTCGCCAATCACGCCGTGTTCGTCCGAACACTTCAGGTATTCCACATCGTCCCGCCCAAAGATGAAGGGCAGGCCGCTATCGACGGATTGCGCCTTCAGGCCCGCATCGCAGATTGCCTTGTCCGCTTTGGCGTGGCTCATCACGCTGGTCAGAATGAACAAGGCGTTTTCCCATTCACCCTGATCGATCCGTTGACCGTCCTTGTCCAGAATCCGACCGTAATCAGCATCCATGAAGGCATAAGAGCCACACTGCAGCTCGTTATAAACGCCCGAGTTGCTTTCGAAGTAATAAGACCCCGTACCGCCGCCCGAAACCAGCTCGCAGTCGATCCCTTCAGCCTTCAATCCGTCGACGGCATCCTTGACCATGGCGATTGCGGTATCCAGTTTTTCTTTGCGTGCCTCATACGTATCCAGATGCTGCATCGCGCCTTGATAGGCCTGAATGCCGGTAAATTTCAGGTTAGGGGCGGCCTCAACCGCCTTGGCGATTTCGATCACGGCGGGGGTCGTGGTGACACCACAGCGGCCCGCGCCGCAGTCGATCTCGACAAAAACTTCCAATTCAGTGCCATGCTTAGCGGCAGCAGCAGAAAGGTAAGCGACGTTGTCCACATCGTCGACGCAAACGATTGTGCGTGCACCAAGCTTCGGCAGGCGCGCCAGACGGTCAATCTTGGCCGGGTCCCGCACTTGATTCGAGACCAGAATGTCTTTGATGCCTCCGCGCGCAAACACCTCGGCCTCGGAAACCTTTTGGCAGCAGACGCCGACTGCGCCGCCCAATTGTTCCTGCAGCTTCGCGACGTCTACGGATTTGTGCATCTTGCCATGCACCCGGTGCCGCATCCCATGTGCCTTGGCATAGTCGCCCATCTTCTTGATGTTACGCTCGAGCGCGTCCAGATCAAGGATCAGGCAAGGAGTCTGGATTTCGGATTCATCCATGCCGATCGCGGCAGGAATGTCATAGCCAACTTCGAATTGATCACTGTTCATCGGTTTGTTCATCCTGTTTCTCCTTGCCCTTTCAGCCAGGGCAGCTTGTCCAGATCCACGTTGCCGCCGGTGATGATGACGCCGACGCGCTTGCCCCGGAAGGTGTCGGGGTTCTTGAGAATGGTGGCCAGCGGAACGGCCGAAGACGGCTCCATCACCACGCGCAAGTATTTCCAGGTGAGTTTCATTGCGTCGATGATCTCTTGCTCGGACGCGGTGAAGATGTCGGTCACATTGTTCGACACAAAGTGCCATGTGTTTTCCTTGAGCGGGACCAACAGCCCGTCTGCCACCGTTTTGGGGGCATCGTCCGCGATGATATGGCCCGCTTTGAAGGAACGGTACGCATCGTCCGCCTGCTCAGGCTCAGCCGCATAGATCGCGGTTCCTGGTGCCAGGTTCGAGACCGTCAGACAGGTGCCTGAGACCATCCCGCCACCGCCGATTGGCGCGATCACTGCATCCAGGCCATCGGTCTGCTCAAGCAATTCAGCCGAACATGTGGCCTGACCAGTGATAACACGAGGGTCGTTGTACGGGTGCACGAACTCTCCGCCTGTTCGGGCCTGCACCTCGGCAAACGTTGCCTCGCGGGAAGAGGTGGATGGCTCACATTCAGTGATCGTACCACCAAAGCGTCGTACCGCGTCTTTCTTGGCCTGCGGCGCGGTGCGCGGCATCACCACATTGCATGGAATGCCCCGGCGACCAGCCGCATATGACAGCGACAGGGCGTGGTTCCCGCTTGAGTGGGTGCAAACACCCTTGGTCGCCATTTCATCGCTTAGGCCGAAGACCGCATTACTGGCACCGCGCACTTTGAATGCGCCTGCTTCCTGAAAGTTCTCGCATTTGAAGAACAGCTGTGCGCCGGTCAATTCATTCAGATAGTCCGAGGTCATTACCGGTGTGCGTCGGATGTGCGGCCTGATCCTTTCGTGCGCAGCCTGCACGTCAGCATAGGTCAGTTCGGCGACGGGGATTTGATCCAACATGACTGCCCTCCCTAAGCTGCGGCTTTTGCGTGGCTGGTTGAACTGGCGCGATAGAATTCCTGCGCCGCAGCAACCCCGCTGCCAAGCTTCACCGGGTAGTTCAGATCGGCCATGGCCATCTCGACCGTGGCCAGCCCCGACAGGACCATAACATCGGTCAGGCTGCCCAAGTGGCCAATACGGAACGCTTTGCCATTCAACTCACCCAGACCAATGCCGAAGGATACCCCATAGGTGTTGAAGGCATGGTCAGTCAGTTCGTTGCTGTCGAAACCCTCGGGCACAAAAATGGCGCTGACGGTATCCGAGTAGAGGTCAGGAGATTGTGCGACCAACTTCAGGCCCCAGGCCGCAGTCGCGTGGCGCACACCTTCGGCAAGGCGAGTGTGGCGGGCATAGACATTGTCCAACCCTTCCTCGAACAACATCTTAAGGCTTTCGCGCATGCCGTAGATCAGCTGCAGCGGCGGAGTATAGGGAAAGCCGCCAGACGCATTTGCCGACATCATATCACGGAAATCAAAGAAGGTGCGTGGCAGTTGCGCAGTCTCTATCGACGCCAGTGCCTTGGGGCTAACGCATAGGATTGCCATGCCGGTGGCCAGCATGAACCCCTTTTGCGACCCCGAGACTGCAATATCCACGTCCCACCGGTCAAACTCGAACGGCATTGAGGCCAAAGAGCTCACGCAATCCACAAACATCATGGCCGGGTGATGTGCCGCATCCATCGCATCGCGCACAGCGCTGATATCGGAACGCACACCTGTCGCGGTTTCGTTATGCGTCACCAATACGGCCTTAATTTCATGCGCTTTATCCGCGGACAGGATGGCCTCGAACCTGTCGGCTGGCGCGCCTGTTCCCCATGGACATTCAACAATCTGAACGTCCAACCCGTGTCTTTCGCACAGATCGATCCAGCGATGGCTGAAGACGCCGTAGCGGGCGACAAGAACCTTGTCACCGGGGCTGAGCGTATTTGTAATCGCTGCCTCCCAACCGCCCGTTCCGCTGGCTGGAAAAGTGATTATCTGGCCTTCGGTGGTGCCAAAGACCTGTTTTGTATCCTCCAGTACCGGGGCGAAGGTTTCAACGAAATCCGGGGCGCGATGGTCTTGCGTCTGAACCTGCATGGCAAGGCGCAATCGATCAGGAATGTTGGTTGGGCCTGGGATAAAGACCGGGTTTTGATGCGACATAACTCAATCCTCTGCTTTGGACCCAAGTGTCGCTTGAACGGTTGTGTGTTGCAATTTTCTTGAAAAATATTTTCATTTTATCCGTTAAATTGATAAGGTGCTGAAACGGATAGGAATTCAGTTTATCAAAATGATCTCGGAGAATTCCGGGCCAGAAAAATTGGTTCGGGTTTTCGGGGGAAAGTCCGAAAGCCAGGTGAGAAATGGAAACGCAAAAGCGACCGCGCGGCAGACCCAAATCGCTGTTTAAAGAAAGTTCGGCCGGGACCATGCAATCATTGGATCGGGCGCTGGGCGTACTGACCACTGTTGCCCGGCTAGAGCGCGTCGGGCTAAGCGATCTTGCCCGCGAGGTTGATGTTCCGACAGCCACCACGCATCGCATTCTGGTGACACTGCAAAAACACGGGTTCGTATCTTTTGATGAGGAACGGCAGGAATGGCTGGTCGGAATCGAAGCCTATCGGACCGGTGCGTCTTTTCTGCGGCGCAAGAGCGTTCTGGAAATCGGCAGGCCGATCCTGCGGCGTCTGATGCAAGACAGCGGTGAGACCGCAAATCTGGCCGTACCCGATGGAGCAGAGGTGGTCTTTGTCGGGCAGGTCGAAACTCAGAACCCCATCCGGGCCTTCTTTCCACCCGGTGCGCGGACGCCCATGTATGCGTCCGGTACAGGAAAGGCTATTCTCGCTGCGTTGAGCGAAGAGAGTTTAGGCAAAGTTCTGGGCCGGATTGATCCGGTTGCTTTCACTGAAAATACGCAGTTGCCCGCTTCAGGCCTGTATACAGATCTGGCTGAAACTCGTACCCGAGGTTGGTCTTACGATCACGAAGAACGGTATGAAGGTATGTCTTGCATTGGTGCGGCCATCTTCAATGACAGGGCTGAGCCTTGCGCCGGTATCTCGGTATCCGGACCCACCGTAAGGTTCAGCCGAGAACGCGCGCCCGAGTTGGGCGATCTGGTCATGCGCGCGGCGCAAGAGATCACCCACCTGAGCGGCGGTAGGCTACCCAAGAGCTGACGCTTGATTATTTGCGCGGCACTCTGGGGATGCGTGATTGCGAGAGTTTGTACTTGTGTTCCGGATGCGGTGGATGGCCGTGGGTGCGGTTCCAGAACCCAGTCCCTCCGCGCCTGAGCCATAGGGGGATGCACAGGATCAAACCAACAAAGAACCCTCCGGTATGCGCCCAATAGGCAACGCCACCTTCATCGGGATTGCTGGAGAGGCTGCCAAGGAATTGCAGGCCCAGCCAGACACCCAGCATGATAAAGGCCGGGATGGTAAAGATCCGGATATAGACGATCAGAATCAACAGGATATCTACGCGCGCTTTTGGGAAAAGCAGAAGATAGCCGCCCATGACACCGGCTATCGCTCCGGACGCGCCAATTGTTGGCACCACCGAATCCGGTGCCGAAAAGACGTGAATCAACCCTGCTCCGATTCCTGCCAGCAGATAGAACACGAGAAACAGCACATGCCCCATTTCGTCTTCGAGGTTGTCGCCGAATATCCACAGGAACAGCATGTTTCCCGCCAGATGCATCCAGCCCCCATGCAGGAACATTGACGTCACGAGTGTCTCGAATCCATAGCCGTCAGTTATCCGGGCAGGAATGACTGCGTAGTCAACATAAAGCTGATTGATCAGCCGCGCATCCTCCATGACACCCACATAGCTGAGGAAGATCAGGATGTTCGCAGCCATAAGGGCATAAACAACAAACGGAGTACGCCCCGAAGGGTTATGGTCTCGGATCGGAAACATGGCGCGACGCTGGGCTTTTCGCCGCCCAGCGTCAAGGTCCGGTTATGCCGCACCTCCCAGAAGGGCGGCGTTGCCTCCGGCGGCGGTGGTGTCGACACAGACATGGCGTTCCCCCAGTACCCGCGCACGGTCGGGCTGCCCGGGGATCAGCGGGATGATCGGGCCATCGCGCCGGGCCAAATGCTGCTCGATCTGGCGGGCAGTGTCGTCGTCGCCCCACCACAGAACACCCGAGAAACCGGTCAGGTTTTCAAGCCGGTGCAGATCCAGCATGCCCGTCATACGGATCGCTGTACCACCCAACGATTTGACCGCATCCGCCTGAGCTTTGGCGGCCTCGGCCCCCGGACCCATGCACAAAAGCGGGGCACGGGCATATTCGGTCAGGCGGTTAGATTCGCCGGTGGGACCGGGCAGCGATTGGGTGCTGGGCGTTGCAGGTTGCCCTTCAGGCGCACCTGGTTCGGCCGAACTGTCCCAGCGTCCCGACGCATTCTGCCTATCCGGGGCGCAGAACCGTGCCATATAGTTCGGGCCGCCCGCCTTGGGGCCGGTGCCGGACAGACCTTCGCCGCCGAAGGGTTGCGAGCCGACGATCGCGCCGATCTGGTTGCGGTTGACGTAGATATTACCGGCATGGATCGCCTCGGTCACATGCTGCACCCGGTCGTCGATACGCGTGTGCAGGCCGAAGGTCAGGCCGTAGCCCGTGGCATTGATATCCGCGATGACCTTGTCGATCTCTTGTGCCTTGAACCGGGCGACGTGCAGCACCGGGCCGAACACCTCGCGCTCTAGCGCCGAGATGCCGGGTATTTCGATCAGTGCCGGTGCGATGAATGTACCCTCGGGAGGCGTTGTCATCTCTTTCAGCACCCGTCCTTCGGCACGAGCGCGAGCCACGTGGTCCGCGATGGTTTGCCGGGCTTGCGCGTCAATGACCGGACCACAATCGGTCGAGATCAGCCAGGGATCATCCACCTGCAAAGCGTCCATCGCCCCTTGCAGCATGGTCAGAACGTCATCGGCAATATCCTCTTGCAGATAGAGGCAGCGCAGGGCCGAGCATCGCTGGCCTGCCGATTGGAACGCGCTTTCGATGATCGATTGCACAGCTTGTTCCGGCAACGCGGTGCTATCTACGATCATCGCATTCAGGCCGCCGGTCTCGGCGATCAATGGCGTGCCCGGACGCATATGCTGTGCCATGGCAGATCGGATTTTATGCGCGGTAGCGGTCGACCCGGTAAAGGCCACGCCCGAGACGCGTTCATCCGACGTCAACGCCGCGCCCACTTTCGGCCCACCCGGAAGCAGTTGCAGCGTATCGCGTGGAACACCTGCTTCGTGCATCAGCTGAACTGCGCGATGGGCGATCAGTGGCGTTTGCGGGGCAGGGGCTGCCAGCACAGCGTCGCCGGTGGCCAACGCAGCCGATATCTGCCCGGTGAAGATCGCCAGAGGGAAGTTCCACGGGCTGATGCAGGTGAATATTCCGGCGGGTTTGGCGGCAGGAATATTGGCGGCGTAGTAGCGCAGGAAATCAACCGCTTCGCGCAGCTCGGCTACCGCATCGGGCACGGATTTTCCGGCTTCGCGGGCGAGCAGGGCAAACAGCTCTCCAAAATGCGCTTCGTAGAGATCGGCTGCTTTATTTAGAATGTCAGCGCGCTTCTCGGCTGAGGCCTGCCATGGGCAAGCGCTGGCCAACGCCAGTTCCACGTCTTCGGGGCTGGCCGCAGCAACCGAACCGGGGCGATCCTGCGGTTGCGCAGGATTGATCACGGGAGTGTCTGCCAAAGGCTGTGCATCATCCGACAATAAGGGGCGGGCGTACCAATGATGGGCGCGGAAGGCGTCGCGTGCGATGTCAATCTGGTCCAGCGTCGGCGTATGGTGCAGATCAAAGCCTTTCGAGTTTGGGCGTTCCGGTGCGAACAACTCAGGCCCGGTTGGCAGCGGTTTGCCAGGTGTTTGAACGGCCACGAACGGATCTGCGGCAACGGTTTCTGGGGCGACTTCCTCATCAACGATCTGATTGACGAACGAGGAATTTGCCCCGTTTTCCAGAAGGCGACGCACCAGATAGGCCAACAGATCCCGATGCGCACCGACCGGAGCATAGATACGGCAGCGCGAGGTCCGCTTGTCGCGCACGATCTGATGCAGGGTCTCACCCATCCCGTGCAGGCGCTGGAATTCGAATGGCTGGCCGTCCGACATATGTAGGATGGCGCTGACCGTATGGGCGTTATGCGTGGCAAATTGCGGATAGATACGGTCGGTCATTCCCAGCAGCTTGCGGGCGTTGGCGATATAGGACACATCCGTCGCCGCCTTATCGGTGAAGACCGGAAAACCATCGACGCCCTCGACTTGCGCGCGCTTGATCTCGGTATCCCAATAAGCTCCCTTTACCAGCCGCACCATCAGCTTGCGGTCGTGTTGCTGGGCCATGTCATAGAGCGTATCCAGCACCAACCCGGCGCGTGGGCCGTAGGCTTGCACGACGATGCCAAACCCGTCCCAACCGGCCAGTGCAGGCTCTGCCATAACTTCTTCGATCACCTGCAGCGAGAGCGACAGGCGATCGGCCTCTTCCGCGTCAACGTTCAGCCCCATGCCCGCTGCCTTGGCCAGCAAAGCCAGCGCGCGCAGCCGGGGCACCAGTTCGTCCATCACCCGTTGTTCCTGTGCCAGCTCATAACGGGGGTGCAGGGCCGACAGCTTGACCGAGATGCCCGGATTCTCGCGAATGTCTTTATGGGTGCAAGCCTCGGCAATAGCGGCGATCGCGCGCGAGTAAGACAGGTGATAGCGGGCAGCATCGGCCTCGGTCCGTGCCGCCTCGCCCAGCATGTCGTACGAGTAGGTATAGCCCTTATCTTCCATGCCTTTGGCGCGCTTCATGGCGGATTGAATGGTTTCGCCCAAAACGAACTGACGCCCCATTTCTTTCATCGCACGACCAACGGCGGTGCGGATCACTGGTTCACCCAGCCGCTTGATGGCCCCGCGCAGCGCACCGACGGGCGAGGATTTGTCTTCGTCCAGGACCCGGCCTGTTAGCATCAACGCCCATGTCGACGCGTTCACCAGTGACGAGGATGATTGTCCCAGGTGTTTTCCCCAGTCTGACGGGGCGATCTTGTCTTCGATCAGTGCGTCAATGGTATCCGCATCTGGTACACGCAACAGCGCCTCGGCCAAACACATAAGCGCAACGCCTTCATCTGTGGACAGGCCGTATTCAGCCAGAAACACTTCCATCATGCCAGGCGACGTGCTTGAGCGGATGTCGCGCACCAGCTGTGCTGCAGCCTCACAAATGGCCGTTCGGTCGGCCTCTGACAGCTTGGCCTGAGAGATCAGCGCGTCCAGTACAGTGGACTGGTCGGCATAAGTCTGAGTGTCGATTTTGGTGCGTAGGCTGTGTGACATGTGTACTCCGGGGCTTTTGCCTAATATAACCGCCTATAGTCAGGAGAATGGACCGAATTTCCTCGAATTCTGGTCGAATTGACTGAAATATAGGAGCCTGATTATGCAAAACGACTTGTCCAGCCTTGATCGCTTTGACCGTGCGATCCTTACGGCATTAGCTGAAGATGGCCGCATCTCAGTGACGGACCTTGCGCGCAGGATCGGCTTGTCAAAATCGCCGACACAGGCGCGGCTCAAGCGGCTTGAGGCTGACGGGATCATCACAGGCTATCGCGCCATGTTGGACCCGATCCGTCTGGGCCTTGACCATGTGGCCTTTGTCGAGGTGCGTCTCACAGATACTCGTGAAAAGGCACTGGCCGAGTTCAATGCAGCGGTGCGCAGAGTTGCTGAGATTGAACAGGCTCATATGATCGCGTCCAACTTTGATTATCTGCTTAAAATCCGCACCCGATCGATGACGGAATACCGCACGGTGCTAGCCGAGAAAATCTCATCCCTGCCGCATGTTGCCAACACCTCCACCTTCGTTGCGATGGAGGCGGTGAAAGAAACCGGGTTGCTGGCTCCGCTATAAAGCAGTTGACCTAAACGACTGATGGATCAGGTTAGAGAGGATGAAAAACGTACTTATCGTTGCCATACTCGCTGGTTCTGCCGCTCAGGCTTCTGCAGATTGCCCGGTTGCGCCGGATCATATCTCTGGCGTCGACGCCCTGATTACGCAAGCCCAAACCGCGTCGTCTGAGCGCGAGGCGCGGGGCATTTCGGGACGGATGTGGCAACTCTGGACCGATGCGCCGGACGCCCGATCTCAAACCCTGTTGGATCGCGGGATGTCTCTGCGCGAGTCTTGGGATTTGACCGGTGCGCTGGCCGAGTTTGACGCTCTGGTCGCTTATTGCCCGGATTATGCCGAGGGGTACAATCAACGGGCATTCGTCAACTATTTGCAGCAGGATTACGGTGCGGCCCTGATCGATCTGGATCGGGCCATTGAGCTGTCCCCGAACCATGTAGCGGCGCTTAGCGGGCGGGCATTATCGCTGTTGGGTCTCAAGCGGCTGGACGAAGCGCGAACGGCGCTGAACCATGCACTCGAACTGAACCCGTGGCTTTCAGAGCGTGCCTTGCTTGCGCCGGGCGGGCTGCTTGATCCACCGGGTGAGGATATTTGAATTGAGACGAAAAAGCGCCCCGGAACCGAAGTTCAGGAGCGCTTTTGATGCAAGGGCTTGATTAGCCGACCAGCCCGTTGTCGGTGCGTTTGATCGCAATCACCGACGAACGCGGCGTACCGCCATCGGGCCAATTGCTGCCCGGATGCTGGATGCCAACAAACATGGTGCGCAGGTCGGTCGACCAGGCCAGACCGGTGACTTCACAGCCATTCGGGCCGGTCATGAAGCGCACAATCTCCCCGGTCACGGGATCGCCAACTAGCATCTGGTTATTGCCGTTTCCTGCGAATTCTTCCTCGTTGTCATCATTCCCGTCTGTCTGAATCCAGACCAGACCAGTCGAATCGATGGCCATGCCGTCGGGTGAGTTGAACAGGTTGCCTTCGTTCACATTTGCCGATCCGCCACGGTTATCCGAATGAACAGTTGGGTTTCCGGCCATGACATAGAGATCCCAATCAAAGCCAGTGGCCGCGTGATCTTCATCCGCTGGACGCCAGCGCACGATCTGGCCGTATTTGTTGGCCTCGCGCGGGTTAGGGCCGTTGACTGCAGTGTCATCACCCCCAGCATTTGGCTTAACACCCCGGTTCTTGTTGTTGGTCAGGCAGCAATAGGCCTCAATCGCGACAGGGCTTGAGGCCACCCATTCCGGACGGTCCATGGTGGTGCCACCCGCAGCCGATGCCGCCATACGGGTGAAGATCAGAATTTCGGCCGCGTCCATACCGGTCGTTTCTGGCGTCAGCGGCAACCATTCACCGCTCATGTCGTCATTGAACTTGGCGACATATAACGTGCCATCATTCAGCAGGCTCTGAGTATCGACACCGGGCGCATAGGCCGCGTTCGAGACAAACCTGTACAGATACTCGCCACGTTCATCGTCGCCCATATAGACCACCACGCGACCGTCTGCAGCCAGCGTGACCTCGGCATTTTCATGCTTGAAACGGCCCAGGCCTGTGTGTTTGACCGGAGTGCTGTCGGGATTCGTCGGGTCGATTTCCACGATCCAGCCTGCGCGGTGCGGCTCGTTGGGGTTTTTCGAGGTGTCAAAACGCGGATCGAACAGCTCGTAACCGTTCCAGCTTTCGGCCTTGATGCCATAGCGTTTCATGCCGTCCGCGACCTTCTGATCGTAGCTGGCATTCTCGTCAGAGGAACCAAAGTAGCCGTTGAAATTTTCTTCGCAGGTCAGGTAGGTGCCCCACGGTGTCTTGCCGGAACCACAGTTGTTCATGGTGCCCAGCGACGCGGTTCCTGTCGGATCGGCCTCGGTCTTCAGTAGGTCATGACCAGCGGCGGGGCCGACGATCTTCATTGGAGTGTTGTGGTGGATCCGGCGGTTGAAGGGGCTGTCCTTAACGACCGCCCAGCCCGCAGGGCCTTCCTTGATCTCCATTACGGTCACGCCCTGGATGTTTTGCAACTTTAGAACGTCATCGGCACTGGTTGGAACACCTTCCTGCGCGGCAGGCAGGTTGATCTTGCGGTTCGGGTACTCGTGGTTGATCGCAATCAGCTCGTGACCCCGGAACGAGAATGTCTCCATCCCATCCGTATTCTCGCCAAAAACCTTGTCGGAGTTTTCAACCTTACCGCCATCGGTCAAATCGTATCCATCGGCCTCGGAAAACAGCGGATCGCCCCAGCGCATTAGCATCTTCCACTCATAACCTTCCGGCACGTGGACTGTCCCATCGGTCTGGGCGGGAATCGGCGTGAAGGCAAAGCGTTGCGCATCGACCGCCTGTGCTGAAGTTGAGCCCAACAAACCAGCGCCCATCGCCGCAGCGCCCGACCCAAGAGCTACAACTCCTGACAGGAAACCCCGTCGCGAGATAGCGCTTTCAACCACGCGGTCGAAGTCGTGTTCATCCGGGCGGGGGAAGTGCAACTCATCCCAATCGTCGGCGGAAAGGGTGGTAAGATCGACGTCTGTCATGGATAGCTCCTGGCTGTCTGAATAGGGTTTTGGTGAACAGCGTATATTCACGTAACATGACAGTTTGTTTTCAAACCACAGGTTGAGTTATTCTCCATTTCGAAAACATCAGTTCAAAACAGGCAGTTTTCAATTGCTCCGCTCAATTTGGGTTGGCTGAGAACACTTGATATCCGCCCTCGTTGGCGAAAATAAGGTTGATATCCCAGCCCGCAGTCTTGAAACTGTCTTCGATACGACGCCAAAACGGTCGATCCAGAACAATGATGTAATCAATCTTACGTTCCCGCCCCAACACATCAAATGCTCGCCATCGTTCTTTACCATTCGAGGGGGCAGTGAATTCCTCGTGAAATTTGATCGCGGAAGGCGACTTCAAGCCGACAAGATCAACGAACCGAATGTTTTGATTCGAGACTGTTGAGGCGATCTTCCAGGGTATAAAGCCTGCGTCGTGAACACCTACTACAGAATTCGACGGTAAATTCTCAGTCATCCATTCCGCTGTAATAAGACGCTCTTCGCTACCCGATTTCCATTGTATGGTGTAGACTGGCCAACTGCTTGTCGCAAAAGCGTATACCGACAGGAGGGCACCGATCACAAAGACCGGGGCCGAAGAAACTTGACGCGCCGTCAGGACCGCTGTCCAAGATGCAATTGCAATTGGTAGCAACGGATACAGGTAGCGGAAATCGTTGTGATACAGAGCACCCGGTAGTTTCAGAGCTGATGAGAGCACAAAAATTCCGAAAAAAGCTAAGGCAACCCAGCCTCCCCTAAGGAATGGTGCGAAGACCAAGCCCGAGAAAACCACAAGCAGATTGGTCTCGACCACGGCGCGCAGAGCGACCATCAGTCGACTAGAGAAAACTTCACCTTTCTCTGCAAAAAAAGCCTCTTTCGCGCCGGCGGTATCAGGCCAAACACTGCCTAGAATCAGAACGCTCACAAGTGCCAAGATTATGTAGGCGGATGCGGAAATGAAAAAAATCTTGACGCAGTACGCGTAGTTGATCGGCTTCACGACGATGATAGAAATGAACAAGAGAGCAGAAAGAACGTAAAACTCCGGTCTGATAAAAGGCATTATGCCAATCAATATCGATAGCGCGACGTGGCGATTGGTTTGGCGTAGAAAAAAGGCCCAAGTGATGGCTGCCATTGCCATACCAGTCTCTAGGCCATTCATAAGGTGGAGCCACGCGAATCCTAATAAGAGACCCGCAATCGACCCAGATGCTGCAACGATCCGAGAGCCTGACACGGAACACAGTAACAACCATAACCCAATCATATATGCGCCGGCGCTTAGAACGCTCAAGGCCAAGCTGGCCTCTGGTGTAGTGGTGAATTGCGATAAAAAGGCCAGCACGAGAAAATGAACCAAGCTACTTGCGCCGGTCGGACCATCATTGCCGTAAAGATCTGAGCGCCCCGAAAGAAACAGATCCACGTTTCCGATTGTTATATAGGCATCATCCAAAGGCATCCATACGGGCGACTGCTGCGAGAGTGTCAACACGATCAGGCAAGTGAACACTAAGGCTGGGATAAGCATACATAGTGTTTTTCTCCAGTGTGAGTTAGATGCCGGAATCAAGTTACTTCCCTTGCGTTTGGTGGTGACCCAGATCTGTTTTCCATCGCTAATTAACGACCATTGAATTGCTACGACTTCCCTTTTTGCCGCCCATCTGAAAATTTCTTGAAGATCGTGTCATTGATGTCGTGCGCCGTATCTGAGGCTGAAAACACAACTTCGCGCTTGACGATGGTTGGTACATAAAATAATCAGCGCAAGCACTGAGCGGGTATAGCTTAATGGTAAAGCCCCTGCCTTCCAAGCAGGCTATGTCGGTTCGATTCCGTCTACCCGCTCCAACTCAGCCCCTCCATCTCTAACATTCCGGTCGAATGCGTCAAAAGGCCCGGATCGTGCCCCGAATTGCGCCCAAAGCTTGACCCCATTGTCCCACGCCGCCATGAAACGTTGATTGACGCCTGATAAGGGCTGCGACCAGAATACAAGGGCCAGATATGGCAAGAACACGCTCCGCCAATCCAGCAAATGCACAAGCGCCCGGCGCCTACGATGAACGGGCTAGGTCTAAAAAAATTGGCGTGCTGCGGTCATTGTGGCCGTTTATGAAGCCCTATCGACTGCTGATGATCGGTGCGACACTGGCGTTGATCCTGACGGCCAGCATGACGCTGACATTGCCCTTGGCTGTGCGGCGTGTGGTCGACAATTTCCGCATCGAAGATGGTGATTTGCTTGAATGGTACTTTCTGGCCGCCCTCGGTATCGCCGGGATTCTCGCCGTGGGTACGGGTATTCGCTATGCTTTGGTGACCCGGTTGGGTGAACGTGTGGTGGCCGATATCCGAAAGGCGGTTTTTGACCGCGTGATCGGGATGAGCCCCGAGTTTTACGAGCGCATCATGACCGGCGAAGTTCTGAGCCGGATCACCACCGACACAACGCTGATCCAATCGGTGCTGGGGTCGTCTGTGTCCATCGCGCTCCGCAACCTTCTGATGTTCGTCGGTGGACTGGTGCTGATGCTGCTGACATCGGCTAAGCTGACTGGGATGGTGTTGCTGCTGATTCCGCTGGTGGTTGTGCCAATATTGGTACTGGGCCGCAGGTTACGGGTGATCAGCCGGGAAAATCAGGACTGGATTGCGGCGTCCTCTGGAAATGCCGGCGAGGCGTTGGGTGCGGTGCAAACCGTGCAGGCTTTTACTCATGAGGACGCCAGCAGGACGCAGTTCGGAGAGATGACAGAAACTTCGTACGAAGTTTCTCTGCGTCGGATCCAGACCCGTGCGATTCTGACCGTCATTGTGATCTTTCTCGTCTTCTCGGGCATCGTTGGCGTGCTGTGGATGGGTGCGAATGATGTGCGTAACGGGGTTATGACCGAGGGCGTGCTGATCCAGTTTGTGATCTATTCGATCATCATGGCGGGTTCAGTCGCCGCGTTGTCCGAAATCTGGAGCGAGTTGCAGCGCGCTGCAGGTGCGACCGAGCGTTTGGTCGAGCTTCTGAACGCTGAAGATACAGTCAACGATCCGTCGCAGGCCAAGGCATTGCCTGTGCCCGTACGCGGAGAGATACGTTTCGACGATGTGACATTCCACTATCCCGCGCGCCCGGACGTTGTCGCGCTGGATCATTTGTCACTGCAGATTAAACCTGGGGAGACAGTGGCCTTTGTTGGCCCGTCTGGTGCGGGCAAGACAACAGTCATCCAGATGATTCAGCGATTCTATGATCCCGATGCGGGACAGGTCAGTCTTGATGGGCTCGACCTGCGCGAGTTGAACCGTGACGACTTCCGTCAGCACATCGCGCTGGTCCCGCAAGACCCCGTGATCTTTGCCGCTTCGGCGCGCGAGAATATCCGCTTTGGCCGTCTGGACGCCTCAGATGCCGAAGTCGAGTCCGCCGCCCGAGCCGCCGCCGCGCATGAGTTCATCTCGGCTTTGCCCGAAGGGTATGACAGCTTTGTGGGCGAACGGGGCGTAATGCTGTCGGGTGGTCAGAAGCAACGTATCGCCATCGCACGTGCCATCCTGCGCGACGCACCGGTGCTGCTGCTGGACGAGGCGACCTCGGCTTTGGACGCAGAAAGCGAACGTGCAGTGCAGGGTGCGGTTGATAACATGAGGGCAGGGCGCACCACTCTGATCGTGGCGCACCGTCTGGCGACCGTTAAGAAGGCAGACCGGATTGTCGTGCTGGAAGCCGGGCGCATTGTGGCGCAGGGTACCCATAACGATCTGGTGGCGCAGGACGGTTTGTATGCCCGCCTCGCACGCTTGCAGTTCACCGACGGGGTGGCTGCAGAATAAAGTGACGCTCCGGCACATCTCGTTTCGCCGTAGCGTCATTCTACATATTCCCGGACCTGATCGCTAAGCCCTTGCTTGCGCATGGTGTGTTTTGCTTCCATCTTGGAGGTGACAAACAAGCCTGTGCGCGACACGGGAGACAGATCAGGGGAGGAGCCACATGGCCTTTGTGGGATTGGAAGACAAGGCACGCATCGAGCAGGAGATGACGTGGGAGGACCGGGACGTACCCGTCACTTTCCACCAGCTGTTGTCGCGGACGGCGGGCAAGTTCCCGAACCACAAAGCGATCAGCTTTCAGTTGTTGTCTGGACCGAGTGACAAGGCTGAGACGCTGACATGGTCCGAACTGCTGGGCAAGGTCAACCAAGCGGCCAATCTGTTCCGTTCCCTTGGCATCGGAGAAAACGACGTGGTGGCTTATGTGCTGCCCAATTGCAACGAGACGCTGGTCACCATGATGGGCGGTGCGGTAGCTGGGATCGTTAACCCGATCAACCCATTGCTGGAGCCGGAGCAGATCGCGGCGATCCTGCGTGAGACCAAGGCCAAGGTCGTGGTCACGCTGAAGTCCTTCCCCAAAACCGATGTAGCCCAAAAGGTTGAAGAGGCAGTACGCCACGCTCCAGGCGTCAACACGATCCTTGAGATCGACCTGAATCGCTATCTGACGCCGCCCAAATCCTGGCTTGTACCGTTCTTGCGCCCAAAGATGGGTGATAAAGAAAAGCTGGCCCATGCGGACTACAAGAACTTCCTTGATGAGCTGAACAAGCAGCCTAAAACGCTGAACTTTGAGGATAGCCAGGAAGATCGGGTGGCGTGCTACTTCCACACGGGCGGCACCACGGGCATGCCGAAAGTGGCGCAGCACAAATACTCGGGCCTTATCTACAATGGCTGGTTGGGCAACACGCTGCTCTTTGACGAGAACGACGTCATCATGTGCCCACTGCCGATGTTCCATGTCTTTGCGGTGCATGTCATCGTGATGGCGGCGGTGTCGTCTGGTGCACATGTGGTATTCCCGACGCCTGCCGGGTATCGCGGCGATGGCGTATTCGACAATTTCTGGAAACTGATCGAACGCTGGAAGGTTTCGTTCATCATTACAGTGCCAACAGCGATTTCAGCCAAAATGCAGCGACCTGTGGATGCGGATATATCCAGCGTGAAAACGGCGTTTTCGGGATCAGCTCCGCTGCCGGTCGAACTGTTCCGTCGGTTTGAAGAAGCGACTGGCGTTACTATCGTCGAGGGCTACGGCCTGACCGAGGCCACTTGTCTGGTGTCATGCAACCCCGTGGATGGGGAAAAGAAGATCGGCTCGATCGGCATCCCGTTCCCCTATACGGACGTCAAAATCCTGCAGGACGGGCCGGATGGACCAACCGAGTGCGGCGTAGATCAGATCGGTGAAATTTGCATCTCGAACCCCGGCGTATACGCGGGCAATACTTATACCGAGACCGACAAGAATACGAACCTCTATCATTTTGATAAATACCTGCGCACAGGCGATCTGGGACGGTTTGATGAAGACGGTTATCTGTGGATCACCGGTCGCGCGAAGGATCTGATCATTCGGGGCGGACACAATATCGACCCTGCTGAAATCGAAGAGGCTTTGCTGGGCCATGACGCGGTCGCCTTTGCAGGGGCTATCGGTCAGCCTGATGCGCATTCGGGTGAGGTGCCTTGCGCCTTTGTTGAACTGGTCGAGGGGGCCTCGGTCACTGAACAGGAGCTGATGGACTATTGCAAGGTTCACGTCCATGAACGTGCGGCACAGCCCAAGCATATGACCATTCTGGATGAATTGCCGAAAACCGCCGTTGGCAAGGTTTTCAAACCCGAACTGCGCAAGCAGGCCATCACTCGCATCTACAACGGTGCTTTGGACGCCGCAGGCATTGAAGCGCGTGTCGTTTCGGTAATCGACGACAAGAAGAGGGGTCTTGTCGCGCAGCTTGACGCGAATGGGTCTTCCGAAGACGATGTCTCAAAAGTGTTGGGTTCGTTTACCCGGCCATGGGAGTGGTCTGAATAATTCGGAGGAACAATGGACTATGAACGTCTGATCGACGAGGAGACCTGGGGTTTCATCCGGCGCACAGCCGAGAGCTATCCGGATGATACAGTAGAGATGTCCATTGCTGACCAACGCCGGGTCTATGACGCGATGTGTCAGGACTTCCGCCAGCCGCGCCCACCTGGCATCGAGGTGCGCGACAGGTCCGCCGATGGCGTACCTGTTCGCATCTATAGTGCCGGTGACCCCACCCGGACTGTCGTCTACATACATGGTGGTGGGTTCGTCGTCGGGGGCTTGGATAGCCACGATGATGTTTGTGCTGAACTCTGCGCCCAGACGGGCTATCGGATCGTTTCGGTCGACTATCGGTTGTGCCCTGAGCATGTGCACCCGGCGCAGTTTCAGGATAGCTGGACCGCCACGAACTGGGTGGTTCAGGAATACGGCGAACCGATCGTGCTGGCCGGTGACAGCGCGGGTGGCAATCTGGCAGCAGCCGTTTCGCACCATGGTCGGGGGCGGTTGGAAAATGTGCTGGGGCAGGTCCTCATATATCCCGGCTTAGGCGGAGATATGTCGCAGGGGTCGTATATCGAACATGCCAATGCCCCGCTGCTGACATTGGACGATATCCGGTTTTATGAGACTGTTCGGTATCAAGGGACCACGCCCCAGAACGATCCTACCTTTGCACCGTTGCATGACGTCGATTTCTCGGGGCTACCGCCGACGGTGGTGGTGACCGCCGATTGCGATCCGCTGCGCGATGACGGGAAAGCTTATTGCGACCGGATCACAGCCGCAGGTGGGCAAGCCCAATGCATCAACGAGGCAGGTTTGGTCCATGGGTACCTACGCGCCAGAACATCTGTCGGGCGCGCAGCGGACAGCTTTGAACGCATTTCCGTGGCCATTGAGGCATTGGGGCAGGGGATTTGGTCCTACGACTGAACCGCGTCAGGTCAGGAACGGCTTGGCTTTCATCGTGTCCGCCACCGGCGCACCCATACGCTTAAGTATGGTTGGGGCTAGCTGAAGCTGGTCGATCACGGTATCCGGTTCAGGGCCTTTGGCCTCACCAAAATAGTAAAGCGCCGTTTCCTGCTGCAACGGGCTGCGACCACCGTGATGGCCGCGTTCGTCCTGACCATGATCAGCCGTCACGATGACGTCATAACCCAACTGCTGCCAACGCGGAATGAATGGGGCCAGCATTTCGTCCATGACGAAACAGGCATGGTCCATCTCGGCGCAATCGTGGAAGAAACGATGCCCCATGCTGTCCAGTGTGCAAGTGTGCAGGATGCCATAATCCAGTCCGAAGCGCAGACACAGGTTGGTGAGCGAGGCAAACAGATCGACATCGCTTGGCGTCATCTGGTTGGCGTTGCCATATCCCGTCATTGAATGAAAGCGACCATGGTTGATTGTCAGGTTGTCGGGCTCGTCATATTCAACATCGCGGACGTAGTCGAACGGGTGGCGATTGAAGAATTGAGACCAATAGCTGTGGGTGACCGCGCCGGTTACACCGCCTGCCTCACGCACCTGACTGAACACGTCCTTGTGGCTTAGTCGGAAGACGTTGCCGTTGCCTGTACAGCCATGCTCTTGCGGTGTGACCCCGGTGTGGATGGAGGCGTAGCAGCTGGCAGAGGTCGAGGGCAGCACAGAGCGGAGTTTCCAAACCCGGGCAGCACCGCTGTCGACCCACCCTTCAAGATTGCCAAACAGTCGACGAAAGTTGCGCCAGGGGACGCCGTCGAGGATGATCAAAAGCAGTTTGCGGTCCATGTTCCGGCCCTTGTTTCTGAGTATTCGTTCCGGCGAACCTATGAGATTCGTCCGGCTATGGCTGCGCATTTGCGCCCCAAATAGCAAAATCCCGACGTCTGCTTGTGTTCACAGCGCCGGGAATTTGAATGGTCTTCGGTGTTTCTATGAGAAGGGCGCGGATCAGTTCCCCGCGCTCTCCATTTTGCGGTGGGCGACAACCTCTTCCAGCCAGCCAAGATGCATCTCAGGCACCGAGCTAAGCAGCAAGTCTGTATAGTCGTCGAACGGAGGGCTTAGCACCTGGCTCTTGGGACCGTAGCGAACCACCCGACCCTGGTACATCACCGCGATACTATCGCTGATCGCACGGACTGTCGCCAGATCGTGGGTGATGAACAGGTATGCCACATCCTCGATCTTTTGCAGATCCAGCAGCAGCTTGAGGATACCGTCCGCGACCAGCGGGTCGAGCGCCGAGGTGACCTCATCACAGATGATCATCTTTGGCTTGGCCGCCAGTGATCGCGCGATACAGACACGCTGTTTTTGACCACCCGACAGTTCCGCCGGATAACGATCGATGAACTTCTCGCCCAGTTCGATCTCATCCAGCAACTCGACGATCCGCTTGCGTTTCTCGGCGCCGCGCATGTTGAAGTAGAACTCGAGTGGGCGGCCGATAATCGTACCGACGGTCTGACGCGGGTTCATTGCCACGTCGGCCATCTGGTAGATCATTTGCAGCTCACGCAGGTCTTCACGCGTGCGGCCTTTCAGATCAGAGCTGAGCTTGCGGCCCGCAAAGGTAATCTCACCATCACGGGGTGGAAGAAGCCCGGTGATGACCCGTGCCAGCGTAGACTTACCCGACCCGGATTCACCCACAACCGCCAGTGTCTGGCCCGGATGAAGCTCGACGTTGACATTATGCAGCACGTCGAAATTCAAGCCTTTGTAGCGCGCGGTGATACCATCGACGCTCAGCACGGGTTCAGGAGTTGGTTTTTTCTCTTCGTGCTCGATTGAGCGGACCGAAACCAGCGCCTGTGTGTACTCTTCTTGCGGGCGGTTGATGATCTGGTCGGTATTTCCGTATTCGACCGTATCGCCCATCCGCAGCACCATGATGTCATCACTGACCTGGGCCACAACTGCCAGATCATGGGTGATATACAAGGCGGCAACGCCCGAGTCGCGAATGGCGTCTTTGATGGCCATCAGCACATCGATTTGGGTAGTCACGTCCAGTGCCGTGGTAGGTTCGTCAAAAACCACCAGATCAGGCTCGGGGCAAAGCGCCAGCGCCGTCATGCAGCGCTGCAGCTGTCCGCCCGAAACCTGATGCGGGTAACGATCACCGATATTGTCAGGGTCGGGCAGACCCAGCTTGGCAAAAAGCTCACGCGCGCGGGCTTCAGCCTCTTTGCGCGAAAACTTCTTCTGCTCAACTGCGGCCTCGACCACTTGATCCATGATCTTCTTTGCGGGGTTGAACGATGCGGCGGCGGATTGGGAAACATATGTTACCTCACCACCGCGCAGTTTGCGGATATCCCCATGAGATGTCTTGAGGATATCACGCCCGTTTACCCAAACCTCGCCCCCGGTGATTTTCACACCGCCACGGCCATAGGCCATTGAGGCCAGACCGATGGTAGATTTGCCAGCCCCGGATTCGCCGATCAGACCCAGCACCTTGCCTGGCGCGAGGTCAAAGCTGACCCCGTGCACGATCTCGATGTCATGGGGCTTTTCACCCGGCGGATAGACGGTCGCGCCGATTTTGAGGTCGCGGACCTTGAGAAGGACATCACTCATCCCCGGCCTCCTTTCAGCGATGTGGTACGATTCAGGACCCAGTCAGCCACCAGGTTGACCGAGATTGCCAGCGTCGCAATGGCCACAGCGGGATAAAGCGCTGCGCCGATGCCATAGACGATGCCATCCTTGTTTTCTTTCACGATACCGCCCCAGTCAGCCAGCGGTGGCTGGACGCCCAGTCCCAGGAACGACAGGGTCGAGATGAACAGAACCATGAAGATGAACCGTAGCCCGAATTCGGCCACAAGTGGCGACAGCGCATTGGGCAGGATTTCCCGGAAGATGATCCAGGCGCGCCCTTCGCCGCGCAGCTTGGCGGCTTCAACATAGTCCATCACGTTGATGTCCACCGCTACGGATCGCGATAGACGATACGGGCGAGTGGCATCCAGTAAGCCCATAACAAGGATCAGGATCGGGACGGTCACCGGAACGATGGCCAGAATGACCAGTGCCAGGATCAGAGTCGGGATTGACATGATCAGATCCACCGTACGGCTGAGCGCCTGATCAGCCCATCCGCCCAGTACAGCAGCCAGCAAGCCCAGCGACGTACCGGTCAGAAAGCTGAGCAGCGTCGCCGCTGCCGCGATGAAGATTGTCGTGCGCCCGCCATAGATCATGCGGGTCAGCAGATCGCGACCGATATTGTCAGTGCCTAGCAGATGTTCGGGGCTGCTCGGCTCCCAGACGTCGCCGACGACTTCTGCCATTCCATAGGGTGCAATCAACGGGGCGGCGATCGCCACAAAGAAATAGGCGAAGGTGAAGATAAGGCCAATCAGAGCCGAAAGAGGAATGTTCTTTATCATTTCGGATGCCTCAGTCTTGGGTTGGCAAGGATCGACACGATATCTGCAACCATGTTCAGACCGATATAAACGGCCGCAAACACCACGCCGCAGGCCAGAACAACCGGCACATCACGTTTGGTCACGGCATCCACAAGGTATTGCCCCATACCTGGATAGACGAACACAACCTCGACCACGACAACACCCACGACCAGATAGGCCAGGTTCAGCATGACGACGTTCACGATCGGTGAAATCGCGTTGGGAAAGGCATGGCGGGCAATAACCTGAAATGTGCTGAGGCCTTTCAATTCAGCGGTTTCGATATAGGCCGATTGCATGAGGTTCAGAATGGCCGCGCGCGTCATGCGCATCATCTGTGCCAGCACGACCAGCGTCAGAACAAAGGCAGGTAGCGCGATTGCATTCAACTTTTGTCCAAACGACATAGAATCATTGATCATCGCAAGCGACGAGAACCATCCTAATTTCACTGAGATATAGTAGATCACCACATAACCGATCAGAAACTCGGGGATCGAAACCGTCGTCAGGGTGATGGCTGAAATCAGTTTGTCGGGCCAGCGATTGCGGAACCGCACGGCAAGCAGCCCCAGAAAGATTGCAAGCGGTACGGAAACTATTGCTGCCACGCAAGCCAGGAACAGAGTGTTCCCAAGGCGTTTTCCAATACTCTCGGAGATATCAAGTTTGTTGGTCAGGGATTGACCCAGGTCACCCTGAAGTATGCCGCCCAACCACTCGAAATAGCGTGTAAGGGCAGGGCGGTTCAGGCCCATTTCTTCGCGTAGGTTTGCCAAGGCCTCTGGAGTTGCGGACTGCCCCAGGACGGCTTGCGCGGCGTCTCCGGGTAGGGCTTCGGTTAGGCCGAAAATCAGGGCCGAAGCGCCGAGCAGCAAAAGGAGTCCCAGCGCCAGGCGCTGGGAAACCAATTTGATGATGGGATGCATTATCCGTAGCCCGTTTTAGACGAACCACATTTTGCGGGATATGTTGCCGTTCATCATCTCTTGCGTCGGGTCAGATTCCCATCCATCCAGCTGGTTGCTGACGCCTTCGACAAAGTCGTTGAACATCGGGCAGATCAGGCCGCCTTCGTTGCGTACCATTTGACCCATCTGGCTATAGATGGCTTTGCGTTTCTCAGGGTCGAGTTCCGCCTTTGCTGCAAACAATAAGTCGTCAAACGCCTGAACCTTAAACCTCGTGTCATTCCAGTCTGCGGTCGACAGATATGCAGTCGAGTACATCTGGTCCTGAACCGGGCGGCCGCCCCAATAAGACGCACAGAAGGGTTGAACGTTCCAAACCTCGGACCAGTAGCCATCATTGGGCTCACGCTTGATTTCAAGCGGAATTCCGGCCTGTGCAGCAGTCTGCTGGAACAGAGCAGCAGCATCTACAGCACCTGGGAACGCACCATCGGCAACGCGCAAAATAATCGGAGAGCCATCATGCCCAGATTTCTTATAGTGCTCTGCAGCCTTTTCAACGCTGAACTCGCGCTGTTCGATGGTTTCATCAAACAATGGATAGGCTGAATTGATCGGCATATCATTCCCGATCGAGCCATAGCCGCGCAGAACTTTGTCAACCAATTCTGCGCGGTTGATGGCGTACTTCAGTGCGGTGCGCAGTTCATTGTTATCAAACGGAGCCGTGTCGCAATGCATGATGAAGACATAGTGACCGCGACCAGCGGTTGAATGCACCGTCAGGTTAGGCGCACGGCCCAACAGGTCGGCAACTTTGGGTTCAACGCGGTTGACGGCGTGGACCTGTCCGGACTGCAGTGCAGCGGTCCGTGCCGTCGCATCGTTGATCACAACAACTTCTACGCTGTCAAAATTGCCGAAATCGCTGTTCCAGTGGTTTTCGTTCTTGGTGAACAAGTGACGGACGCCGGGTTCGTCCACTTCTAGTTTGTACGGGCCGGTGCCGATACCTGCCGCCGGATTATCCATGCCGCCATCGGGCTGAATGATGAGGTGATAGTCGGCCATTAGATACGGCAGGTCGGCGTTCGGCTCGGTCAGTGTGACCTGGAAATTATCTCCATCGGCCTTCATCGACTCGATGCCTTTCATGATGCCCAAGGCACCTGATTTGGAATCTTCGTTCGAGTGGCGCTGCATAGTTTTCAGCACGTCTTCGCTGGTCATGGTCTTGCCGTTGTGGAACTCGACCCCTTGACGCAGCTTGAACGTCCATACTTTCGCGTCTGCACTTCCTTCGACGCTTTCAGCCAGGCGCGGTTCGATGGTTCCGTCGGGCGCCACTTCGACCAGTTGGTCTCCGAACTGCTTGCCGTTCTGGAACGGGACTGAGCTTGCGTAGGTTGCCGGATCAAGTGAGTTGGTTGATTCACCACCCTGCAAACCGAATTTCAGATCGCCGCCCTTTTTCGGACCAGCGGCACGTGCCGCATCGGCAAACATAGTGCTTGCCATTGCGGCCGAGACACCCAGTGCCGCTGCTTTGCCCATGAATTCACGGCGGGTCAGCTTTCCAGCTGTGACCTGCTTTGACATGTGAGTGAGTTGTTCGTTCATCCAGATTTCTCCCAGTTGATAGGATGTTCAGCCCGTTGGCGGGCTTTTTATTGACGCATGAGTCAACTTAGGTGCAATTCAGGGCAGCGGGCAAGTGCAAATCTCTTGAAATAATGGGGAGGTTCCGCCTTTGATCGCGCCAGATGATCTTGTTATGAGCCTTTGGAAATCCAAAACCCCTTATTCCTAACTACTTACTCTGACCTGAACAAATTATCCGATAGTTGCCTGGTCAGTTTTGCATGAACTTTCGTTCCACAGATCAAACGCCATTCCGGCCTTTAAGTGATTCTATCTGGTGGGTTTTTCGGATGGGCGGAGTCAGGGTCTAGGATCAGTTTTTTATTGCAACAATCAGATCCATTACGTTTGTTCCTGTGGGTCCCGTGACCAACAGCGCCCCCGCCTTGTCGAGGAAACTGCCGCTATCTGCATTGTCCAGATACGCTTGCGCCTTATCAGACCAAGTGTCGCCGGTAACGATGGCGCCTGCTGCATCTGTTGGCCCGTCGGTGCCATCTGTTCCTCCGACGATGACGGTCAAATCAGATTGCCCTGCGATTTCGCGCGCGAGTGCTAGAGCAAGGGCCTGATTGCGCCCACCGCGCCCTGGCGCATCAGGTAGGACCACGGTTGGTTCGCCGCCAAATACCATGGCGCCCTTGGGCATATTCCGCAGCCGATCTCCTAATTTAGCTGCAACCGAGAGATAGTCATCGTGCATCGCTTCTTCGTTGCCGAGGACCTTGATGCCTGAGTTCTCGGCCGCAAATGCTGCGGCGTCGCGCGCGTGTGCGTTTGATGCGATTATCGCGGTGTGGGCAGAAAACTCCGGTTCTTCGGGCAATGACCCGATACCGGAGCCAATAACGCCCAGATCATCACCCGGGACGTCCGAGATCGCCAGAACGGTCACACTTTTCCCCGAGAATGCCGACAACAAACCGCCACCCTTGATCCGGGACAGCTTGCGCCGTTCCGTGTTCATTGCACCGATGTCGAGGCCTTCACTCAGCAGTCTTTGGTTGAGGGCCTCAAGATCATCCAATGTCGTACCGGGCACGAGGTCCTCGGCAAGCGAAGAAGCCCCTCCCGAAACTAGCAGAAGCAGCTTGCTGTCGGGTTTCATCGCCTCAACCGTTTCGCGCAATGCCTGCCCACCCTTCAGACTGCGGGCATCAGGAACCGGGTGTGCAGCTTCAATCACCACAATATGCTTAGGCAGGTCGTGGCCATGGCCATCCTTGGTAACCACCAGAGTGGGCACTGGGCCAAACCGTTCGACGGCGGCACGGGCCATGGCCCCTGCGGCTTTTCCAACGGCCAATATCTGATCTGGGGCTTCGATCGCCTGAGTGGCCTCCAGCGTTGCGCGATATCCATCAACCGCCGCCACACCTGCGCGCCAAATGTCCTGTGCCTTTTGCGAACTCTGCATCAGCTTTCCATCCAAATTGTGACTGGTCCGTCATTGACCAACTCTACCGCCATGTCAGCTCCGAACGCACCTGTCTCAACCGGAATGCCCCGCGATGAAAGGTTGTGTACAAACGCCTCGTAGAGGTGTTCGCCCTCAGCCGCCGGGGCGGCCCCGGAAAACCCAGGCCTGTTTCCACGCGATGTGTCAGCTGCCAAGGTGAACTGGCTGACCACCAGGGCCGAGCCCTCAATGTCCAATATCGACCGGTTCATCTTTCCCGCGTCGTCATTGAAGATACGGAGCTTTGCGATCTTTTCAGCCAATTGATCAGCTTGTGTCTCTCCATCCCCCTGCATCGCACAAACCAGAATCATCAATCCGGGGCCCGATCGCCCGATGACTGTTCCATCGACTTTGACCGAGGCACTGGAAATTCTTTGAAGTAAGGCGCGCATCTGCAGGTCCTGTATTTTATTGCTATTCGTGCCAATCGATCACTTCATCCAGCGCGGCACGTTCCGTTCTGAACGCGTTCGCCGGGTGATCCATATCCGCATATCCGAACGAAATCGCGCACAGAATCAAGCGATCTTCTGATATCCCGAAGTAACGGTGAAGAAATGCGCCATGGGCCGCTACCGCTGCCTGCGGGATACAAGCCACACCCAGGGCCTGCGCCGCCAGTGAAAATGCGGTCACGAAGCCACCACAATCCATCGCGCCGTAAGGGCCCAGTTCAGCCGGGCTGGACAGTATGGCGCAATGTGGGGCGCCGAACAGAGCATAGTTTTCCATCATCTGTTGCGCCGAAGTCCTGCGATCACCTTTTGCGATACCAACCGCTTTGTAGAGGGCCCAGCCACAGGCGCGACGGCGTTCTTGATAAACACCGGAATAGCCGGTTGGAAAGGGTAGGTCCGGAGCAGGCGCAACGTGCGAGGCTTCGTGTTGCAACGCGTCCCGAAAATGGTCTGTCTCGGCCCCGCTGGTGATGACGACCTGCCAGGGTTGCGCGTTGCACCAGCTTGGAACACGCGCAGCACTGGCGACGATCTGTTCAATCTGTTCGCGAGGCACCAGGTCCGTGCGAAAGGCACGGCAAGAAAAACGATCGGCCAAGAGCGCGTTCAGAGCGTCAAGGTGCAATTCAACATCTCCTTTCAGGCATGCCGAGGAGTAGGTTCCATGAGCGTGCTCTGCTTATCAGCGTTATTGCTGTCCAGTTGCCACCAGATACCCGACGCCGGCCGCAACGAGAAGGCCCAGAACCACGGCGATCGTAATCTTGATTGCGGACCAGGGACGCTCACCCTGAACGCGGCCAGTCCGGCCATTGACCACAAAACGATAGGTCTGGCCGCGGTATTTGTAGGCCGCCATCCAAACCGGCAAGAGGATGTGTTTGAATGTGACATCTCGCACTTCGGTGTCGACAGCGTGAATGCGCTGACGATCGCCTCCGATATCAAACCGCACGTCACGCTCGATCACCCGTGCCATATGTGCGCGGGCCTCTTGATAACCTTCTCGCAGTTCGACCGTGTAAGCCTCGGCGCGGAAACCGGCCAGATATTCCGGCTGGTATGGCTCAAGCGCAGGCAGGTCCCATGGCTCCAGCGCATCGGTATAGGATTTGGGCAGCGATTGTGATGCCAACACCAGAACATCGTCAAAGAACCGCGCAACCCGTCCGGATTTTGGAGTCCAGCGTACTTTGGGGACCTGTTGCTGCACGCGCTTTCCATCGCGCATCACAGTGCGAGTTTCGTAATACACCACACCGCGTTCCCCACGATAGCTCGACTTGGTATCAGCGTCGAAGGTCCAATACGGGACATAAATGCCCTGCATCTTGCGTCCCTTTCGGGCGTATTCCTTCAACCCGTTGGGTGCAAACCACAGTCGGCCCAGCCAATCCCCCATTGCCTTGTGGGCCGAGCGTTCATCCAGTGCAAAGGGCAACACTCCTCGAGGTTTGATATGGCGGCTAACGCCTGTATCGGTCACAACCGGAGTGGCACAGAACGGGCACTCCGCAGCATGGGTGTTCGGATCAAACTCAACCTGAGCCGCGCAGTTCGGACAGGTCAGAACACGGGTTTCTTCAATCTCGCTGTCAGGCAAGCGATCCGCGATGGCGGCGTCGAAATCCAGCTCTCGCAGACTTGCACCACCCCATGGGCCAGCACCGATCGTTCTGGTGTTGCCACAATGATCGCAAGTCAGCGTTCCGTCACCGGGATTGAACCGATAATCCGCCCCGCATTGGTCGCAGGGGAAACGGTGTTCGTCTTTCGCCATGACAGAACCTCGAAATCAGGTTACCAAATGTCAGATCACGCGCCCGGAGGCGGCGGAGGCAGGATCGTGAACAGCTGTGCCAGTTCCTGCACGTCGCCTGCCTTCTTCCAACCGTCCTGACCGGCGGTCCAGACGTGGGTATCACGCGTGATTTCACCATCGGTTGCCATACGACCCATCTTGGCCTTGGAGAACGGCCCGCTGGTCTGGCCATCCACCGCGATATGCCACACGTGCTCGACGGGTGGCGGGGGTGGCGGTGCCGCAGGCGCTGCGGCTTGCGGGGCAGCGGGGGCGGAACCGCCCCAAGGGCCGCTTGGTTGACCCGCTGCCATGTTCGACATCTGCTGTGCCATCGCCATACCCATTCCCATGCCAAGACCGGCGCCCATGCCGCCGCCCTGACCGGGATTGTTGGCCGCTGCGGTCATCGCTTCAGCTGCGGAATACTGCGTGAACTTGCCCAGATCGCCCGCCAACCCCATCGATGTGCGCTTGTCCAGCGCGGCCTCGACCGCTGCTGGCAGCGAGATGTTCTCGATGTAGAACTCGGGCATGCTCAAACCATACCCGTCCAGCACCGGTGACACCTCGGCGGCAATCAGTTTGCCCAGATCGGCCGTGTTCGCCGCCATATCGAGAACTGGAATGCCCGAGCCTGCGATGACGCGGCTGAATTCCTGCACGATGATGTTTCTGATCTGAAAGCTGATCTCGTCCATGGTGAATTCACCATCGGTACCGACGATTTCGACCAGGAATTTCGCCGGGTCCTTGACCCGCACCGTATAGGTGCCAAATGCCCGGATGCGCGTTGGACCGAACTCAGGATCGCGCAGCATGATCGGGTTTTTCGTGCCCCATTTCAGGTCATTGAAACGGGTCGTGTTGACGAAATAGATCTCGGACTTGAACGGAGACTGAAAGCCGTGATCCCAATGCTGCAGCGTCGTCATGATCGGCATGTTGTTTGTCTCAAGCATGTAGAGACCTGGGGTGAAGACATCCGCCAACTGACCCTCATGCACAAAGACCGCCGCTTGACCTTCGCGCACGGTCAGCTTGGCGCCGTATTTGATCTCGTGTCCTTCACGCTCGAACCGCCAGACCATGGTGTCGCGCGTATCGTCGACCCAGTGGATGACATCTATGAATTCACCGGTCAGAAAATCAAAAATTCCCATTGGATTTCTCCTGTCTTCGGGGTCAGAGCGACTGCCCCATCAATTCGCGTGCAATGATACGGACCACCGGGCGCGCTTCTTCAGCGGTCATGCCAGCCTTAAGGCGCGGGTCATAAAGGATGGTCAGCAGCTTTTCATCATGGCTTGTGAGCAGGGCGAACTCGTCGTCATCGTTGAAGATTGATGGCCGGGCAGACGGGCTGTCATTCGGCAGCCCCAATCCCTGAGCGATCTCTTCGTGGACGCAGCTCAGGCGCACCAGATCGGGATGTTCCGCCCGGATCAGGGCAACAGCCCGGGTATATGTCTGTGGCGCGCTGTTCGACGCCGAAGCGAATACAAAGCAATAGAAAGAGCGCGGCAGTTTGTCGAAGAGGTCAAGTTGTGCCTGCCCTATGCCCGGGATCAGTTGTCGCAGCCGGGCTTGCACATAAGCGGTATCATCTTCACCCGCCACGAAGACGTGGAAATTTGCATTCCGGGTGGTGGTTGAGACCGGGTGTCCAGTGAGCCGCGACAAGCGGTTGGCGTAGGCGTCAATTCGGGCGGCCTCTTGCTGGCGGACTTCAGGTGCAACCGATGGACCAAACTCGGGCTTTATGCGAACCGGCGACGACCAGCGACTAAGCTGTCGGCTGGTGCGACTGCTGCCGCTGGCAACGGCTTGCCCCGGATATTCATTATAAAACGCTATGGTCTCAAAGTTCCGAGCCAGATCATCGGCATCATAGGGCGTATCAGGGCCACCGCCATCGGTTCTCAGCAACCCGCGCGTCAGCAAGTTGTTTTGTACGCTTTCATAGTATCGCGCGAGATCAAGGCTCGCTGGTGAGGGCGCTTGATATGCATTGCTCAGGCCTTGCGGCTGGGCAGGTTGAGGTTCAGGAGCGATCGTCGTCGTCAATGCCTCATCGCAGCCAGCAAATGCCAGCAGCGACAAGCCCAATACTGCAATCTTAGCGCGATGAAATGGCCGCACGCCCGCTGTTTCCATTATCCGGGAACAGCCGTTCCGGCATTGTCGCCGATCCCGTCCTGTCGCGCCTTGGCCGAGGCGAGCGTGTCGCGCAATTCGGCCTCCATCTTCTTCAGTTCTTCCTCGGCTGCGGCGCGTTTGGCCTTGCCTTCGTCTGCAATGGCGAGGCTTTCGTTGATGGTGCCGATCAGGTCTGCATTGGCTTGTTTGACGGCTTCGATATCGAAGACGCCACGCTCCATCTCTTCGCGGATCATTTTGTTGGATTCGCGCAAGTTGGCGGCGTTCGAGGTCAGCAATTCATTGGTCAGATCATTGGCATCACGTACGGCAGCGGCGGCCTCGGCACTGCGCTGTATGGTGACAGCTTGTGCCAGCTGGGTTTCCCAGAGCGGTACTGTGTTGACGAGGGTCGAATTGATCTTGGTCACCAGCGACTTGTCATTTTCCTGCACCAGACGGATGGAGGGCAGCGATTGCATCGTCACCTGACGGGTAAGCTTCAGGTCGTGGACCCGGCGTTCCAGATCATCGCGCGCGGCACGCAAGTCGCGCAATTCCTGCGCTTTCATCACCTGTTGGTCTTCGGGCGCGGCCTGAACCTCGGTCTCTTTCTCAGGAATGTCGTGGCTGTCCAGCTCGGTCAGCTTCTCCTCTCCCGCTGCGATGTACAGTGCGAGTTCGTCGTAGAACTCCAGCGTTTTTTCGTACAGCAGATCCAAAGACTTGATATCTTTCAGCAGTGTATGCTCATGCCCCAGAAGATCATCAGTAATCCGGTCGATCTGGCTTTGAACGTCTTCATACTGCGCTGTGAATTTGGCGAAGGGCGCAGCACGGCCCAGCAGTTTTTCCCACCAGCTACGCTCGCGACGCACATCCAGTTCGCTGACTGAAAATCCGCGGATCGTTGTTACGATGTTGCGAAGGCTGTCACCCGCCGGGCCCACATCCTTGTTGCGGACATCGGCCAGCATCGCCTGACTGATCTCTTGCAATTCCGCCTGTGCGGATGATCCGAACGAGACGATCGAGTTTGTGTCGCCCATATCGATCTCACCCATCCGCTTACGGATTTCGGCGCCCACCGGTTCGTCGGCCTCTTCCAGCGGGACAATCTCGGCCTGCGGCTCGGGGAGGGCGACCGCGGTGACTTCCTGCACCAGCGTTTCAGCCTCGACTGCCTTGTTCTTGATCTCATCGGACATGGGGTAATCCTCGCTTACATAAAAGCCGGTCAGTCCAACCGGACGCCTTCGCGCTGCAACCGGTCGCGCAGCACATCAATTTCAACCGTCAGATCACTGCGGTCATCCAATAGCATCTTTCGCGTCCGCGCCGCGAAATTCTGTTCAAGATCGTCCAGCAGGGCCGAGTAATCCGCCAGCGCCTGCGCATCGCGGGTACGGGCATAGACGTCCGAAAACTTCACCGTCGCATCGCGTGCGCCTTGCAAATAAACAGTTAGATATTTCCGGGCACCAGCCAGATCGCGCGGGTCTTCCTCGACCGTGCGAAACAGATCGCGGGCTGTATCCTGAAAGCGTTCGACCCGCGCTTCGATCCGGCGGTCACCTGCGCGTTTTATTGCATCTGTCATTTGGGTCAGATGGGTTTCGGCGTCCTCGACCACGCGTGCGACACGGTCCTGCTGGAAGGTGTCGACACCCTCCATTCCTTTGTCCTTCATTGGGTCGAGGCCGAAGGAAACCGAATGTAGAACCGTTGCAGCGGCGCCAAACAGGATGGGGGCCAGCAGGCTTACCTGTGATGCTGTTTCGGCGTCCAGAAATTCGGTCCGGTATGAGGCTAGCGCCGCCCCCAAACCGGTCAGAACGCTGGAAAACATCTTGCGGGGAAACGCAGGTCTGCGTGCGGTGCGGCGGGCGTTGTAAGCGGATTCGGCCCTTAAACCTTCGCGCAGCAGAAACGCGGCAGCGGTCAGTAGCCCTGCCGCAACCAGGCCGATGGTCATTCCGATCGCGCCATCGTTCAGAGACAGAAACACCAGTGGTATCGCCGGGACAAACAGGATGTTCGCGCGTGCACCTGCCGGTTCGACACGGGCACCATCGAATTGGCCACGCGATGGCTGATCTTGCGAGGAAACATCGCCTTCTGGGCTGAATTTGCCGCCGTACCGTTTGGCCATTTCGCTACAGGCCCCCCAACAGACCGGTGCAGACGCCGAACAACAGCACCAACAGGGCCGCATAGGCCAATTTTTGTACTCCGGTCCCGGACATAGCGCCCCCCAACTGTGACCATCAGGGAAAATTTAGGCGATACGAGGGCTTGGCGCTAGGGGGAAGGTTGAATTACCCGCGTCACTTGCGAGGTTTCTTGCCGATTGCTGGTCTTTTGCGCTGCGGTCGAGCAGGGCGTTTGGCCGGGGGTATTCCGCTATCCTCAGCATCCAGCCCCAGTTGGTCGCGCATGACACGGCGGCGGATTTCTTCAACCTCGCCGGGTTTCAGGTTGCCCAGTTGGAATGGGCCGTAAGAAACCCGCAAAAGCCTGTTCACCACATAACCGATATCTTCGATAGCGCGGCGGATTTCGCGATTTTTGCCTTCGCGCAGGCCGATGGTCAGCCAAGCGTTCGCGCCCTGTTGCCGGTCCAGTGTCACGGTCATGGGCTGAAACCGCTCACCATCGATTGCCAGGCCTTTGCGCAGCGGTTCGAAATCTTCGTCTTTGGGGCGTCCATTTACCCGCACCCGGTATTTGCGTAGCCATCCAGTTGAGGGCAGTTCCAGCTTGCGCTTGATGCCGCCATCATTAGTCAGCAGCAGCAATCCTTCCGAGTTCAGATCGAGTCGCCCGACGCTCATGACCCGGGGCATATCCTCGGGCAGGTCGTCAAAAATCGTCTTGCGGCCTTTTTCGTCACGCGCCGTCGTCACCAGTCCCGGTGGCTTGTGATAGAGCCACAGGCGTGATGGCTCGGGCTCGGATACTGGTTTACCATCGACGGTAATCCTGTCCTTGGCGGTTACGTTCAGCGCAGGGCTGTTGATCGCCTTGCCATTCACGGTCACACGTCCGGCTTCGATCATGCGTTCAGCTTCGCGGCGCGAGGCGACACCGGCGCGGGCCAGCACTTTGGCGATCCGGTCGCCGGGAGGAGGGGTATTGGTCATCCTCCGGCCATAACCCATCCCGGCGGCTTGCGAAAGACGGGTTTCTGAGGCAGTCAGAGGCATGAAGTTCAGATCCCACATGAAACAGGCGCTGGAACAGGCACAGGCGGCAGCAGACCGAGGTGAAGTGCCGGTCGGCGCGGTGATCGTCGCGCCCGACGGGCAGGTGGTGGCCGCAGATGGGAACCGCACTCGCGAGTTGAATGACCCCACTGCCCATGCTGAGATTCTGGCTCTGCGCGCCGCATGTGCCGCGGCCGGGTCCGAGCGTTTACCCGATCATGACCTTTACGTAACCCTTGAGCCTTGTGCCATGTGCGCCGCAGCGCTGGCCGCAGCCCGCATCCGGCGCATCTACTACGGCGCTTCCGATCCGAAATCTGGCGGTGTCGCGCATGGCGCGCGCGTGTTTTCACACCCACAGGCCCACCATCGACCCGAGGTCTATGACGGCATTGCCGCCGAAGAGGCTGCCGCGCTGCTGAAACGCTTCTTCGCGGCGCAGCGCGGTTAAGTTTTAACGACCATTTCACGTGGGATATCAGCCAGGGGCTTGCCCCCATCTGACGTCACCACAAAGCTTTCGGTAATCGCCAGTCCCCAGTCTGGGGTCCAGAGGCCGGGCATTAGGTGAAAGGTCATATTCTCTTGCAATTCCGTCGTGTCACCGGGTCGCAGGCTCATGGTGCGCTCGCCCCAGTCGGGCGGATAGCTGAGCCCGATGGGATAGCCGGTGCGGTTGGCTTTGACATACCCCGCGCGGGCGAAACTGTCATAGACACAAGCCGCGACCTCTTCGCAGGTGATGCCAGGGCGTGCGGCGGTCATTGTGTCGTCGATAGCGGTTAGAACGGCGGCTTCGGCCCGGCGGATATCATCCGGGGGATCACCCAGAAACAGGCTGCGACTGGCGGGGCAGTGATAGCGTCGATAGCAGCCGGAGATTTCGAAATAGGTCGCCTCATCCCGCGCCAGAGGTCGGTCGTTCCAAGTAATGTGCGAGGCAGAAGCCTCACGACCGGAGGGTGCAATCGGCACGATAGCAGGGTAATCTCCGGCTAGGCCGGGCAGTCCGGCGATGCCTGCCGCCTGCACTTCGGCGACAAGTTGGTTTTTGGGCAATCCTTCGCGATATGCGTCACGCAGAACTCCGTGCATATGTGCGGTCAGCTGACCCGCCTTGCGCATCATTGCGATCTCGGCATCGCTTTTTACGGCGCGCTTCCAATTCACAAGCCCTGTGGCGTCAATCAATGCACCGAAGGCGCGTTCGAGGATACGGTGGCTGGCGGCTGAGTAGTAATAGTTATCCATCTCTACGCCGATACCAGCGGTCCAGCCGCGATCCCGCAACGCAAGGACAAGGGCGTCGACCGGGTGGTGCTCCGGGTGTTGAACATGCTCTTCGGGCCAGTCCAGCAGGTCCTCGGGGTCCAGCCAGGTGGTCTGCGCAGCCCCAGCCTTGTCCTGCGTTCTGCCCCACCAAAGGGGCGATCCGCTGGCGGGCAGGATGACCATCTGCGGTACGTAAAAGCTCCAACCGTCATAACCGGTGAGCCACGCCATGTTCGATGGGTCCGTGATCAACAAGGTCTCGATACCCTGTTGATCCATCGCAGAACGGGTCTTGTGAATGCGGTCAGCGTATTCCTGCGCGCTGAAATCCGACGCGGGCATCAGAGAGAAATCGCCTGCATGACCTCGGGCTCGATTACATCGACACCGGGTAACCCGACAGCCAATTCCAGAGCCGATTGCGCGAGAACCGGAAAGGTCTTGTAATGGCACGGGATCACTGTCTTGAAATTGAAATACCGCTTGGCAGCATAGGCAGTGCCCTTCATGTCCATGGTAAAGTGGCCGCCTGCCGAAAGGATGCCGATATCGGGTTTGTAATAATCACCCATCCACTCCATGTCGGCCATAATGTCGGTATCGCCCGAGAAATAGAGCATACGGTCCTCGGACGCGATCATATAGCCGACCTCGGTTCCACCCGTGCGCAGACCATCAGGCGTCGAGAAGGTCGAGCTGTGCGAGGCAGGCACCATCGTTAATTTGACACCGTTTAGGTCAACAGTGCCACCTTTGTTGAATCCGACCGTTTCAATACCTTCAGCCTCGGCCCAGTAGCCCATCAGGTCGTATTGCCCGACCACGGGCACGTTTAGATGTTTGGCCAGCGGCAGCACATCGACGACATGATCGAAATGAGTATGAGTCAGCAGGATATGCGTCGCGCCCGCAACGGCTGCGTCATGCTGATCTTCGGGCAAAGACGGGTTGCCCGTCAGCCAGGGATCGATCAACAGAACTTGTCCTGCTGTTTCGATGCGAAAGCTGCCATGTCCCAGCCAAATGATATCCATAGAGAATCCTCCCATTTTCCGCTTGGAGTTAGCCTAGCATCGGCTATGTAAAAATCTATGGATTGGACGCAGTATGTTGATGGATATTGTGAGAGGCTCTCACCCGCGTATTGGGCCGAGCCGATAAACGCGATTACCAATGCGGCCTTTCTTATTGCTGCATTTGTGATGTGGCAAAGGGCGCGGGGGCAGGGCGCACCTTTGGCGATGACTTTGGTTGTCATATTGGCGATGATCGGAATTGGCAGCTATCTGTTCCATACACATGCGCAGGTTTGGGCGGCGATCTTGGATGTGACGCCAATTCTGCTGTACATCCTCGTTTACATCTACGCAGTGAATCGCGATGTCTGGCGGCTGAGCAACAGATACGCGCTGGGTTTGACCGCGATGTTCTTTCCGTACGTGGCGCTGACGATCCCGCTATTCCAGTTGGTGCCTGGGCTTGGTGGCTCGGCGGCATACGCCCCAGTCCCTCTATTGATTCTGATTTATGCGATCCTGTTGCGCCGGAAAGCCCCGGACACTGCGCGTGGGCTGACAATAGGAGCAACTGTCCTGATCACCTCGATCACCTTTCGATCACTGGACACTCCAATTTGCGGGTATCTGCCAACGGGGACGCATTTTATGTGGCACATTCTGAATGCAGTTATGCTGGGCTGGATGATTGAGGTTTATCTGCGGGCGATCCGAAATCCACCTGCCGGAGCTGCGGTGGCTGCAGGATCAGGGCATTGATCAGAACCACCTAAGCATCTTCCTGATTGGTTAGTCCCTGAACGCAGCAGCCAAAGCCTCGGGCAGATCAAATTCAGCCAATACGCGCGCGCGGCCTTCGGCTGACATCTTGAAAGCCGTTTTTTCAACAATGCGCTGGATTTTTTCGGCGGAGTGCTTGGCGGCAAAAGGTTCAAAGTACCATTTCAGAAAAACGAAACAGATCACGTCCTCAAGCGCCTGTACCTCGGCATTGCGCTTGATCCCCTGTTTGCGCAGCATTTGCCCGACGGCTTCTATATCGTCCGCACCATATTCCGCCAGTTCCATGAACCCCTGCACAACATCGGCGTGATAAACGCCCTGCGCCTTACGCCAGGCCAGATACCCTGCACGTCCTTCGGGGTATTCAGTGCGCTTTAGCTTCCAGCGTTCGACATGCTGACCACGTGCGGCGATCTGTAAAGCATCCGACGCATCGGGAAATAGCCGATCCAGCTCGGTGCTCATGCGTTGGCCATAAAGCAGCTCGACCGGCTGGCCGTCCTCCATATTAGGGTCTTGCGCATTTGCTGCGTCAATTGCGTCCAGAACGGTTTGCTTGCGTGTGCTCATTCTCTGCTCCGTTAGCTCGCCTGCACTGCACCTGACGGGTGGTTCGGCGTTTGGTCCAAGACCATGCTAACGAGTTGTTGGAATGGGTGCAGCAGTCAATTGTAAAAAGCGCCGGATCGGGAGGGGGCGTACCGATCCGGCGCGCAGGTCAGGGTTATTTGCCTGCCTGGGTGTGGTCCCTCGTCATGGGCTCCGAAACAGGCGCGGGGAAGCTAAGGTTTCGGGTCAGATTGTTCATATCGATACCCAAAGCCAGGGCGGGCGAGGTCAGAACCAGAGCGGACAATATGAAGGCGGGAAGAAGGGTTTTCATGAGGTGTCTCCGATTTCTCGTTGCGTCACGATATTGAGGTGAACTGTTCGGTTCATTTTTTCAATGGCAAAACTGAACTAATCGGTTTACTTATTTGCATATCAGCCATTCAAATATGCATGGCAGCTGGCGATATTGGGTTTGAATCCCCGTCTGCCGCCTGTCGCTCTTGCGAGTGTTGCGGCAGGCAGGTAAACGCCCCCTAACGTAGATGAGGGTTTCCGATGTCGATTGACCAAAGCACCGCCGCCAAGGTGGCCAAACTGGCCCGGATCAAGGTCGAGGATGATGCGCTGCCTGCGCTGGCGTCCGAGTTCAACAATATCCTCGGGTTTATCGAGCAACTGAACGAAGTGGATGTCGAAGGCGTCGAGCCGATGGTCTCGGTTGAGCCGATGCGCCTGAAGCGTCGTCAGGACGTGGTCACCGATGGAAACCAGCAGGACAAAGTCCTATCCAACGCCCCCGATGCGCGCGAAGGGTTCTTCGCTGTTCCAAAAGTTGTGGAGTAAGTCATGAGCGAACTGAACAAATTGGGCCTGGCCGAGGCCCGCGACGCGCTGCGTGCCAAAGATGTCACATCCGTTGAACTGACCGAGGCTTGCCTCAAGGCGATTGACGACGCCGACGCGCTCAACGCCTTTGTCCACAAAACGCCCGAGATCGCGCTGGAGCGCGCCAAGGCGGCGGATGAGCGGATCAAAGGCGGTGACGCGCCTTCGATGTGCGGTCTGCCGATCGGCATCAAGGACCTGTTTTGCACTAAGGGCGTGCCCTCGCAAGCGGCCTCGAAAATTCTCGAGGGGTTCAAGCCCGAATACGAATCCACCGTGTCGCAACAATTGGCTGATGCCGGTGCCGTGATGCTGGGCAAGCTGAACATGGACGAATTCGCCATGGGTTCGTCCAATGAAACCTCTGTCTACGGCAACGCCGTCAGCCCGTGGCGGCGCGGCAATGACGATGCACAGCTGACACCCGGCGGCTCGTCCGGTGGCTCAGCCTCGGCTGTCTCGGCTGACCTGTGTCTGGCCGCAACCGGTACCGATACCGGCGGTTCGATCCGCCAGCCTGCTGCTTTTGTCGGTATCACCGGCATCAAGCCAACCTATGGTCGTTGCTCGCGCTGGGGCATTGTGGCCTTCGCCTCTTCTCTGGATCAGGCCGGTCCGATGACCAAGAACGTCCGTGACGCAGCGATCATGCTGGAAACCATGTGCGGTCATGACCCCAAGGATTCCACCAGCGCCGAGCTGGCCGTGCCAAATTTCGAGGCGATGCTGACCGGCGATATCAAAGGCAAGAAAATCGGTATCCCGAAGGAATACCGCATGGACGGCATGCCTGCCGAGATTGAAAAGCTTTGGGCCGATGGCACCGCTATGCTGAAAGACGCAGGCGCCGAAATCGTCGATATCTCGCTGCCGCATACCAAATACGCGCTGCCTGCCTATTACGTGATTGCTCCTGCCGAGGCGTCGTCGAACCTCGCCCGCTATGACGGTGTCCGTTATGGCCGCCGAGCACAGCTGGCTCAAGGCGATGGCATCACCGAGATGTACGAAAAGACCCGCGCCGAAGGCTTCGGTCATGAGGTCCAGCGCCGGGTGATGATCGGCACCTACGTGCTGTCTGCAGGCTTCTATGACGCCTACTACAACCGCGCCCGCAAGGTCCGTACCCTGATCAAGAAGGACTTCGAAGATGTCTTTGCTGCAGGCGTTGATGCGATCCTGACCCCGGCAACGCCGTCGGCCTCGTTCGGTCTGGGCGAGATGACCGAGGCTGATCCTGTTCAGATGTACCTGAACGATGTGTTCACCGTGACAGTGAACCTCGCCGGCCTGCCCGGAATTTCGGTGCCTGCTGGTCTGGACAAACAGGGCCTTCCGTTGGGTCTGCAGCTGATCGGCCGTCCGTGGGAGGAAGGCGATCTGCTCAACACCGCCTACGCGCTAGAGAGTGCGGCTGGGTTTGTGGCCAAGCCCGGAAAATGGTGGTAATCCTCAATCCTGACACGGCAATAAAGAACCGGAGCAGCCAAATGCGCAAATTGCTTCTGATCCCGGCCCTTGGGCTGATCGCGGCATGTGATACCGTTACCCCTGTTTCGGGTACCGGTTTCAATACGCCGGAATATCAGGCGCAGCGCGAGGCCGAACTGGCCGGGCAGGGTCTTGCCGGTAATCCGCTTGCGCCACCCGAGGCAGTTTCCGAACAGCCGCTCTCGGCGCAGGGGGCTGTTGGTGCCGCGCCGACAGGCGACGCCACTGACATCGCCAACCAGACAGCCATTGCCTTGGCGAATACGTCGGGTCAAGAGACGCGCGTCGCGCCTCTGACTGCAACAAACAACCCAAGTATCTCTGATGAGCAGGATTTTGAGGCTGTCTCGAACCGTCGCAGTATCGATGCCGACGCCGCTCGTATCGAACAGAATCGGCAGTCTTACGAGGTCGTCGCCCCTACTGCCGTGCCCGAGCGCGGCTCTGACGGGCAACCCAATATCGTGCAATACGCCCTGAGCACTTCGAACCCCATCGGTACCCAGTTGTACAGCCGAGCCGGATTTAACCTGCAGGCCAAGGCACAGCGCAACTGCGCTCAGTTCGCCTCTCCTGATCAGGCGCAGATTGAGTTTCTGTCGAATGGAGGCCCCCAGCGTGACCGCAAAGGGCTGGATCCGGATGGCGACGGTTACGCCTGCGGCTGGGACCCCAGCCCGTTCCGCAGTGCCGTCAACAACTAAGCTCTCCCCCATCTGGCACCCATCGCCCAATTTCGGCCCCCGTCGGGATGGGCTGTCACCCAAGCTGATCGTGCTGCACTACACTGCAATGGAGAGCGCTGCTGCCGCGCTTGAACGTCTCTGCGATCCGGGTCCCGAGGTCTCCGCCCACTACCTGATCGGTCGTGACGGTGCGCTATGGCAGCTTGTCCGAGAGGAAGATCGCGCTTGGCACGCCGGGGCAGGGGAGTGGCAAGGGCAAGCCGACATAAACTCCCGCTCAATCGGGATCGAGCTGGACAATGGCGGAGATCACCCGTTTGCCGAACCCCAAATGCGTGTATTGGAACAGCTTTTGCCCGAACTCATGCAGCGTTGGACCATCGCGCCAGAGGGTGTGATCGGGCATTCCGACATGGCACCGGGCCGCAAGTCCGACCCCGGCCCCCGGTTCGACTGGCAAAGGCTGGAACACCAGCGCCTTGCCGCTCGGCGTGGTACTGCCCTCGAACCGAACGTCAACTTCCGCGAGCTGGCGCAGAACCGGGGCTACACAGCGACAAGCGACGAGAAGACGCTCCTAAATTCCACACGCCTGCGCTATCGCCCGTGGGCCTCAGGCCCCTTGCACCTCGATGATCTCATAGCCCTCTGTCCGCTCCCAAAATCGACCTGATCCGCCCTTCATCTGGCCAAAAATATCTCGGGGATGAATTGGCCGCAGGCCAAGAAGGGGCTGGCCCCTTTAACGCGCCAACCACCCTTGACGCCACCGCGCACAGAGCCTACCCAACCCACGCGCGGAGGGCCGGATGGCCGCTGGGGTCGTTAGGCCCGAGAGGAAAGTCCGGACTCCACAAGGCAACGGTGCCGGGTAACGCCCGGGCGGGGAAACCCGACGGAAAGCGCCACAGAAATTAGACCGCCACACATGTGTGGCAAGGGTGAAACGGTGGGGTAAGAGCCCACCGCGCCGCTGGCAACAGTGGCGGCACGGCAAGCCCCACCGGGAGCAATGCCGAATAGGGTCCCCGCGCGGGCCGGTCGGTGCAAACCGATACCGCCGCTAGGTACGCCTTGGCCGAGAGGGACCGGGTTGGCAGCTCGAGCCGCGCAGCAATGCACGGCCTAGAGGAATGGTCATCGAAGGGGGCAACCCTGGAACAGGATCCGGCTTACAGGCCCTCCGCGCGTCTCCTGTTAACCGCCCGGAGGTGTGTAGGTGCCGCCAAGTGCTGCAGCTTTTTCGGCGACGGCAACAAATTCCTGCGCCGACCATGCGCGAACGGTCTCGATCCTCGAAACCGCACCCGTGCCCGCGACGGCCATGCCAATTGCCACAGCATCACTGCCTGCAGGCAGTTCGCTGATAACGACGACATCATTGCCTCCGGTGGTTATATAAAATGAGATCAGTCTGCCGCCTGCTTTCTCAAGCAAGGACTTGACGGGACCGGTGCGATCTTCCGGTTTTGCCAACATTCCTTTGACCCCATCTTGCGAATAAGACGCATAGGTAATGAAAACAGGCATATTTCTCTCCCTTGGTTGCAGTTTATTCGGAGCGCTAAAAGCGGCCGACTCCCTGGCCGTGTCGCGTGCAGGATTGCGCGCAAACCGGAAAAGACCCGGCCAAATAGACAGCCGGGCGTTGCTATAGTTGTGAGCGGTGTTGTCTGCCGGAATTTACATCCGGCACGGTATTACCTAAGTCCGTAAAACGGGCTTCGAAGGTTCCGGCGACACTATCACAGAATCGTGAGCGCTCCAAATCGACTGCTCTTGAAGCCGTGTCAGGAATTGTTCCCCTAACGCGGCGAATCCGGTTGACTTGGGCGCATGAGCGGTTAAAAGCGCACGCTCATAAGGATTCAACCGAAAGGCCCCTGCCTTTTCGGACGCAGGAGATAACCATGGCGAAGCCGACGACAATCAAGATCCGTCTGAACTCGACCGCGGGCACGGGCCACTTCTACGTGACCAAGAAGAACGCGCGCACCATGACCGAGAAAATGACCATTCGTAAATACGATCCGGTCGCTCGGAAGCATGTCGAGTACAAAGAAGGCAAGATCAAGTAATCTGCCCTCTGACATACTTTTTGAAGAAGGACTCTGCCATGCAGGGTCCTTTTTTGTATTGTTTTGGGGTATCTCTTGGTCGGCCTAAACCAAGCAGGGGCGTTGCAGGGGCGCATCAGAGGTTTGGGTGTTCTGAATCTCAGCGGCTTGCTTTTTCTAATCCCCTGCCGCTACGCTTCAGCAACCCTTTCCAAAATGTTGACCGCCATGAAAAAAATCTTGTTGCCCGCTCTTGCTGTTCTGACATTGTCAGCCTGCGAAGACCCCTTTAACCGCGAAGGTGTTGGTTTCACCGGGATTGATGGTGAACCGCGCACAGTGTCGGATGTGAAAGGCGCCGTAGCCTTTTTGCCGCCAGAAACCAACATCCCGGCGGAACTGGCCAAGCTACCAACGGTCCAGGTTACATCGGACAAAGCCGAGCTTGAAAAGATCGCAGGTGTCGCAATCGATAATGGCGGTCGCTCAGATGCGAATTCAGTTCAGCTCACTGGCAGTGATACCAATCTGTACCTGAGCAATGTCAGTGTGAACGGTCAGTTGTTCGGCGTCCTGCGTACGGAAAACAACTCCACCAAAGTTGATACATCGGTGGGCTCGGCCTTTGGCGCTCAAACGGAACGCTTTACCGGATGTTTGCCCGCGGGTGATGTATACCGCAAAGGTTCGTCCGAGCGCAGTTCGGGTTTTGCAGTGCCACTGAACTGCCGTTAATTTAGCTTACACAATCTAAGTAAAAGCCCCCGCCATTGGCGGGGGCTTTCTAGTTTCAGTGTTTCTGCAAGTCTTACGAGGCGCTGAACAATGGCCCAAACCCAGCACCGGTCATTCAATCCATGTGACACACCGGGCGATGATCACGCGAGTTCAGAGGCCCCCGCCATCCGTAGGCATCCAAGCAAGCGCTATGCGTGTTCTCTATTCCGCCTCACCGCCAAAGAATAATCAGTGGTGAAACTCTGCCCAGATCAGCAGAACTGTTTAACCTCAACTGATAGGAAGCAACGTTCATTGCTCTACCAATGCCTGCCCATTCTCGTCAAAGAAATGAAGTTTGTCGGTGGGAAAATGCAGGCCGATCTTTGCCCCAGGCTTTAGAGCGGTGTCCCCATTTAGGCGCACGGTAACCTTCTCTTCGGCGCCGCAATCCACGATCAGGAAGGTATCTGCCCCCAGATACTCAATCACCTCGATGATGCCATCACATTGCCCATCGCCCGATGATACAACATCGATGTGTTCGGGGCGAATGCCGAGTTTGCTTGCTACACCCGAGCGCGCGAAGTCGCCGCCTCTGCCATGTTCCAGAGTGTAGCCATCGTTCTGAGTCGTGCACGGCAATATGTTCATTTTGGGGCTGCCAATGAACTGTGCGACAAACAGATTGGCAGGGCGTTCGTAAAGTTCGCGGGGTGTGCCGACTTGCGCGATCTTGCCGTACTCAAGCACGACGATGCGGTCGGCCAATGTCATCGCTTCAACCTGATCGTGCGTCACGTAGATCATTGTGCGCTTTAGGTTCTGATGAAGTTTCGCGATTTCGTAACGCATTTCGACACGAAGCGCTGCATCAAGATTCGAGAGCGGTTCATCGAACAGAAACGCCGTCGGGTCGCGCACGATAGAACGACCAATTGCAACGCGCTGCCGCTGTCCACCGGACAGGTCCTTGGGGCGACGTTCCAGAAAAGGTCCCAGCTTGAGAACCTCGGCGGCTTTATTGACCTGCTCTGCTATCTCGGCCTTCGGAACACCCGCGACCTTAAGTGAGAACCCCATATTTTCGGCGACCGTCAGGTGGGGATAAAGCGCATAGGACTGGAACACCATCGTCAGACCCCGCTTGGAGGGTGGGTGATCCGTGACATCATTGCCGTTGATTAGTAGCGATCCGCGCGAGATATCTTCAAGCCCACCGATCATGCGAAGCAGGGTGGATTTTCCACAGCCCGATGGACCGACGAAGACGATGAATTCACCTTCATCAATCATTAGGTCAACGCCTTTGATGACCTGGGCCGAGCCAAACCACTTTTCGACGGATTTTAGTTCGATGCTGCCCATTAGTTCCTCCCTGCCCAATGCAGCCAAACCGCGGCTGTCCAGGTGAATGAATTCCCTCCGGCAGGGCTGCCGGTCAGAGGATCGTAGTATTCAGCGAAGCCGTTTGTTGCGATCAGCTGCGACGTTTTCTGGCGCAGTGCCTCGGCTTCTTCGAGGTGCCCCATATCCGCTAATCCAAACCCGATCAGCATATTCATGAACCCCCAAGTGGGACCCCTCCAGTACCTGCGTTGGTCGAAGTTGGGCATCGCGGGGTCATAGCTGGGAACTGGAAAGGGTACTTTTGCAAGCGTCGCCCGCAGGCGCTCCAGCATGTGCTGTGAGTCAAGTCCCCCAAACCAGCAAAGATACGACGCGTTAGAGATGCTTCCGGCCCAATCACCAGTCAGCGCATCACGCGAGTCGAACGAGCTCAGCGTTTCGTTCCACAAAGATCGCGCGCCCGCTTCGAGCCTTTGAATGTCGCTACTTAGTTCATCCGCAGCAATTCCAAGCCTTTCGCTGATCTCCTGCAGATCGCGTGCGGCGCGCAGAGTGATAAATGTCATCGTCGGATCTGCGACTCGGAAGGGATTCAGGCTCAGCAACTTCTGTTGATCCCAGTCGGCCTGACAGCCGATCTGAACCAATTTGATATAGCGGTCATAGTCGTATTTGGTCGGTCGGTCTGCACTGTTGACGTGGCTTGTATCACGGCGCTGGTAGTCTCCGACACCTGTGGGATCTACGCCCTCCATTGCCTTGTCCCAGTCCGGTGCATTGTCGCGACCAGCTTCCCACGGATGCGTGGTGCAGACCGCGCCGTGTTCGTCGAGTCGCCATCTCATGATCCAGCGATGCCACGCCAGCAGAGATGGGAAGAGCGCGCGAACGCGGTCCGCGCCTGCATCGCCATCTTTTTCCCAGATCTTCCGCGCCACAGTTGCAGCCACCGGGGGCTGAATGATGCCAGAGGACGGGATCGGCCCGTGGCCACCCCAGACATCCGGGCCGGGGTAATATCCGTCATCCTGTTTGTGAAAAAGGATATGCGGCACCATTCCATCATCCCATTGGCCCGAGAACAGTGTTTCTAGTTCCACCCAGGCTCGATCAATGTCGAACTCGGCAAAACCAAGCGCCGCAATCGCGCTGTCCCAATTCCATTGATAGGGGTAAAGCCCTTCGGTCGGGATGGTGTAGCCGCCGCGATCATTGGCAACCAGGATGTTGCGCGCCTCGCGATCAGGGTTGGTATGTTGGTTCATCTCAGTCATCCTTTGACAGACCCGGCTGTCAGGCCTTTGGTCATGAAACGTTCAAGTCCCAAAAACAGCGCCATAATCGGAACAGTGGCGATCACCGCACCCGCCATCAGGTGTTGTCGGGGAATTTCCGAGGAGTTCAGCATCGTGACGCCTCGGGTCAGGGTAAATTTCGAAGGGTCGTCCAGCAGCATGAAGGCCAGCAGGAACTCGTTCCAAGCGATCATGAAGACGTAGAGCGAGACCGACGCCAGCGCAGGCAGGCTAAGCGGCAGCGTAATCTTCCAAATCACTGCCAGCCGCGACAGCCCATCCATGAGACCGGCTTCTTCCACCTCAGTCGGCAAACCACGGAAATAACCTTGCAGCATGTACAGCGCGACAGGGATCGTCGTGACCGGGTAGATCATCACGATGCCAAGTATCGAGTTGCGCAAGCCAGTCAGCGAGAACGCGATATAGATCGGCAATGCCAGGACGATCATCGGCACCATGTAGATCAGCAGGATCGAGCGTGAGAACGCCTTTTGCCCCGAGAAACGGAACCGCGCGACGGCATAGGCTCCGGGGACGCTGAACAGCAGGGTGATAAAGACCGTCAGGACCGAGACGTAGAGCGAGGTCCAAAGATAGGTGCCGAAGTTGAAATCGCGAAACAGCTCGGTATAGCTGCGAAACAGCGCGGTGCCTTGTGATAGATCTACCGAGAAATCCAGCGGGTTCTGCAACAGGGCCTGTTGCGACTTCAGGCTGGTCATCACCATCACATAGAACGGAATGATCACGATCGCCGTGAAGAAGATATAGCCAAAGCCCGTGCAGAACCGGATCACGGCCTCTTCGTACTCGTGGCGGGTGAGCTCGCCGAACGGTGTCTCTATCAGGATTGCGGCAACGGATAGGTGCATCACGACTGCCATCGCTACCACGGTGACCAGTATTGCCTGCAGGGATGTGTCAGGGCCGATTAGGACAGGCCCGACTCCGGTCAGGCAAGACAGGCCTAACAAGGCGGAAACACCCAGTCGGGCCGGTGCGCGTTGCGCCGGGAAGCGGACATACACCAGACCGGCAACAGCCCCCCATATCAAGCAGAGCAAGACCTGTGGCCGGAACGCAGCCCCGGTCGAGAATGACATGGTGATGGCGACGGTAGTGGCGATCACCACCAGCCAGAGCGCGCCTAGAATCGGGGCGGTTATATACCCTTTGCGCATCACAAACCCTCCTCACGGCTGATGAAGCGGAAGAAGACGAAGCTGAAGGCAATCAGGCACATCAGGATCACAACGGCCACCGCTGCGCCTGCGCCGATGTTCGAAACCGCAAAGGCCTGTTCATAGACATTTACAGTCAGAGTACGGGTGCCGGCATTGCCGCCGGTCAGCAGGAAGATGTCGTCGAACTTGTTGAACGTCCAAATGAAGCGCAGCAGGAATAGTACCGACAGGATGCCCAGCAGTTGCGGGATGCTCAGCAGCCAGAACTTCTGGAATGGTGAGGCTCCATCCATATCCGCTGCTTCATACATGCTAGAGTCGATGGATTGCATCCGCGCCAGAATGAACAGGAAGGACAGCGGGAAATAGCGCCAGATCTCGAAAACTGTCACCATGATCAGCGCCAAAGGGCGTTCCCCGAAGAAGTTGATCGGTTCACTGCTTAGTCCCATCTGCACCAATAATGCGTTGGCAGAACCCGAGAACGGGTCGAACAAGGTGACCCATGTGAAGGCCACAGCGATGACCGGCGCCACATAGGGGAACAGATAGAGGCCGCGTATGAACCCTTGTCCCTTGAAGCTTTTATTCAGTAACAAGGCTGCAAACAGGCCCATCACCAAAGCTCCAATGGTGCCGACCACGGTGTAGAACAACGTGACCCACAGCACGCCCCAGAACTCGTCTCCATCAAAGACACGGGCGTAGTTTTCCAGACTGAATTCAAGGTTGGTCAGGACGCTGGGTCCGCTCCCGGTCACGCCGGGCTCTGATCCTTCGAGCAGCTCTTCGAAAGCGTCCTGATCTCCGTCCAAGGTGACCGGAATACGGATGCGTTCGCGTTGACCGCCTTCCAGTGTGCCGAAATCGCAGAACAGGTCTTGCCCGTCCAGAACACAGGGACTTGCAACTTCGCGCGCCGTCACGCCGTCCGGTAGAACATCTGTCAGGGTGACGCCGACAACGGCGATGTCCTGACTTGAGTTGCGGACGCGGTATTCAATCCGCAGATCCTCGCCAGATCCGCGCAAGCTTTCACGCACCACAGGTGCAGGCGGACGAAGGTCAGACAGGGTGAAGGGCTTGAAGCTGATCCAAAAGATCGCCAGCAAGGGCAGGATCACCACAAGCGATACACTGATCACTGTCGGAGCCAGCAGCGTCCAGGCCAGACGCGCCTCGCGTTTGGCTAGCGCCCCGGTTCCGGTCGGTGGGGTGGCCGAAGACATGGGATACCTCGAAGGGTTGGGTGCAGCGGCGCAATCGCCGCTGCATGTGTCACAAGGTTACTGAACCTTCGCGAGCTCGTCGTTCATTGCGGCCACTGCAGCGGCGGCATCGATTTCATCGTCGATATATTGGCGCACGACCCGGTTAATTGCCTGGCTGTTGATCATTTTGGACGCCAAAGCCAGCTGGCCTTCAGCAACGCCCCAGCGCTGCGCCACGTCCAGACCGCCGACGATCTCATCGATCATCGCCTGATCATACAGCTCGCCCAACGGGGCTTTGCGGTCCACGCCAACAGGCAGCTCTGCCCATGCTTCCGAGAACGCGGTCGGGTTGTCAGCATTACCGCGACGGACCGGGAACTTGCCCTCGGGTGCGATGGCCAGTGTTTGAGTATAGCCGTCGTCCATGGCGAATTTCACGAACTCCATAGCCGCGTCGGTGTCGGCGTCGTTGGTGATGCCAAAGTAACGAACGTCACCCCAAGCCGCGCCATCCGGGTTCGATGGGCCCGAGAAGTTAGTGACGATACCAGTCTTCGAGGCCAGATCGCGTGAGGTCGGATCATCGTTGATCGTCGGCGGGGCGCTGTCGCGCAGACCGGCCAGTTCGTCAAGGATGAAGGGCGACCAGATGATCATCGCTGCTTTGCCATCAAAATACAGCTCGCGCGATTGTTTCCAGAATAGCTCACCCGGGGGCGAGGCTTTCGAGATCGCCTTGTAGAAATCCAATACCTCTATGGTCTTGGCTTCATCCAGCGGCTGGAATCCGTCCGCGCCAACAGGGGTCACGCCATTGGCGAGGAACACATGCTCCAAAACCTGACTCATGAAGTTTTCATCAACTTTGGTTGCAGCAACGAAACCGTACATCTCGGGCGGGTTGTGCAACTGCTCCAGCGCAGCAACGACGTTGGCGAATGAGTTCGGGGCCTCAAGGCCCGCTTCATCAAACAGGTCTTTGCGGTAGACAACCATTTGGGTCCATCCATCGACCGGTACCGACGCGGTTTCGTCATTGAACGCCGCCATACCAAGCGCGCCGGGGGCGAAGGTGTCGGCGCCCAGTTCTTCGATCACTTCGGTGGCGGCTTCGGTGTCCAGAATGCCCGCTTCAGCCCATGGCAGGGCATATTGCAGCGGATGATAGACCACATCTGGCAGGTCTCCGGCGGCAAATGCTGCTGTGGCGCGTGTACCCAGATCACTTTCGGTGACCGGGATAACCTCGACCGTGGTGCCGGTTTCAGCCTTGAACTGGTCAGCCATTTCCTGTTGCTTGGCCAGCCGCTCGGGCTGTTCTTCGGTGGTCCAGAAGCGGATCGTATCCGCCTGAGCGGACATCGCCGCCAATACTAGCGCAAGCGATGTTCCAAGCATCATTCGCGATGCTAAAGGTGCAAGTTTCATAGTCGGTTTCCTCCCCGGTTATGATCTTTTGAAAGTTGAATTTTTCGGGCCAGTTCCTCGGCTGTAACGCTTGGTGGCCCGTCGGAATTGCGTTCGATCAGAACGGCCTCACTAATCTCACGCAGATCTGTCGGTGCTTCACCGCGAGTCTGACTGATCAGCATCGTCGCAAGGCGTTCTCCGGCCCGCTTAGAATCGACGCTGAACGTGGTTAGACCAGGGCTGACATATTGGCATTCAGGGATGCCGTCATATCCCAAAATTGATACATCTTGCCCGACCTCGAGGCCCAGTTCTGCACAGACCGAGTAACACCCCAGCGCAGCAAGATCTGTTGCAAACACTATTGCAGTAGGTGGGTGATTCAGCGTCAAAAGCGCGCGTGCCTCAACCGCACCCTCCTCGCGCGTACGAGCACCTTCCCGGAACAACTCGGGATCGGCAGACAAGCCCGCGATCTTGAGACCTTCGAGATAACCGTCACGGCGCAGATGGCTGTAGTTGAATTTCGGATCGCTACCGACATAGCCGATACGCGTATGGCCAAAATCGACGAGCCGACCGACCGCATCACGGGTTGCAGATTCACCCGAAATGTCGAACCAGGATGTCTCATCCTGCCAGTCCGCCTGCCCATACCCCGTGCGGCCATACATGATGAAGGGAACCTTCAACTCTTGCAGGTATTTCACCCTCGCATCGTCGACCTCGGTCCGGGGCAGAATGAATCCATCGGCTTTGCGCTCTTCGACAAGCCGCCCCAATACATCAAGCATATCTTTTTCGGACTTCGCCGTAGAAATCGTCATCGTCCAGTCGGATGCGCTCGCCGCTTCGCATGCTCCGGCCAGAAAGTCCTGAAGAAATGGATTATGCCGGTCTGGTTCTTCGCTGTTGATGACCATGGCGATGGCGCGCACCCGCCCGGTTCGTATCGCCTGCGCATGGCTGAGTGGGCGATAGCCCATCTTTCGCGCCGTGGTTTCAACGCGCTTTCTCGTGGATTCCGAGATGTCGGTATATCCATTCAGGGCGCGGGACACCGTGCTCTTAGAAAGCCCAAGATGATCGGCCAATTGATCCAGTTTTACCCTGCCGGGGCCAGAATGACTCCGGGGGCGAGACTGCGGTTGCTGGAGACTTGGATTCGTCATCATTCTTCTATTTGTTTTCTCCGAAACCGGTTTCGGCAATCAAAATTATGAAATTCTTTGATTGGATCGACCAAGTACACGAACGTTCCAATGGCGAAAGGCGCTGATGAACGCATATGCAAACTTGCAAACGCGGCTTTCAGAGTGGTGCAAAATTAGGGTTGCGCCAACATGGTTGACTGCCGACTGCTACAGTAACTGCAGGCTGATCATTGTTCGCGGAGCTTTGATGGGAATCGGTGAATTGAGCATGAGGACTATGCGTAAATACGGGCGACTATCCGGCTATGAGGGCGTGTAAAATTTGTGGAGGCAAAATAAACTAGTCGGAAAATCATGCGAATTCACCAAGGCTTGGTATGGGCTTTTGAAGAGCAACATAAAAAAAGCCCCGCTTAGCGGAGTGCTAAGCGGGGCTTTCTGTATTCTGTTGGAAGCAGTTTTATTCTCTGTTGCCCAGTAGTTGCAGCAGGAACATGAACATGTTGATGAAGTCCAGGTACAGGTTCAATGCACCCATGATTGCCGCTTTGCCAAGCCATTCCTGATCGCCCGCATGAGCCATCTGCAGATAGGTGGTTTTGATCTTCTGCGTGTCATAGGCGGTCAGGCCGGCAAAGATCAGCACACCCAGGATCGACACTGCGAACATGATCGCAGGCGACTGCAGGAAGATGTTGATAACCATCGCGACGATCAGGCCGATAACGCCCATCATCAGGAAAGTACCCATGCCGGACAGGTCTTTCTTGGTCACATAACCGTACAGCGAAAGACCTGCAAACGCGATCGAAGTCACCAGGAATACCTGCGCGATCGAGATGCCGGTGAATGCTACGAAAATCCAGCTCAGCGACAGGCCCATCACGGCTGCAAATGCATAAAAGAACAGCTGTGCGCCGGACGCCGAGAGGCGGTTGATGGCGGCGCCAAAGCCAAACACCATCGCCAAAGGTGCAAACATCACGATCCAGCCCAGGATATTGGGGCTCAGCGTGACCGGATCACGGAAGATCGACAGCAGTTGCGGGCTCGAGCCCACGGCCCATGCCACGGCAAATGTGATCAGCATGCCTACGGACATCGTGCCGTATACTTTGTTCATATGGGCGCGCAGGCCCTCGTCTATCTCGGCAGCGCGCGCGCCGGACGCCGTCCGGATCGTGTCGAATTGTGCCATATAGGGGTCTCCCTTCAATATTCTGTTCGCAGCCCACGGATGCGAGCCGGTTTCCCGGTAAATATCGGAGAGTGTGGCCCTCGTTTCAAGGGTTTTAAGCCTGAAACTCAGCAAAACTGTCGGCAATTTTTGCAACTGTCGCCAAAAAACCGGCGGCTTGGTCGCCAAATCCCTCAAGCCGCCGGTATTTTCGAATTAATACAGATGTTTGTGCCAGCTGTCGGGCGCGTCCCAGAACGGGCGCTCTGCTTCGTTACGCGCGTCTTTGCGTGAAACGCCGATGTCATTCAGTGCATCATCATCAAGCTGGGCGAGTTCGCGACGCTGACGAGCGAGGCTAAGCAGGTCAAGTATCCGGTCGCCAATTGCCTTACGCTTGATGCGACGAGGGGTTGAGATGGCTATATGGGTCATGAGTATTGCCCTTTCCTGATTGTCTGATGAAACGTGGCGTTTCAATCAATTTCCTTGATCTATATGGAGCAGTCTGACATATTTTGGAAATGAATGTTTATGACGAGTCTCATAAGGAATCTTGAACATGCGAAATCTGGACATCACTACATTGCGGTCTTTCGTAGCTGTTGCTGATCATGGTGGCGTGACGCGTGCCGCTGGATTTCTTCACCTCACGCAATCTGCGGTCTCTATGCAGCTAAAACGGCTGGAAGAGCTTTTGGGCCTGGAATTACTGGATCGATCCGGTCGAACCATCGCGCTAACGGCGTCCGGAGAGCAGTTGCTGGCTTATGCGCGGCGGATAATTGCGTTGAATGATGAGGTAATCGGGCGGCTGACGGATCAGGCGTTTGAGGGCGAGGTCGTGCTAGGCGTACCGCATGACGTCGTTCATCCGTTCATCCCGCGCGTGTTGAAGCGTTTCAATGCCAGCTTTCCTCGGGTCAGCGTAAACTTGGTCACTTCCAACACGCGGCACTTGAAAGAAGAGTTCGCACGCGGAAGCTTCGATCTGATTGTGACTACGGAATCGGGTGCGGGCGAAGGTGCCGAAACCCTGCACCATATGCCTTTGCGTTGGGTTGGCGCGCTGAACGGATCTGCCTGGCGCCAAAAGCCTTTGCGGCTGGGGTTTTGCCGGAATTGCATTTTCCGTCCGGTTGCGACAGCGGCGCTGGATGATGCGGGAATCGAATGGGATATGAGCATCGACAGCGATTCCGACCGCACCGTTGAAGCCACCGTCAGCGCTGATCTGGCTGTGGGAGTTTTGCTGGAAGGCACCCAGCCCAGCCATCAGGAACTGATTGACCATGCCGGGGTTCTGCCGGATCTGCCTGTGCAGTTCATCAACCTCTATGGTGCCGAGCGGGTACGTGAGGAATACGTATCAGAGCTTGCGAACCTACTGCGCCAAAATTTCAATCATCCAACGGCGCAGCCGCTTAAAGTGGCGAGTTGATGCGGATCACCACCTTGCCAGTGGATTTGCGATCGCGCAGCAGTTCCAAACCTTTTGCTGCATCCTGCAAGGGCAGGACGTGGCTGATATGAGGCTTTATCCGGCCCTCAGAATGCCAGCGGAACAAGGTGCTGAAGCTGTCGCGCACGATCTCGGGTCTGAAATTCAGATAGCCGCCGATATATACGCCGATCACGGTCAGGTTCTTGACCAATAGATGGTTGGCCGGGATCTGGGGCACCTCACCTGCCGCAAATCCGATCGGTAACAAGCGGCCTTCCGGGTTGGTCGCGCGGAAGGCGGCCTTGAAGACATCTCCACCAATCGCATCGTAGACCACGTCAGCACCACCCAGAGCGAGAACGCGGTCGCGCAGGTCTTCGCTTGCGTCAAGCAAATGGTCTGCACCAGCTTTTTGTGCCACGGCCAATTTGTCCTGCCCGCGGGCTTGGGCGATGACTGTCGCACCCATCAGTTTTCCGATTTCAACTGCGGTCAATCCCACGCCACCGGCAGCACCGGTGACCAGTAGGGTCTCGCCCGGTTGCAGTCGCGCCCGGTGCGCAAGAGCAATATGGCTGGTGCCATAGGCAATTTGGATTGCGGCCGCGTCTTCGAAACTCATGGAATCTGGAAGGGGAATTGCCCGGTCCGCATCAAAAACGCCTGATTCGGCCAGGCCGCCTTGACCTGAATAGACTGCAACACGATCGCCCAACTTCAAATGCGTAGCATTGTTTCCAATTTCGGTGACAATCCCTGCAATCTCCATGCCCAGCGTAAACGGTGCTTCGGGGGTGTCTTGATACGTTCCTTTCTGCATCAGAAGGTCTGCAAAGTTCAGGCCGCAGGCGCGGATTGCGATACGAACTTGGTTCTCTTGCAGCGGTGCTTCGCGTGTTTCGCATAGCTGAGCGGGTGCCCCTTTGGTCTCGATACGAAATGCCTGCATCATTGGTCTCCGCTCTTTTGTCGCCATAGGCCGTTTGGCTTGACCGTTTGTCAATTCCATTCGCAATCTTCACAGCGTTAAACTGAATAGGGTGGATCAACTGTTTCCCATTTAGAAACTATCAATCTCTATGTTGGCCGTACAACCACAAACCACTGTTCGAATTCTCTGATTCAACCAGCTTGAAAAAATAACGGATTGCGGCAATATTGTACTATGGTGCTGTTCGGGGGGCACGATCCGAATTAGGGAGTTCTTAAGCAGCGACCCGCTAACTAAGCGGCGATGGCTGCTGTCGCGGTTTCCCGGACAGGTGTTTGTGTAAAGGAGACTACCAATGACCCATCACGTCGATGTCCATGTGGGCAAACGCGTCCGGCATCGCCGCTGGCTGATTGGCATGACTCAGCAGCAGTTGGCGCAGCAAGTTGGTATCAAGTTTCAACAAATCCAAAAATACGAAACAGGGGCCAACCGGATAAGCGCATCGCGTTTGTGGGACATTGCCGAAGCTTTGGATGTTCCAGTCAGCTTTTTCTTCGAGGGTCTTGAAGAGGCTCAGAAGTCGGATGCAGACAAGAAATCGGTTCCTGCGGATTTGATGGGTGATAAAGAAGCGCTTGATCTTGTTCGCTCGTATTATGCGATCCCGGAAAACCAGCGTCGCCGCCTGTTTGAACTGGCACGCGTGCTGAGCGACGTCGCCTGATACAAGCGCTTGACTTCGCGGGGTGTGGGGCGCACGGGTAAGCAATGCAAAACACCCTACGAAGCGATCTAGAGATTGCCGAAGAAATGGCCGACGCTGCGCGGGCGGCCATTCTTCCGTTTTTCCGCCAATCTAACCTGAAGACAGACAACAAACTCGATGCCGGTTTTGATCCGGTGACAGCCGCTGATCGCGAAGCAGAAAAAGCAATGCGTAGGGTGCTGGCTGATCACCGGCCTGAGGACGGTATCCTGGGGGAAGAGTTCGGTCATTCCGAGGGAACAAGCGGACGAGTTTGGGTGCTGGACCCAATTGATGGCACGCGCGGTTTCATAAGTGGTACGCCCACATGGGGTGTCTTAATCGCCCTGAGCGATGAGACTGGACCGAAGCTTGGTGTGATCGATCAGCCCTATATCGGCGAACGTTTTATCGGAGATAAAGAGCACGCCTTTGTCAAAGGCCCTTTGGGACGCACCGAACTTGGGACGCGTGACACTCGATCTCTGGACCAGGCGATCATCTTCACCACCTTCCCGGAGGTTGGCAGCGCGGTCGAGGCCGCCGCCTTCAAGGCGGTTTCTCAGAAAACGAAGCTGACACGCTATGGGATGGATTGTTATGCCTACGCGTTGCTCGCTGCAGGTCAAACCGATCTAGTGGTCGAGGCCGGATTGAATTCCTACGATATCCAGGCCCCAATCGCGGTGATCGAGGCCGCGGGTGGTATTGTGACGGATTGGCAGGGCAATCCGGCTCATAATGGTGGGCGTGCGCTCGCTGCAGCCAATACTGAGATTCATGCGGCAGCGCTAGAAATTCTGAAGCAATACTAAACGGGTTGCCGACCCTTCTTTGCGACTTTAAACTGATCACGGCTGGTTCTTACGCCCGTTTTCCACCAGCCCATCACTCCATGCATGAGACGGGCAGTATGCGGGAGTGCGAAAATGACAGAATTTCTGATCCGTAACGCCGACATGATCCTGACGATGGATGATGATCGGCAAGAGCTTGCAGGCGCTGATCTGCTGGTTCGGGATGGTAAGATTGCCCAGATTGGCCAGCGCCTTACGAGCGATGGCGAAATACATGATGCCACTGGGTGTGTTGTGACCCCCGGTCTGGTGAACACCCATCACCATCTCTACCAAACGCTCACCCGCGCGGTTCCCGGCGGGCAGGACGCTTTGCTGTTTGGTTGGTTGCGAACGCTCTATCCCATCTGGTCCCGCTTTGGTCCTGACGAGATGTTTATATCTGCCCAGATCGGATTGGCCGAGATGGCACTGTCCGGCTGCTCGCTTAGCTCTGACCACCTTTACCTATATCCCAATGGCGCGCGGCTTGAACACACGATCCATGCAGCGTCAGAGCTGGGGCTGCGTTTTCATCCCACGCGTGGGGCTATGAGCATTGGCGAAAGTGATGGTGGACTGCCTCCTGATGCTTTGGTCGAATCCGAGCAGGCTATTCTGGAGGATATGATCCGTGTCGTAGACGCCTATCACGACCCATCTGAGGGTTCGATGGTTCGCGTTGGTTTGGCGCCATGTTCGCCGTTCTCGGTTAGCCGAGACTTGATGCGTGATGCCGCGCTGTTGGCGCGCGACAAAGGTGTGATGCTGCACACCCATCTGGCGGAGAACGATGAGGATATTGCCTATTCTCAAGATCAGTTCGGCTGTAGACCCGGCCAATACGCCGAAGAATTGGGCTGGACCGGTTCGGATGTCTGGCACGCTCATTGTGTCAAGCTGGATGGCGCCGAGATTGACCTGTTTGCACGTAGCCGAACCGGCGTTGCGCACTGTCCATGTTCCAATTGTCGTCTTGGTTCAGGTATCGCGCCAGTCCGAAAAATGCGTGATCAAGGCGTGCCAGTCGGGTTGGGCGTGGATGGATCAGCCAGCAACGACGGCGGCAATCTGATGGCCGAGGCGCGCCAGTCTATGCTGCTGCAACGAGTCGCAAACGGCGCTGACGCCATGTCGGCCCGTGAGGCGCTTGAGATCGCCACCCGAGGCGGGGCGGATGTGTTGAATCGGCCCGATTGCGGCCGGCTTATGCCCGGTAAACGAGCTGATATTGCCATTTGGGACGTGCAAGGAATTGAAAGTGCAGGCAGTTGGGACCCCGCTGCGCTCCTTCTGGCCGGACCAACGCGTGTCAAACACCTCTTTGTCGAGGGACGCCAGATTGTTCGTGACAGCCAGATCGCCACGATCGACCTGCCAAGGGTCATCGAAACCCAGAATCGTCTGGCACGCGCGCTGGCAGAATAGCGGATCCGCTCTTCATCTGGCTAAAAATACCTCCGCCGGAGGCATGGGCCATAGGCCCATTCCTATCAACCAGAAACGGCTCGTCCGGCGATCCAGGTATCGGTTACGGCACGGTCATCACCCATCATGATGGTCGGGAACACCGCTTCCCAAAGATCATCAGCATGAGCTTCGCGCTGGGCGATAGCAGGCGTCGATGCGAGGTTCAGCACCGCCAGATCGGCTTCCATGCCCACGGCGATGTTTCCTATTCGGTCATCCATCCGCAGGGTACGAGCCGATCCCACCGTTGCAAGCCAAAGCAATTGCGACGGGTGCAAGGGTTGGCCCCGCAATTGACCAATCTCATAGGCCGCAGCCATTGTGCGCAGCATTGAAAAACTTGAGCCGCCTCCGGTGTCGGTGGCCAAGCCCACGCGGTGCCCTGAGTGGATCAGACCATTCATGTCAAACAGGCCAGAGCCGATAAACGTGTTTGATGTGGGGCAGTGGATCAGAGCTGCATCTACCTCGCGCAGACGATCCCGCTCTCGGTCTTCCAGATGGATTGCGTGCCCATAAAGGCCATTTCCGCCCAGCAATCCAAACTGCTCATAGGTGTCCAGATAGTCGCGCGCGTCGGGGAACAGGGATCGGACCCATTCGATCTCATCGGTCTGTTCGCTCAGATGGGTTTGCATCAGGCAGTCGGGATGCTCGGCCCAAAGCGCGCCCATCGCCTCCAGCTGTTCTGGCGTCGATGTCGGCGAAAATCGTGGAGTGATGGCGTAAGATATGCGATCAACCCCATGCCACTTTTCAAGCAGAGCTTTGGACTGGTCGTACCCGGTTTGTGCAGTATCCCGCAGCCCCTCAGGCGCATTGCGATCCATGCAGGTTTTACCCGCGACAACCCGCTGCCCACGCGCCTGCGCGGCGGTAAAGAAGGCATCAACACTCTCTGGATGAATGGTACAAAAGCTGCACATGGTCGTGGTGCCATGGGCTGCGGTTAGGTCTAGATATCTGTTTGCAATTTCAGCGGCATAGGCGGGGTCGTCAAACTTCATCTCTTCAGGGAACGTGTAGCTGTTCAGCCAATCGATCAGCCGCTTTCCCCAGCTCGCGATCATTGCCGTCTGCGGATAGTGGACATGAGAATCCACAAATCCCGCCATGATCAGCTGATCGCCATAATCCTTAATGTTGGCTTCGGGATGCGCGTCAGACAGGTCGGACGCCTGGCCCAGTGCCGCGATGCGGCCATCTTCGATCAGGACGGCTTGGTGAATTTTGGTCGCATCGGTGGGCTCACCTTCGAACGGTGATCCGTTGAAGCTAAGCACACGTCCCTTCAGAAGCGTCTTTTGCGCCATTTGTTCTGTTCTCCGCCTGTTTTGGACCGCCAACCAGCATAGGGGCGCGAAAGATGCGGGTAAATTGGACCATTGTCATTGTTTTCCGGTAGCTGCTTCTTCTATCTAGGGGCAATCGACAAGAAAGAGGGGCAGCGCATGACGACAGGCAACGACGAAGCCAGACCCGATCAGCCCCGCGATGAGGACGCCTATGCGCTGGACCCGCGAACCGTTGCGGCCATCCTTTATGCGGTTGATGTCGAAGATCGTGCCAAGCTGATTGAGCTGATGGAGCCGCTGCACGCGGCCGATATCGCTGACCTTCTGGAGCAGATCAATCCTTACGACCGTGCGCGCCTGATCCGGCTGTATGACAAAGAGTTCGACGGCGATATCCTGTCGGAGCTCGACGAGTCAGTTCGGGAAGAAGTAATCAATGTCCTGAAACCGGACGTTCTGGCCGAAGCCGTTCGGGATATGGAAAGTGATGACGTTGTTGACCTTCTGGAAGACCTTGAAGAGCCGCAGCAAGAAACAATCCTGGGCGCGCTTGAAGACTCCGAACGCGTCGCGGCAGAGCAAGCCCTATCTTATCCAGAAAACTCTGCTGGCCGCCTTATGCAGCGCGAGGTGGTCATGGCGCCCGATCACTGGACCGTGGGGCAGGCCATCGATTTCATGCGTGCCACCGACGATTTGCCGGAACAGTTCTATCACGTCATACTTGTTGACCCGCGATTGAAACCGGTTGCTCAGGTCACGCTGGGCAAGTTGATGGCAACCCGGCGCGAGGTGCCGCTGCAGGACATTGCCGAGGATGAATTCTACACCATCCCCGTCGAACAGGATGAAGAGGACGTGGCCTATGCGTTCAATCAGTATCACCTGATTTCGGCTCCCGTCGTTGATGGCGACGGTCGTTTGGTCGGTGTCATCACCATCGACGATGCGATGGTGGTCCTGGACGAAGAATACGAAGAGGATATGCTGCGTCTTGCGGGCGTCTCGGACGAAAGCTCTCTGTCCGATAGTGTAGCGGCAACCAGTAGGCGCCGCTTGCCTTGGCTTGGTGTCAATCTCGTTACGGCGATTTGCGGATCGCTGGTGATTTCTCAGTTTGAGGCCGCGATTGATCAACTGGTGGCGCTCGCGATCCTGATGCCGATCGTCGCCTCGATGGGGGGCAATGCCGGGACCCAATCACTTACCGTTGCAGTGCGGGCGTTGGCAACACGCGACCTGACCGGCTCGAACGTAGGGCGCGTGATCCGGCGAGAACTGCTGGTGGGAATGCTCAACGGGCTGTGTTTCGCTATCGTGTTGGGAACCGTCGGGATGATGTGGTTCGACTCCCCGCTGCTGGGTGTCGTGATCGGATCTGCGCTGGTCGTGAACATGATCATCGCGGGCTTTGCTGGTACGGTAGTACCGGTCGTGCTGGACCGTCTGGGTGTTGACCCGGCGCTGGCGTCAGGAACCTTTGTGACCACGACAACGGATGTCATGGGGTTCTTCATCTTTCTGGGGCTTGCCAGCGTGGTGCTATTGTGAACGAGACAACCGATCTGACCGAAATCAAGGCCGCAGCGCGCAAGGCGGCATTCGCGCGACGCAAGGTAGCGTTTGATATGCGCATCCCGGGCGCGGCCGGGCGCTTGTCCGAGGTTTTGGCGGGTCATCGCGGTGTTCCCATGTCCGGCTACATGCCGATCCGCACCGAAATCGACCCGCTGCCTGCAATGGCCGAGGCTTCTGCATATGGCCCAGTGGGCGTGCCTGTCATTCAGGCCGCAGGGCAGGCCTTGCGCTTCTCTCGATGGACGCCTGAGGGCATGCTGAAAGATGGACCCTTCGGCGCGAAAGTGCCCGAGATCGATGACTATTTCGACCCGGAGATCCTGATCGTGCCACTGGTTGCCTTTGATGCGCAGGGTGGCCGCTTGGGGTATGGCGGCGGCTTCTATGATCGCACGCTTGAAGGGTTGCGCGCCAAGCGCCCGACGCTTGCCATAGGATTTGCCTTTGATGCGCAGGAAGCCGAACATCTGCCGCTGGAGCCGACCGATCAACCACTCGATATGGTGATTACTGAAAGCCGGGTGCTAACTTTCTAAGTTATCCCTCGCTATGCGCGATCGCGATTTCCTTTACATTGGCAGGCTTCAGGCTGAGTGATTGTTTGCTTCTGCCTTGTTATTGCCACTTCCAGCCCCTAGGACCGCAATCATGAGGATTTTGTTTCTTGGTGACGTCATGGGGCGCTCGGGTCGCGCCGCCATCCAGCAGCATCTGCCACGCCTGCGTGACGAATGGCGGCTGGATTTTGTCGTTGTCAACGGCGAGAACTCCTCGAACGGAATGGGGCTGAGCGGGGACCACGCCAAGCTGCTTTTGGACGCGGGGGCCGATTGTATCACCCTGGGCGATCATGCTTTCGACCAGAAAGACATGCTGCAGTTTATTGAGAAAGAACCTCGCATCGTGCGTCCGTTGAATTATGCCAAAGGGGCACCGGGGCGGGGGCATCGACTGTTCACCGCGCCGGGCGGTCGCAAGGTTCTGGTGGTGCAGGTGTTAGGGCAGGTCTTCATGAAACGCCCCTTTGACGATCCCTTTTCGGCCATTGAACCGATCCTGAAATCGCACCCACGCGGCGGCCAGGCGCAGGCGATCATCGTCGACATGCATTGCGAGGCAACGTCCGAGAAGATGGCGATGGGCCATTATTGCGACAAACGCGCGACCCTTGTGGTTGGGACGCATACGCATGTGCCTACCGCGGATGCGCAGGTATTGCCGGGCGGTACAGGATATCTGACCGATGCCGGGATGTGCGGCGACTATGACTCGGTCATCGGAATGGACAAGCAGGAACCGATGCGCCGGTTCATAACCGGGATGCCCAAGGCGCGGTTTACGCCTGCGACCGGTGAGGCGACCTTGAGCGGAGTTTTTGTCGAAACCGATGACCGCGATGGAAGCGCAAAATCCGTGCAGATGATTCGTGTTGGCGGGCGGTTGCAGCAGTCTACACCCTGAAAAGCACGTCAGACTTGCCCCGCCGCACGCAATACGTGAAACTACCAATTAGGCGCGTATGCCAGATCAGGGTTCGGACAGAATACCAAGAATGCAATTCCTTCAACTGACAGAGATGGGCAGCGCAATTCTGGCGCTGATGATCGTAGCGGGCATGTTCATCATGTTTCTGCGCGAGGTCTATCCGACCGAAGTTGTCGCAATCGGCGGGGCGGCCCTGATGCTGGCAACCGGTATCCTGCCCTATCAAAGTGCGCTTGCAGTCCTTTCGAATCCCGCGCCGTGGACCATCGGCGCGATGTTCATCATCATGGGTGCCTTGGTGCGCACCGGAGCGCTTGATGCCTTCACCTCGCTCGCGCAGAAGCAGGCGCAGGTGAACCCTCGGTTTGCCATCGGGTTATTGATGGCGTTTGTCGTCGTCGCTTCGGCGGTGGTGTCGAACACACCGGTTGTCGTTGTAATGATCCCGGTCTTTATCCAGATCGCCCGCACGCTGAACGTTTCGGCGTCCAAATTGTTGATCCCGCTCAGCTATGCGGCGATCCTTGGGGGTACGCTGACGCTGATTGGCACCTCGACTAACCTGTTGGTCGATGGTGTGGCCCGCGCACAGGGTATGACGGCGTTTTCAATCTTCGAGGTTACCCCGCTGGGCATAGCGCTGGTGATCTACGGTATGGTGTACCTGCGCTTCATTGCGCCACGACTGCTACCCGAGCGTGACAGCATGGCCGAGATGCTCAGCGACCGGTCCAAGATGAAGTTCTTTACTGAGGCGGTTATCCCACCCGACAGCAATCTGATCGACCGCGAAGTGACCGGCGTTCAGCTGTTCAAGCGCCCCGGTGTGCGCCTGATCGACGTCATCCGAGGCGATGACTCGCTGCGGCGGAACCTCAAGGGGGTGACGCTGAAAGTGGGCGACAGGGTAGTTTTGCGCACCGAGATGACCGAATTGCTGAGTCTTCAAAGCAACAAGGAACTCAAGCGCGTGGATCAGGTCTCAGCCGTTGAGACCAAGACAGTTGAGGTTCTGATCACGCCGGGCTGCCGTATGGTCGGTCGAACGCTTGGTGCGATGCGGTTACGTCGCCGATATGGTGTCTACGTCCTGGCGGTTCATCGCAGGAACCAGAATATCGGGCGTCAGTTGGATGCTTTGACCGTGCGTGTCGGGGATACGCTGCTGTTAGAGGGCTCGCCTGCGGATATCCAGAAGCTGGCCGCCGATATGGATATGGTCGATGTTACGCAACCTTCGGCACGAGCGTTTCGCCGCAGCCATGCGCCCATAGCCATCGGTGCGCTGGTCGGGATCGTCGCCCTGGCGGGGTTGGGCGTGGCACCGATTTTGCTGTTGTCGATCATCGCCGTTGCCGTGGTTCTGCTGACCCGATGTATCGACGCGGATGAGGCGTTCTCATTTGTCGAAGGCCGATTGCTGGCCCTGATCTTCTCCATGCTCGCAATTGGGGCTGCGCTCGATAAATCGGGTGCGGTTACACTGATTGTCGAAGCGGTCGCACCGGCGCTGGGCATGTTGCCACCTTTCTTGATCATATGGGCCGTATATCTGTTGACCTCGGTGCTAACCGAATTGGTTTCGAACAACGCCGTGGCGGTGGTGGTCACTCCTATCGCGATCTCTCTGGCTCAGGCTGTAGGAATTGATCCGCGCCCGCTGGTGGTCGCGGTGATGGTGGCGGCATCGGCATCCTTTGCGACGCCGATTGGCTATCAGACCAACATGATGGTGTATGGCCCGGGTGGGTACAGATTCACCGATTTTCTGAAAGTTGGTGTGCCGCTGAACCTGACTGTGGGTCTGCTGGCGTCACTTCTTATTCCGTTCATCTGGCCGCTCTGACACTGGCACGGATTCGCCGACCTGGTGTTTCGGGCCTTGTAAATGTCGATATCGTCACAATCTTTTTGCCTAAGATGAATGTGAAAGGATGGGATCATGCCTTTTCCAAAACTCGGGCAGGCCATTGTGGCCGGAGCAATCGTATTGGCCTTGCTGGGCAGCCAAAGCTCGGCAGGAACAGTCACTGGCACGGCAACCTACCGTGAACGGATCGCCCTGCCACCGGATGCGACGCTATTTGTCGAATTGCAGGATATCTCTCGGGCCGATGCGGCAGCGGTCACGCTGGCGGCGCAACGCTATGCGTTGAACGGAGTGCCCTCGGAATTTGAGCTGACTTTTGATGACGCGCTGATCCGCGAGGGTATGACCTATGCAGTACGCGGATCGATCTATCGCGGGGGTGAGCTGTTGTTTACGACGGATACGGTCCATCCCGTGCTGACCAACGGCGAAGGCAATTCGGCAGATCTTGTGCTGGTGCAGGCCGGTGCTCAGAGCCCCGCGGCCCTGGAAGGGACTGAGTGGACAGCCATCGGTATCGGTGGAACCGTGCTCGACACAAAACGGCCGCCTCAGCTTTCCTTCGCCCAAGGTGGTGCGTTCGGTGGCACGGGCGGTTGCAACCGGTTTTCCGGGCAAGCCGAGATCACCGGCAACAGCCTTGAGTTTCCAGACAATATGGCCGCGACTTTAATGGCGTGCCCGCCAGAGTTGGACGAGGTCGAGGATCAGTTCTTTGCTGCCCTGCAAAACGTGACGAACTATGCCGTTGCCGGCGACAGCATGGTTTTGCTCGATGCTGCAGGTGAGCCGATACTGAAATTCGTGCGCACCCAGTAATCAGGCCACTGCGCGGGACCTTCCTGCGTTGCGACCCGAGAAGATGCAACCGCCCAGAAACGTGCCCTCTAGCGCGTTGTACCCGTGATAGCCGCCGCCGCCAAAGCCCGCGACCTCTCCGGCTGCAAACAAGCCGGGGACGATTTGTCCATTGGCGCCGATCATCTGACTGTCCAGATTGGTCTGCAGCCCGCCCAGTGTCTTGCGGGTCAGTACGTGCAGCTTGACCGCGATTAGCGGGCCGTTTGATGGATCGAGGAACTTGTGCGGTTTGGCCGTCCGGATCAGCTTGTCGCCCCGATAATTGCGTGCCGCAAGGATGGCCATCATCTGGGCGTCTTTGGAAAACGGATTGTCGACCTGAGAATCCCGTGCCTCGATCTGGGTGCGCAGATGCGTCTCGTCTATCAGACCCCCGCCTAATTGGTTCATGCCGCTGACCAATTCAGTCAGCGTGTTGGCGACGACGAAATCCTCGCCCTTTTCCTTGAACGCCTCGACCGGCCCAGTCGCCTTGGTGCCAGACAGGATGCGCTGACGGATCACCTCTTTCCAGCTGCCCGAAGTGAAATCCGGGTTCTGCTCGGACCCCGAAAGTGCAAATTCCTTTTTGATGATCTTCTGGGTCAGAACGAACCAGCTGTATTCATATCCGGTTTTCAGGATCTCTTTCAGCGTTCCCAGCGTATCGAACCCCGGCAGGCAAGGGGGTTGTAGGCGATTGCCGCGCGCATCGAACCACATCGAACTTGGGCCGGGTAGAATACGTATACCGTGCGCGGGCCAGATCGGATCCCAATTGCGCACCCCTTCGGTGTAATGCCACATTCTGTCACCGTTGATGACATGTCCGCCAGCTTTCTCGCTGATCGGGATCATGCGGCCATCGACATGAAACGGAACGCCTGCCACCATATCTTTGGGCGGTTCACCCAGCCGGTCGCGGGGCCAGTTCTGTCTCACCATCTCAAAATTCCCACCGATCCCACCAGAGGTGACAATAATCGAAGGGGCATAGACTTCGAATTCGCCTACTTCGTCCCGGTTGGTCTTGCCACCTCTTTGAATGCCGTCATCGGCCAGGACTTCCCCTGACACGCCTTTGGCAGAACCATTTTGCATAATGATGTGGCTGACTTGGTGACGGAACTTCAATTGGATCAAGCCGGCGTCGACATGCGCGCGGACGCGGCGGATAAAATGCTCAAGTACACCTGGGCCGGTTCCCCAAGTGATGTGAAAGCGCGGGACCGAGTTGCCATGTCCGTCCGCATAAGAACCGCCGCGTTCGGCCCAGCCCACGACGGGAAACCAGCGCAGCCCCATGTCATGCAGCCACGGACGCATTTCACCTGCGGCGAACTCGACATAGGCTTCAGCCCATTTGCGGGGCCAGTTGTCTTCATCGCGGTCAAACTGCGCGCTGCCCATCCAGTCGCGCAGCGCCAGATCGTGGCTGTCGCGGATGCCCATGCGACGTTGCTCGGGGGTGTCGACCATGAACAGGCCGCCGAGGCTCCAAAACGCCTGTCCACCCAGAAAATGCTCGGGCTCCTGATCCAGCACGATCACCCGCTTGCCCCGGTCGCCCAATTCGGCCGCCGCCGAGAGGCCCGCAAGGCCGCCTCCGATCACGATCGCATCTGCGGTGGTATTGGTCATCGGATGTCCTTTCAGCGGCTGCGGAACCAAAGGATGAAGGGGGTTACGACCACATACATCGTGATACCATAAACGGCGGCAGGAACGGCAAGTGGGCTGAAGCCGGTCGTGGTGCCGGTGATCAAAGCTGCCAGCGTAATTCCCATCGCCGAATTCTGAATGCCAGTCTCGACCGAGATCGTTTTCGCCTCACTCCATGTCAGATTGGCGATGCGCGCCAGCCCCAGACCGATCAGCAACAGCGCAACGTTCAACGCGATCAGAGCTGCCCCAATCGAGCTGAGGTTTTGGATGAAGAACTGCCAGTTTCCGGCCAGTGCCGCCGCGACGATCAGCACGAACAGTATCGATGCGAGCGTCGAAAGCGGGCCGTCGACCCGAATGGCGAACCCCCTTGCAAAGTGACGTATGGCGACGCCAATGGCGACTGGAAGGGTCGTGATCAGGAACAGCGCGGTGGCTAATGCGCTGATCGAAACTTTGGGTGCGGCCTCGCCTATGAAATGATCTATGGACCATGCGGCGAGAATGGGGACGGTCACGATGGACAGCAGGCTGATCACCGCTGTCAGGCTGACCGACAGCGCCACATCACCCTTGGCAAATTTTGCGAGGATGTTGCTGGTGACCCCACCGGGGCAAAAGCTTAAAAGCATGACACCCACGGCGATTTCAGCGGGCAGTCCGAACAGAGTGACCGTCGCGAAGGCAGCCAATGGTATCAGCACAACTTGACTGATGGCGCCAATGGCGAAGGGGTACCCCCGCGCCAAAACCCGGCGGAAATCGGCGGCTTCTAGCCCGATCCCCAGTGACAACATGATAATGGCCAGCGAAATGGGCAGGCCAACGTTGATAAGCAGGTCCAAGAACAACTCCTCCCAAAGTCATTCGGGCCAGCCTATGCGAGGGGTCGTAGATCAGGCAACAACGCCGTTGGGTCACCCGTAGCGTTGAGCAAACCGGCGCAGGATTTCACCCGGCTCCGTAACGTCTGCGGCATGGCACATATCGATCAAGCTTTGCGCATCCTCTGGCGGAAAATAGCCGTGGTCCTTGTAGATGTTGATCCGCTGCTCAAAACCTTTGGCGTCCGCTTCGGGGTGGAATTGGGTGGCATAGACATTCTGCCCCCAGCGGATCATCTGAAACGGGCAGGGGTCAGACGCTACCAGATGAACGCAGCCATCCGGCAGTAACTGTACGGCTTCCTTATGTCCCACAAACGCTTCGAATTTCGGCTTTAGGCCTGCGGTCAAGGGGTCTTGGGCGCCATCCTCTGTCAGACGGCAGTCGGACGGTCCGACCGGTTCGCCAAATTGCCGTTTGCTGACATCTCCGCCCAAATGTACGGCGAGAATACCCAAGCCATAGCAGCAGCCCATGAACGGGTGATCTTTCGCCGTGATCTGGGGCATCAGTCTCATGATCGCGCCTTCGATCTTTGCATCCAGCGCGGATTTGGTGGTCGGATCGTCACTGACGCAGCCGGGACCCCCACCCACGATGACACCAGCGTAATCGACGACATCCAGCCCTTCGGGCAGGTCTTCGCAATCCAGCCGGATGCGATGAGTTTGCGCAGGGCTCAGCCCGGTTTTGTCCAGTATCGAGGCATATTCGGCATCCGATGCATCGGTTTCCGGGCGCAGTTGCAGGATCAGAAAGCGTTTCATAAACAGCCTTTAGCCATCAAAGCGGCCAGAACACAAGGATCGCGGGGATCGAGACCGCGATGATCAGGATTTCCAGCGGCAGCCCCATGCGCCAGTAATCACCAAAACGGTATCCTCCGGGACCAAGCACCAGCGTATTGTTCTTGTGCCCAATGGGCGTCAGAAACGCGGCAGACGCCGCAACGGCCACCGTCATCAGAAACGGATCGGGCGACACCTCAAGCGTGCGCGCCATCTGAATGCCAACCGGGGCGGCGACAATGGCGGTGGCTGTGTTGTTCAACACATCGGACAGGGTCATCGTCACGACCATCAGTACGGTCAGGATTGCCCAGGCGGGCAGGCCGTTGGTCAGCTGAATCAAGGCGTTGGCGATCAACTCGGTTCCGCCCGAGGTTTCAAGCGCGCTGCCCAGTGGGATCATTGACCCCAGCAATACAACCACCGGCCATTCGATGTGGTAGTAGATATCCGCAATCGGCATGATCTTAGTCAGAACATAGGCTACGACCACGAACCCCAGTGCGATCGGCAGATAGATCAGCCCGATACTGGCCGCCAACACGGCAGCCGCAAATAGGCCGATGGCAAGCCAGGCTTTCTCATTCGCGGTTACATTCAAGCCGCGCTCGGCCAAGGGCAGGCAGCCGAGCCACTCAGTGACATCGGGTGCTCGATCGCGCGGGCACAGCAGCAATAAGATGTCGCCGGGCTCGACCTCGGTTTTGCGAACCTGACTGGTGATCCGGCGCCCTTGGCGTGAAATGCCCATCAGGACTGTACTCTGTCGCCAGGCCAGTCCTAACGCCTGTGCAGTTCGCCCAGTGATGCGCGCGCTTTCGGGGACAACGACTTCAACCACTTCCAGCCCTTCGCCTTCGGCAGTCAAAACCTCCTGCCGACGGGCGTCCGAGAAATCCAGATTGAGCGCGGCGCGGAACTCATCCAGCGCTTCGGGGCGTGCTTCCAGAACAAGCGCATCGCCTTCATGCAGGGTTGCGTGGGTTGATCGACCATAGCGTCGCTTTCCGTCCCGGATCAGGCCGATGATAGCGACGTCAGATTTCTCGGCGGCCTCATAGAGCTCACTGACCCGTTTCCCGATATGGGGCGATTCAGGCGGGATCGTCAGTTCGGCGATGTATTCGGCCAAAACTTCCGAGGTTTCTTCCTGCGCGCCGCGATTGGGGAGGAGGCGCCAGCCGATCAGCGCGACGAACGCCAGCCCCGCAATTGCAGCCAACCCGCCCACCGGTGCGAAATCGAACATATGAAACGGTTCGCCCAGCGTTTCGGCCCGGATCGAAGCGATGATGATATTTGGCGGCGTACCGATCAGCGTGGCCATCCCTCCCAGGATCGTCGCAAAGCTGAGCGGCATCAGGCTAAGGCCGACCGGGCGCCCCGCTTTGCGCGCGGTCTGGATATCGACTGGCATCAGTAGCGCCAGCGCCGCGACGTTGTTCATGAAGGCCGACAGGATCGCCCCGATGCCGCCCATTAGCGCGATATGCGCGCCCAATCCGCGCGATGCGTCGACCAGCGTGCGCGTGATCATGAACACTGCACCCGAGCGCACCAGACCGGCAGAAACCACCAGCACCAACGCCACGATGATCGTGGCCGGGTGCCCGAACCCGGCAAAGGCATTGTCAACGGGCACCACACCCAGCGTGACCGCGATCATCAAGGCGGTAAATGCTACAAGGTCATAGCGGAACCGCCCCCAGAGCAGCATTCCGAAAACGGCGATGAAAAGGGAAAAAAGAATGATCTGATCTGTCGTCATACCGCCACCATAGTCACGGGCGAAGACAGGGCAAGCCGCTCTCTTGATCCTTTGCCCCGCAAACGTCTATATGAGCGCCAAACACGCAATCACGATGACGAGGACGCACCATGGCAGGCCATTCCAAATGGGCCAATATCCAACACCGCAAGGGACGTCAGGACGCCGCGCGGTCCAAACTGTTTTCCAAGCTGTCGAAAGAGATCACGGTCGCCGCCAAGATGGGCGACCCCGATCCCGACAAGAACCCGCGCCTGCGTCTGGCGGTGAAAGAGGCCAAGTCGAATTCGGTGCCCAAGGACGTGATCGACCGTGCGATCAAGAAGTCCGTAGCAGGTGAGGGCGATGAATACGAAGAAATCCGGTATGAGGGCTATGGTCCCAACGGTGTGGCCGTGATTGTTGAAACGATGACCGATAATCGGAACCGTACCGCCTCGACTGTTCGTTCGACCTTTTCGAAGAATGGTGGAAACTTGGGTGAAACCGGCTCGGTCGGGTTCATGTTCGACCGCAAGGGCGAAGTTGTATATCAGGCAGACGCAGGCGATGCGGATACGATTTTCGAAGCCGCGATCGAGGCCGGGGCGGAGGATGTCGAAAGCTCGGATGACGGTCACATCATCTGGTGTGCAGATACGGACCTGAACGATGTGTCGAACGCGCTGGAAGAGGCGCTGGGCGAATCCGAATCCACCAAGCTGGTCTGGAAGCCGACAACGACGACCGAGTTGGGTCTGGAAGACATGCAAAAGCTGATGAAGTTGGTGGATGCATTGGAAGACGACGACGACGTTCAGCGCGTGACCACTAACTTCGAAGCGACCGACGAGGTTATGGCGCAGCTCTGATGTACCGGACAAACGCCAGATGAACCAAACCCGGCCCAGCGGCCGGGTTTTTCTGTTGCAGTTGCGCGTCTTACACAAGCCTTGGTCCTGAAGCCTCTTGCGATTAAACTCAGATCATTGAGGCTGAAGGACCTGAAAGGCAACCGTAGGCACATCATGCAGAGCATCGCAAATGGCGAGTAAATCGACTGATCCGGCCCGACGAAATGTCCCGGTTCTGGCTAGCCAAAGTATCCTTTCCCAGGTGGCGTGGACTTTGGGCAGCCCGTCTATCGTATTGCCATTCCTTGCGGTCTCGCTGGAGTTACCGATGTTCCTTGCCGGTGCATTGGTGTCGATCCGCATGGTTGGCAGCATGATCTCGGACGTGTTTTTCGCCCGCTCCATTGCTGCGCAGGCGCGGAAGAAACGCGGGATTGCCCTGACCGAGATCGGAATTGGCGGTTGCCTTCTGATGGCCCTTTTGATCGCGGCTACCGGCAGTGTCTCATTGACGGCCATTGCCTTTGTGATCGCCTTTTTCATGATTGGGCTTATTGAAGAAAGCCAATCCCTGATGCTGTCTGACCTGTTGGGCGATCATCTGAAATCGAAATCCCGGATGGTTATCCGTTATCTCCAATTGGGCGCGGGAGGTCTTTGTGCCATCGGCTTGGTGTTGCTGATACACGAGATCACGAAAGAGTACCCGCCATTCTCGCGGCATTCCGCGGTGATTGCGGCCTCGGTCGTGTTTTTCTTGTTTTCAGCATTATGCATTCTCGGCATGGCCGAGATCGCCCCCGATGAATCCGGTAATGGAAAACCTAAAGGTGCAGGACGTCAATCGCTGCAGAACATCATCTCCGGCATCGTAAGTATGTTCGAACAGCCATGGTTCCGGCGCTATATGGCTCTGCGGCTTCCTTTGGTTGTCGTGTCGCTGTCGGTTCCGTTTTTTGCGCTCATCGCTGCCGAGGCACATCACAACTCGGCCAAGGGTTTGACGGCCATGATCATCTCATCCGCGTCCGGCTATCTGGTCTCGGCACCCTTGTGGCAACTGGTGAACATGAAATCACACCGTACCGTGATGGTCGCGGGCAACTTGTTGGTCGCAGTGACAGGGATCGTTTTGTTGGCGTTCCACTATGCCGGTATCGATCACGAAGTTCACTTGCACGCCATTGCCCTGTTTGTCGTCTCGGTGGCGACAACTGGAATTTCCAGTGCGCGCCAGCTGTATTTTTTAGATGTTGCGCCCAAGGAACAACGTATTCAGGGCGCAGCAGCCATCAAATCCATCTGCAGACTCGCTGCCGTTGCACTGTCTGCAATTTTGGCTGCGGTTGCACATATGCACGAGGTTGCCGCTGCCATCGTGTTTATCGTGCTGGCCAGCATCTGGGCGGCATTTAGCTGTTACCGCATCGCGAAACCGCAAAAGGCTTCAGAGTCGCAGGCCTAATGTGCCGCCGGTGCGATCAGTTGCTGCGTTGCCGCGCGGCGTACCGCTTGGGTCAAGGGTGCAAGGGCGGGGGCAAGGACGCGCCCGATCTGCCAGGTCAGTTCGATATCGAGCGGCGCATCGGGGATTACTTCGCAGATCTGCCCATTTGCGATCGCTCTTCTTACAAGGCTTTCGGGGTTCATACCCCATCCTAATCCGGCGATTGCCGCGTCAACAAAGGCATTTGTGGACGGCAGAAAGTGAGACGGTGGCGAAAGACGGCTGCCTGTCTGGGCATATATCCAGGATTTCTGCAGATTATCCTTGCGGTTAAAGGTCAAGCAGGGGGCCTGTGCCAGGGATTTGGCGGAAACCCCATCAGAAAACCACCGTTGCATGAAGCCAGGGCTCGCGGTCGGCAAATAGCGCAAAGTGCCCAACGCAATGGCATCGCATCCGGTAATGTTCTGACCACCCACCGTTATCGCCGCACTTACGTCGCCACGCCGCAGCCAGTCAGCCGAATGGTCCTGATCGTCAATTACAAGGTCGAACAGTATGTCTTCGGCGCGCGCCATCGCGTCGATAAACCATGTGGCCAGACTGTCAGCCGGTAGCGCGACGCGAACCCGTACCGGACCTTCACGCTGATCCAAAGTCAGCTCTCGCGCCAGCTTTGCCTCCAACAGACCGATATCTTCGGCATGACGGGCGATCCGCAGACCCGCCGGAGTGCCGGTGCATGGGGTGCCGCGATGAATGAGGGCCGCACCAACACGATCCTCCAACGCCTTGATCCTCTGCGAAATAGCCGACGGGGTGACGGATAGCTCTGCGGCTGCGGCCTCAAAGCTGCCGTGTCGCAAGATCGCCGCCAATGCTGATAGCTGATGAGGGTCGAGGAGCATTAGAGTTACTTAATCTGGGTAATCATCATTAATTTGATAGATTCACACTGGCCATGTAGTCAACGAGCATCGACAGGAGGCTGCATGTTCCCATCAATGATTGCCGGGTTTGCCCTGAGTTTTAGCCTTATATTGGCGATAGGCGCTCAGAACGCCTTTGTTCTGCGCCAAGGCCTGCGGCGCGAGCACGTCTTTGCACTGTGCCTGACCTGCGCAGTGTCTGACGCGATACTGATCGGGGCGGGTGTTGCAGGGTTCGGCACCCTGGCTCAGGCCGCGCCATGGTTTGAAACGGTGATGCGCTATGGTGGGGCGGTGTTTCTGATTTGGTACGCCCTACGAAGTTTTGGGTCTGCCTGGCAAGGTGGGGCGGTGATGGATACCGCAACAGGGCAGCGCACCAGCCTGCGTGCGGCCATGCTGACCGTGCTGGCCTTCACTTGGCTCAACCCCCATGTATATCTGGATACGGTCGTATTGATCGGGTCGATATCGGCCCAATATTCAGATCGCATGGGGTTTGCGATAGGGGCGATGACTTCGAGTTTCGTTTTCTTCTTTTCGCTCGGCTACGGTGCCAGAGTGCTTTCACCGATTTTTGCCCGCCCGCGCGCATGGCAGATTCTTGATTTTATCATCGGAATCGTGATGCTTATGATCGCGTTGAAACTTGTTATCATGTGAAGGGTTGTCCCGGATCAGAATTCGGTGTTCAACCGTTTGTATGACCTCACCTAATGATCAGCACCGCCCGCTTGTTGGCATGTTTTGGATGCTTGCGGCCGGGCTGTCCTTTGTGGGCATGAATGCGCTGGTGAAGGTTCTGGGAACCAGCATGAACCCCATTCAAGCGGCATTCTTGCGCTATGTCCTGGGTCTGGTGTTTCTTTTGCCCGCAATCCGGGCGATCCTCGGAACTCCATTGACCCCGCGCAATCTAACGCTGTTTGGACTACGCGGAATGGTCCACGCCATCGCCGTCATGCTTTGGTTTTTTGCGATGACGCGCATCCCCCTCGCCGAGGTGACCGCGATGAATTACATGACACCTATCTACGTCACGGTGGGTGCGGCACTGTTCTTGGGTGAAAAGCTAGCTTTTCGTCGTATCGCCGCGATTGGTGTTGCTGTGATTGGAGTAGTGATCATCCTGCGCCCGGGCTTTCGCGAGATTTTGCCCGGTCACATAGCGATGCTGGCGGCTGCACTAGCGCTTGGTGGTTCCTATCTGCTGGCCAAAGTCATGGTCCGTGATATCCGTCCCTCAGCCGTTGTTGCCCATCTTTCGATATGGGTCACCATCGCGCTTATCCCTTTCGCCGTCGCGGTTTGGGAGCCGCCCAGCCTGCGCGATCTTGGTATACTTTTCATCGTCGCCAGCTTTGCGACTGCGGGACACTATTTCATGACGCTTGCATTGCAGGCTGCCCCGGTGGCCGTGACCCAGCCGGTGACGTTCCTGCAGCTGATCTGGGCCACTTTGCTCGGCGCTTTGGCCTTCCATGAACGCATCGACATCTGGGTAATTGCAGGAGGCACTCTGATCCTGGCTGCCGTCAGCTTCATCACCTGGCGTGAAGCCGTGCTGAGCCGTGGCGGCACACCGCCGCAAGGTTCTGAGACCCCACCGGCGAAACCAAGAACCGTTATTGATTGACGAGTCAATAAAAACCGCTTAGCCTTCCTTGCACTCAGGTATGGCGAAGAGGCGAAGATGCCAAAACTCGGAATGGAGCCGATCCGGCGGGACGCGATCGTCAAGGCGACGATCGCCGAGCTTGGCGCGCAAAAATCCCTTGATGTCACCGTTAGCCAGATCGCCAAACGCGCAGGTATGTCCAGTGCATTGGCGCATCATTACTTTGGGGGCAAAGAACAGATATTCCTAGCCGCGATGCGGCGTATCCTGACGGATTTTGGATCTGAAGCGCGCGCACAACTCAGTACGGCAGATCCGGAAGAGCGCGCACAGGCCATCATTCGCGCCTGTTTCGCGCCATCATGTTTCACACCGGATGTTATCGCAGCTTGGATGACTTTTTATGTTTTGGCGCAAACCAACGATGATGCGCTGAGGCTCTGGCAAATCTATCAGGCACGCATCCGCTCGAACCTGATCCATGCGTTGCGCCCACATATGAGTGACCCGAGCGAGGCTGCCGAAGGTATGATCGCGCTGATCGATGGTTTGTACATCCACTCTGCACTGAATTCCCCACAAGAGCCGCAGCGGGCAGTCACCCATGCGCTGCGGGTACTGAGAGTTTTCCTAGAGGCCGAAAAATGACAAAGCCGAATATTCTGATCCTGATGGTGGATCAGCTCAACGGGACCCTCTTCCCCGACGGTCCTGCAGAATGGTTGCATGCGCCGAACCTGAAGAAGCTGGCGGCAAGATCAACGCGTTTCGCAAATGCCTACACTGCCTCGCCGCTCTGTGCTCCGGGACGTGCGAGCTTTATGTCGGGTCAACTGCCATCGCGCACTGGCGTCTATGACAACGCCGCCGAGTTCAGCAGCGATATCCCGACCTATGCCCACCACCTTCGTCGTGCAGGATATTACACCTGCTTGTCCGGCAAGATGCACTTTGTTGGCCCAGACCAGTTGCACGGGTTCGAAGATCGTCTGACCACTGATATCTACCCGGCAGATTTCGGTTGGACGCCGGATTATCGTAAACCCGGTGAGCGCATCGACTGGTGGTATCACAATATGGGCTCGGTCACTGGGGCAGGCATTGCCGAGATTTCCAACCAGATGGAATATGATGACGAGGTCGCTTATAACGCCAAGGCCAAGCTATATGACCTTGCACGCGGCAAGGATGATCGCCCCTGGTGTGTGACCGTCAGCTTCACGCACCCACACGATCCTTACGTGGCGCGACGCAAGTACTGGGATCTGTATAAAGATTGTGAGCATCTTGAGCCACAGATCGCGGATCTGGGATATGACAATCAGGACCCGCATTCCAAACGTATTTTCGATGCCAATGACTGGCGCAGCTTCGACATAACGACCGAGGATATTCGCAAATCCCGTCGCGCCTATTTCGCCAATATCTCATATCTGGATGACAAGATCGGTGAGATACTGGAGGTTCTGGAAACGACGCGTCAAGAGGCGATCATACTGTTCGTGTCCGACCACGGCGACATGCTGGGTGAGCGCGGGTTGTGGTTCAAGATGACTTTCTTCGAAGGCTCTTCCCGCGTGCCGCTCATGATTTCGGCCCCCGATCTTCCAGTTGGTCGCATCGATACACCAGTTTCGACGATCGACGTGACACCGACGCTTGGTACGTTGGCGGGCGTCGATATGGCTGAAATCTCACCTTGGACGGATGGTGAGGACCTTGTTCCGTTGGCAAAGGGCACAGACCGAACCGCGCCGGTTGCAATGGAATATGCCGCCGAGGCCTCATACGCTCCTTTAGTCTCTTTGCGTTATGGCAAGTGGAAATACAATCGCTGTACGTTGGACCCCGATCAACTGTTCGATCTCGAGGCTGATCCGCATGAGATGGAAAATCTCGCTGGCCTGCCCGAACATGCAGGCACCTTGCAAACACTGCGTGCTAAATCCGAGGCGCGATGGGATTTGGATCGCTTTGACGCCGATGTGAGGGCCAGCCAAGCCCGGCGCTGGGTGGTTTATGAGGCACTGCGGCAGGGTGGCTATTATCCTTGGGATTATCAGCCTCTTCAGAAAGCGTCTGAACGGTACATGCGCAATCATATGGACCTGAACGATGTCGAGGATAGCCAGCGTTATCCGCGTGGCGAGTAATCCTTTACATTTTTGAAATTGCACCCGTCGGAAGTGCAGAGATTTTTCGTCGAAAAATCTTGCCCCGAAGGTGAACGGAGACACGAATATGGAAGCAGATTTTGTCATTGTTGGCGCCGGTTCTGCTGGTTGCGCGATGGCTTACCGTCTGAGTGAGGCCGGAGCCTCGGTTCTGGTGATCGAGCATGGCGGCACAGACGCCGGACCCTTCATCCAAATGCCTGCCGCCCTAAGCTATCCGATGAATATGTCGCGATATGACTGGGGCTACAAATCCGAACCCGAACCACATCTGAACAATCGTCAACTTGCTTGCCCTCGGGGCAAGGTGATCGGAGGGTCTTCTTCGATCAATGGCATGGTCTATGTGCGCGGTCACGCGCGAGATTTTGACACCTGGGCCGAGATGGGCGCAGATGGATGGTCTTACGCAGATGTGCTGCCGTACTACAAACGCATGGAAACCTGGCATGATGGTGGTCATGGCGGTGATCACACCTGGAGAGGCACGGATGGACCTCTGCACGTGTCGCGAGGGCCTCGTGAAAATCCGCTGTTTAAGGCGTTCGTCGATGCAGGTCAGCAGGCTGGATATGAGGTCACTGGCGACTACAACGGTGAGAAACAAGAAGGTTTTGGGCCGATGGAGCAGACCGTCTGGAAAGGACGGCGCTGGTCGGCGGCGAATGCGTACCTTAGGCCAGCGCTCAAGCGGCAAAACTGCGAAATCATCCGGGGTCTTGCGGCGCGCGTGATTATTGAATCCGGGCGCGCATCCGGGGTCGAATTGATCCGGGGTGGCAAACGGGAAGTGATCACAGCGCGGCGCGAGGTTGTATTGGCGGCTTCGTCCATCAATTCGCCTAAGTTGCTGATGCTTTCGGGGGTTGGACCTGCGGCGCACCTGGCTGAGCACGGTATCAAAGTGGTCGCCGACCGCCCTGGCGTCGGCGCCAATCTGCAGGATCACCTAGAACTTTATATCCAACAGGCCTCGATCCAGCCGATCACGCTATACAAGCATTGGAACCTGATCAGTAAGGGGATGATCGGGGCGCAATGGTTGTTTACCAAAACCGGCCTTGGCGCATCGAACCAGTTTGAAAGCGCCGCCTTTGTGCGTTCGAAACCGGGTGTGGAATATCCTGACATACAATATCATTTTCTGCCGATGGCGGTTCGCTATGACGGGCAGGCGGCAGCCGAAGGGCACGGATTCCAGGCGCATGTGGGGCCAATGCGGTCGCCCTCGCGCGGCGCTGTGACTCTGCGATCCGCCAAAGCCGAAGACGCGCCGGTGATCCGGTTCAACTACATGAGCCATGATTCGGATTGGGAAGACTTCAGAACCTGCATTCGCTTGACCCGAGAGATCTTTGGACAGCAGGCGTTCAAACCCTTTGCCGGTAAAGAGATCCAACCGGGGGCGGAGGTTCAGTCGGACGATGAGCTAGATGCCTTTATCGCCGAGCATGCCGAAAGCGCCTATCACCCTTGCGGGACTTGCCGCATGGGCCGCGCGGATGACAAGGATGCCGTTGTCGACCCGCAAGGGCGTGTGATTGGGGCGGATGGATTGCGCGTCGCCGATAGCTCGATTTTCCCGCAAATCACCAATGGCAATCTGAACGCGCCGTCGATCATGGTGGGTGAAAAGATGTCGGACCATTTGCTGCAGAAAGACCCTCTGCCCAAAGCGAACGACCAGCCCTGGATAAGTCCGAGATGGGCAACGGCACAGCGCTGACACATCCAAAACCCACGGCGTGCATTTATCCTGAAAGCTTGTTGATTGCGCTCAGAATTTGATCGGCGTCAAAGCGGAGTGCGACAGTCATGTTTAGCCTTGGGATGTAACGCTGAAACAAGGAGCCAACTGGATGTCTCATACCCCGCATGAACTGGCTGAAGAGTTCCCCGACAAGCTCGAAGTGATGAGCCAGCTCAAGCAAACGGATGCGCATTTTGCCCGACTTGCGGATGAGTATCATGAGGTCAACCGCACCGTGCATCGGGCTGAAACCAATGTTGAGCCGATGGAGGAATTGGCCGAGGTTGATTTGCGCAAGAAACGCGCGGCGCTCAAGGACGAGATCTGGGCGATCTTGTCAAAAAGCTAAGGATTAGGCGGGGGCTCTGCCCCCGGACTCGCAGGATATATATGGCCAGATGAAGATCAGGTGACCTCATAAGGCAGGGTGCCGCGGCTATGGGCGTCGATGGTCAGGCGGCGCTCTAACGGTGGGACTGATCTTTGGTGGCAGGTTTGGCGCTCGCATATGCGACAGGATATGCCGATGGGCTCGTAGGCGCTCGCATTGTTTATGTCGAGATTATCGGCGTAGACCAATGCTTCGGCATGACGAACCTCACATCCCAAAGCGATGGCGTAGCGGCGGACAGGAGCACCGAACGAGCCTCCGGATTTTGAAACATCACGAGCCAATGAGATATAGCGGACGCCATCCGGTGTCTCGGCTAGCTGTTGCAGGAAATGACCCGGGGTCTCGAATGCCCGGTGGACATTCCAGAGTGGGCAGGCACCGCCGAAACGGGCAAATTGCAAGCGCGTAGCTGAATGGCGTTTGGTGATCGTTCCGGCTTGATCGACACGGACAAAAAAGAACGGAATCCCCTTTGCGCCGGGGCGCTGTAGCGTGGATAGGCGGTGCGCCACCTGTTCAATCGACGCCCCGAACCGGTTGCTAAGCAGCTCCAAATCATGCCGATAGTCTTGCGCTGCGGACAGGAAAGCGCCGTAAGGCATCAGCGAAGCCCCGGCAAAATAGTTGGCGAGGCCAATTTTGGCGATGGCGCGGGCCTCATCGCTTTGGAAACGGGCGAAATCTAGCGTTGCTTCAAGCAGCTTATCCTGACTGATCAACGCCACCTGCAGCAATAGTTGGAAGACCTGCGTTTGTGGTGCGGCGCGCGAGGAAAGGCGCAGGGTTTTGTCACCAGCATTGTAGCTGCGTAAGGTTTCTGTGTCGGCAAAAGTGACGTGAATGCCGCGTTCTGACAGGCTGTTCAGGGCGACTTGTCGAATATCGCTGGTTTCATCGGCACGGCTGGCGAAGCGTTCGGCGGCGCGGTCAACGGCGTCAATATAATTGTCGCAGTAGTGAAAGAAATCGCGCACCTCTTCCCATGGGCTGGCCTGAATACGGGCATCCTCGCGGCCCAATGCCTCGTCGAGCGAGGCGAGGCGTTCATGGGTCTGGCGATAGGCGCGGTGTAACTCGATGAACGCGCGTGCAAGCGCGGGCGCATTTGAAGCGGTGAGCCTGAGATCAGCCAGAGGGGGCGCCGTTTCGGCGAACACCGGATCGGCCAGTGCTTCGCGCATATCCGAAACCAATCGTTCGCTATCCCCTGTGCTGAGTTCGGTCACATCCATACCAAACTCTTGCGCCAGTGCCAGAACAACGGTCGTCGAAATCGGCCGGTTGTTATTCTCCATCTGGTTCAAATAGGGCAGTGAAACGCCCAGTTTTGCGGCGAAATCCTTCTGCGTGAGGGTCAGGCGTGTGCGCATTTCGCGCAGCTTGGCGCCAGCGTATAATTTCTGAGTGGCCATGGCGGTTCTTTGCAGCTTTACTGAATCTGCAGGCTAACTTTGCAAACCCTGTCGCGCAAGCCGTCTACAGACCCAATTGCCGTTCGCGCCAGATAACAACGCTGATTGCGCAGATTGCCAGGGCGGCGGTTGCCAGCATCAGCCAAAGCAGAGGCATCGCGCCTGTCTCATGCGTCAGCAATGCGCCCGCCAATGCGCTGAGTGCCGCGCCGCCGCCCAACATGATCGCACCGCTCAAACCAGAGGCAGTAGCCGCCAGATGCGGGCGGACCGAAAGCGATCCGGCAGTCGCATTCGGGATCGCCATGCCGTTACCCAACCCGACGAAGGTCATCAGGCCAAAGAAGCTGAGCGCCGTTCCCAAATCCACTAGGAACAACAAAGCTGATAGGGCCACGCCAATTGCATTCAGCCAGCATCCCCAGCGCACCATTCGGTTGACGCCGAAGCGAACCGAGAATCGACCGCTGATGAAGTTGCCGAAGAAATAGCCAATCGCAGGCGCACCAAAGTAGATGCCGACCTCGGCGGCTGTCATGCCGAACACTTCGGTCCCGATAAAGGGTGCGCCCCCGAGATAGGCAAAGAACGCACCTGAAGAGAACGCCGAGGACAGGGAATAGCCCCAGAAGCGGGGCGATTTCAGCAGTTCAGGGTATTCGCGAAATTGCTGCATCAGTGTTTTGCCGCTTGCGGCCGCAGTTTCGCCAAAGTCTTGGTAGGTCAGCACCAGCGCCAGCGCCGCAAGAGCGAAAGGCAGCCAGAAATTGGCTTTCCAGCCAAAAGTTTCTTCGAGAAGCCCGCCGACAGCAGGGCCGATCATCGGGACGACTGCCATCCCCATGGTGACATATCCGAGCATCGAAGCAGCCTGGTCCTGTTCGTACATGTCCCGCACAGCCGCACGGCTTAAGACAATACCAACGACAATGACGGCCTGAAACATTCTGAAGGCCAGAAAGGTTTCGACATTTGGGGCGTATATACACCCCAGCGTTGCCAGCAGAAAAAGGGCGAGTCCCCACAGCAGTACAGGCCGACGTCCGGCCTTATCGGCGATGGGTCCTATTAAGATTTGCAGCGCCGCGTTGACCAGAAGATAAAGCGCGATCGAAAGCTGCATCACCTTGTAATCAGTCTGAAAATACGTCGCCATAAAGGGAAGGCTGGGCAGATACAGATTCATGCTCAGCGCCGACAATCCTGACAACAAAACGAGTGTTGCAAGCGTGGGGGGCGTGCGGCTGACAGAGGGTGAACTGAACTGCATGGTTTACCTTTAGACCCTGATCGCGCGAAACGCCATCGGCAGTTTGGCTTGTTGTGTTAATTAACAAATTTGCAGTTATCTCAAATAGTGTTGCCAAATATTTGCAAATTTGCCGAAAACTACTTTGGCCACTGCTCCCAAATCGTTATGGTCGCGCAAATTCTCTTGGGAGACTACCGACATGAAAGACATCCTTTCCGAGCTCGAAGGCCGTCGCAACAACGCGCGATTGGGTGGTGGGCAAAAACGCATCGACTCGCAACACGCCCGCGGAAAGCTGACGGCACGCGAACGGATCGAGTTGCTGGTAGACGAAGGCAGCTTTGAAGAGTTTGACATGTTTGTCAGCCATCGCTGCACTGATTTCGGAATGGAGAAACAAAAGCCTGCTGGTGACGGGGTGGTCACAGGCTGGGGTACAATCAATGGTCGAATGGTCTACGTCTTCAGCCAGGACTTCACCGTATTCGGTGGCTCGCTGTCAGAAACCCATGCGCAGAAGATTTGCAAGATCATGGATATGGCAGTTCAAAACGGAGCGCCGGTGATCGGGATCAACGACTCGGGCGGGGCGCGGATTCAGGAGGGCGTCGCTTCATTGGCCGGATATGCTGAGGTGTTCCAGCGTAACATCATGGCCTCAGGCGTCGTGCCACAGATCAGCGTGATAATGGGGCCGTGTGCAGGTGGTGCGGTTTACAGTCCTGCAATGACCGACTTCATCTTCATGGTCAAAGACACCTCGTACATGTTCGTGACCGGCCCAGACGTTGTGAAGACTGTCACCAATGAGGTCGTGACGGCGGAGGAACTGGGAGGGGCTTCGACCCACACCAAAAAGTCGTCGGTCGCTGATGGCGCGTTTGAAAACGATGTGGAGGCGCTGGCCGAGGTGCGCCGTCTTGTCGACTTCCTTCCGCTCAACAATCGCGAGAAACCGCCGGTTCGTCCGTTTTTTGACAGCCCTGACAGGGTCGAGACATCGCTGGATACGCTGATCCCGGACAATCCGAACACGCCGTACGACATGAAGGAACTGATCACCAAAGTGGCGGATGAGGGTGATTTTTACGAGATTCAGGAAGACTACGCTAAGAACATCATCACCGGTTTTATCCGGCTTGAAGGGCAGACCGTGGGCGTCGTGGCCAACCAACCCATGGTATTGGCAGGATGTTTGGACATCGATAGTTCCCGAAAAGCGGCCCGGTTCGTGCGGTTCTGTGATTGCTTTGAAATCCCGATCCTGACGCTTGTTGATGTTCCGGGCTTTCTGCCGGGCACTTCGCAGGAGTATGGCGGCGTGATCAAGCACGGCGCGAAACTGCTATTTGCTTATGGCGAAGCGACCGTGCCAAAGGTCACCGTAATTACGCGTAAGGCCTACGGTGGCGCGTATGATGTTATGGCCTCCAAACACCTGCGCGGCGATTTCAACTATGCGTGGCCCACGGCTGAGATCGCGGTGATGGGTGCAAAGGGCGCGACCGAAATCATCCACCGCGCCGATCTCGGCGATTCCGATAAGATCGCACAACACACTCAGGACTATGAGGACCGGTTCGCAAATCCCTTCGTTGCGGCCGAGCGCGGCTTCATTGATGAGGTGATCATGCCACAATCGACCCGCCGCCGTGTATCACGTGCATTTGCGAGCCTGCGCGGCAAGCAACTGAAGAACCCTTGGAAAAAGCACGACAATATCCCGCTGTAAATGCCCGCCGAGGAGGCCCGAGCCGTAAATGCCCCGATTGACCGGACATAAGACCGTGCAGGTTGCAACAGCTCTGCACGCTCCCTCGGAGGAAGGAAACCGCCGCTGGCGGATCCGGGGATGCGCCGGGGTTTTTACGTTGCTGGTCGGAGTAGGTTCGGCGCTGGCCTCAAACCTGCTGCCCGTGCCATCGGGTCAACCGGTCGAGCTTAGCGATGTGCTTCTGGACACCAATCCGGGTGAGCTTTGGGTGCGGTTTCGGTTCATTGCACCCAAGATCGGATCGACTGCAGGTCGTATCACATATGATGTCGCCGTAGTCGACATGGAGCATTTGTGTGAAACACTGGCGGTGCCTTACGTGGCCCAGCACGAATTGCAGCCTGCCCGGATCGTGATTTCGTTTTCGGACAGACCGGTGGCGTTCGGCACCTCCGAACCTGACGCAACGCAGTTCTTCGAAGCCTACCGGCTGGATCAATCCCGGTGTATCTGGGAGGGGCTCTGACCATGAACCAACAATGTCACGGTCTCAGAGTGTCCCGATACAGTGATGCAGCTCTGGAGGTTCGCATGATCACTTCAATCCCGCAAGCATGTCCGATGGCCTGCCATATCTGGAACTTGTCCGTTGAGGTTTCGCAATGCTGAAACATCGCGGTTTCCCCGGACGTTTGCCCGGAACAGACTTCCAGTTCACCATTCGGCGGGCCAATCCCAAGGGCGTTACGCCGCTGACCCAGCGAGAACGCTTTCGCGATCGCAAACCCGCCGACAAGCGCGCAGATGTCGCGTTTATCGAGGCGTTATGGGCGCATTTTGGTGATCAGCCCTTTGAGCGGGGCAATCTGGACGCGGGCCGTCTAAGTTGGCTGTTCGGGCGTGAGGTTGTCGCCGCCGAAGACCCGTTTGATCCTGCAAGCTATGATGCTCTGCTGGTGATCAATCTGGACGCCGCGCGCCAATCTTTCCCTGACGTGTTCGACGGAGTGCGCTGATTGTGACCGGGGCTGCCGCACATAACACTCAGGTGATCAGTGACAGTGGAACCCTGTCCGCTAACGGGCAGGGTAGGCTGTTTTCATCAGAAGTTGAGTTGCGCGGCCAACTGGACACGATTGCCGTCGAATGTGTCGCCGGAAATTGTGTCGTTCCGCTCGCCATAGATGTATTCGGCGCTGAGCGTCAGGTTGTCTGTCGCCTTGTAAAAGGCATTGACGTGGATCGTCTCAAGCTCGGTGAACGACAAAGTACCGGTCGATGTAGGCAGGTCGTAGTCTTCCTTGCCATAGGCGATGCCGACGTTCCATTTGGAACTCAGGTCCTGACGGAATTCGATGGTGTAGCCATCAACATCGTTGGCCTGACCCCCGACGACTGCGTCGCCCAAGCCGATCAGGTAGGGGCCAAGTGCCTCGCCGTTGACATAGTTGACCTGGAACAACCCACCTTCCCACGGTCGGATCGAGCCCGACAAAGAGAAACCGGTCTGATCGACCTCGACGTCGCCGGATTGCGCCTTGCCGTAGAGCGCCGAGGCACGAGCGATGTATTTGCCATCGTTGTATTCGACCGAACCAGTCAGCACAGGATCATCCGAATCCGAGCCGCCGACGTTTTCTTCAACGGAAACGGCGAAGGTGGTATTCGATCCGATATTGTTGGTGTAGCGCACCTGCGGTACGCGCGCGAAAGCGATCCCGACCGGCCCGTTAAATTCCACCGAGGTCGGGTAGGTGTCCAGAGGTTGGAAATTGGTCCAGTATTGTCCGATCAGCCATTGTTCTCCAATCCGGATATTGGCGTGACGAATTCGGAATTCGGCGGTTCCGTCCGAGCCGAAGGCATCGACTTCGATCTGGCCCTGAATGTCTCCGATTCCCGAAGGCGTGCTGGTGCGCAGCCCGATACGAGACTGACGGACTGTGGCGCCAAACGTACCATCTGTCTCGGCCGAGGGTTCACCAATCACGTTTACGAATGCGGTGTCGCCCTGATCGTATTCGAAGTCATAGAAGAAGTCGGCTTTGACATAACCGTAGACGTCCAGAGTGGTGTTGCCGATCTGCAGATCCCCAGTGCCAGACCCGGGATTGGAGGATTCCAGCGCTTCGACCCGGGCGCGCAGTGCATCCAGTTCAGCCTGAGTTTGTGCATCTTGCGCCAAGGCTTGCATACCGGTCACGGAAAGCGCGCTGGCAGCAAGCAGGCTAGCATTTTTACCCTTTGTTATCATATGGATAGTTCCTTGTGTACGAGTGTGCAGGGGCACCGTTCCACGCAACTGAATTCTTGGGAAATCACCAAGTTGAGAGAAGATGCTCTCAATTTTTCAAGCAAAAGTGTCGGTAGACATGTGACGTTTCACGCTGCGGTGAAACCGGAATCTAAGTTACTGTCACCGGAAGGATTTTTGCGTGAGTTTGTAGTGATGTTGCGTGAAGTGCCTCGCGCACTGCCTCGCTACAAGTCTTCGATTTGTAACAGGAACGTGACGGATTTCAGACGTAGTCGTCGCTGTCCGGGCGATTACGACGTCGGCGCAAATCTGCGTGGTGCCGCGCTGGATGGGCAGGTTTCAGCCGGAATCTCAGATGGAAACAATAACTGGTTGGCGGCCAGAATTGTGCTGTGCACAGTGATTGGGCCGTGCGGCTCTACTTTGCCTGCGTCGCACAAGCACCTACTATTCCGTACCCCTTCCTTCCGCGGGCAGGCTTGTGTTCCCCACAGAGTTCTGTCCGCGGTTTTCTTTTTGTCAGGTTTGGACAAAAAGCGGCAAAAACCTGCGCAATTCGCAAGTTTGTGGTCCGTGTTATTGCATAACAGGGCGCGAAATCGGCATCTGCTCTCAAAGACTGCAAAAAATCTAGAAGGGCAGAAACCATGCGAATCAAACGAATTTCTCTTGCGTTGGCAACCTGCGCGGGTTTGGCGGCCTGCGGTGGCTCGACCGGCGAACAGGCGATCCTTGGCGGCGGTGCGGGGGCTCTGGGGGCGGCGGTCCTCAGTGCAGATCCGCTGCTTGGGGCGGCAGTCGGGGCTGCGGGCAACGTGCTTTACTGCAAGACCCAGAACAACTGTAACTAAAGCTGAATTTAACGGGGCTGGAAAAGTCCCGTCCGTCATTGCGCATCACGCCGTCGTGGGGTCAACGCCCCGCGGCGGCGTTTTGCGTTTCCAGAACATCAAGCCAAAGGACGTTCCATGTTCAACAAGATCCTGATCGCAAACCGGGGCGAGATTGCCTGCCGGGTCATCAAGACCGCCCGCAAGATGGGCATTGGCACGGTTGCCATCTATTCAGATGCTGACAAGAACGCCCTGCATGTTTCAATGGCGGATGAGGCCGTGCATATCGGCCCGCCGCCCGCCAACCAGTCATACATCGTCATCGACAAGGTGATGGATGCCATCCGTAAAAGCGGCGCGCAGGCGGTCCACCCCGGTTATGGATTTCTGTCCGAGAACTCCAAATTCGCCGAGGCGCTGGATGCCGAAGGCGTCGCCTTTGTCGGCCCCCCGGTCGGTGCGATCGAAAGCATGGGGGACAAGATCACCTCGAAGAAGATCGCGCAGGAGGCCGGGGTTTCGACGGTGCCCGGTTACATGGGCCTGATCGAAGACGCCGATGAGGCGGTGAAGATTTCGAACGACATTGGCTATCCGGTGATGATCAAGGCCAGCGCTGGCGGCGGTGGCAAGGGCATGCGGATTGCGTGGAATGACGAAGAGGCGCGGGAAGGTTTCCAGTCATCCAAGAACGAGGCCGCGAACTCCTTCGGCGACGACCGGATTTTCATCGAGAAATTTGTGACTCAGCCGCGCCACATCGAGATTCAGGTGCTCTGTGACAGTCACGGCAATGGCATCTATCTCGGGGAACGCGAATGCTCGATCCAGCGCCGGAACCAGAAAGTTGTGGAAGAGGCGCCATCGCCGTTCCTTGACCCTGAAACCCGCAAGGCGATGGGCGAACAGGCGGTCGCGTTGGCCAAGGCTGTGAACTATGCCAGCGCCGGTACGGTCGAGTTCATCGTGGATGGCGAAAAGAACTTCTACTTCCTCGAAATGAACACCCGCCTGCAGGTGGAACACCCGGTGACCGAACTGATCACCGGTGTTGATCTGGTGGAGCAGATGATCCGTGTGGCGGCTGGTGAAAAACTGTCGATCACGCAGGATGACGTCACCCTGACAGGCTGGGCGATTGAAAACCGTCTTTATGCAGAGGACCCGTATCGTGGCTTCTTGCCCTCGATTGGCCGCCTTACCCGTTATCGCCCGCCGCAGGAGGTCGCAGCCGGCCCGCTGCTTGTGAATGACAAATGGCAAGGTGATGCGCCTAAAGGGGGTAGCGCTGTGCGTAACGATACCGGCGTCTATGAGGGCGGCGAGATCAGCATGTATTACGACCCGATGATCGCCAAGCTGTGTACTTGGGCACCGACCCGCGAACAGGCGATTGAGGCGATGCGCGTGGCGCTGGACAGTTTCGAAGTCGAAGGCATCGGTCACAATTTGCCATTCCTGTCAGCGGTCATGGATCACCCGAAATTTGTAAGTGGTGACATGACGACCGCTTTCATCGCCGAGGAGTATCCGGACGGATTTGAAGGCGTCGACCTTCCCGAAGAAGATCTGCGTCGCATCGCAGCCTCGTGCGCTGCCATGCACCGGGTTGCCGAAATCCGTCGCACCCGCGTATCGGGCCGGATGGACAACCATGAACGGAAAGTCGGCAAACGTTGGAATGTCGCTCTGCAAGGGCAGGATTTCAGCGTCAAGGTTAAGGCTGACAAACAGGGCGCGACTGTCAAATTTAAAGACGGGTCAGCTCTGCGTGTGTCCTCTGACTGGACGCCGGGTGACCAACTTGCGGTGTTGGACGTGGATGGCAGCCCGTTGGTCTTGAAGGTTGGAAAGATTTCGGGCGGGTTCCGTATCCGAAACCGAGGGGCTGACCTCAAGGTACATGTGCGCACCGCGCGTCAGGCCGAACTGGCCCGCCTGATGCCCGAGAAGCTGCCGCCTGATACATCGAAAATGCTGCTCTGCCCAATGCCGGGCTTGATCGTGAAGATTGATGTGGAAGTAGGTCAGGAGGTGCAGGAAGGTCAGGCACTTTGTACCGTTGAGGCGATGAAGATGGAGAACATCCTGCGCGCCGAGAAAAAGGGCGTTGTCTCCAAGATCAACGCGGGCCCCGGCGACAGTCTGGCCGTTGACGATGTGATCATCGAGTTCGAGTGATGATGCGCGCACCTGCGACATATCTTTCAAGGTTCCCAGCGGCTTCCGCCGGGATCTTGAGGCATGTCGCAGGTGCTCAGCCGCCCTCACGTCGTTCGCGGATTTCGCGCTCGCGCAAAGGCGTCTTGTCAATGGACCGGCCAATCTCACGCACGCTCCATGGGCTGGGTTTGCGCAGTTTGACGACACCATCCTTGTCGACAAACACCATCTGGAAACCACGCGGTCGCAGTTTTGATCGGATCGATGATCGCGCCGCCGGATCAGTATCGGTCAAGACAATCACGTCGCGATCCCGCATTGCGTCCTCGCCTTCGAGTAACATGTCAATCTGTTGCTGGAATCTTGGGTCTGCCGGGGTATCGGCAAAAACGACGATCGGGCGATGCGTCCAGAGAAAATCGCTTAGATCGCTGTCAGCTACTGGACGAACAAAGCTGTCATCCGCAGGGGCAGTCGCGTCGGCGGCCAAGGCGGCCAACGGGAATAGTGCCGAGAAAACAAAGGCAAGCGTGCGTGTCATGAGGCCTCCTGTTGTCATGAATATAGCCTCTGCTGGGGCGAATGCGACTGACGAAATGCGTGTGATCACCAAAAATTTGCTTCGTGGACGCCGCACCTACCCATGCGTATTTATCAATTTGCCTGCAAAACGCGCCGTTCCCGCGGCCTTCGCGTGGGGAGAGTAGGCCGATGGAAGTGATCCTGCATTGTGGCGCACATCGATGTGCAAGCACCAGTTTCCAGAACTATCTGAGCCGGAACGTGCAGGTCCTTGCAGATCAAGGGCTGGCGTATTGGGGGCTGGAGCGAACACGTTCCAATGGCCTCAACAGCTTGAACAAATTGACGACTGAGGTCTGTGATGGATTACGCCGCGAGTTAGACGTATGTCAGCAAGACGGCGCGACGCAGCTATTGGTCAGCCAAGAGAATTTCGTGGGCTCGATGGAGCGCAATATCGCCTTTGCCTCGCTTTATCCCGGCATGCAGGAACGCGGGCAGCTTTTGGCAAAGGCCTTCGATGGCGGAGTCAGCAAAATTGCACTGAATATCCGCGCGTTGGATATGTATTGGTCTTCCGTGGCCGCCTATAAGTTCAAACGTGGCAGCGCCCCAATCGAGCCCACAAAGTGGACCCGCATCGCGCAAAGCAAGCGGAGCTGGCGAGACGTCATCACCGATATTAGCCACGCCTTCCCGGGCGTCCCATTGCTCGTTTTGCCGTTTGAGGAATTTGCGGGTCATCAACAGGCGCAGCTTCAGGCGCTGACGGGTCGCACCGCGCCCGAATTCAGCGATGGCCTTGCGTTGAATGCTGCGCCCAAAGCCACGCCCCATGGTCTGACCGCTGAACAGGCGATGCAGCTTTGGGCTGATTATGCCGATGATCTGGAATGGCTTGCCTCGGGCGCCGATGGGAGGGCTGAACTGATCTGCCGGACAGATAGCAATGCACGCGGGGTCGCCCCCGCCGAAACCAGAATCGAACAGAGGAAATCGACATGACCGACACCAACGACTGGCAGGTGCTGGCTGAAAAAGAGCTGCGCGGCCGACCTTTGGGCGATCTGACCAAAGAGACGCTGGAAGGCATCGACGTCAAACCGCTTTATACTCAGGAAGACACGGCTGATCTGCCGCATATGGGCTCGCTTCCGGGCTTCGGTCCGTTTACGCGCGGCGTAAAGGCGACGATGTATGCAGGGCGCCCTTGGACGATCCGTCAATATGCAGGCTTCTCGACGGCTGAAGAATCGAATGCATTTTACCGCCGCAATCTGGCAGCCGGCCAGCAAGGTGTCTCGGTCGCCTTCGATCTGGCGACTCACCGGGGGTATGACAGTGACCATCCCCGTGTGGTGGGCGATGTCGGCAAGGCCGGTGTGGCCATCGACAGCGTTGAGGATATGAAAATCCTGTTCGACGGTATCCCGCTGGACAAGGTTTCAGTCTCAATGACGATGAACGGGGCAGTGATCCCGGTTCTGGCCAGCTTCATCGTTGCAGGTGAAGAGCAGGGGCATGACAAGGCCGTGCTCTCGGGCACCATTCAGAACGACATTCTGAAAGAGTTTATGGTGCGTAACACCTATATCTACCCGCCCGAGCCATCGATGAAGATCATTTCGGACATCATCGAATACACCTCGAACGAGATGCCCAAGTTCAACTCGATTTCAATCTCCGGCTATCACATGCAAGAGGCCGGCGCGAACCTCGTGCAAGAGCTGGCATATACGCTCGCCGATGGCCGCGAATATGTGCGTGCTGCGACGCAATCGGGTATGGACGTGGACAAGTTCGCGGGTCGTCTGTCGTTCTTCTTCGCCATCGGCATGAATTTCTTCATGGAGATCGCGAAACTGCGCGCCGCGCGCACCCTTTGGCATCGCGTAATGACCGAGTTCGGGGCGAAATCCGAACGGTCGAAAATGCTGCGGACACATTGCCAGACATCCGGTGTTAGTCTGCAGGAGCAAGATCCCTATAACAACGTGGTCCGTACCGCCTATGAAGCCATGAGCGCGGTTCTGGGCGGCACCCAATCGCTGCACACCAACGCACTGGACGAGGCGATTGCCCTGCCCACCGATTTCTCGGCTCGTATCGCGCGGAACACGCAGCTGGTATTGCAAGAGGAAACCGGCGTGACCGATGTGGTCGATCCGCTTGCGGGCTCTTACTACGTTGAAAGTCTGACCAATGAGCTGGTCGAAAAAGCTTGGGCTTTGATGGAAGAGGTCGAGGAGATGGGCGGCATGACCAAGGCCGTTGCCAGCGGTATGCCCAAACTACGCATCGAAGAAAGCGCCGCGCGCCGTCAGGCCATGATCGACCGGGGCGAAGAAGTCATCGTTGGCGTCAACAAGTACCGCAAGGAGCAGGAAGACCCGATCGACATTCTGGACGTCGACAACGTCGCGGTGCGCGAAGCTCAGGTTGCACGGCTGGAACGCATCCGTGCTATGCGCGACGAGGCGGCTTGCCAACAGGCGCTGGACGCCCTGACAACAACCGCCCGCGAGGGTGGAAACCTTCTGGCTGCCGCCGTCGAGGCCGCCCGAGCCCGCGCATCCGTAGGAGAGATCAGCATGGCAATGGAGAAAGAGTTCGGTCGCCACCGCGCCGAAGTGAAGACCCTGGCCGGTGTTTATGGCGCGGCCTATGAAGGTGACGAAGGTTTTGCCGCGATCCAGAATTCCATAGAAGAATTCGCCGAGGCCGAGGGCCGTCGCCCGCGTCTGCTGGTGGTCAAGATGGGGCAGGACGGCCACGATCGAGGGGCCAAGGTGATTGCCACTGCTTTTGCTGATATCGGGTTTGACGTGGATGTCGGCCCTCTGTTCCAGACGCCTGCAGAAGCCGCACAGGACGCGGTGGACAATGATGTGCATGTGATTGGGATCTCTTCGCAGGCTGCGGGGCATAAGACATTGGCGCCTCAGTTGGTTGAGGAACTGAAAAAGGCAGGGGCTGAAGACATCATAGTCATCTGCGGTGGGGTCATTCCGCAACAGGATTACCAGTTCCTTTACGATCACGGTGTGAAGGCGATCTTTGGTCCGGGAACGAATATCCCTGACGCGGCACAAGACATCTTGCGTTTGATCGGTGAAGCTAAGTCCTGACACCGGGGCCTAGATTTTTCGTACGAAAAATCTTGTGATTTCGCCCCTTTGCGGAAAACATGCGACCAGACCCAAATGGTCTGGTCGTTTGTCATCAGGAGGCGTCTTCATGTTACTGGATCATCTGGCTGTTGCGGGCGAAACGCTTGAAGAAGCTTCTGACCATATCGAACAGGCGCTGGGCGTACGGCTTCAGGACGGCGGCAAGCATGAAAAATTCGGGACGTATAATCGACTTTTGGGCTTGCGGGATGGGCTCTATCTGGAGGCGATTGCGATCGACCCCGAAGCCTCCAAACCGCAAAGGACGCGCTGGTTCGATCTGGACCGGTTCACCGGATCACCCCGCCTGACCAACTGGATTTGCCGGGTTCCGGATATCGAAGCGTCACTGACCGTTTTCCCCGACGGCGTCGGACAACCTATCGATCTGAACCGAGGCGCACTGCGCTGGCGTATGGCAGTCCCCCCAAATGGACGTCTGCCATTTGACAACCTCTTTCCGGCGCTTATTGAGTGGCAGGGTGATCTGCATCCGGCGCAAATGCTTCAGGACAGTGGCTGCCGGTTACGCCGCCTTATAGTGTGCCATCCGGATGCAATCGACTTAGCCAAGGGTTTGGGGGCGTTGGAGTATGTCGCGTTTGACAGCGGCCCGGCTGCATTGCGCGCTGAAGTCGAAACACCGCACGGGTTGCGCGTGCTGGAATGAACATCCGGCAGGCCAGAGCCCACGATGCATCCGCGATTGCGGCGATAGCAAACGTGATTATCCGTGATACGCTGGTCACTTTCACCACTGATGAACGCAGCGTTGAAAGCGTGGTGGCAGAGATCGAAACCAGAGGTCCCGCCTTCTTGGTCGCCGAGCGCAGTGGTGCCGTCGAGGGGTTTGCGACCTATGGCACCTTCCGCTCGGGACCGGGATATGCGCAGTGCCGCGAACATTCGATTCAGTTGGCACCCGAAGCCAGAGGCCAGAATGTTGGCCGTTCGTTGATGGAGGCTCTTGAAGCCATCGCGCGGGAGGATAACGTGCATGTCTTGGTGGCGGGCATTTCATCGGCCAACCCCGCAGCCCTAGCCTTCCATAAGGCAATTGGCTTCAAGCAGGTGGGACGCATGCCTGAAGTGGGGTTCAAATGGGGGCAGCGGCTGGATCTTGTCCTGATGCAGAAAATACTCGGCCCGCAGTCATCTGTCGCACCTGACAGTCGTGACAAGGCACGCTAGGGTGCGCCCATGTCGATCTGGTCCAGAATAGCCGACGCGCTGAACGCGCTTGCCCAGGGCGAAAGCCTGACTGCGGTGTTTGAGAAACTGCGCACGCCGCCAGAACGTTCGGTGGCCTTTGCGATTGCTGTTGTGGCGCTTGGCGCCAAGATGGCCAAGGCCGACGGTCAGGTGACGCGGGATGAGGTGACGGCTTTCCGTGAAGTGTTCCAGATCGCGCCCGAAGATGAAGACGGGGCGGCCAAGGTCTTTGACATGGCACGGACAGACGTTGCTGGATATCAGGACTATGCCCGCCGGATTGCCCGCATGTTCGCCGAAGATAGCACCACCCTGTGCGATTTGATGGAAGGGCTGTTTCACATTGCCATGGCGGACGGGTTCTACCATCCGAACGAAAACGAGTTTTTGGAAGAAGTCAGCCGCATTTTCGGCCAGACCAACGCTCAGTTCATGGCCCTGCGCGCGCGTTTCGTACCGGATGCGCCGAAAGACCCCTATACGGTTCTGGGCGTTCCCCGCGACGCTCCTCTGACCGAAATTCGCAAGGTTTGGCGGCAACTGGTGAGAGAAACTCATCCCGATGCGATGCTGGCACGCGGCGTTCCGGAAGAGGCGGTGCGGCTGGCCGAGAAAAAGATGATCGATATCAACCGCGCCTGGGATGAAATCAACGGCGCCCGGGTCTGATCCGTGCGGTTGGCGACCTACAATATCGAATGGTTCGCCAACCTGTTTGATCGCAATGACAGCCTGATTGTCGATGACAGCTGGTCAGGGCGTCACGATGTGACCAAGGCCCGGCAGGTTGAGGCGATCGCAAAGGTGCTGACGGCGATTGATGCCGATGCGATGCTGATCGTCGAAGCCCCCAACACAGGCAAGTCTCAGAATACCGTCCGTGCCTTGCAGCGATTTTCCGAGGCGTTCGGTCTGCGTACAAGCCATGCAATCATGGGATTTCCCAATGATACACATCAGGAATTGGCCCTGCTTTATGATCCCGAAATTCTTACAGCCAAACACGACGCAAGGGAGGCTGAGAACGCGCCGCGTTTCGATGCCGAGTTCCGGATCGACCTGGATGTGGATGCGACCGAGGATCTTGTGCGGTTTTCAAAGCCTCCGATGGAATTGGCGATCCAAACAACCTCAGGGCAGGAGTTTCGACTGATCGGGGCGCATCTGAAGTCCAAAGCGCCCCATGGCGCTGCATCGCGGGATGAGATGATACGAATTTCGATTGCCAATCGCCGTAAGCAGTTGGCGCAGGCGGTATGGCTGGGTCGACGGGTCCGACATCATTTGACGGAGCAAGAGCCGGTGATTTTGGTGGGCGATCTCAATGACGGACCCGGACTGGACGAGTTCGAACACCTCTTCGGTCGATCGTCGGTCGAGATATTGTTGCAGGCGGGGCTCTATGATCCTCATGCAGCAAGGGCATTGGAACTGCGCCCCGGTTCTGTCCCGGCAACTGCCCGATTTGCACGGCCTAATGAGGGACGGTATCTTGAGGCGTTGTTGGACTACATCATGATTAGCGAGGATTTGCGCGCCCACCACCCGAACTGGCGCATCTGGCATCCGTTTCGAGATGCCGCCTGCTGGGGCAACCCCGAGCTGAGGGATGCCTTGCTAACCGCATCCGACCACTTCCCGGTAACGTTGGATATTACGCTCTGACCTTTCAACACTCGGAACGCTCGCTTATATTCAAGCTATGCTACGTCTCATGCTGATCAGCGCTGTTTGTACCGCCTTGGCCCTGCCTGCCCAAGCACAGAACGATTCAGGTAAGTCGCTGATGGAGCGGGGTGCCGAGTTATTTCTGGAAGGCTTGCGGCAGGAGATGGAGCCCACGCTCGAAGACCTGCGTGGATTTGCGGACCAATTTGGTCCGGCTTTGCAGTCTTTCATGCGGGAAATGGGTCCGGCGCTGGCTGATTTGGCTGCTCAGGTGCAGGATTGGAGCGCGTATGAAGCGCCCGAGATGTTACCAAACGGCGACATTATCATCCGCAAGAAGCCCAAAGATCAGCCCGAAGAAGTTGTGCCGGAAGAAGAGACTTCTAACGGTTATACCGATATCTGATTATCCCCGAATGATCACTTTGGGTTCTGATTTCAGCGCGCCGGCCAACGAGTTAAAACGGGCCTCGGCGACTTCGTTGAACAATGCGCCTGCCGATTTGGGCAGACGCAGTTCGAGCTTTTGTTTTTTGGGATAGTAACGCATCTTGCCCATGGCTGCGTCGTGCTGCATCCAAAGCATCGCTCCGAACCGTAGTGCTTTGCCCAGGATTTCGGCTTGTTCCTGGCCGCGTTCGTCGAGCAGTTCGTAAAGCTCGGTAAAGCGGCTCCCTTCGCGTTTGTTGCGATATCGGTGTTGCAAAGCGAGCCCGATAAAGATCCGCTCGGAGTGTTTGATCCCGCTCATGTTGGCGCGGGTGACATATTCGAAACAGGCCTCGGCCCGGTAATCTGGATGCGCACGCCAACTGACGTCATGCAGCAGACAAGCTGCCTTGATCAGGCGCAGCATCGGTTCCGGCGCGGAACGGAACAAGGGCATGACAAAATCGAACAGGTGTTTGCCGAAACCGGGCAAGCGCGCGTCTTTCGCTTCGGCAAACCGGCAGGCTTCGATCAAAGGATCCCGGTCGCGCAGGCGTTGCGGCATCTGTTCATACAGCAATCCTTCGCGGATGCCGTAGCTAGAAATCGCTATGTCCTTGGGTTTGAACGTGCGGATCAGGCGGGAAAGCACATCCATTGCATAGGGGATCAATGCCATACGCGAGCCCGACACACCGGCCAATGCGCGCAATTCATCAGGATCATTCTGTTCGATGAACTTGATGGTCTCGCGTACCTGACTTTGTGTCATGCGGTATTCGTGCAGCACGTTCAGCGGATAGCCTCGGCGCAGCATATCTAGCCGGGCAAAGGCGCGCCAGCTGCCGCCGACCAGAAACAGCCGATCACGTTGAGGGCCCATCCGGTCGCGCATCTCTTCCAGCGTCTTCTTGATATGCTCCTTACGCGCCCGGCGACCGCCTTTGATATCGCGCAGCTTGAGCGGCCCCAGGGGCGAAGTCATGCGACGTCCGACCTTGCCGCCTCCGATCTCAGCGAGTTCGACGGACGAGCCACCGATGTCGCAGATCAGCCCATAAGCTCCGGGCCAACCCAGCAGCACGCCCTGAGCTGAGAGCCGTGCTTCTTCCTCGCCATCGACAACGTTGATGATCAGGCCGGTTTCGGCTTTTGCCTGCGCGCAGAAATCCGGTCCATCGCTGGCCTCGCGCACCGCAGCGGTGGCGACCGCGTGCAGGGCGGGCAGGCCGAGGTCTCTGGCAAGATGCTGAAACCTGTGCAAGGCAGCCAGCGCCCGTTTGCGACCTTCAGGGTTCAGTCGGCCGGTCTCTGACAGGCCGGCGCCCAGTTCGCACATCACCTTTTCATTGTAGAAATAGGCCGGTGAGCGCGCCGCACCGTCAAAAATCACCATCCGGACCGAGTTCGATCCGATATCGACAACCCCGACCCGGGAAAGTGCACGGGCGCCCGGATCTTCGAACAGCGGCCTTCCGAACAGCCCGTGATCCGGGAAATCAGTCTCGGCAATCTTGGTCATGGTGTCCCCAGGTCTTTTGCGCGACAGGATGCGAGATCACCCTTGTCCGGTCAATTGCAGGCATCCGATTGTTCGGCTTCTGTGTTCAATAGACGCACCGCCAGCGCACGGGTGATGTCGCGTTTTTCGGTCAGCGCAATTTCGTCCAGCTGTTCGACGACGCGGGCGGCGGTTTCAAAGCTGCGATTCATGTGCTTGACCAGATAGGCTATGACATCAGGCCCCGGATTGAGCTGCCGGTCGGTGAATAGCTTCGCCAGCACTGCGCCCAGCAACGCATCGTCCGGCCCTTCAAGCGACACATGATGCGCACCTTCGGCCCGGCTTTGCAGATCGGCCAGCGGCAGATGCCACAGTTTCGGCGTCGTGCGCCCGGTCATCAGCAAGGCGTGGCCCTCGGCCAGAACCAGATTGTGCAAATGGAACAGAGTTTTCTGCTGCTCGACGTCCGCCGCGATTACTGGCACATCTTCGACCGCCACCGGACCGCGCGCCAGGTCCGGCACGTCGTCATATCGAAGCGCGGCGGCTTGTACGATTCGACCGCCGGTCTCGCCGGCCCAGACATGCGCCAGATGGGTCTTGCCCGATCCTGCAGGGCCGCTCAGCACCAGTTTGTTGCCAGGCCATGAGGTGGCAGAGATCATCGCAACAGCTAGCGCATTAGCAGGCGAGACGAAAAAGTCTTCGCGGCCCAAGGCAGTCTTGGACGGCAGATCAAAGCTGAGCTGCATGGCCATTTATTCGTCTTCCTGATTGAGCCCTTCAAGCCCGGTATATAGGCGGCTGTGCAGATACTGCTCGGTCGCAAACCGTGCCAGCACGCCCAAGGCAGCCGCTACAGGTACTGCGATCAGCATTCCGACAAAGCCGAACAGTGCGCCGAAGACCGACAAGGCCAGCAGCAGCCAGACCGGGTGCAGGCCCACCGAACTACCGACGAGTTTGGGCGTCAGGAAGTTGCCCTCGGTCACCTGTCCGATAGCAAAAATACCGGCGACCAAACCGATATGTGCCCAATCCCCCCAGAACTGAAACAGGGCCAGGCCTATGGCTAGGGTGCCTCCGATCAGGGCGCCCAAATAGGGGATGAAGGTTACCAGCCCTGCAATGAAGCCGACGATCAGGCCGAATTGCAGACCGACCAGCATCAATGCGACAGCATAGTAGGTGCCGAGGATCAGGCAGACGGTACCCATTCCACGCACGAATGAGGCAAGAACGGCGTCGATTTCACCAGCAAGTCGTTTGATCGTGGGGGCGTGATCACGGGGCAAGAGCTCTCCGATCCGGGTGATCATGCGATCCCAATCCATCAGCAGATAAACCGCGACAACCGGTACGATAACCAACAGGACGACAACATTTATCGCTGAACCCAATGAGGCCAGAACGGTTTGCAGCACATCGCCGGTTTTTGATTTCAGCGTCTCGCCAAATGACACCAGCATCTGGTGGGTATTTGATTCGCGATCGAGCAAAGCCGGGAATTGTTTCTCAATAAAGGCGCGCAGTTCTTTAAAAAGGCTTGGCAAAACATCAATCAGATCCAGTAGCTGTGTGATCAACGCGGGCACAACCATAAGAATCATCAAAACAAAACCAAACACGCCGACAACGGTAATGATCCCGGTCGCAGCCATGCGCGAAAGGCCGAGTGTTTCCAGGCGGTCCGCAACGGGATCAAGGAAATATGCAATCGCACCACCGATCACAAAGGGCAGCAAGACATCGCCCAACAGGTACAAAAGCAGCACGAAAACAGCGGCGGCAATGCCCCAGTATCTAAGCTGATCCTTCACCGGCAAGGCCATGGCGCAATCCCTCGTTTGCACAGCATTGCCGTGTTCTTGGCCCATGACGCCCGGCGATGCAAGCGGTTCATGGCGCGCGATTTTTATACCCTAGTCTGTCAGAGTACCCAGTTCCGGTGTCTCACCTGTGGCCATTTCATCAGGCCAGTTGGTGCGCCAGATTTCCGCCGACCAGTGTCCGCAATGTACCTTCGGGCGATCAAAGCCGGGCAGGGCAGGCAGCAGTGGCGCAACCACCACATCGTGGCGCGGAACGGCGAAATAAGGGAAGGAATAGCGTTCACGCCCGGATCGATTAACCACGCGATGCGGGGTCGATTTCAACCGCCCGCCCGACCACAGTTCCAGCATGTCGCCGATATTGACCACGAAGCCGCCGGGCGGGCAGTCCGGTGTGATCCAGCCGCCGGTGCGGGTCTGCACCTCAAGTCCTCCGACCGGATCGGGAGCGATTATTGTCAGTGCGTCGGTGTCCTTATGCGGATGAATTCCATAGCCACGCTCATCCGGGGATTGTGGCGGATAGTGTAGCAGGGTCATGTTGGTCATCGGGTCGCGGAAGGCGTCGCGTAGTGTGTTGGGCGGGATTTTTAACCCCACTTCCAATGCACCCAGCAAAAGATCTGTTACGCCATCAAGCTGTAGCCAGTAATCCAGTATTACCGCGCGGGCCTGGGGCACTTCTCGGGGCCAGATATTCGGGCCGTAAAGCGCGCATTCAACCCGGATCGGCGCATCTTCGGCTGCTTCGAAATGCAGCTTGTACCCTTCGTACTTATCCGCCGCGCCCGAGCCGTCATTGGGCGTGAAGAACCCCATCGGAATGTACCCACGATAGTTTTCGCGGGTGATGGCCTGATCCCATTTTCGGGCCTCGTCGATATCAAAGATCGCACTGACACACTCGCGCACCTGCTCGATGTGCTCAGGCGCGATGCCTGTTCCTGTGATCGACAGAAACCCGATACTGGTGCAGGCATCCATGATCTGCGCGACCGTTGCTTGATACAGCGGACTAGAAGGATCAGTCAGCGGGCTGATATCTATGGTCGGAATATGCTCCATTAGGTAATTCTCACGCCTTGCCGTTCCAGTTCCTTATGCACAGGAGCAAGGTTCATACTGTCGAGCTCCTGATTGCTTTTCAGCGATAAGGCCGCCGCGATCCCTGCGCCCTGACCCATCACCGCGCAGCAGGACATGTTGCGCGTCGCGGCGTGAGCGACCCGATCCGCGCCATGGGACCGGCCCGCAACCAACAGGCCCTTGATCCCTTTGGGAAGCATCGAGCGATACGGAATCTGCATATATCGCCCCGTGGTCGGCAAGATCAGAATGCCGTAGCCATCGATGAATTCAGGGTAGATACCGATGGAATCCTCGAACCGGCCCTGATGTCGGGCATCGGTTTCGGTCATGTTGTAGACGGCATCGATCTTGCGCGTATCCCGAATGCCGATGGTCATTCCGAAATTGCGTAGACGTGCGTTTTCGCACCCCGGCATGAAACGGCGGAGGGCATCAATGGCCAGCATCGCCTGTCGGCGGCCTTCGATTTCACCAAAGGTCAGGCTTTCGGGGTCGGTTCCATCGATCTGGTCCATATGAATCAGGTTCATATAAGTCAGCTCTCCGGTATCGTGCATCGCTCCCCACGTGCCTGCAATCGTGTTCAGATGCGCCGGGATCAGGCCCTCATCAATCGCCTGCTGGAAGGGTTTCTTGACGAAGGGTGAGAACATGTCGTCCTCTTTGCCAGAGGTCTCGATATTCCATTCGCCACCGCCGCCCCAGTCCTTGTAGGTCTGCGGATCGGCTTTGATGCCTTCCATAAACGCCCGTTTGTCGACACCGGCCAGATGGAACATGACCGAGGCTGCCATCATGTCCTCACGCGGCGTCTTGTGCGTCGGGGCGCCCGCGCGATGCGCTACATCTGCATCCCCTGTGGCGTCGATGACAACCTTGGCCAAGATCGCCTCACGCCCCGCTTTGGATTCGGTAATCACCCCAGTGATGCGATCCCCTTCCATGATTGGGGCAACGAATTGACGGTGCAGCATCGGGTGAACGCCGGCCTCTTCGACCAGCTTGTCGGCCACCAGCTTGAAACCCTCGCTGTCCAGTTCGTAGCTGAGCGATTGGCTTTCAGGCACTGCTGCACCCATCTCTTTGGCGCGGGTTTCGAATTCCATGCCGATGCCTCCGGCCTCGACAGTTTGTTCGTGGCGATACCAGGCAAAGCCTTCGACGCCGACTGCCGTAATATTCCCACCCATGCAACCGAATCTATCCATCAAGGAAACTTCGGCCCCAGCGCGTGCGGCAGCCAGCGCTGCTGACAATCCAGCGGGGCCCGAGCCGACAACCAATACGTCTGTCTGATGAACAACGGGGATCTGGCGGGCGGGTTCGGTGATTGTTTGCATTGCTGCCTTGCGGTTTAACGTTTGCGCCAACATTGAAAACCCCAACGCTCGGGTCAATCAAAAAACCGACTGCGCATGGGTCGCAAAACACCGATGTGCGATTGCCCCCGGCTAGGCTTTGGAATAATCACCTTGCAGCGAAATTCTCACCCGTAAGGTTACGTTATGCGCCTCAGCCGTTACTTTCTGCCCGTTCTCAAGGAAAACCCCTCGGAGGCTCAGATCGTCAGCCACCGGCTGATGCTGCGTGCCGGGATGATCAAACAGGCCGCCGCCGGGATTTATTCTTGGTTGCCATTGGGCTTCAAGGTTCTGCGCAAGCTGGAGAACATTGTGCATGAAGAACAGGCGCGGGCTGGGCACATCGCGATCCAGATGCCGATTCTGCAATCAGCCGACCTGTGGCGCGAATCCGGTCGTTATGACGATTATGGCCAGGAAATGCTGCGCATGCAGGACCGCCACGGTCGCGATATGCTGTACACGCCAACCGCCGAGGAACTGGTGACCGACATCTTCCGCGGCCACGTGAGCAGCTACAAAGACCTTCCGCTGACGCTCTATCAGATTCAGTGGAAGTTCCGCGATGAAATCCGCCCACGTTTCGGCGTGATGCGGGGGCGCGAGTTCTACATGAAGGACGGATACAATTTCGATCTGACCAAAGAAGACGCGCTGCACGCCTATAACCGCCACTTGGTCAGCTATCTGCGTACTTATGAGCGGATGGGTCTGCAAGCCATCCCGATGCGCGCTGATTCTGGACCTATCGGCGGTGACTACACGCATGAGTTCCTCGTACTGGCCGATACTGGCGAATCCGAGGTCTTTTATGACAGCGCGGTCACCGATCTGACCTTCGGCGATCGTGAGATCGACTATGATAACCGCGAACAGTGTCAGGCGATCCTCGAAGAGTTCACTTCTAAATACGCCCGAACGGACGAAACCCACGACGAAGCCCTGTTTGACCAAATCCCCGAAAACCGCCGCCGCGTGGCGCGTGGTATCGAAGTGGGGCAGATCTTTTATTTTGGCACCCAGTATTCCGAAGCTCTTGGAGCGACTGTGCAAGGCCCCGATGGCAAACCGGTTCCGGTGCATATGGGCAGCCACGGCATCGGCGTTAGCCGCCTGATCGGTGCGATCATCGAAGCCAGCCATGACGATAAGGGCATCATCTGGCCCGAAGGCGTGACTCCATTCCATTGCGGCATTGTGAACTTGAAGCAAGGTGATGAAGAGGCGGACGCGGCGTGCGATAAACTCTACAGCGCGTTGACTGCGCTGGGGCTTGAGCCGCTTTATGATGATCGGAATGAACGGGCAGGGGGCAAGTTTGCCACCATGGACCTGATCGGTCTGCCGTGGCGCATCACAGTGGGCCCGCGTGGTCTGAAGAACGGTGTGGTCGAACTCACCAGCCGCCGTACCGGCGAAAGTGAGGAGCTCAGCCCCGATGCGGCCGTCACCAAGATCGCAGAAATCTATGAGGGCATCGCCTGAACAAGGCGGTGCAACCTTCGGCGGTTTAGCTCAGGAAGCTGAGGTCGGACGTGCGGTCAGGAAATCGCCGTCCGCTTCGCTGCCGCGTGCGACCACGATCGGGCGACCAAAGCGGCGTACAAGTTCCGCCAGTTCGAAGCCCAGAAACCGCAATCCACAGACGCGTTCGTCAGTGGCGCGATCCGTGATGCACAGCCGCCCCTGCCGGAAAGCAAGGCGATAGCCTTTGTCCCGCAGTATGTCGGCCAAACCGGCCCAGCTTGCTGCGCTTGTGAAAACCGGCCTGATCGCTGCCCGCAACAATGCGGCGCTTTCGCAATCCAGTTCTGTTGCTGCTGAACGGGCAGTAATCGGGCCCGTACCTTCCATATGTTCTTGAATACCCATGAGCGTGCCTCCGCCCTTAAACTCTTAAAATGTGTCCCCCACACAAATAGGGTGACAAAGTTTCTCACACTAATCAATTTGTGAAACAATATTTCGCACCTGAATGTTGCGATTGTGACTCAGTCGGGTGCTGATATCTCACATTGACTTCATAACTGAAACAATAAGCCCTTGTCTGTGAAGGGGTTCACAACCATTGGTATAATTTGCGGCCAGTGATTTCTCGTGCTGCCGCTGATGAGTTGGGGCTTGGGGCAAATGATTCGTTTCAAACTGTTCTTTTCGCCCCTTTATCGGGCGCAGTAACGCCGAACCGGTGTCCGCACGATAACTGGCTTGACCATCCGGCGAAATGTCGAAAGGGTCGCGAAAAATCTGAACCCGAGGCAGGAATGGCCAAATCTCCCCCGCCCTTTGCCCCTTTCGAATGGAAAATCGCCTGGCGATACCTCCGTGCCCGTAGGGCCGAAGGGGGCGTTAGCGTGATGACCTGGATCTCGCTGATCGGGATTACGCTCGCTGTGTTCGCTTTGATCGCGACGCTGGCTGTTCGGTCCGGATTCCGGTCAGAATTCGTGGGCACTATTCTTGGGGCCAACGCACATGTCACGGTGTATTCCGCCGGAGAAACCGATGCGCAGGGGCGGCTAGACCGTACCATCACGGATTTCGATGGAATGGCCGAGCGGATCGCGCAGGTGCCGGGGGTCGAACGGGCAGCACCGCTTGTCAAAGGTCAGGTGCTGATCACCAACGCGGACCGCAGTTCAGGCGTGCAGGTCTTTGGCATTCGTCCCGACGATCTGGCCGAGTTGCCAGGTATTGCAGAAAGCGAAGAGGCCTATGGTGACCTGTCCCGGTTCCCGGACGGCATCGCCATCGGCTCGGGCGTGGCGCGGGCCATCGGGGCGACGGTGGGGGATCGGGTCAAACTGACCTCGCCCAACGGTGTCAAAACCGCATTTGGCACATCTCCCCGCGTGAACGCTTATGAGGTGGTCTATGTCTTTTCTGCCGGGCGCTATGACATCGACCGCACGCGCGTCTACATGCCGTTTGCCGAGGCGCAAAGCTTCTTCAACCGTGAAGGCGTGGCGGACGAGATCGAAGTGATGGTTGAGCGCCCCGAAGAGCTGACCCCGATCCTGATTCCGATCCTTGAGGCCGCAGGTGAGCGCAGCCAGATATGGACTTGGCAGGATGCCTCTGGAGGATTCCTGCGGGCGCTGGAGGTCGAAGACAATGTGATGTTCATCATCCTGTCGATCCTCGTGCTGATTGCAGCAATGAACATCGTCTCGGGGTTGATCATGCTGGTGAAGAACAAAGGGCGCGACATCGGTATCTTACGCACCATCGGGCTTAGCGAAGGATCAGTGCTGCGGGTGTTCTTCATTTGCGGGGCCTTTACGGGAATCATCGGAACAGCGATGGGCGTCGTACTGGGCTGCCTCTTCGCTATCTATATCGATCCGATTTTTTCCTTCGTGAACTACGTCATGGGTGGCGGCGTCTGGGACCCGTCCATTCGCGGCATCTACGCATTGCCCGCCGAATTGCACCTGTCTGACGTCATGAAAGCGATAGGGCTGTCACTTGGCCTGTCTTTCCTTGTCACCTATTTCCCGGCTCGTCGCGCAGCGCGGCTGAACCCGGTTGAGGCGCTGCGCTATGAGTGATGTGACTTTAAGGCTCAGCGGTCTGACCAAGACCTATCTGCAAGGCACCCCAGGAGAGGTGCAGGTTCTGCGCGGTGCCGATCTGGAGCTGCGCGCGGGTGAGGCTGTGGCATTGGTTGCGCCATCCGGGGCGGGCAAGTCGACCCTGCTGCATATCGCGGGCCTGCTGGATATCCCGGATACCGGCGAAGTCGAAGTCGCAGGGCAGGGCGCGACGGGCAAAGGGGATCGCACGCGCACAGCGATCCGTCGGCGCGATGTTGGCTTCGTCTATCAGTTCCACCATCTGTTGCCTGAGTTTACGGCGCTGGAGAACATCGTGTTGCCGCAACTGGCAAACGGTGCTTCCGAGAAAGCAGCGCAAGCCCGTGCGATGCAGTTGCTTGATCGCGTTGGCGTCGCTCCGCGCGCAGATCACCGGCCAGCAGCCTTGTCGGGCGGAGAGCAACAGCGCGTGGCCTTCTGCCGGGCGCTCGCAAATCAGCCACGTGTGCTGCTGGCGGATGAACCGACCGGCAATCTGGACCCCGAAACCTCGGATCAGGTGTTTGCGGCCCTTATGGCGCTGGTCCGGGATGAAGGGCTTTCGGCGCTGATCGCGACGCATAACCTTGATCTGGCGGCGCGGATGGACCGGATGTTGCGGCTGGAGGGCGGCGTGCTCAGGCCAGCTGAGTGATTGCGACCCCGATTGCCATCACCGTAATGCCTCCGGCCCGCATTAATGTCAGCGGCGTAACCTGCGCGCCGAACAAGCCAAAATGGTCAATTGCGGCTGTGCTGATCAACTGGCCGAGTAAGACGAAAAACACCGCATTGCCCACGCCAAAATGTGGGGCCACATGGGTGATTGATAGCACATAGAAGGCGATTAATACGCCACCCAGCAGCAGATGTTTGGGGGCTTGGGTGAGTTTGGCAAAGGCATCGGATCCACCGAGTACCAAAAGCGCCAGTGCTGAAGCGACAAAGGCGATCGCAAACAGAATGACGGCGGCCGCGTTGGGTGAGCCGATCAACCTGCCTAATGCGGCGTTCAGCGCGGCGAGGATGGGAACGCCGATCCCGGCGGCCAGCATGATGGCTGCGTATTGTGTCATTGCCTTTTGTCCCTGCGCCTATTTCGTTGATCTGGATCATTGCGCCAGCGCGACCTCCCGGCAAGTCTCGAATTGCAAGGCAGGAGGGAGAAAAGTGATGATCCGATCAATACTTGGCGCAGGCGCGCTGACAGTACTTGCTGCGATGCCACAGGTCGCTTTGGCTCAGGATGTCGAGACCGGGGCTGAGCTGTATCAGCACTATTGCGCCACCTGCCACGGGCTGGACGCAACCGGGCATGGTCCGATGGCCGGGGTGCTGGTGATCCAGCCGACGAACCTGAGGGCGCTGGCCGGTTCGGACGGTGTGTTTCCGACGGCGCGCGTCGTGGCGCGGATTGACGGGCGTGAACCCTTGGTCAGCCACGGCAGCCCGATGCCGGTCTATGGCCCGTACTTCGAGGGCAACGATACCGCGATCAAAACACCGGAAGGGCAGCCAATTCTGACCAGCAAGCCAATCGTGGATTTGGTGGCTTATCTAAAAACCCTGCAAGAGGATTAAGACGCTTAGCGGCAGATGCCCTGCACCTTCGCGCCTGACCACGGAAGCAGGACATCGCTTTCACGCCTGTTCCCGGGAAGCTTCGAGACATCGAAATGGGCGCTTAGCATATCGTGCAGGCGCTTGGTTCGAGGTGCGTCGGGGTCCAGCGCGCGGCAACAGACATATTCCTCGACGATAGCGCCCTGTTGCTCGAAGCCGTAGGCCAGAAAATCGGGCGATGTATCAAGATCGAACAGGTAAGGGTCATCCTTCCCGCTATGCTCTGCCGCGGCGCGGAGCGGGTGATAACCGGTGGTCTTGCGATTCTGCCATTGCCAGACATGGGTCAATTCATGCGCCAGCAGCATAGCCGCGATCAGGTTCACCTGATCAGGGTACTGGCTCATGTAATCGTCCAGATACCAGTCCTTGGTGAAGTAGACGTGGTTGAACAGGGCCACGCCTGCGGGTTTGCCGGTTACGGTTTCCTCTTTGACAGGCGGCAATATCCGTTCGCGGCATGCAACCCGAGGGCGGGCTTTGCGGGTAAATGTAACCGCTGCAACGGGGGCGCCCTCGACCAATCGCACCCGATCCAGGTTCAAAGTTTCTCCGTGGAGTTTACTGGCAAATGCCCGCTCGTGATCGGTCAGGGGTCGACCGCAGGACGCAAAAAGAAACAGCAATGAAATCAACAGGGGGCGGATCATGGTATTAAGCCTAATGCGGCAGCTTGGCGCTGCAAGTCGTTTTCAGAGACTCATCGCCAGAACCCGGCTGATTTCCGTCAGCGACCGCCCGGATTGCTCCATCCATGTATTGAAGGCGGCCTGCACAGCGGCCATTGCTTTTTTGGAGGTTGCAGGTTTGTCGATGACGCCCTCGGCGATCAGGCGGGCTGTTACATCTTGGGACAGAATAAAGCTGTCCCGCCCGGCAAATCGCATGGCATATTGCGCCGAAGCACCGCCCAGCCGCGATCCGCGTTTGGCGAGCATCTGTAGCAAGCCGACATAATCCTGTGATGGCCACCCGCCCAGAATTTGCCCGACGCCACCTTCCGCGCGGAGTTCTAGCAGAAACGCGGCATTGTCGCGCACTGTGGCAATCTTAGTTCCGTTGCGGACAATGCGGGTGTCCTGCAGCAGTGCGTCGAATTTCTCGTCATCCATGAATGCGCAGCGTCCAATGTCGAAGCCGTCAAATGCCGTTTCGAATCCGTCCCACTTCGATTCGATCACTTTCCAGTTAAACCCTGCCTGGAACACGGTTTTCGTAATAATCGATAACCAGCGATCATCTGACATCGACACCAATTCGGCGATTGGTTTAGGCTTGCTTAGCTTGCTTTCCAGTTCGGCGGGGCCGCCGTGGCGATCAGCCGATATCTGGTAGATCTTTTCAAAGTGACGCATCTCCCAGACCCTCCCTTATCTAGATGCTGCCTTATTAAGAAGATTTGACAAGGCAAATCAGATCTTGAGATGAAGCGCGTGTTTTATATTGACTAGTCAATCAATATCTTTGACGGTTCCGAACTGACGGTGTTAAGTGTGTATATTGCCGAGTGGAGCAGCAGGGATGGGTCGTGTTTTCACGCTTGATGAAGCGCGTCGGACCCGGAACAACTGTTCCCTTTCCTTTTTCGGCTAAACTTGTGCATGTTGCGAAATGTGCTGTGACCACAAATGATCCTGGGCGGGCTGGATATCGCCATGGGGCAAACGTAAAAACAGGGAGTTGTTGTTATGAAAAAGCTAAGCGTAAGCTTTTTGGCTATCGCAGTGGCCGGGGCGGCCCATGCCGCAGATATGGGCGCGGTCGATGAACCGATCAAGCTGGCGATCAACGAATGGACCGGTCAACATGTGACCACCCATGTGGCAGGTGAGATGCTGAAGGCCGCCGGTTATAACGTAGAATACGTGACCGCCGGGATGATGAATCAGTTCCAGGCGTTGGCCGATGGGGACATTGACGCGACATTGGAAATCTGGTCGTCCAACGTGTCCGACGAATATGCCAAGAAGATCGACGAAGGCACCGTTGTTGAAATCGGCGATCTGGGGCTTGATGCCAAGGAAGGCATTGCCTACCCGGCACATGTGGCGGAGCTGTGCCCGGGCCTGCCTGCGTGGGAAGCGCTGAAAGAGTGTGCGCAAGTTTTTGCTACGGCTGAAACTCTGCCCGGTGGCCGTCTGGTCGATTACCCAGCGGATTGGGGAACGCCCGGCGCGGATCGTATGACCGGTCTTGAATTGCCGTTCAAAGCGGTCCCCGCGGGTTCCGAGGGCGCTTTGATCGCCGAATTGCGCGCCTCGACCGAGCGCAAGTCGCCGTTGCTGATCACCTTCTGGCAGCCACATTGGGCGATGTCGGCATATGACGTACAGTTTGTCGAACTGCCTGCAGGCGAAGAGGCGTGCTTTAACGATCCGTCTTGGGGTCCGAACCCCAACGCAGTGAATGATTGCGATTTCTCGCCGTCACGTATCTTCAAGGCCGGTTGGAGCGGCATGGCAGACAAGTGGCCCGCTGCCTATGAAATCCTGACTAACTATCAGCTTTCGGTCGAAGACCAGCAGCCAATGATGGGGGCGATCGACGTAGATGGTGGCGCGGTCGAAGAAGTCGTCGCGGCATGGATGGCCGAGAATGAAGACAAATGGCGCCCCGTCGTTGACGCGGCAACGCAGTGAGTCCGCTTAAGTGACTGAAGCGAATACGCCAGCCATCGCCTGCCAGAATCTCTGGCAGGTGTTTGGCCAAGGTGCCGACAAAGCTCTGACCGACGCGCTGTCTCGGTCAGGGAGTGACGCTGACAAAGCCGCCGCCGATTTGCGCGAACAGGGGTTTATCCCCGCTGTTCAGGATGCCAATTTCGAGGTCAAAGAAGGCGAGCTTTTTGTCATCATGGGCCTGTCCGGCTCGGGCAAATCGACGCTGATTCGTTGCATTTCGCAACTTCTGCCCGGTACGGGCGGCGAGATCCGTGTGGATGGCGAGAATGTCATCGGTGCATCGAAGAAAACCCTGACTGAACTAAGGCGCAAGAAGCTGGGCATGGTTTTCCAGCATTTTGGCCTGTTCCCTCATATGACCGTGGCTGAAAACGTGGCTTATCCGCTACGTGTGCAAGGCGTCGGCAAAAAGGAACGTTTGGCGCGTGCGCAGGAAGTAATCTCGCTGGTCGGCTTGGAAGGCCGCGAAGATAGCTTTCCCCGGCAGCTTTCGGGTGGTCAACGCCAACGCGTGGGGATCGCGCGCAGCCTTGCGGTGAATCCCGATATCTGGTTTCTGGACGAGCCGTTCTCGGCCCTTGATCCTTTGATCCGCCGCCAGCTGCAGGATGAATTCCTACGCATCCAGGCGACGTTGAAAAAATCCATTGTCTTTATCACTCACGACATTCAAGAGGCGCTGAAACTGGCAGACCGCATCGCCATCATGCGCGATGGCAAGATCGTTCAGATCGGCACGCCGACGGATATCGTGCTGCGTCCGGTAGACGACTACGTGCGCGAATTTTCTAAGGACGTGGCCAAAGGCCAGCATGCCAAGGTTGCTTCGGTCATGCGTGATGATGCTGATCGTGGGCCGGATGATCCGGGCTTGACCACATCCATGACGCTCGACGCGGCGCTCGCGCATTGCATGGAGCTGTATGAACCCGTTCCTGTCCGCGATGCAGACGGCAATATTGTCGGTACGGTTCATCCGTCCGATCTCGCCGCAGCTTTGCAGGTGGATGAAGCATGACCGCTGTGACGGATATCCCCGCGCGGCAGGCCCGCCTGACGTCTGGGGCGCAGGCCGCGCTGATTACCCTTGTCGTTGGCGCGGTTTGCCTTGCGCTGGAAGGCGTCGCCCCATGGCTGGTCACATGGCCCAAAGAATGGGAACTGCCTGCAACGCAATGGGTTGGTGCGTTTCTCGACTGGTTTCTGAATGGCATTAAACCGGCGATGCGGTTGTTTTCGGACCTGATGACTTATCCGATGAATGCTGCAAACTACGTGCTTGGCAGCACGCCCTGGCCGATCTTGATTGGGGTCGTCACTGCGCTGGGTTGGTATCTGGGCGGTCTGCCGATGGCGGCGCTGGGGTTCTTTGGCCTCAGCTTCGTTCTGGCTTCAGGCTATTGGGCCGAGAGCATGAATACGCTGGCCCTTGTCGCCGTGTCTGTCCCCGTGGCGCTGATTATGGGCGGGGCTATCGGTATTCTTGCCAATGAAGTGCCACGTGTGAAGGCCTTTGTTCAGGCAGTACTGGACATCATGCAAACGGTGCCGACCTTTGCCTATCTGACGCCGCTGCTGCTTCTGTTTGGCTTTGGTCCGGTGGTTGGCCTGATCGCCTCGGCCATCTACGCCGCGCCACCTATGGCTCGCAACGTTATGCTGGGGCTGGAACGGGTAGAGCCCGAAATCAAAGAAGCTGCGATCATGTCCGGCGGGACGCGCTGGCAGCAGCTATTTCAGGTCGAAATTCCTGCTGCCACGACTCAGATCATGGTTGGTGTGAACCAATGCCTGATGGCCGCCCTGTCGATGGTGATCATCGCTGCGGTCATCGGCGGCTTCAACGACATCGGCTGGGAAGTCCTTTTGACCATGCGCAAGGCGCAGTTCGGTGAATCCCTCATGGCCGGTCTGGTCATCGTTGTCTTCGCAGTGATCATCGACAGGATGAGCGGCACTTTGGCGACCGAGCGCAAGCGATATGACAGCCGCGTTGTCTGGGCGATGCTGGGCTTTGCAGTGCTGTTTACCGCTGCCTTCTGGTCCCGGTTGCCGAACCCGTCTGACCTTACAGTTCTGGACCCGATGGCAGAGGCGATTGACACCGGCCTGACCTCATTTACGCAGGCTAACGGGCCTTGGCTGGACGCACTCAAGAACAACTCTCTGTTCTATGTGTTGTTGCCCTTGCGGATCGGTCTGGACCAGGCTGTACTACCGTTCACCTGGGGATTCCAGTGGACCCCGAGCATGAGCTGGGGTCTGTTCGCCGCCGGTGCGGCTATCGCTCTGCTGATGGCATGGCGCGGGCATCTGACCGGTGGACTGATCGTTCTTATCCTGATCGGAATGCTGGAAACCGGCATATCAAACCTGCCTTGGCCGTTTGTCCTGACGGGCGCGGCTGCGCTGGGTTGGGTCGCGGGTGGCTGGCGTCTTGCGGCGCTGTCGGTTGGGCTGCTGTGTACCATCCTCGTTTCAGGCCTGTGGGAGCGGGCACTCCTGTCGCTCTACCTCAGCGGTGCCGCAGTGTTTTCCTGCGCAGTGGTCGGAGGGATGATCGGTCTTGCCAGTGCAGTTTGGGGGCCGGTCTGGAAAGTGGTTCGCCCGATCTGTGATATGCTGCAGACGATCCCACTGTTTGTGTTCCTGATCCCAGTTCTGATGGTGTTTCAGATCGGTGAGTTCTCGGCCTTCCTAGCGATCTGCGCCTACGCCATCGTCCCGATGATCCGCTACACGCGACACGGGCTGGTCAACACACCCGAGGAAATGATGGAAGCCGCAATCTCCAGCGGCGCGACCGAGTGGCAGATCATGCGCGACGTCCGCGCGCCCTATGCCGCACCGACCATCCTACTGGGGCTGAACCAGACCATCCTCTATGCCTTCGCCATGCTGGTGATAGCAGCACTGATCGGGACAACCGGTCTGGGCCAGTCGATTTATCTGGCGCTGGGGCAGGCGGATGTGGGGCTTGGCATCTCGGCCGGTGCCGCCATGGCGATTTTAGCACTGATCGCTGATCGTATGGTGCAGGGTTTTGCCGAGGAACGCCGCAAGGCGCTGGGCCTGTAAGACAGGGCAGGGGCGGGTAACCGCCCCTTTGCCCTCACTTGATTTCGGACAAAGACCAGCGCGCTGTCACGGCCTAAACCGGGCGCAACACGTTCGGAGATTACAATGACTGGTTGGGGCCTCTTCCTCGCTGCACTTGCCACATTCCTTCTTAGCCACATGATTCCAGCACGCCCAGCAGTGCGCGGCTGGCTGATCGGTACGATGGGAAAGCGCGCATATTTCGCCAGCTATTCGATGATTTCTTTGGCCGTTTTGGCCTGGTTGATCATCGCCGCCGCAAATGCACCCTATGTCGAAGTGATCCCGCCGCTTCCAATCTTTCGCTGGGTGCCTTTGCTGGTCATGCCTATAGTCTGCTGGTTGGCCATTGCGGGCCTGTCGATCCGGAACCCGTTCTCATTCGGAGGGCTGGGGCACCGTCCGTTCGATCCCGAAAACCCTGGAATCCTGCGCACGACGCGTCATCCGATACTTGTGGCGTTGATGCTATGGGCTTTGGCACATCTGTTGGCCAATGGAAGCCTGTCTCATGTCATCTTGTTCGGCTTGTTTGCTGGCTTTGCGGTGATGGGCATGGCGCTCATTGATCACCGCACCGCGCGCAATTTGGGGACGGAATGGGTACGCCTTTCCCGCAATACGGCGCGCCTGTCACTCAGCGCGCCCCGCCCTTGGCCCAGCCTTTGGGTCTGGTTGACTGCTTTGGCTTCTTACGCGGTTCTCCTCCACCTGCACGCATCGGTGATCGGGCTTTCTCCACTGCCTTGATGGATGAAGGTGGTCGGACAAGCCGACGCGTGCTATCTGAAACGTCACCAATTGAACTTTGAGGTCCAAAAAATGCATCTGGCCTATGTTACGACAACCGATCGCGGCGCAACCGATCGCCTGCTTAGCGAATTTGCGGATGGTCTTGTGCAGGCCGGAACACCGATTGCCGGGGTTGTGCAGACCAACACCGAATGTGCCGACGGATATAAATGCGATATGGATCTGAAAGTCTTGCCGACCGGGGAAACCATTCGCATCTCACAATCCCTTGGCAAGAACGCTCGGGGTTGCCGTCTGGATCCGGCTGAATTGGAACGGGCCGTCGGCCTCGTGACGCGGTCGCTTGAGGATAGCCCTCAATTGCTGATCATCAACAAGTTCGGAAAGCACGAGGCGGACGGTCGGGGCTTTCGCCCGATTATCGCCGACGCTCTTGAACGTGAAATTCCCGTCTTGGTGGGCGTCAATAAATTGAACATTGAAAAGTTTCAGGAATTCGCCGGCGGCATAGCCGAGGCGCTTGGCCCCGATGTCAGCAGCCTGACTGAGTGGTTTGACAAAATATCCCAAACCGACGTGCAACACGCCGCGGCATCTGGCAACTAAAGCCCGCGCTTCGACCGACTAAGCGAAGCACTTCGTTTCACGCGCCCAACTGCCGCAAAAATGGTGGACTTGAGCCCACACATCGGGTCTAGCTTCGGTCAAAGTTGCAATCCGGCGGCCAGGTATCCTGGGCGAGTGCCGACGAAATGGGCTTATCCATGATCGAAGATCAGTGCGTCTCAGATGAGCGATCTCTGGAAGCCGCTTGCGGGGTCGATGACCCGGCAGCGAAGCAATCCCGTCTCGATGGGTTGATGTCGACAGATCGCTTCTGGTTAAGCATAGTAACGGCTTACTTTCTGCTTCATGTCGTATTGCGAGTTGCAACCGGCGGCGCGCTTGGTCTGGATGAGGCTGAGATACTTCTTGATGCGCGCCGCTTGGAATGGGGCTACGGCCCGCAACTGCCACTTTATGCCTGGCTGCAATGGGGCATCTTTCAGATAACCGGTCCCGGCATATTAGGGCTGTCACTGCTGAAGAACGGGATGCTGCTGGCGACGGTTGTCGCGCTGTACCTGACCATACGAACCCGTCATGCGCCACTGTGGGCAGGGCTGTCGGTCCTGTCACTTCTGATGCTCTATCAGTTTAGTTGGGAGGCGCAACGCGCGCTGACGCATACCGTTCTGGCCAATCTCTGCTCGGTTCTGACCTTCGCGGTGATTTGGGGGCTAATTCGCAAACCGACGACTTGGGGATTCGTCTTGCTGGGCGTAGTCGTGGCAATGGGAAGTTTGTCAAAATACAACTATGCGATCGCGCTGCTGGCCATGTTGCTGGCGGCTTTCAGTGCATCTGAGACGCGCAAGCCTCTCTGGTCGCCTCGACTGCTGCTTTCGTTGGGTGTCGCCGCATTGCTTGTCACACCACCGATGCTATGGGTTCTGAACAATCCCGAACACGCATTTGCAAGCGCGCGCAAGTTGGACATGAGCAGCGATGGCCCAACCACATTGATCGCGCTGCAAGGCCTGGTTGAGTTGGCCTTGGCGTCGGCTGGGTTTGTATCGCTCTTGCTAATCGTCCTGGGTGTTCTCTGGTTGGTCTACCTCAGACAAGGGGTGGCCGCCAAAGGCGATGATCTGAGGCGATTGATGACGCGTACTCTGGTCTGGGCGTTGTTACTTATGGCGGCTGTAGTGCTTGTGAGCGGAAGCACCAACGTGAAGGATCGCTGGCTGCAACCGATATTGATTTATGCCGGCCCCGTACTGTGTTTGTGGTTGTTACCGAATGCAGGTCGTAAAGGCGTAAAGCGATTTGCCCAGGTCAGCGCCGTTCTGGCGGTGTTTATTGGACTGGCGATGCTGCATCACAATCTGGCAGGGGATGCCAAACGCGCGGCCCCTTTCGCTACTTTGACCTCTGAGATAATTGCGCAAACAGCGCCCAAAAATGCAATTGTTGCTGACAATTGGATTTCCGGAAACATGGCCTATTTTGCGCCCGATCAGCCTGTTTACAGCGATCGGGACCCGCGCGCGCCAAATGCTGCTCTTCGGGTTTGGGAATCGGCTCGAAATGTCCCGAAGGACGTCGACCCAGCACAGGTGAAAACCTTGGTTGCGCCATACCGCTTTGACAACAACGAAGAGATGACGCTGTCATTTGGACCTGTGTCGCAATAGCGCGGGGACCATGGAAGTTGACATCGAACGTTGCTATCACCCAGATATCGGCCTGAACGAATGGCTCAATTTTTTCGGTGAGTAAGTGGTGGGCGACCCTGGAATCGAACCAGGCGTGCGTCTCCGCGAGGGAGTTACAGTCCCCTGCCACACCTTGCGGCCTGTCGCCCACTGTCAGGCGTTGCACCTGACGTGGAGGCGTGATTACTAGCGCGTCTAAAGGGCGTCAACAGGAAAATACCGCTTTGACGCAGGAAACCGAATTCCCGGCCCGGAGGCCCGTATCATGAAGAAACCAAAGTGGGTCGTTGAGAAGGAACAGGCGCGCAAAGCGGCTGCGGCAGAAACCGTCTGGCTGTTCGGTTTACACGCCGTACGCGACGCGCTGATGAACTCGAAACGGCAGAAGCTGCGCCTGATTGTGACGCGCAATGCCCGCGACAAACTGCTGGAAGCTATTGAATTTGCGGAGATTGTACCCGAGATCGTTGATCCGCGAAAATTCACCGCACCGATTGATCCGGGATCGGTTCATCAGGGCGCGGCACTTGAGGTCAAGCCGCTGGAATGGGGTGGGCTTGCCGAGAATTGTATCGGGCAGGAAAACCCACGTGTGCTGCTGCTGGACCGGGTGACAGACCCACATAACGTCGGGGCGATTCTACGCTCGGCAGAAGTGCTGGGCGCCAGCGCCGTCATTGGCACCCGCCACCATTCAGCGCCCGAGACCGGCGCTTTGGCAAAAACTGCCAGCGGCGCGTTGGAACGACAACCCTATCTACGCGTGCGCAATTTGGCCGATACGATCATCGAGCTGCAGAACATGGGGTATTTAGTCCTGGGTCTGGATGGTGAGGCCGAACAGACGATAGAAGCCACGCTGGGCGACAAGCGTGATCGCCCGGTGGCGCTGGTGCTGGGGGCCGAGGGGCCCGGGTTGCGGCAGAAAACCAAAGAAACCGTCGATCAATTGGTAAAAATTGACGCGGCGGGGGGATTTGGTTCTCTGAACGTCTCAAATGCCGCGGCTATCGCACTATATGCATCCAAACCCAGATGACAGGAGGCCCCCATATCCACTCCACATAAAATTGCCACCTGCTGCTATTGCGGTACCCGTGCCGCATTGGTTCTTCGGGGAAAGCAACAGCACGAGCTGAGTTGCGCAAGCTGCGGCGCACCCCTGCATAATCTCAAGATGGTGCCAAAAGCCAAACTGGCAGATCGGCCGATCAAAAGTTACCAGCCGGCACAGAAGCACAAAAAATACAAAAAGAAGAAAAAGCGGGGTCTGTTCTCAAAGGTGTTGGACGAAGCCTGGGACGTGATCGAAGACGTTTTCGATTAACAACCGCACGCCAGTTCACATCGGCGTCATGGGGGTTTCAGATACGGTTTGAAATATGCATCTTGAAGCCCTCTAACCGCAATCCAGTGAATCACCTATGTTGTCTCGACGTTCCTTCTTGATCAGTCTCTCTTGTACCCCGTTTGCCTCTGTCGTCGGTGCGCAGGAAATGCCCATGTTCTACGTGGACGATGGGATGGCGGTCTCAGGCTATGATGCGGTTTCTTATTTCAAGGCTGGAGCACCAGAGTTGGGTCAGCCCGACATAGCGCTGATGTGGAAGGGTGCGATTTGGCGGTTTGCGTCAGAGGAAAATCGCGATCGATTTGAACGCAATCCGCGCGCCTATGCCCCGCAGTTTGGTGGTTACTGCGCCTATGCGATGGCGAAAGGTCTGCTAAGCAGTACCGATCCCATGGCATGGCAGATTGTGGATGGGCGGTTATATCTGACCCACTCGGAAGCGATCGAACGTATCTGGGAACGCGATGTCACCAATTACATCCGCGAGGCCGAGGGGCATTGGCCTGCGGTTCTTTACCAATAAAGCCTATTGCTCTTGGCTTTAGATCGGCGCGCGGCTTATGTAACGAGCCGTTCTGACCATGATCGCCGAAGGAAATGCGCACGGTTTCATTCGGCGACATTCCGCCTTTTGTGAAGTGTCATCACAAAAATGCGCGCGACCTCTTTTTTTTAGAAAACTCATGCTTAAATGTCACAGTGACCGCGGAATGGAACTGCCGCGGGTCATTTCACTGTCCCTCGTTCCAACAACTGGCGCTCAGGAGTTTCCTGGGCGCTTTTTTCTTTGCATGCGCTTGCTTATGGTGTGCTCATGAATGACTACTCCGACGATGTTCTGACCCAAATCCTTAGGCGCACCAAAGTGGTTGCGGTGGTTGGGGTTTCAATGAACCCGGTGCGGCCCAGCTATTACGTGGCGCGGTATCTGTCGCTCAAGGGATATCGGGTGATTCCGGTCAATCCGGGCCATGCAGGCAAGATGCTGTTTGGCCAGACGGTGCAGGCTTCGCTGTCCGATATTCCCGAGCCCGTCGATATGGTTGACATCTTTCGCCGCTCCGAGGCCGTGCCACCCATTGTCGACGAGGCGCTGGATGCGTTTCCCGACTTGCGCACCATCTGGATGCAGATCGGAGTTGAACATGCCGAGGCCGCTGCTAAAGCGCAGGCCCGCGATATCGACGTAGTCATGAACCGCTGCCCCAAGATCGAATATCAGCGCTTGTTTGGCGAACTGCGTATGGGTGGGTTTGCGACTGGAGTGATTTCGTCCAAGCTGTGACGGCCCTGACGTTTGTGTCTACGTCCCGGCCTGAATTGAACAGAAATGGTGCATTTGTTGAGGGGGAGGTCCAATTGACCTATACCCATTCAGCAAACCAATAAGACAGGACCATGCGGAATGATTGCTTATGTGACTGTTGGTGTTGACGATATCACGCGTGCCGAGCGGTTTTATTCGGCGTTCCTGCCCGCCCTTGGTTATGCGTTGGAGCGGTATCACGGAGACTTGAGCTATGCGCTGCCAGTGCCGCCGGGGCAATCCCCGGTTCAGCCCGAGTTCTATGTAAAATCACCCTTTGATGGAGGCGCGGCTTCGGCTGGCAACGGGTCCATGGTGGCGTTTGAGGCGCGCACCCAACAGCAGGTTCGCGACCTTCACGCCGCTGCGCTTGCCGCAGGCGGGTCTGACGAAGGCCAGCCGGGCTTTCGCGCCTCGTATGGTCCGAATTTCTATGTCGGCTATCTGCGCGATCCTCAGGGCAACAAAATCGCGCTGTTTTCCAGCAATCCAAACGAGCCTGGGCGCGACGGGTAACGCTTTCGTCGGGTCGCTATGGCGCTTCGATCACTGCCCGCAGAAGCTCAGTCTCACGGGCTGGATGCTTGTTCCTGTCGCCGCTTTTCCAGAACCACTTCGCGTGGAACCCACTCGTAACGGGTGTCCTCAACCAGGGGCGACCAGAATAGCACTCCGCCATAGCGCCAGGGATCCAAGACAACGCCTTCGTACATGCTCTCTCCCTTGCGGCTGATAATGGCAGTGCTGTGGTCGATGCGGAACGGGTTATCCGCGTTGGCGATGGCGCGGTGCATTTCCAGAGTGCGGAACTGCTCCTGATCCAGTCGCCGCTCAATATCTTCAGCCCAGTGCCAGCACAGACCACGCGGACGCAGACCCTTGTTGACCTTGGCGTTATGGATAAGCGGAGGGTCGGTGATCTCGTATTCCTGCGCCAGTTGCGCAGTATAGGCATAGGCGATGCGGGCGGCGCGGGTGGCTTCTGCTGGGTCGATATCGGGGCCGAGGCTTTGAATTTCAGCCGCCAGCCGCTGGACCTCATCTCCGGAAGACGGGGGAGGGGTGGCACAGGCGGCGAGGGTGGCAAGTACCGCTGCAAACACCAAAGCTCTGATCATCTGCGCGCCCTTTGCCTCAATGCACCCGAACCCGGAGTATAGCGAGCCGGGTATCCGCGCGAAACCCGCTTAACCTTTGGGGCGGGATGCCTTTTCCGTTATGCCGCTGGTGCCCTGTCGACGGGCCAGTTCGCCCAGCACATCATCCAGCGCAACATCGCGCGCGGCCAGCATCACTAGCAGGTGATAAAGCACATCAGCCGCCTCGGAGGTCAGTTTTCCCCTGTCCCCTTTGGCGGCTTCGATGATTGCTTCAATGGCTTCTTCGCCGAATTTCTCGGCACATTTCTCGGGACCTTTGGCCAACAGCTTGGCGGTCCAGCTGCTGTCTGGTTCTGCCCCTTTACGGGCCTCAATCGTAGCCGCCAGATCGTGCAAAATACTCATGTCAGCCTCATCGGTATGCCAGCGGCGGCCATATGCTCTTTGGCCTCGTGGATGGTGTATTCGCCGAAATGGAAGATCGAGGCGGCAAGCACCGCGCTGGCCCCACCTTTAGTCACACCTTCGACCAGATGATCCAGATTGCCCACGCCCCCGCTGGCGATCACCGGCACTTCCACCGCGTCACTGATCGCTCGGGTCAGGGGCAGGTTGAACCCGGCCTTGGTGCCATCGCGATCCATCGAGGTCAGCAGGATTTCACCTGCGCCCTTTGAAACGACGGTTTTGGCAAATTCAACGGCGTCGATGCCTGTTGGTTTGCGTCCGCCATGGGTGAAAATCTCCCACTTGCCGGGGCTGACCGTCTTGGCGTCAATGGCGCAGACAATGCACTGGCTGCCGAACAGGTCCGCTGCTTCGGCGATGACGTCCGGATTCGCGACGGCGGCCGAGTTAAAGCTGACCTTATCAGCCCCCGCCAGCAACAGGGCCCGCACGTCATCTTTGGTGCGCACGCCACCACCTACAGTCAGAGGCACAAAGCACTGCTCTGCCGTGCGTTGGACCACATCGAACATCGTGCCGCGGTTCTCATGCGTCGCATGGATGTCCAGAAAGCAGATCTCATCCGCTCCGGCAGCGTCGTATGCCTTGGCCGATTCCACGGGGTCACCAGCATCGCGCAGGCCAACGAAATTCACACCTTTGACCACACGGCCATCGGCGACATCCAAACAGGGAATGATGCGGGTTTTCAGCATGGGCTTTCCTTTGCTCGGGGCACCTGTACCGGCAAAGCCCCGCCGATGCCAGACTTGTGATTGTGATCTGTCGCGAAGCCATGGAAATTAGGGGTGAAATTTATGAAAAGGATTACCCAGATGCGACAACTTCTTTTGGCTTCAATTCTCACATTCGGAGGCGCCCTGTCCGCCATGGCTGACGACATCATCAAAGTGGAAACCAACAAATCCGTGGCCGAGGCGCTGGACGCGCTGGAAGCCGCCGTGGGTAATGCGGGCGCCACCGTGTTTGCCCGCGTGGATCACGCGGCGGGGGCGGAAAAGGTCGGAACGCCGATCCTGGCCAATCAGGTGCTGATTTTCGGCAACCCGGCTCTGGGCACTCCCGCCATGCAGATCGACCCGCGCGCGGGGCTGTTCTTGCCGCTGAAGGTGCAGGCCTACGAAGACGCAAACGGACAGGTCTGGCTGGCTTATGAAGATCCGAAAGAGACGATGGACGAGCTCGACGAAGTAGAGAAATCCCCCATCATCGAAAAGATGCGCGGCGCTTTGGCGAAACTGACCGCCGCCGCTGCTCAATAACTCAGTTCAGGGCGCGAATGGCCTCTTTTAGGTCAATCGCGCCATCATAGAGCGCGCGGCCAGAGATCGCGCCGTTCAACTCGACGCCACAATCACGCAGAGCGATCAGGTCGTCCAGCGAGCTGACACCGCCCGAGGCAATTACCGGAATCGAAACCGCCTGCGCGAGCGCCGCCGTGGCTTCGATATTCGGACCCTGCATCGCACCGTCGCGGTTGATGTCTGTATAGATGATCGCTGCCACGCCAGCGTCCTCGAAACTGTGCGCCAGATCGGTGACCTGTACGTCGGTCTCTTCGGCCCAGCCCTTGGTGGCAACCATGCCGTTTCGCGCATCTATACCGACGGCTACCTTGCCCGGGAAGGCTTTGGCAGCTTCGCGCACCAGATCAGGATTTTCGACTGCAACGGTGCCCAGAATCACCCGCGCCAGACCTTTCTCGATCCAGGTTTCGATCGTGGCCATATCGCGGATGCCGCCGCCTAGCTGCGCGGGCACGTTACAGGCTTTCAGAATTGCCTCAACGGGTGCCGCATTAACAGGCTCCCCGGCAAAAGCACCGTTCAGATCAACCAGATGCAGCCACTCGCAACCAGCCTCGACAAAGGCGCGGGCCTGCGCAGCAGGGTCTTCGTTAAAGACCGTCGCCTTATCCATTTCACCACGCAGCAGGCGCACGGCGTTGCCGTCTTTCAGATCGATGGCGGGGTAGAGGATCATGTCGGGCGGCCCTATATCACTGTTACACGCGCGGGATATCGCACAGGCAGGGCAGGGGCGCAACGCGACGCTAAGTCATTCTTGCCCGGTGCCGAACGGCAGGTCAGACTGACCGGAAAGACAGGGAGATAACCATGAAGACATATTCTCTTGCAGCGGTCTTCGCTGCGATGGCCACCACCGCCTTTGCTGCCGATCCGGTAGACGGGCTGTGGAAGACCGCTCCGGGCGATACGGGCGGCTATTTGCATGTGTCGATTTCGGAATGTGGCAGCGCCATCTGCGGAACTATCGACAGCGCATTTGATGCCCAAGGCAACCAACAGCTGGAGTACGAAAACCTTGGCAAGCAAATCATCTGGGACATGATCCCCGAGGGTGACGGCAGCTATGACGACGGCAAAATCTGGGCCCCTGATCGCGACAAAACCTATAGTTCGAAAATGACACTGGACAGCCAGAACAAACTGACCGTTAAGGGATGTGCCGTTGGGGGTCTGGTCTGCCGGGGTCAGGTCTGGACACGGGTTCAGTAAATCTCAGGGCTTCCAGGTCAGGAAATTGCCGATCATCCGCAGGCCAACGTCTTGGCTTTTCTCAGGGTGAAACTGCATCCCAACCATAGTGTCGCGGCCAATCACGGCCGTGACCTCTTGCCCGTAGTCCACATAGGCCAGCCGTTGCGCCGGATCCATCACCCGGAAGTGGTAGGAGTGCACAAAATAGGCGTGATCGCCTGATTTTATCCCGTCAAAGACCGGATGGTCGCTTTCCAGAATCAGATCGTTCCAGCCCATATGTGGCACCTTGAGCGCGCTGTCCGAGGGCTCGATCTTCACAACATCACCTGCGACCCAGCCCAGACCGTCGGTCTCAGCATATTCATGGCCCTTGGTCGCCATCAGCTGCATTCCGACGCAGATGCCCAGAAACGGGCGGCCTTTCTGCTCAACGGCTTCAACCATCGCGTCATAGATGCCTTTGTGGCCGCGCAACTCGGCGGCGCATGCCGGGAAAGCGCCATCACCGGGCAGAACCAGCCGGTCGGCCCGCGCGACGACGTCTGCGTCCGATGTCACGACGACCTCGCCCGCATCCAGTTCGCGCGCCATCCGTTGAAACGCCTTCTCCGCCGAGTGCAGGTTACCGCTCTCGTAGTCAATGATGGCTGTCAGCATCTACAGCGCGCCCTTAGTCGAGGGAATCGCATCCGCCTTGCGTGGGTCGGTTTCGACCGCGTCGCGCAAAGCACGGGCAACGGCCTTGAAGGCGGCCTCGGCAATGTGGTGGCTGTTGAAACCATGCAACTGATCGATATGCAGGGTGATCCCGCCATGGGTGCTGAGCGCCTGAAAGAACTCGCGCACCAGCTCGGTGTCGAACGTGCCGATCTTTTGCGTCGGCAGGTCCACATTCCAGATCAGGAACGGACGAGCCGACAGGTCCAGCGCACAGCGTACTTGTGCGTCATCCATGGGCAGATGGCACTCGCCATAGCGGCGAATACCCTTCTTGTCCCCTAGCGCCTGCGTCAGCGCCTGACCCAGCGCGATTCCGGTATCCTCGACCGTGTGGTGGTCGTCGATGTGATAATCACCCTTGGCCCGGATCGTCATGTCGATCAGCGAATGGCGCGCCAACTGGTCCAGCATGTGATCAAAGAACCCGACACCGGTCTGGTTGTCATACTGGCCGGTGCCGTCCAGATTGACCTCGACCGAGATCTCGGTCTCGGCGGTCTGACGACTGATCTTAGCGCTGCGCATGGGCGAATTCCTTTTGCTACAGGGCGCTTATAGACGCGGATGAACGGCCTATCCAGACCGCTTTAAGCCTTCGCTGCAAACTGTTGCAGGGGATTGCACCTGGGCGCGGCCCGTGCCAGCCTGCGGGCAACACGAACCAACAAGGCCCGGCCCATGTCCACCTGCGTTTTCATCCAGATCCGTTGTAAACCCGGCACCACTTACAAAGTCGCCGAAGAGATCGCGCTGCGTGAAATCCATTCCGAATTGTATTCCACAAGCGGCGAATACGACCTGCTGCTGAAGCTCTACATCCCCGAAACCGAGGATGTGGGCCATTTCATCAACGAAAACCTGCTGGTGATTCCCAATATCGAACGCTCGCTGACCACGATGACGTTCAAGGCGTTCTAGCCCAGTTCAAACGTCGTGATGCCATATATCCGGTCAAGGTCGATGTCTGGCGCGTGACTGGAATACATGCGCCCCGTTTCAAATACCTTGGTCAGCCCCAACTGTTTGGCCAATTCCATGGCTTGTGCGTTTGGATTAGGCTTGTCGATGAATACCTCGGCCTTTGCCTGATCGGCGGGTAGCGTCGTCAGAAGGGAAACCAAAAGCGCCTGCGCGATTTGTGGATTGTTGGCAAACAGAGGCCCGACCTTGTACCCGCTCAGGCAGCGCCGCAACGTTGCATAGCCTTTGATCCGTCCATTTTCCTCAAACACCCGCGAAACGTGGCTGGGTGCCTCCAACCAGCCGCGCAAGAACGTGTCGCGCGCGGCGGGGAACAGGCCTCGGTCATACGACTTTAGATCATCGGTTAGTGCGTTGATTGGACGAACCCGAGTGTCCTCCACGCGACCCAGGGCATCCAGGATGCCGCCGACGGTGCCCGCGAATCGATAATTGTCATACGCCAGTTCAAAACCGAATTTCCGATAGTTGTCCTGCTGTTCGACCACACCATCCATGCCCATGTTACGATCCTGGCAATGTGCCTTGACCGCTTCGGCGACCTGCAATCCGTATCCCGAGCCGCGATACTCGGGGCGCACGATGTAGAAGCCAAGAAATGCGTAGGCATCATCGTAGTTCACGGCGGATGCGGACGCGATCATCTGGCCGTCCAGGAAACCGCCCTTGAACCCTTCGGGGTCCGAACTGCGAAAACAGACCGCGTCGTGCAGCCCGGGGTTCCAGCCTTCCTGACCCGCCCAATCAACGGCGGTTTGAAGTTCGTCTGCTGTTAAGGCGCGAATGATGTAATCGGACATACCCGCATCTCCGTCGTAATTTCATGTGCAGCAAAGATGCCGCAGCAATCGCGAAAGAACCAGCATGTTCGGAGAGTTTGGTATCTGGAGCGGGCGAGGCGATTCGAACGCCCGACCCTAACCTTGGCAAGGTTATGCTCTACCCCTGAGCTACGCCCGCATCAGATACTTATATGGTCCGTAGACCTCTCAATGGAGCGGGCGAGGCGATTCGAACGCCCGACCCTAACCTTGGCAAGGTTATGCTCTACCCCTGAGCTACGCCCGCGCCGTTGAGTGAGGAGGGATGTATAAATTCCCACACGAGGCTGCAAGCGGAAAAACACAAAAAACAGCAAAAAATCTTTCGACGGAAATTCGGGGCTGCGGTGTTCAAGAGATATAGCAATGAACGAAATAAGGGATTGGGCAGAGGAAATGAAAGATATTGCAGACATTAAAATGGCGGCATTGGCGGCGCTGATTGTTCTTACCACCGTGATCTACAGTCAGAGCGATGAAACACTGGCAGAGGCGCAGCCTAGCCTTCCGCAAGCTCCTTTGATCGAAACGCAGGTTTTGACGGGCTAAACGTTCTCATACAGCCAGAACAAGATTCGCCATGGCCGCCAGCAATATAGTCGTAAAGGTCAGACCCATTCCGATCTGGCGCAGGATGATGATCTGTGGGGTCTTGCCAAAACCATAAGCGTGCAGAAGCCTGCCCGCCAAAAGTAACATCCCCAGCAGGTTCACAAGCCAGCCGCCAGCATCTTGCAGTTCGACCATGGCGATAAGCAGCAAAGCAAAGGGAGCGTATTCGGCGCAGTTCGCATGCGTTCGCATTGCCTTGATCATGGCCTTGTCGCCATGATCCCCGACCGATATTTTGCCCACCCGGCGTTGCCGAATGACATTCACGCTGAGTGCGACGTACAGAAATGCGATCAACGCGGCGTAGATCGGGGTGATGGTCAGCATGCGGCCTCCTGATGTTGAAAGGGCCGCCCGGTTCCCCGAACGGCCCTTATTAGCTTAGAAGGCTAAACCGGTTATTCCAGTTCGACCAGCAGATCCTTGGCGTCGATTTGACCTCCGGGCTGGACGTGAACGGCCTTGACCACCGCGTCGCGCTCGGCGTGGATACCTGTTTCCATCTTCATCGCTTCGATGGTCAGCAGCAGATCGCCTTCTTTGACTTCTTGACCTGTGACAGCGGCAACAGTTGCAACGACACCCGGCATTGGCGCGCCGATATGGTTGGGGTTACCAACTTCGGCCTTTGGCCGCTGAGCGGTTGATGCTTTCACCAAACGGTTCGGCACGCGGATCACGCGGGGCTGACCGTTGAGTTCGAAGAACACGCGAACCTCGCCATTCTCGTCCGTCTCGCCGATGGCCTGACAGCGAATCTCCAGCGTCTTGCCTGGATCGATCTCGGCGGTGATCTCCTCGCCCGGCTCCATGCCGTAAAAGAAGGTACGCGTGGGGAGAGTACGGACCGGGCCATAAGTGCGGTGACGGCCCATATAGTCGAGGAACACCTTGGGATACATCAGATATCCATTCAGGTCCTCGTCATCGATCTCTTTGCCCTCAAGCTGTTTGGACAAATCGGCGCGGGTGGCCTCGAGATCGACCGCTTCGACATGCTTGCCGGGGCGTTCGGTGTTGGGGGCCTCGTCCTTCAGGACCTTCTGGATGATTGTATCGGGGAACCCGCCCGGAGGCTGACCCAGATTGCCGCGCATCATGTCCACCACCGAGTCGGGGAAGGCGACATCAGTGTTAGGGTCTTCGACCTGCGCACGGGTCATGTTCTGGCTGACCATCATCAGTGCCATGTCACCGACCACCTTGGACGACGGCGTCACCTTGACGATATCGCCGAACATCTGGTTCACGTCCGCATACATCTGAGCAACCTCGTGCCAGCGCTCTTCCAGTCCAAGCGAACGCGCCTGTGCCTTGAGGTTGGTAAACTGACCACCAGGCATTTCGTGCAGATATACCTCGGAGGCCGGTGCCTGCAGGCTGGACTCGAAGGCCGCGTATTGGCCACGCACCGCCTCGAAATAGTCGCTGATCTCACGGATGGCCTTGATGTCCAGCCCGGTGTCTCGCTCGGTATGGCGCAACGCCTCGACCACGGTGCCGAGCGTTGCCTGAGAGGTGTTGCCGCTGAAACTGTCCATCGCGCAATCCACCGCGTCCACACCGGCCTCGGAGGCGGCCAGAATGGTAGCACTGGCGATGCCAGCGGTGTCGTGCGTGTGGAAGTGGATCGGCAGCCCGACCTCTTCCTTCAGCGCCCGGATCAGGATCTTGGCGGAGGCCGGTTTCAGAAGCCCCGCCATATCCTTCAGGCCCAGCACATGTGCGCCCGCGTCACGCAGTTCCTTGGCCATGCCGACATAGTATTTGAGGTCATACTTGGCGCGGTCCGGGTCCAGAATATCGCCGGTATAGCAAACGGTGCCTTCACAGATCTTGTTGTTTTCGATCACAGCATCCATGGCGACGCGCATGTTCTCGACCCAGTTCAGCGAATCGAACACGCGGAACACGTCGACACCCTTGGCCGCCTGACGCACAAACTCCTGCACCACGTTATCGGGATAGTTGGTATAGCCAACCCCGTTCGCCCCGCGCAGCAGCATCTGGGTCATCAGGTTCGGCATCGCCTCACGCAGATCACGCAGGCGCTGCCAAGGGCATTCCTGCAGGAAGCGATAGGCGACATCGAAGGTTGCACCGCCCCAGCATTCGACGCTGAATAGCTGCGGCAAGTTCGCAGCATAGCTGGGTGCTACTTTGATCATATCGATCGAGCGCATCCGGGTTGCCAGCAGCGACTGGTGCCCGTCGCGCATGGTGGTGTCGGTGATCAGCAGTTGACGCTGCGCCTTCATCCAGTCAGCAACCGCCTGCGGGCCTTTTTGCTCCAGCAGGTTGCGGGTGCCCATCTGCGGTTCGGCCTTGGGCGCGGGGGGCCTGGCCTCTTTCAGGTCGGGGCGCGGCATCGGGCGGTCCTTGGTTTCGGGATGCCCGTTCACAGTGATGTCGGCGATATAGTTCAGAACCTTGGTGCCCCGGTCGCGGCGCTTCTTGAACTGGAACAGGTCCGGTGTCTCATCGATGAACTTGGTGGTGTATTCATTCGACAGGAAAGTCGGGTGCTTTAGCAGGTTTTCGACAAATGCGATGTTGGTGGAAACACCGCGCACACGGAATTCCCGCAGCGCACGGTCCATCCGCGCAATCGCCTTTTCTGGCGTTGGGGCCCAAGCGGTCACCTTGGTCAGCAGCGAATCGTAATACCGCGTGATCACACCGCCTGCATAAGCGGTGCCGCCATCCAGACGGATGCCCATGCCGGTGGCCGAGCGATAGGCGGTGATGCGGCCATAGTCGGGGATGAAGTTGTTTAGTGGGTCCTCGGTGGTCACGCGGGTCTGCAGCGCGTGGCCGTTCAGGCGAATGTCGGACTGCGTGGCCTTGCCGGTGGCCTCGGTCAGGGTCTTGCCCTCGGCGATCAGGATCTGAGCCTGCACGATGTCGATGCCGGTGACTTCCTCGGTGACAGTGTGTTCCACCTGCACGCGCGGGTTCACTTCGATGAAGTAGAACTTGCCGGTGTTCATATCCATCAGGAACTCGACGGTGCCCGCGCATTCATAGTTCACATGGGCGCAGATACGGCGGCCCAGCTCGCAGATTTCGGCGCGCTGTTCTTCGGTCAGGTACGGGGCAGGCGCGCGTTCCACGACCTTCTGGTTGCGGCGCTGGACCGAACAATCGCGCTCATAGAGGTGGTAGATCTCACCGTGCTTATCGCCGAGAATCTGTACCTCAACATGGCGGGCACGGGTGATCATCTTTTCCAGATAGCCCTCACCGTTGCCAAAGGCGGCCTCGGCTTCGCGGCGGCCTTCCAGCACTTTCTCTTCCAGCTCATCCTCGGACAGGATCGGGCGCATCCCGCGTCCGCCACCGCCCCAAGACGCTTTCAGCATCAGCGGATAGCCGATCTCGGCTGCCTCGGCCTTGATGGCTGCCATGTCGTCACCCAACACCTCGGTCGCCGGGATAACCGGAACGTCGGCGGCAATCGCCACTTTCCGAGCGCTGGCCTTGTCGCCAAGCGCGCGCATGGTCTCGGCCTTGGGTCCGATGAAGGTGATGCCGTTCTGAACGCAGGCATCCACGAAATCCGGGTTTTCGGACAGCAAACCGTAACCAGGGTGGATCGCATCTGCGCCGCTTTCTTTGGCCACCCGGATGATCTCGTCAATCGACAGATACGCCGCAACCGGTCCCAGATCTGCGCCAATGCGATAGGCCTCATCCGCCTTGAACCGGTGCAGGCCCAACTTGTCCTCCTCGGCGAAGACCGCGACGGTGCGCTTGCCCATCTCGTTGGCTGCCCGCATCACACGGATGGCAATCTCGCCGCGATTGGCAATCAGGATTTTCTTGAAGTCTGTCATTTCAGGTCCCGGTCTTAATGGCTGTGGCCTTGTGCATAGGCGGACAATACGGCCACGTACATATGTAGTTCTGGGTAGAACCGGCATGTTAACGCTCGCAAACGCCGCCCTTTTGCGCAAACTTATTGCACATGCTGCATTGCGGCATCAATCCCCCGTGGGAAAGAGCAAATAATGCCCGTTTCTCCGAATATCCTCGCTGCGCCCTTTGGAGGGATGATTCTATTTGATTTGAGCGAACAAGCCGTGAACAAACCCTTTCCCTCCGCGCCCATCCGGCGTAGTTTACCGGCATGAGCAGTTTTGACGAAATGGACGCCTTCGAAGGCGCATCGCTGTCGGCGCGGGCGATGCCTCGCAACGAGTTGGAATTGGATTTTCTCAATCCGGTCCAACGCGAAGCCGCTATGCATCTAAAAGGGCCAGTTCTAATCTTGGCGGGCGCTGGAACGGGAAAGACTAGGACACTGATGTCCCGAGTTGCGTTCATAATCAGGAATAGACTTGCACGATCCAACGAAGTGCTAGCGGTGACTTTCACGAACAAGGCAGCCAAAGACATGGAAAGGAGGATGGCGGAGCTTCCTTATGGTGTTCGGGAGCCTATTCCTTGGATGGGCACTTTCCATTCGATTTGTGCCCAGTTATTGCGTCGCCATGCGGAACTGGTTGATCTGAAATCGAATTTTACAATTTTGGATACGGATGACCAATTACGTTTGCTCAAGCAACTTATTCAGGCCGCGAATATTGACGAAAAACGTTGGCCACCACGATTGTTGGCTGGGCATATTGATGATTGGAAAAACCGTGCCCTTGCACCCGAGCAAGTACCGGTGGCGGATGCGAGCGCTTTTGACGGCAAGGGTGTGGCGTTATACGACCAGTATCAGACTCGCTTAAGAGAACTCAATGCAGTGGATTTTGGTGATCTTTTGCTGCACATGATTGCGATCTTTCGGACCCACAAGGACGTTCAAAAACGATATCAACATTGGTTTAAGTACATTGTTGTTGACGAGTACCAAGATACCAACGTTGCCCAATATCTTTGGCTGCGCCTGTTAACAAATGACGACAAAAACATTTGCGTCGTTGGTGATGACGACCAGTCGATCTATGGCTGGCGCGGTGCCGAAGTTGATAACATCCTTCGGTTCGAAAAAGATTTTCCCGGAACGCATGTGGTCCGGTTGGAGCAGAACTATCGCTCGACCCCGCATATTCTGGCCGCTGCGTCCAACGTCATTCGTGGCAATGAAAGCCGCTTGGGCAAAGAGCTTTGGACCAACCGCGAAGAGGGTGAAAAGGTCCGACTGATCGGCCATTGGGATGGCGAGGAAGAAGCGCGTTGGATCGGGGAAGAGATCGACGCGATGCAGGGCGGTACACGCGGCGTGCGGCCGATGAACCTCGATGAGATGGCGATCCTCGTACGGGCCTCACACCAGATGCGGGCGTTTGAGGATCGGTTTTTAACCATCGGTCTGCCTTACAAGGTGATCGGCGGCCCTCGATTCTATGAGCGGATGGAGATTCGCGATGCCATGGCCTATTTCCGGCTGGTGGTCAGCCCCGAGGATGATCTGGCCTTCGAGCGGATCGTGAACACACCCAAACGCGGCCTCGGCGACAAGGCGCAGCAAACGATTCAGGTGGTGGCGCGCGAGAATGGCGTGTCTTTGGTCGAAGGGGCGCGGATCGCGGTCGATAACAGCCTGATCAAGGGCAAGGGTGGCAAGGCGCTGCGCGAACTGATCGACGGGTTGGCGCGGTGGAATGCAATGACGCGCGGGCCTCGGATCGAGGTGGACGATGATACGGTGATTGATGACGGTGTTTCACCGATCCGATACGGCGCGCCCGAGCATTCGCATATCGAGCTGGCGCAGATCGTCTTGGACGAATCCGGCTATACCGCGCATTGGCAGAACGAAAAGACGCCCGAGGCGCCGGGGCGGCTGGAAAACCTGAAAGAACTGGTCAATCAGCTGGACAATTTCGAAAACCTGCAAGGGTTTCTGGAGCATGTCAGTCTGGTGATGGATAACGAGCAGGACAGCGACGGGGCCAAAGTCTCGATCATGACGCTGCACGCGGCCAAGGGGCTGGAGTTTCCCGCGGTTTTCCTTCCGGGGTGGGAGGATGGATTGTTCCCCTCTCAGCGTTCGATGGACGAATCCGGTCTCAAAGGCCTCGAAGAAGAACGAAGGCTGGCCTATGTCGGTATTACCCGCGCAGAAGAAGTCTGTACGATTTCCTTTGCAGCCAACCGACGGGTGTTCGGACAATGGCAGAATTCGATGCCGTCCCGGTTCATTGATGAGTTGCCCGAAGATCATGTGGAAGTGCTGACACCTCCGGGGCTCTATGGTGGTGGTCAGCAGGCAGCCGGGATCGAAACCCGCGCAGCCGAGGCGAATGTCTATAACTCTCCGGGCTGGAAGCGGATGCAGGCGCGGCAGGGGCAATATGGCATGTCTCAGCCAAAAGAAAGCCGGAATACTGTGATTGATGCGACCGCCGTGGCCAGCTTTACGCTGGGCGAGCGAGTGTTTCACCAGAAATTCGGCTATGGCGCAGTGATCGGCATCGAAGGTGATAAAGTCGAGGTCGATTTCGACAAGGCAGGGGTGAAGAAAGTGGTCTCGCGCTTTCTGACCAACAAGGATGACGTGCCGTTCTGAAGCTTACAACCCTTCGACCAGCACAAGATTCGCCGTCGCCGTTTTTTGCCTGATCTTGGCCAATTCGACATAGTCCGGATCGTCCTTCCACGCGTTTGCGGCAGCCATATCCGGAAACTCCATCAGGACGACCCCATCTTCTTCCCAACTGCCTTCGATCACTTCAACGAGTTTTGAGGATACGGTTAGAAGCCTTCCGCCATGCCGGTCAAAGATCGGCATGAATCCTTCGAGGTATTTCTGGTACCCATCCGGGTCATGAATGGAAATCTGGGCGATGAAATAAGCGGCCATGGGAGACTCCTGACAAAGCGTTCACGACCCCAGCCTACATCTTGTGCGCAAAAAACGAAAAACGGCGGTTCCCAGGGAGGAGGAGGGGAACCGCCGTTCTTTTCTACATCAGGGCAGGGAGGAGGAAGCCCCGATGTATCCGAACCCGGGTTTGATCCCGGTATGAGGAAGACGCGGCGACGTCAGGGAGGAGGAAGACGTCGCCGCGCGCTTTCAACATCGAAGCAGGGAGGAGGAGAGCCCCGATGTATCAGGTTCCGGCGGTCAGGGCCGGTATTAGGTGCGGCAACGTCAGGGAGGAGGAGAGACGCTGCCGCTGAAATACAGGTCCGAAAGGGAGGAAGACGGACCTGATCTCGGTGTTCTTGTTGCGCTTACCGCGCGATCTGCTCTTCGGTGGCCTGTTGGGCCAGCCGGCGGATCATCGAGCGGTGCAAGCCCAGATCAGCCAATTCCCGATCTGACAGTCCCGACAATTCGTTGACTGTCTGACGGTACAGGCGATAACGAGCAACCCGGGTTTTCACGGTCTCAACCAGCGTTGAGATTCCATTTGCCGGTGTGCCTTTCAGAGCCGTTTGTGTGCTTGCGACTGCCATCTTCATGATCCGTTCATTCTTACTGTTGCCGGCATCGTCCGGCGTTTGCTTGAGACTGAAGATAGGCAAATGCTGCGATTGCACAATAGTTCGCGTCGTCAATGCTGCTATGCAGCAAATGCATGGATTGGCAGGATAATCCGGTACGCCCCAATAATCGCCTTTAAAATACTGGTTTTCACGTGTGGTTGACGTTTCGTGTGTCCAGACCCTGTGATGGTGACCGCTTATCTATTGAGCGGAATTGGTGTTTGTTTGGGCATGTTGTGTCAACTCAAGAGGGGCAAATCTTCTCACGGCAGGTCCAGCGCCTGGGGTGATGGTGCTATGGGAAAGCATGGGGCGACTATGGGAAAGGCCCTGTAAAGGGACCGCGATTCGTCCTCTTCGGCTGTCATTCATGAGTGTCTGCGCCAAATAATCCATAATTCTGAAAATTATTGGGAATTCATGGGAGGAATAATTTAGGCGTCAATTCTTACATATTTAGTGTTGGTGATCATCAGGGGCACAATTTGTGGCATATTTGATCCAAGTTTCGATTGTATTAGTCTTGATCTGAAGCCTGCATCAGGCCTCCATATGCAAATTTCCTATTGATTTCCATGAATTCCCATGGCATCCCTTGTGTACCCGATGAGGGCGAGGACAGTTAAGGGGCGCCAAACGACCCCGAACCAAAAATACAAAAACAGGTTTCATACAGGCATCTCGCTTTCATCACTTAACAGATCCGGCGCGCGGGCGAGCAGACATCCCCCCAGGTGGCGCGCGCAGCTGGACATCCCGCAAAGCGGGTCAATGCGGCGGGTTGATCAGTGGCAGCAGATCAACCCGCCGTTTTACTTCCGGGGGAACGTGAATTTTGAGGTGGGGCGCAAGCGAAAGGGACAGTCGTCTTGGCGCGCAGGTTTAGAGGCGAAAGCCAGCATAAGGTGGATACGAAGGGCAGGGTCTCGATCCCGGCCTCGTTTCGTCGTGTGCTTGAGGCCTCGGACCCCAGCTGGCAACCCGGTGACAATCCTGAACTCGTGATTGTCTATGGCGACCACCGCCGCAAATACCTTGAATGTTACACCATGGAAGCGATCGACGAGGTGGATGCCAAGATCGATGCGCTGCCACGTGGCTCGATGCAGCGTCGGATGCTTCAGCGGATGTTCCATGGTCAGTCCTTCCCGACCAATGTGGACGAAACGGGTCGTTTGGTGCTGCCCGCAAAGCTGCGCAACAAGATCGACCTTGAAAACGAGGCGTTCTTTATCGCCGCCGGTGATACCTTCCAGATCTGGAAGCCCGAGACATACGAGGCCGAGGAACTGGCCACGACCGAGGAATGGCTGGACGATCTGCCGGATGATTTCGATCCGATGCAGTATCTCGATGGCATCGGGGATGGGTGACGGCATGGCCGGCGCTCAGACCTCATCGGACAAACCTCATATCCCCGTACTGCTGCGCCCGTTGCTGGCCGCTGTGGCGCCGGTATCCGGTGCCTGGCTGGACGGCACATTCGGCGCAGGCGGCTATACTCGTGCATTGCTGGAGGCCGGGGCCGAGAAAGTCATTGGCGTCGATCGCGACCCACTGGCATTTGAAATGGCCGCTGACTGGGCTGGGGAATATGGTGACCGGCTGGTGATGCAGCAGGGCGTGTTCTCTCGCATGGATGATTATGCAAAGGACCTGGATGGCGTGGTGCTGGACCTTGGTGTCTCATCCATGCAGTTGGATCAGGCTGAACGCGGTTTTTCCTTCATGAAAGACGGTCCGTTGGACATGCGGATGAGCCAAGATGGTGAAAGCGCAGCTGATCTGGTGAATGCGGCAACCGAGACGCAATTGGCCGACATCCTGTTCCATTTCGGGGAGGAACGCGCCAGTCGTCGTATAGCAAAGGCCATCGTCAAGGCGCGGGCCGAAGAACCGATCAAAACAACTCTGCGGCTGGTCGAGATTATCGAATCCTGCCTGCCGCGCCCCAAACCGGGCCAATCGCACCCGGCGACGCGCAGCTTTCAGGGGCTACGGATCGCGGTGAACGCAGAATACGAAGAACTGTTTCAGGGGCTTATGGCCGCCGAGCGCGCTTTGAAGCCGGGGGGGCAACTGGCCGTTGTGACTTTCCATTCCATAGAAGACCGGATGGTGAAGCGGTTCTTCCAATCGCGCGCGGGCAAAACCGGACGCGCCAACCGTTATGCGCCTGAGATGGAGCAGGAGAAGCCGCAATTCACACTCAAGACCCGCAAGGCCGTTGGGCCGGATGAGCAGGAACTTGAAGAAAACCCACGTGCACGCTCGGCAAAATTGCGTGTCGCGATAAGAACGGATGCCCCGGCAGGGGAAATTGAGGCCCGGGCCATCGGCATGCCGCAATTGGGGGGAAGGGCAAGATGAAGAGTATTCTGTATGTGTTGACTGCACTATCCGTGTTCGGGCTGGCGCTTTGGGCTTATCAAGAGAACTACCGCACGCAGCAGGTGCTGAAGGAAACGCAGTCGCTGCAAGGCCAGATTGGTATGGCGCAGGCGCGACTCGCCGTGCTGAATGCTGAATGGGCCTATCTAAACCGGCCTGATCGTTTGCGTGAGCTGGCGGACTTGAATTTCGAACGTCTCAGCTTGCTGCCTCTGCGGGCTGAGCAGTTTGGTCGCGCCGATCAGATTTCCTATGGCGAGGACCCGGATCTGCCCATCGTCGACCCGCTTGAAATACAGGACGTCACTGACATTCAGGCACTGATCGAGGTACAGGTTCCATGACCCGTACACCACTTCGCCCTCTGGCCCGAATCCTCGACGCCCGTGCAAAAGGTGAAAACCCCAAGGCGATTGAGAGAGAGAACATCCGCAAACGCCACGAAGACATGAAAGACCGCGCCCGCGCGCGCGCCGAGGGCCGCCTGTTGGTGTTGGGTCTTTTCTTCTTTTGCGCCTTTTCGGTCGTAGGCTTTCGTATGGGCGTTCTGGCGACATCCGAGGCGCAAGAACCATTGGCAAGTGCGCCGGGTGCCTCCATCGCCATGCAGCGCGCCAATATCGTGGATCGCGAAGGCCGTATTCTGGCGACCAATCTGGACACCTATTCTGTCTATGCGCAGCCACCGCTGATGATTGACCCGATCGCCGCAGCCGAGCAACTGGTCGCTATTTTCCCTGATCTGGAAAAAGAGCGTTTGGTCAAAGACTTCACCGGTAAGCGAAAATTCCTGTGGATCAAGAAGCGCATCTCGCCCGAGCAGAAGCAGGCGGTGCATGACATCGGAGATCCCGGCATCCTGTTCGGCCCGCGCGAAATGCGGCTATATCCCAATGGCAAACTCGCGGCGCATATTCTGGGCGGCTCGGGCTTTGGCCGCGAAGGTGTCAGCGCAGCCGAGGTGATCGGCGTAGCTGGTGTCGAAAAACAGTTCGACGGCTATCTGCGCGACCCGGCCAACGGCAACAAGCCGCTGCAACTGTCGCTGGATCTGACCGTTCAAGCGGCGGTAGAACAGGTGCTTTATGGCGGCATGAAGATCATGAACGCCAAAGGAGCCTCGGCGGTTCTGATGAACGCCCATACGGGCGAGGTCGTCTCGGCCGCGTCGTTGCCGTCTTTTGACCCCAATGACCGTCCGCGCCCCCCGACCTCGGGCTTTGATCCCTCGGACAGCCCGCTGTTCAATCGCTACGTACAGGGTGTCTATGAGCTGGGTTCGGTGTTCAAAATCTTCACCGCCGCACAGGCGGTGCAGCTAGGTCTGGTGAACTCCAACACCATCATTGACACTTCCGGCCCGATGAAAATCGGGCGCTTCCCGATCGGCGAGTTTAACGGCAAGAATTATGGTGAGATCAGTGTCTCGGATGTAATCAAGTACAGCTCGAACCGAGGCACCGGGCGGCTGGCCTTGCAAATCGGGGCCGACCGGCAACAGGATTTTCTGAACGCGCTGGGCATGTTCGACCCAACCCCATTCGAGATTGTCGAGGCCAAGGGCGGGCAACCGCTCAAGCCCAAGAAATGGGGTGAGTTGAGCACCGTGACGATTTCTTATGGCCACGGCCTTTCGACCAGCCCCATGCATCTGGCCGCTGGTTACGCAGCGATTGCCAATGGCGGGTACTATGTCAGCCCCACGATCTTGCGCCGCAATGGCCCGCAATACGGTCCTCGCGTGATGTCCGAAAACACCGCCAAGCAGGCGCAAAATATGCTACGCAAAGTGGTCACGGATGGCACCGCCAGCTTTGGTGATGTCAAAGGGTACGACGTGGCGGGAAAAACCGGTACTGCCGATAAACCCAAGCCGCGTGGCGGGTACTATGAGGACAAGGTGATTGCCACCTTCGCCACCATCTTCCCGGCTTATGATCCGAAATATGTGCTAATCGTCACGCTGGATGAACCGTCCATCGTGGCCTATGGCGAAAAGCGCCGCACGGCGGGTTGGACTGCCGTTCCCGTTGCTGCCGAACTGATTGGACGGGTGGCGCCGCTATTGGGTCTCAGACCCCGGCTTGAGCCTGAGGCGCGCGCTGCTATAACGCTGACCTCAAATTAGGCTGTCCAGCGAAAGGTGGGTCATGGGCAATCGGTCAAAGAAACTCAGCGAACTGGCCCTGACCGCACGGGGAGGGGCCAATCCCGAAATCACCGGTCTGGCTGTTGACAGCCGCGAGGTCAAAGACGGTTTCCTCTTTGCAGCCCTTCCCGGCACCCGAGTCCATGGTGGAGACTTCATCCAATACGCCTTGCGCATGGGGGCCGCCGCGATCCTGACGGACGCGAAAGGGGCCGAGATCGCCACCGACGAACTGGCCGCATCCGATGCTGCGCTGATCGTCACGGAAGACCCCCGTCAGGCACTGGCAGGGGCCGCCGCCCTTTGGTTTGGCGCGCAACCGCAGACTATCGTGGCGGTCACCGGCACCAATGGAAAAACCTCGGTCGCCAGTTTCGTCCGCCAGATCTGGACCGAGCTTGGACTTGCCGCCGTCAACCTGGGCACCACCGGGGTAGAGGGCGCATGGACTGCGCCGCTGGCCCATACAACACCCGAGCCGGTCACTCTGCACCGCTGTCTCGCCGAAGCTGCCGAAAATGGCGTGACCCATGCGGCGATGGAGGCCTCCTCGCACGGGCTTGAACAGCGTCGCTTGGACGGGGTGCATCTGACCGCTGCCGGGTTCTCGAATTTCACGCAGGATCATCTGGACTATCACGACACGTTCGAAGCTTATTTCGCAGCCAAGGCGGGTCTGTTTGATCGTGTGCTGCCCGAAGACGGGGTCGCTGTGGTCAACCTTAGCGATCCCAAGGGTGCCGAGATGCGCAAGATCGCAGAGGCACGCGGCCAGAATATAATCACCGTGGGCCCTGAGGGTTCTGATCTTTGTCTGCTGAATCAACGCTTTGACGCGACCGGGCAGGATTTGCGCTTTTCATGGAAAGGCAAGGCCTATCAAGCCCGCCTGAATCTGATCGGCGGCTTTCAGGCCGAGAACGTTTTGCTGGCTTGCGGATTGGTCATCGCGGCGGGCGAGGACCCCGACCGCGTGTTCGATACCTTGCCGCACCTGATCACCGTGCGCGGGCGGATGCAGCTGGCTGCCACACGCGACAACGGCGCGGCGGTGTTTGTCGATTACGCTCATACGCCGGATGCCGTGGCCACTGCACTGAAGGCGATGCGCCCGCATGTCATGGGACGTCTGATCGCCATTGTTGGTGCAGGTGGTGACCGAGACGCCACTAAACGCCCATTGATGGGGCGGGCCGCTGCTGAAAACGCCGATGTGGTCTTTGTTACCGATGACAACCCGCGCAGCGAAGACCCGGCCACCATCCGCGGTGCTGTCATGTTGGGCGCACCCGAAGCCACGGAAGTCGGGGACCGGGCGGAGGCCATCCTGCGCGGCATCGACGCGCTGCAACCGGGCGACGCTCTGCTGATTGCGGGCAAGGGACACGAAACCGGCCAGATAGTCGGAGATCAGGTCCTGCCCTTTGACGATGTGGAACAGGCCAGTATCAGCGTTGCCGCGCTGGACGGGAGGGTCGCATGACGCTCTGGACCGCAGCCGAGGCCGCAGAGGCCACCAACGGGCGCGCCACCACCGATTGGCAGGTGAACGGCGTCTCCATCGACACGCGCACCCTGCAGCCGGGTGACCTGTTCGTTGCGTTGAAGGCTGCCCGCGACGGCCATGATTTCGTCGCCCAAGCGCTTGAAAAAGGCGCAGGCGCAGCGCTTGTGTCGCATATTCCCGAAGGCGTGCCCGAAGATGCACCGCTGTTGATCGTCGACGATGTGCAGACGGGTCTAGAGGCGTTGGGGCAGGCGGCTCGCGCCCGGACAGGTGCGCGCGTGGTGGGGGTGACTGGCAGCGTGGGTAAGACCTCGACCAAGGAAATGCTGGCCAGCATTCTGGAGACGCAAGGCAAAACTCATGCCAGCGTCGCCAGCTACAATAACCATTGGGGCGTGCCTTTGACGCTGGCGCGAATGCCGCGCGACACCGAGTTCGCGGTGATCGAGATCGGCATGAATCATCCGGGCGAAATCGCTCCGCTGGCGCGTCAGGCGCAACCGCATGTGGGGCTGGTGACCACAGTAGCCGCCGTCCACCTCGAAGCCTTCGACTCCGTTGCGGGTATTGCTTTTGAAAAGGCTGCGATCTTCGACGGGCTGGCCGAGGGCGGCACCGCTATCGTCAACGCCGATATCGAACACGCGGGCATCTTGCGCGACTGCGCCGCTGCGCATGGTGCAAGGATCGTCGAATTTGGCCACAAGGCGCGGGACTATGCCCTGACCAACGTGCTCCAAGGCCCTGACTCGGTGCGGGGACACGGTATTGTCGGCGGCGCAGACATCACATTCGATGTCCAATCCGCGGGAACTCACTTTGCTATGAATGCGCTGGGCGCTCTGGCGGCCTGTGTCGCGTTGGGGGTCGATCTGGATCAGGCGATTGCCGGTCTGCGCGGCTGGTCTCCGGTCAAAGGGCGCGGTGTGCGCGAGGTGATCGCGCTGCCAAATGGCGGGCAGATTGAACTGCTCGATGACAGCTACAACGCCAATCCAACCTCGATGGAGGCCGCTCTCGACGTGCTGTCTACGTCGGCGGGCAAACGCAAGATCGCGTTTCTGGGCGACATGAAAGAGCTTGGTGCGCAAGAGCAGGCGATGCACGCCGCCATGGCCGAGGTGCCTGCGATGGCGCATGTCGATCATGTTCATTGCATCGGCCCTTTGATGCAAGCGCTGCATCAGGCTCTGCCCGAGGGCAAGCGCGGGTTGTGGACGGAAACCAGCGATGAGATGGCCGCCCATCTGCCGGAATTGATCCGTAGCGGCGATGTAGTGATGGCCAAGGGCTCTCTCAGCATGGCTCTGGCGCAGATCGTTGACGGTCTGCGGCAAATGGGGCATGGCAGCGCGCCAGAGAGCCGCCGTATTGTGAGAAAGGTTTTGTAATGCTCTATTGGTTAACCGCCCTGTCGGACGGAGGGGATTTCTGGAACCTCTTCCGCTATATCACCTTCCGGGCAGGGGGCGCCTTTCTGACTGCGCTAATCTTTGGGTTTCTGTTCGGAAAACCCTTGATCAACGTATTGCGCAAGCGGCAAGGCAAAGGTCAACCGATCCGCGATGACGGCCCCGAGGCGCATCTGTCCAAGGCTGGAACCCCTACCATGGGCGGGCTGCTGATCGTGGGCGCTCTGGTCACGTCGACCCTGATCTGGGCGCGCTGGGACAATCCATATGTCTGGATGGTACTGTTCGTGACGCTGGCCTATGCGGCCATTGGCTTTGCGGACGATTATGCCAAGGTCTCAAAGCAGAACACAAAGGGCGTTTCCGGTAAAATGCGGTTGGCGCTGGGGATCATCATCGCCGTGCTGGCGTCACTCTGGGCGACGCTGCACCATCCCAGCGATTTGCAAAACCAGCTGGCTCTGCCGGTGTTCAAGGATACGCTGATCAATCTTGGCCTTTTCTATATCCCCTTTGCGGTGATCGTCATTGTGGGTGCGGCCAACGCGGTGAACCTGACAGATGGTCTGGACGGGCTGGCGATCATGCCCGCGATGATCGCGGCCTCGACCCTTGGTGTGATTGCCTATGCGGTTGGGCGGGTCGACTTCACCGAGTATCTTGATGTTCACTATGTGCCTGGCACCGGTGAAATCTTCATCTTCACTTCAGCGCTGTTTGGCGCTGGGCTGGGATTCCTTTGGTACAACGCCCCGCCGGCGGCGGTTTTCATGGGTGATACCGGATCACTGGCTCTGGGCGGTGCGCTGGGCGCGATCGCCGTGGCTACCAAACACGAGTTGGTATTGGCAGTCGTGGGCGGGCTGTTCGTGGTTGAAGCTTTAAGTGTGATCATCCAGGTTCTTTATTTCAAACGGACCGGAAAGCGGGTGTTCCTGATGGCGCCGATCCATCACCATTATGAGAAAAAGGGTTGGGCTGAACCCACCATCGTGATCCGGTTCTGGATCATTTCACTGATCTTAGCGATGATCGGACTGGCGACGCTGAAAGTCAGATGAGCCCGCGTTGCGTCGTGCTTTCTGGATGCTCCGGTGGTGGCAAATCAACACTGCTGGAGGAGATGGCCCGACGCGGATATTCAACAGTTTCCGAGCCGGGTCGTCGTGTCATTGCCGAGGAAAGACAAGGTGGTGGTCGCGCTCTGCCTTGGGTCAACTCCGAGGTATTCTGCCGCCGGATCATTGAACTTGCGATATCAGACTTCAACAATGCCAAAGATGATCTTGTGCTATTTGATCGTTCGGCATTGGACGCGCTGATTTGGTTTGATCGAACCGGTACACCGTTGGAGACCAAAGTGCGTGAACAGATACTGCACTTGGGCTACGACCCATGCGTGTTTCTCTTTCCTCCTTGGCCTGAGATATTCGAACAGGATGATGACCGGCGGCACAACTTGGCCGCAGCTATTGCGGAATACGATGCTTTGTGCGACCGGTTACCAGACTATGGGTTCGTAATAGAAAACGTTCCAAAAGGGCCGGTCTCTTGGCGGGCGGACTGGCTGGAAGAGCGGCTCGGATAGAAGGTGTATGGCAATGATCCCGGTCAAAGGATTTTCAGGGCAGAAAGTAGCGGTTCTGGGGCTAGGTCGGTCGGGTCTGACCACCGCACGAGCGCTGCGCGCTGGCAGGGCTGAGCCGATCTGCTGGGATGACAACCCCGCCGCGCGTGAAGCGGCAGAGGTCGAGGGATTCTCGTGTGTCGATCTGCGCCGCCACGGGGCGTTTGACGATATTGCCGCACTAATTGTCTCGCCCGGCATCCCTCATCTCTACCCCGCGCCGAACCCGGTTGTGGCCGCTGCGTTGGAAGCCGGAGTTCCGGTCGACAATGATATAGGTCTGTTCTTTCGCTCTTTCGCAGGCCCTGAATGGAACAACTACGACATCCCACCGCGCGTCATCGCGGTGACGGGATCGAATGGCAAATCAACCACCGCTGCGTTGATCCAACATATCCTGACCGAGGCCGGGCGCGACTCGCAACTGGCGGGTAACATTGGGCGCGGCGTGCTGGACATCGACCCAGGTGGCGATGGATCGGTCGTGGTACTGGAGCTATCGAGCTACCAGACCGAACTGGCCCGCGCACTGACGCCGGATGTGGCGGTTTTCACCAATCTTTCACCTGATCACTTGGATCGACATGGTGGAATGGGTGGTTACTTTGCCGCCAAACGTCGCCTGTTCGCCGAAGGAGGTCCAGACCGCGCCGTGATCGGGATAGATGAGGCCGAGGGCGCGTTTCTAGCCGGGCAATTGGCCGAGGGGCCGTCGGATGACCGGGTGATCCGCGTCTCGGTGGCGCGCAAGCTGACCGGGTCGGGTTGGCAGGTCTTTGCCCGCAAGGGTTTCCTGTCGGAATACCGCAAGGGCCGTCAGGCCGGATCGATCGACCTGCGTGAGATCAAGGGCCTGCCCGGTGCGCATAATCACCAGAACGCCTGCGCCGCCTATGCCGCCTGCCGTTCGCTGGGCCTTGCTCCGCGCGTGATCGAAGACGCGCTGCACAGCTTCCCGGGTCTGCCGCACCGCAGTCAGATCATCGCCGAGGCGGACGGCGTGACCTATGTGAATGACTCGAAAGCCACCAACGTAGATAGCGCCCTCAAAGCCTTGAGCGCGTTCACGAAGATACGTTGGATCTGTGGCGGGCTTGAGAAAGAAGGCGGGCTTGAGGCGCTGAACGGGGCAGGGGACCACGTAATCAAGGCCTACGTCATCGGGCGTGAGGCGGCGAGCTTTGCAATGCAGTTGCAGGCCGATGCGCAAGTCTGCACCACTATGGAAGCGGCGGTTATGCAGGCCATGGCCGATGCGCAGCCCGGTGAAACCGTTCTATTGGCACCTGCTGCGGCCAGTTTCGACCAGTATGACAACTTCGAACAACGTGGCGATGACTTCGTGGTTCAGGTTAAAAAACGCCTCTGAAAGCAATGCGTTTGCAATAGATCGCCGGTTCGGCGAAGCTGTGGGCCTATCTGCTTGACGCACTGCCTGCATTGGTTTTTGCCTTCAGGAAATTCAACACGAGGTCATGAATATGCCAAACCGTAAACTTCTTCTGGTCGTTCCAGCGCTGCTGGCTGCTGCGGCTTGCACCAATACCGGGGCCAACTATCAGCCCGTGATCGATGGCCCTGTAGGCCCGAACTACAACTCGGACCTGTATCAGTGCCAGCAACTTGCAGCCTCGCAGGCCAGCGTTGACGGATCGACCGCAGGTAATGCCGCAATCGGCGCCGCAGGTGCTGCAGCCGTCACCGGCATCGTTCAGGACAGCAGCGACAACCTGGGTCGCGCCGCCGTTGCCGGTGCGTTGGTTGGTGCAGGTGCTGACGTGATCAACAAGAACCAGAACAAGGAAGTCATCGTGCGCAACTGTATGCGCGGACGGGGTTACAACGTCGTAGGCTAACGGCTTGCGATGGCACTTCCGGCGGCGTGGCCCGAGGACCACGCCCATTGGAAGTTGTAACCGCCAAGCCAGCCGGTGACATCCACCGCTTCACCAATGACATAGAGGCCGGGGACATCCCTGGCCTCCATGGTTTTGGACGACAGCCCGTCAGTGTCGATTCCACCCAGAGTGACCTCGGCGGTGCGATAGCCCTCGGTGCCCGACGGCGTAAGCCGCCAGTTGGACAATGCGGCGATCAGTTCCGACAGCGCCGTGTCGGACTGATCCGCAAGATTGCCCTTCATCGGGATATGGTGTGCGAGGTATTCCACCAGACGCGTGGGCAGGTGGCGTGCCAATTCGGTGGTCAGCGCCTTGCGCCCAACAGCCTGCCGCTGATCGCGAAGCAGATCGTATAAAGGCAAATCGGGGATCAGGTTGACCCATATTGCCTCACCCTCGCGCCAGTACGAAGACAATTGCAGCACCGAAGGACCGCTCAACCCGCGATGGGTGAACAACAACGCCTCGTCGAAACTGCTGTGCTCGTTTGACAGTCGAGCGGGCAAAGAGACGCCGGACAAATCCTTGAACCGTCCGTCCGAGAAGGTGAACGGCACCAGCGCCGCCCGTGTCTCGGTTATCTGCAGCCCGAATTGCTGCGCGATGTCATAGGCCAACCCCGTTGCGCCCATTTTGGGGATCGATTTGCCACCCGTGGCCAGAACCAGATTGCGACAGGTCAGAGGGATGTGCTTGCCATCGCGTTCGACATCCAAAGCAAAACCGCTTTCGGTTTTGCGCAAGTTGCGCAGCAACGTCTGCACCCAGAGCTCGGCCTCGGCCTTGACCATTTCATTCAGCAGCATCTGGACGATCTGTTTCGAAGACCCGTCGCAGAACAATTGCCCAAGCGTTTTTTCATGCCATGCAATGCCATGGCGATCGACCAGTTCGATGAAGTCCCACTGTGTATATCGCGCCAGCGCTGATTTGCTGAAATGCGGATTCTGAGACAGGAAATTGCCCGGTCCCGCATACATATTGGTGAAATTGCATCGTCCACCACCCGAGATGCGGATCTTTTCTCCGGGAGCTTTTGCATGGTCGATCACCAGCGCCTGGCCACCGCAATGGGCTGCGCACATCATGCCAGCCGCGCCAGCACCGAGGATGATCGTCTCGAAATCCATATGCTGCGCATGGCGTGGATTGTGAGCGATGGCAAGAGCGCAGACCAAAAACGGTGTGGGTTTGGCCCACAGAATTTCTCAGCGGCACTTGGGTTTGTGCCATATGGTATGTGGATTTTTAGTCGTAGTACATCCTGACATGCTAGGCTCTGTGCTAATGCTTGCCGGTTAGATCCATTTAAAGGGATAAAAATATGCGCTTTCCAAACTTCATTACAGACTTTCCAAGACTAGACGTGCCATTTCCCGAAGACGTCGTGCAGACGGCAGTCATTCGATCTGATGCTGGTTTGGTCGCCTTTTTTACTTTTCTTAAAGAAATGGAACTCCCACTACATTCACATGGTGCCCAATGGGGTACGGTGGTGGAAGGAGAAATTGAACTCACCATTGGCGGAGAGACGAAAGTTTATCTGCCCGGCGACAGCTATTCTATCCCAGCCGGAGTGGAGCATGGCGGGCGCATCAAGGCGGGTTCCCGAGTGATCGATGTGTTTGAAGAGCCTGACAGATACCCCATCAAAGACTGACGATTTACTTTTTGAACAATGACGTTGGGCGCGGTTGATATTTGGATGAACTCAAACCGAGCCTCAACGGGCCGTCGATCAGAACAGGCAGCATGCGCTGCTTGAATGCATGCGCGTTTGTCAACGGCGGCTCATCGTTCCGGAATTCCAGTTCTGCCTGTCATTCTGCTAGCCCAAATGTAAAAATCCCTGTAGACTCTCAATCAGATCCCGAAAACGGGACGTTAACGAGGCAGATAGTGGCGGTATCTCATGACTGAGATGGTGTATGGCGCGGTCCAGGACCAGCGCGGAGAACCGATTCTTCCGAAGTGGTGGCGAACGATTGATCGCTGGACGATGTCCTGCGTTCTGATCCTGTTTGTCATCGGGCTTTTGCTTGGGCTGGCCTCGTCGCCGCCACTGGCGGGGCGTAACGGGTTCGATCCTTTCCACTATGTAGAACGTCAGGCGATCTTTGGCGGGCTGGCGCTGGTCGCGATGCTGCTGACCTCAATGATGTCGCCGACACTGGTGCGGCGGCTGGCGATTCTGGGCTTTCTGGCCTCGTTCGTGGCGCTGGCCTTCCTGCCGGTCTTCGGTACAGACTTTGGCAAAGGCGCGGTGCGCTGGTATTCGCTGGGTTTTGCCTCGTTGCAGCCATCCGAGTTCCTCAAGCCCGGTTTTGTCGTGGTGGCCGCATGGCTGTTGGCCGCATCACAGGAAATCAACGGCCCGCCGGGGCGGTTGTGGTCCTTTGCACTGTGTATGTCCATCGTGGCAATGCTGGTGATGCAGCCCGATTTCGGGCAGGCCTGCCTTATCCTTTTTGGTTGGGGTGTGATGTATTTTGTTGCCGGAGCCCCGATGCTATTGCTGGTCGGCATGGCCGGGGCGGTCGTTCTGGGCGGCATGTTTGCCTATTCCAATTCCGAGCACTTTGCCCGTCGTATCGATGGTTTCCTTAATCAGGAACTCGATCCGACCACCCAGCTTGGGTATGCCACCAATGCTATCCGCGAAGGCGGTCTGTTCGGCGTCGGCGTGGGTGAGGGGCAGGTCAAGTGGTCTCTGCCTGATGCGCATACGGATTTCATCATCGCGGTCGCGGCCGAAGAATACGGGCTGATTCTGGTGCTGATTATCATCGCGCTGTACTCGCTGATCGTTGTGCGTTCACTGCTGCGGCTGATGCGCGAACGCGACATGTTCATCCGTCTGGCTGGCACTGGTCTGGCCTGCATGTTTGGCGTGCAGGCTATGATCAACATGGGCGTCGCCGTGAGACTTCTGCCCGCCAAGGGCATGACGCTGCCCTTTGTCAGTTATGGCGGATCGTCTCTGATTGCTGGCGGCATCGCGGTTGGCATGTTGCTGGCCTTCACCCGAACCCGCCCGCAGGGCGAGCTGGGCGACATTCTGCGCGGACGAGGCTGATGGGCAAACCTTATCTACTAATCGCAGCAGGTGGCACCGGGGGCCACATGTTCCCCGCGCAGGCGTTGGCCGAGGCGATGCTACAGAAAGGCTGGCGTGTGCGCCTGTCCACCGACCCGCGCGGAGCGCGCTATACCGGCGCGTTCCCCGCAGACGTCGAGATTGTCGAGGCATCCTCGGCCACCTTCGCCCGAGGCGGATTAGCGGCCAAGATGTTGGTTGGACCCAAGATTGCTGCTGGAGTCACTAGCATGGCTGCGCAGATGATGCGTGACAAGCCGGATGTGTTGGTGGGCTTTGGCGGCTATCCGTCGATACCGGCGCTGGGCGCGGCCATCCTGCTGAAGCTGCCGCGTATGATCCATGAACAAAATGGCGTTCTGGGCCGGGTAAACCAACTGTTTGCCACGCGTGTGGCTCAAGTGGCCTGTGGTGTCTGGCCCACCGATCTGCCTGAAGGGTCCAAGGGCATACACACTGGTAACCCGGTTCGCGCCTCCGTTCTTGAACGCGCTGCTGCCCCCTATATCCCGCCTGGGGAGTACCCGATGTCCGTCCTGGTGATGGGCGGCTCTCAGGGCGCACGTATCCTCAGTGACGTGGTGCCGGGGGCCATCGCTGCGCTGCCTGAATATCTGCGCGGGTACATCCGCGTCTCGCATCAGGCCCGCGATGAGGATGGTGAACGGGTCAAGGCCTTTTACGCCGATCACGGCATACGCGCCGATGTACAGCCTTTCTTTGATGACGTACCTCGCCGCATGTCCGACGCGCAGCTGGTTGTCAGCCGGTCGGGTGCCTCCAGTATTGCCGACATTTCCGTGATTGGCCGTCCGTCGATTTTGATCCCGCTTGCCACGGCTGCCGGAGATCATCAAACAGCCAACGCGCGTGGGTTGGTTCAGGCAGGTGGGGCGATCATGATCCCCGAAAACGCCCTTGACGTTCCCGCGCTGACACAGCAAATGACCACGGTTCTCACCAACCCCGAAGCCGCACAGCAAATGGCCCATGCCGCGCTATCGGTCGGGGCACCGGACGCCACCGAGCGTCTGGTCGCCCTTGTCGAGCAACTGGCGCAGAAGGAGACCTCATGAATCCAGCAACCAAACTGCCGCAGGACGTTGGACCGATCCACTTCGTGGGCATCGGTGGGATCGGGATGTCGGGTATCGCAGAGGTGCTTTTGAATCTTGGCTACCGTGTACAAGGTTCGGACTTGAAAACCTCGAAGATTACTGACCGGCTGGCTGGGCTGGGTGCTGAGATTTTCGAAGGCCAGCGTTCCGAGAACTTGCAGAACGCCGCCGTAGTCGTGGTCTCAACCGCGATCAAACCGGGGAACCCGGAACTGGACGAGGCACGCGCGCAGGGCCTGCCCGTCGTCCGTCGCGCCGACATGCTGGCGGAACTCATGCGCCTGCGCTCGAACATTGCCATCGCCGGAACTCACGGTAAGACCACAACAACCACTATGATGGCGGAACTGATGGTCGCCGGCGATTTCGATCCCACCGTCATCAATGGCGGCATCATCCACGCCTATGGGAGCAACGCCCGCATGGGGCAGGGCGAATGGATGGTGGTTGAAGCGGATGAGAGCGACGGCTCATTCAATCGCCTGCCTGCAACCATCGCCATCGTCACCAATATCGACCCCGAGCATATGGAGCACTGGGGCGATTTCGACCAACTGCGCGACGGGTTTTACGAGTTCGTCTCGAACCTGCCGTTTTATGGCTTGGCCGTCTGCTGCACAGATCATGCCGAGGTGCAGGCGCTTGTTGGCCGCATCTCCGACCGCCGCGTGCGCACCTATGGTTTCAACGCACAGGCCGATGTGCGGGCCGAAAACCTGACCTATAAGGGTGGCGTCGCCCATTTCGACATCCACCTACGCCATGAAGACAAGGTAATCGAAGGTTGCACCTTGCCAATGCCCGGCGACCACAATGTCTCTAATGCGCTGAGCGCCGTGGCCGTGGCCCGTCATCTGGGCATGAAGGCCAGTGAAATCCGCGATGCGCTGGCCGATTTCGGCGGCGTCAACCGCCGCTTTACCAAGGTCGGGGAAATTAACGGCGTCACCATCATCGACGATTACGGCCACCACCCGGTCGAAATCGCCGCCGTTCTCAAGGCCGCACGTCAGGCCACCGAGGGCCGCGTCATCGCAGTCCACCAGCCGCACCGCTACTCCCGCCTGTCCGACCTGTTCGACGATTTCTGCACCTGCTTCAACGACGCTGACGTGGTCGCTATTGCGGAGGTCTTTGCTGCAGGCGAAGATCCGATCGAAGGTGCCAGCCGTGACGATCTTGTGCAGGGCCTGATCCGCCACGGCCACCGCCACGCGCGCGCGATCTTGAACGAAGAAGACCTGGCCCGCCTTGTCCGTGAACAGGCCCGCCCGGGCGATATGGTCGTCTGCCTCGGCGCAGGTACGATCAGCACCTGGGCCAACGGTTTGCCTGACCGGTTAATCGCCAAAGCGAGCTAACCTCGTGGCGCTATCGCTCATACTCGCCTGCGTCTGGGTCTTCGCTTCCACCATTGTGGCGATGCTGCCGATGCGCCTGCAATTCCCACCGGGTGTTGTACTGTTTGCCAGCGCGCCTGCTCTGATTCTGTGGCTGAGTTTAGACTATGGCTGGTTCGTCGGAATCCTGGCTGCTGGCGGTTTTGTTTCGATGTACCGCAACCCGATCCGCTACTACTGGCGCAAGTGGACGGGTAAAGAGGTGTCGGAATGAACTGGTCGATTGCGCTTGCCGGTCTGTGGGGTGTTGTCGCCAACGTGTTGGCGATGTTGCCCAGCAAGGACAACCATTGGCGGCGCGCCTATTTCCTGATCGCCGTTGGCGTCCCTATCCTAGGCTATGTCACCTATGAAAATGGTCCATGGATCGGGCTGCTGGTTCTGGCTGCAGGTATGTCAGTTCTGCGTTGGCCGGTGATTTACCTCACCCGTTGGACAAAGGCGAAAATGCAGGGCATGAAGGCGGCGAACAAGTAACTGGCCATTTTCAGGAGGCCCCCATGGTCGACATCGCCACTTTCGCCTATTTGCCGCTGATTACCCTGATCCTCGGGACGCTTGCGGGTTTTGTCGCCGCGCGCTGGATCGGCCTCAAGGCACTGCTGTGGCTGATCGGGCTGACCTCGGCCCTTGGTCTGGTACTGATCATAATGCTGGCCAGTGTCGGCACCGGGGAAGAGGAACAGGCGTTCGGCCCCTTCGTCTGGCTGACCGGTGCGGTCCTGCCCTTCCTGTTTGCGGTGATCATGGGTGGAGTAGGCGGGCGCAGCCTTGCATCCCGGGAAGGCGCATGAGCGAGCTGCCCGACGTCCGTGGCCGCCTGTCCGCGGCGCGTTCTCTTTCCGAACTCACCTGGCTGCGCGTCGGCGGACCAGCGGATTATCTGTTTCAACCCGCCGATACCGAAGACCTTCAGTCGTTTCTGCGTGATCTGCCTGCGGATGTTCCCATCTTTCCTATGGGTGTCGGATCCAATCTGATCGTCCGTGATGGTGGTCTGCGGGCGGTGGTGATCCGATTGGGGCGCGGGTTCAATGGTATCTCGGTCGACGGCAATACCGTCAGCGCGGGTGCCGCCGCGCTGGATGCGCATGTGGCGCGTAAAGCAGCGGATGGAGGTGTGGACCTGACTTTCCTGCGCACGATACCCGGGTCGATCGGCGGGGCCGTGCGCATGAACGCGGGCTGTTACGGCAGCTATACTGCGGATGTGCTGCAAAAGGCTACCGTAGTCACCCGCGCCGGAGAGATCGTGGACCTGACCCCGCAAGACTTCAGCTTCCGCTATCGCCAGTCCGACCTGCCCGAAGGCGCGGTGCTGATCTCGGCGACGTTTCAAGGCCCCTCGGGCGATCCAGCTGAGCTGCACGCTCGCATGGAGGCGCAGCTAAAAAAGCGCGACGAAACTCAACCCACCAAGGACCGCAGCGCCGGGTCGACCTTCCGTAATCCAGCCGGGTTCTCGTCGACTGGGCGCGCGGACGATGTGCATGACCTCAAGGCGTGGAAAGTGATCGATGACGCGGGTATGCGCGGGGCCACCAAAGGTGGTGCGCAGATGAGCCCCAAGCACTCGAATTTCTTGATCAACACGGGCGATGCGACCGCCGCGGACCTGGAAGGTCTGGGTGAAGAGGTGCGAAAAAAGGTTTACGAAACAAGCGGCATCACGCTAGAGTGGGAAATCATGCGGGTCGGTGATCCGCTGAAAGAATAAAGCCCCGACCGTCAGACCATAACAGGCAAATTAGGACGACGGATCAAAGGCATAAACGCAGTACGGACCACCACATAAGGTCCGGGGACATTGAGGCGCACATTGGGTATGTCGAGCAGGACAAACCCCAAAGTGGCGGTGTTGATGGGCGGCCCCTCGGCGGAACGCGAGGTGTCTCTCAGCTCTGGGCGCGAATGCGCAGCCGCTCTTGTGGGTGAAGGCTTTGAAGTGGTCGAACTGGACGCAGGTCCGGACCTTGCTGCTCGCCTTACCGATATCCAACCCGATGTGGTGTTCAACGCCCTGCATGGACGCTGGGGCGAGGATGGCTGTGTGCAGGGGCTACTGGAATGGATGCGCATTCCTTACACGCATTCCGGTGTGCTGGCTTCGGCCCTTGCAATGGACAAGCAACGCAGCAAAGAGGTCTACGCCGCCGAAGGATTACCCATCGTACCCAGCCTGATCGTTCCCAAGGTCGAGGTGGTCGAGGTCCATGTGATGGAGCCGCCCTATGTGGCCAAGCCCAACAACGAAGGTTCCAGCGTCGGCATCTATATCGTGCATGAAAATGCCAACGGCCCGCCGCAACTGGACGAGGCGATGCCTGATCAGGTGATGGTCGAGAAATACGTCGCGGGCCGGGAACTGACCGTGACCGTGATGGGCGATCGCGCCCTGACGGTGACCGAGATCATGACCGATGGCGGTTGGTACGATTATGATGCCAAGTACAAGCCCGGCGGCTCGTGGCATGTGCTGCCCGCTGACATTCCGCAGGACATCTTTGACCGCTGCATGGACTATGCGGTGAAGGCGCATAATGCGCTGGGTTGTCGCGGTGTGTCCCGTACCGATTACCGCTGGGATGACGGCAGGGGTGCCGACGGGTTGTTTCTGCTGGAAACCAACACCCAGCCTGGCATGACGCCGACTTCGCTGGTACCCGAACAGGCCGAGCATCTTGGCATCAGTTTCGGCCAGCTCTGCGCCTGGATGGTGGAGGACGCGTCATGCGACCGCTGACCGCCACCCGCGCGCCGGTGATCCACCGGACCAAACCGTTGGCGGGGCCGGATGCCGATTTCACCGCCGCGCCAAGGCCCGAGCCCAAAACCGAACCTAAGCTGCATTTGCGCGGGGCGCGTCTTTTTGGCCGCGCGCGCAACGCGGACCCCGCGCCCTCGCGCCTCAGCTACCGCTTTCAGCGCTGGATGCTCACCCCCGGCATCCGGCGCGGGCTAAAAATTGGCCTGCCGGTTCTGGCCGTCTTTGGTTTGGTGGGTGGCTTCTTTGCCGCCGAAGAACGTCGTGAGGCGGTCAGCACCTATATCGCCGACATCAAGACCTCGATCCAGGAGCGCCCCGAATTCATGGTCAACTTGATGGCCATCGACGGGGCAGGAACCGCACTGTCTGAGGATATCCGCGAGATCGTGCCGCTCGATTTCCCGCTCAGCTCGTGGGATCTGGATGTGGAGTTGATCCGCGACACCATCACCGGGCTTGACCCGGTGAAATCGGCAACCGTACGCATTCGCCCCGGCGGGATTCTTCAGGTTGATGTGGTCGAACGCCAGCCGGTCATCGTCTGGCGCACCCGAGACGGGATCGAGCTATTGGATGAAACCGGAGCTCATGTTGACCGTGTTTCAGCACGCGCCGATCACGCAGCCCTGCCACTGATCGCAGGGAAGGGCGCGAACAAACATGTCCCCGAGGCGCTGCAAATCCTGACCACTGCCCGCAGCTTGGGCGACCGCGTTCGCGGTTTGGTGCGCGTTGGCGAACGGCGCTGGGATCTGGTGCTGGATCGCAACCAGCGCATCATGTTGCCGACCGAACGTCCGGCGCGCGCGCTGGAACGCGTGTTGGCGGTGAACGAGGTGCAGGACCTTTTAGAACGTGACGTGGCCGTGGTCGACATGCGACTGGGGCAGCGACCGACCATCCGAATGAACAAAACGGCCAGCGAAGACTGGTGGAACACAAAAGTAGATGTGAGTAGCGGGCAGTAACGACCATGATGACCGATCTTTATCAGTCCCAAAGGGCTATGCGGCAGATGCGCCGACAGGCAATGCAACGCGGTGTAGTTGCTATCCTGGATGTCGGCAGCTCCAAAATCGCTTGCCTTGTATTGCGCTTCGACGGGACGGGGCGGTTGTCCGAGGATAACTCGATCGGCTCCATGGCCGGTCAGACCGGGTTCCGCGTCATCGGCGCTGCGACTACCCGCTCGCGCGGGGTGCAGTTCGGCGAAGTCACAGCGATGCAGGAGACCGAACGCGCCATCCGCACCGCACTGCAGGCAGCGCAGAAGATGGCCGATATCCGCGTGGATCACGTGATTGCATCCTTCTCAGGGGCGAACCCGCGCTCGTACGGGCTGGATGCACAGGTCGATCTGGAAGGGCAACTAGTTACCGAAGCCGAGGTCGGTCGTGTCCTGAACGCCTGCGACGTGCCCGATTACGGCGAAGGGCGCGAGGTACTGCATGCGCAACCGGTGAATTTCGCGCTCGACAACCGCTCGGGACTAATCGATCCGCGTGGGCAGTTGGGGCAGAGCCTTGCAGTGGATATGCACATGCTAACCGTCGATGCGGTGGCGATCCAGAACATCGTCCGCTGTATCAAGCGCTGCGATCTGGAGCTGGCAGGGATTGCGAACTCGGCCTATGTCTCGGGCATTTCCGCATTGGTCGAGGACGAACAGGAGTTGGGCGCGGCCTGTATCGATTTGGGCGGCGGCACCACCAGCATCTCGATCTTCATGAAGAAACACATGATCTATGCCGATTGCGTGCGCATGGGCGGGGATCACGTGACCAGCGACATTTCGATGGGCCTCGGCGTGCCCGCAGCGGTGGCCGAACGGATCAAGACCTTTAACGGTGGCGTTCACGCGACCGGAGCCGATGATCGCGACCTGATCGACATCGGTGGCGATACTGGCGATTGGGAGCATGACCGCCGTACCGTGAGCCGTGCCGAGTTGATCGGCATCATGCGCCCCCGCGTCGAGGAGATTCTCGAAGAGGTGCGTACTCGTCTGGACGCTGCCGGTTTCGACCACCTGCCAAGCCAGCAGATCGTTCTGACTGGTGGTGGCAGCCAGATCATGGGGCTAGACGGGCTTGCCAGCCGGATTCTGGGTCAGCGTGTTCGTTTGGGCCGCCCGCTGCGCGTTCATGGCCTGCCGCAATCCGCGACCGGGCCCGGTTTTTCTTCGGCAGTGGGGCTTAGCCTGTTTGCGGCGCATCCTCAGGACGAATGGTGGGATTTTGAGATCCCGGTCGACACCTATGCCGCGCGCCCGTTCAAGCGCGCCGTGCGCTGGTTCCGTGACAATTGGTAATGCCCTGCGTGGTGCAGCCGTTGGCGCGGCCCTTGGGCCCGCTGCGGCCCCGGCTCAAACCCTGATTACGCCAGAGGCGTTTCTGAGCGCCGTCGTTGGCAAAACGATCACCTTCCATGAAATCCGAAGCGGTATGTTGGTCGGAACTGAGGAATTTCTCAGCCCGACTCTCTCGGTCTGGCGGATGGAGGGGCGGGGCTGTGTCTATGGCCAGATCACCACGCCAAATGGCCAGATCTGTTTTCTGTATGATGATGCGCCCGATGGCCTGCCAGTCTGCTGGTGGCCCTACCTGTACAATGACCGGCTGATGGTGCGGCTGGCGCGCTTCATCGGCAGCGAAACGCAAGAGGTCCGTAGCATCTCTGAAGATGGCCTGAATTGCCCAAGTGCCCCGGTAGGCTAAAGAAATCAGTTGCGGCAACTGCCAAATTGCCGCAAAATAAGGCTCAAGGCCCGGCAGAGGCCCAGCGGCAGGACATTGAGCAGTTTTCCGCGACCAAACGAGTGACTAAAAGTTTTCGCATCCCCTCAAGGCGGGTGGGGTCTTTCCGTGTGTAGTAGCGCATGAGCCTTTCGCCGCAACATGTCGCGGTAACAGCGAAATGCCGCTGTTTGCTGCCTTATTTCCTCCATATTTTGTGGATTCGTGCGATTTTTCTGGTGACGTTTCCGAAATGACACAGTAAAATCGACTGTGGATAGGTCAGAAAAACCGCATTTTGCGGCAACATAAAAAACAGGCGGACAGAGCATGACATTAAATCTTTCGATGCCCGGGCACGACGAACTCAAGCCTCGGATTACCGTATTTGGCGTTGGCGGCGCTGGGGGCAATGCTGTCGACAACATGATTGAAAAACAGTTGGACGGCGTAGAATTTGTCGTCGCGAACACAGACGCACAGGCGCTGCAGCAAAGCCGTTCGTCGGCGCGGGTGCAGCTGGGCGTCAAAGTCACCGAAGGGTTAGGTGCAGGTGCGCGTCCGACCGTGGGTGCTGCAGCAGCTGAAGAAAGCATCGAACAGATCGTGGATCATCTGGCGGGTGCGCATATGTGCTTTATTACCGCCGGCATGGGTGGCGGCACAGGCACCGGCGCGGCGCCGATCATCGCGCAGGCAGCGCGGGAGTTGGGTGTTCTGACCGTTGGGGTTGTCACCAAACCCTTCCAGTTCGAAGGCGCCAAGCGTATGCGTCAGGCCGAAGACGGCGTTGATGCGCTGCAGAAAGTCGTTGATACGCTGATCATCATTCCGAACCAGAACCTGTTCCGTCTGGCCAACGAAAAGACAACGTTTACCGAGGCGTTCTCGATGGCCGACGATGTCCTGTATCAGGGCGTCAAAGGCGTAACCGACCTGATGGTGCGTCCGGGTCTGATCAACCTCGACTTCGCCGACGTTCGAGCCGTGATGGACGAGATGGGCAAGGCGATGATGGGCACAGGCGAAGCGACCGGTGAAGATCGCGCCATTCAGGCAGCCGAGAAGGCCATTGCTAACCCGCTGTTGGACGAAATCAGCCTCAAGGGTGCCAAGGGTGTGCTAATCAACATCACCGGTGCGCACGACCTGACCTTGTTCGAACTGGACGAGGCCGCCAACCGCATCCGCGAGGAAGTGGACCCGGAGGCCAATATAATTGTCGGTTCGACCCTCGACACCGAGATGGAAGGCGGAATGCGCGTTTCAGTCGTTGCCACCGGTATCGATGCCAGCGAGAAAAGCGAAGATGTACCGGTCGCCCGCCGTTCGATGTCGGCTCCGCTGACACGCACGGTTTCGGCAGAAGACTCCACGCCTGAACAAATCGCTGCAGATGAGGCCCCGGCTGAGGACAACATTGCGCCCACGCTCTTCGAGTCCATCGAAGATGTCGAGTTCAATGAAGGCTGGCAAGACGAACAACCCGCTGCCGAGCAGGAAGATGACGGGCTGCCTCCGCCCGCCTATCAGCCTCAGGTTGCGCAGTTCGAACCGCAACCCGAAGTCGAAGAGACAGTCGACTCCTACGACGCACCGCGTGCCCAGACCCCCGGCACACCGTCTCCGGAAGCGATGCAGCGGTTGCAGGCCGCAGTTCAGAAAGTACCTTCGAACCGGCTGCGTCCGACGCCTGAGGCACCTCGCGAACCGGCCCCTCAGCCGCAGCAAGCGACCGAGGATCGCCCGCGTTTTGGCTTCAACCGATTGATTGACCGGATGACCGGCCATGCGGCCGATACGCCCGCTCAACCGGTACGCCAACAGCCTGCGATGCGGTCGGTTGACGCAACGGCACCTGTTCAGGATGAAGCCGATCCTGATCAGGAGCGCATCGAAATTCCCGCCTTCCTACGGCGTCAGGCCAACTGATCGCGGTAACAAAATCATCTCGAAGGGCCGCCATCGCGCGGCCCTTTTTTGTGGAAACACAAGGTGTTGAGCTGGTGTAAGCAGGGATTTGCCGATGTGTCACATTCATGTTTCATTCGGTTGCAAAAGGTGAGTTGAGCCTTAATGCCCCCTTCCTTAGTTGAGGGTGCAACACAGCCCCTGATAGGCTGGACACAACTCACCGAGGCTCACATTGCAACATACGCTCAAATCTTCAGTCACGTTTGTGGGCACTGGGCTGCATAGCGGCAAGCCTGCGACGATGGTTCTGAAGCCTGCAGCGGCAGGTCATGGAATCTGGTTCAAACGGACTGATATCGAGCTGGGCAATGCGTTGATCCCCGCTATCTATGACGTTGTTGAGCGGACGCCTCTTTGCACACGATTGGTTAACGATGCGAATGTGTCGGTATCGACTGTGGAACACATCATGGCGGCACTTGCCGGATGTGGTGTCCATAATGCGCTGATTGAAATCGACGGTCCCGAAGTCCCGATCATGGATGGTTCGTCCGTGGCCTTTGTTCGGGGCATCATGGCCAAAGGCGTTCGTCGTCAGGCTAGTCCGGTACTGGCTTATGAAGTGCTCAAACCCGTCTCTGTTGAACGCGAGGGCGCAAAGGCATCTATCGCGCCTGCGGAAGGTCTGGAGATCGAGTTCCACATTGATTTCGAAGACGACGCCATTGGAAGCCAGACAAAAGTTTTGGACATGCGCAATGGTTCGTTTGCGCGTGAACTCTGCGACAGTCGCACGTTTTGCCGCCGCACAGATGTCGAAGCGATGCGTGAAAACGGATTGGCCTTGGGCGGCACATTGGACAATGCCGTAGTCGTACAGGGCGACGAAGTCCTGACCCCGGGTGGCTTCCGTCACACGGATGAAGCGGTGCGCCACAAAATGCTGGACGCTCTGGGTGATCTCTATCTTGCAGGCGGTCCGATTCTGGGGCGCTTTGTCGGCGAGAAGTCGGGGCATTCGATGACTAACACATTGCTGCGCAAACTGTTCGAAACACCGGGCGCTGTGCGACCGATCCTTTGTACCCCTGAACAAGCCGCGCGTCTGCCCGGCCAGGGCCTTGTGCGAAGCGAAATCCCGCAGGTTGCGTGATCTGATCAACTCTGACGACATTTGCGCCATGAGGGTGGATAAGGCGTTTTGCACTGGAATTTTATGTGCTAGACCGAGGCCCGATCAGGGGTAATTCCCGCTAAGTAGACGACAAGGATGGGCGGAATGGTTGGCAGCAAAGCGGCAGTCAGAATCGCAGGTGCGCTTCTTCTGGCAGCAACTTTGACGGCATGTGGCAATGCCGGAGGTCTGTTTGGTAACCGTGGGGCAGACCGCAGCCAAAACCTCGAAGGTTTCACGCCTGAACAGATTTACACCCGCGGTGAATACGAGCTGTCGCAGAATCGCTCGGACGACGCGGCTTGGTATTTCTCTGAAGTAGAGCGGCTTTATCCTTATTCCGATTGGGCGAAACGTGCGCTGATCATGCAGGCGTTCTCATTCCATTCGGACCAGAACTATGAAGAAAGCCGCGCCGCCGCGCAGCGATATATCGATTTCTATCCCACTGACGAAGACGCCGCCTATGCCCAGTATCTTCTGGCGCTCAGCTACTATGATCAGATCGACGAAGTTGGCCGTGATCAGGGGCTGACCTTTCAGGCACTGCAGGCCCTGCGCACGGTGATCGAAGTCTACCCAGACAGTGAGTATGCCACATCTGCCGTACTGAAGTTCGACCTTGCCTTCGACCATCTGGCTGGCAAAGAGATGGAGATCGGGCGCTATTATCTGCGTCAGGATCACTTCACTGCGGCGATCAACCGATTCCGCGTGGTGGTCGAAGATTTTCAGACCACATCTCATACCGCCGAGGCGCTCTATCGACTGATCGAGGCGTATCTGGCGCTGGGACTGGTGGACGAGGCGCAGACCGCGGGTGCGATTCTGGGTTACAACTATCAGTCCTCGGAATGGTACGACGCGGGGTACACGTTGCTGACGTCGCGTGGTCTCGATCTAAAGAGCCGAGGTAACAATTGGCTCAGCACGATCTATCGCCAGACCGTCAAGGGTGAGTGGTTGTAACGGCCATGGCTAAAGGCTTGGGACGCTAAAGACCCGATGCTGCGCGCCCTTGATATCCGCGACATGCTGATCATCGACCGGCTGGAGCTGACGTTTCAGCCGGGCTTGAATGCTTTGACCGGTGAAACCGGCGCGGGCAAGTCGATCTTGCTGGATTCGCTGGGCTTTGTGCTGGGCTGGCGAGGGCGCGCCGAGCTGGTTCGTCAGGGGGCCGCACAGGGCGAAGTTGTGGCCGAGTTTGAACTGCCTGACGACCACCCTGCCCATTCGATTCTGGCCGAGGCGGGTCTGCCCGGTGGCGAGGAGTTGATCCTGCGCCGCGTCAACACGGCCGAGGGACGTAAGACTGCATGGGTCAATGACCGCCGTTGTTCGGGCGAAGTGTTACGGGCGCTGTCGGAAACTCTGATCGAACTGCACGGCCAACATGATGACCGAGGCCTGCTGAACCCACGCGGGCATCGCGCAATGCTGGATGCCTATGCCGGGGCAGGGGATCAGTTGGCCGCCGTGCGTGCCGCATGGGGCCAGATGTCCATCGCCCGCAAAGCTCTGGCGCAGACTGAGGCAGCGCTGGAGGCTATGCGTGCCGAAGAAGAGTTCCTGCGTCATTCCGTTGCCGAGTTGGATCAGCTTGACCCGCAGCCGGGTGAGGATGCAGATCTCGACGCCCGCCGCCGCATGATGCAAGGGGCCGAGCGGATTCGCGATGACGTGGCCCGTGCCTTTGCCTTGCTGGGCGGCGACGGGGCCGAGGGCGCGATGGCCGATGCCGTGCGCTGGCTGGAAGGCGTGTCGGATAATGCGGGTGGCCAGTTGGAAGGCCCCATTGCAGCGCTGGGTCGCGCCCTGATCGAACTGGGCGAGGCGCAGGATGGGGTCAACGCCTGTCTGCAAGCGCTCGATTTTAACCCAGCGGAACTGGAACAGGCCGAGGAACGCCTCTTTGCCATTCGCGCGCTGGCACGGAAACACGATGTGGCCCCCGATGATCTGGGCACCTTCGCCGATACCTTGCGCGACCGCCTGAACCGGCTGGATGCGGGTGACGCCGACCTCAGCAACAAACGCGCTGCTGTGGACGCGGCACAGGCTGCGTATGACAACGCGGCCACCGCGCTTGGCGAAACGCGCCGTAAGGCCGCCAGTGCGTTGGACACCGCAGTAATGGCTGAACTCGCGCCCCTGAAAATGGAACGCGCCGTGTTCCGGACCGAGATCACTGCGACCGACCCGGGCCCCGAAGGCATCGATGCGGTGGCCTTCACCGTCGCCACCAACCCGGGGGCGCCGTCAGGGCCGCTCAACAAAATCGCCTCGGGCGGCGAACTCAGCCGCTTTCTGCTGGCGCTTAAGGTCTGCCTAACGGACGAAGACAGTGCCCGCACGATGATCTTTGACGAGATTGACCGCGGTGTCGGCGGTGCCACGGCGGACGCGGTGGGCCGCCGTCTGGCCGCACTCGCGCAGGGCGGGCAGGTGCTGGTCGTCACCCACTCGCCGCAAGTGGCCGCACGGGCGGCGCATCACTGGCGGGTGCAGAAACAGGTCACCGGCGATCAGACCCTGTCCACCGTGATCCCGCTGGCCGACCCCGACCGCGTCGACGAAATCGCCCGGATGGTCGCAGGCGACACCATTACGGATGAGGCACGTGCCGCTGCCCGTGCTCTGTTGGATGCATGACGCGCATTCTGTGAGCATCTTGTCGTGAACCGACTTTTCTAAGGCGCGCGCGTGGCTTACTAAGGGTCAGGCGACCACCCCAACGAGGGCCAATGACCCAATCGACCCGCACCGTGCTGCGCAATCAGCTCAATCAAGCCCTCTCGGCGCTGCGGGATGCATGGCGGGTAATGCTTCATCGTGGCCCCAGCCAGATTCAGTTCTGGTTTATCGCTCTGGTCATCGGGATCGCTGCAGGCTTCATGGCGCTGGGATTCCGGATGGCGATCTCGTCGTTGCAGGCTTATCTCTACAACACCGAAGATATCCTATTCCTGCACAGCCATGCTGAGAAGCTGCATTGGCTCTGGATTTTCCTTACACCTGTGGTCGGCGGGTTGGTCGTCGGGATCATCCTGAACAGGTACACCGATGATGGCCGTGTGCGTTCGGTAGCTGATGTGATCGAGGGTGCGGCCATCACTGATGGACGGGTCGAAAAGAAGGCCGGTATCGCATCTTTTTTCGCTTCGCTGATCACGCTCAGCTCAGGCGGATCCACGGGGCGGGAAGGACCTGTTGTGCATATGGCCGGGGTCATCTCGACTTGGGTCAGCGACCGTATCCACGCCGACGGTATCACCGGGCGCGACCTATTGGGTTGCGCTGTGGCCGCTGCTGTTTCGGCCAGTTTCAACGCCCCTATCGCCGGGGCCTTGTTTGCGCTTGAGGTTGTGTTGCGCCACTTCGCCGTTCATGCCTTTGCGCCCATTGTCATCGCCTCGGTCGCGGGGACCGTGATCAATCGGCTGGCTTATGGTGACGTGACCGAATTCACGCTGGAAACGCCCGGGTCGTTGCAATTCTATGTCGAGCTGCCCGCCTTTCTGATCCTAGGCCTGATTTGCGGGCTGGTTTCGCTACTGCTGATGCGATCGATCTTCTTCGCCGAGGATATCGGCACGCATATCCAAAACCGCTTGTCTCTGCCTCGCTGGCTGCGCCCCGGTGTTTCGGGCGCGATGCTCGGCCTGTTGGCGGTCTGGTTTCCGCACATCATCGGCGTGGGATACGAAACCACGATCCGTGCTTTGACCGGGGACCTCGTGCTGACGACCGCGATCCTGTTCGCGGTCATCAAGACCGTCGCAGTGGCGATTACCATGGGCGGTCGCATGGGTGGTGGTGTGTTTTCCCCTTCATTGATGATCGGAGCGCTGACCGGGTTGGCCTTCGGCCTGATCGCCACCGGATTGCTGCCAGATGTGTCAGGCACCCATACGCTCTATGCCTTTGCCGGGATGGGCGCGGTGGCGGCGGCGGTGCTGGGCGCGCCGATCTCGACCACGCTCATCGTGTTTGAATTGACCGGAGACTGGCAGATCGGCCTCGCCGTGATGGTTTCGGTCTCGATGTCCACTGCGCTGGCCTCGCGCCTTGTGGACCGGTCCTTCTTCCTGACCCAGCTGGAACGACGCAATGTGCACCTTGCCGCCGGGCCGCAGGCCTACTTGCTGGCAATGCTGCGCGCAGGCGCGGTGATGCGCCCGCTGGGGGACGCGCGTTCGATCTCCAAGGAAGACGCGCAGGCATTGATCGAACAAGGCCTATGCGTCAAGGCCAGCGCCACGCTTGAGGCCGCGATGCCATATTTCGACCGCGATGACATCCCTTGCATCCCGGTGGTGATCATCGACAAGGACGGCTGTGAAAACCCCGTTGGCGCGCTCTATCACATCGACGCGCTGAAAGCTTACAACCGCGCGTTGGCCGCCACAGCGGCCGAGGAACATTCTTGATCAGCGTCCGTAAACGCTGGCTGCGTCGCCCAGATAATTGTCCCAGGCAAACCAATACGAGATATGTCCCGCGACGCGCGGCAACTCTGCGCCATCCGGGCCAATCAGTGCCTCTTCGGTGACGCGCCACTTGTTGCCCGTTTCGTCCAGCAGCCCGCCATCGGTGGTCGCGCGGAACTGGCGCGATCCACGCTCGTAGGCGCGCACGCTGCGCTTGTCCGGGTCGCCCATCAGCATCAGTGCCCGCCCGCCAATCGCATCGTTGATCACCGGCTTGCCCTTGAACGCGTCCAACGGCCACGCCCGCGCCGCGCCGAACTGGCGCACGGCGAACACGTAGTCCTTCTGGCGATGCCTACTTTGATCGACCAAGGCCGGGAACATCAGATCGGGTGAGGCAAAGTAATCGCGATACACAACGCCCGAGCCATAGTTGCGCCGATGACCGGTGCTGAGCGACAGCACCTGCGTATCCGGATGCGACGCCTTCCAGCTGTCCCAGCGGGTGATCACCACAGGACGCTGCTTCAGCTCGATCCCACTGTTGACCAGCGGTCCGACCACGGGCTTACCTGTGTACTGGTTCCATAACGAATGCGTCTCACGGTCGAACATCAATTTGTTCGACCGATACAGGAACCCGGACGAGCCAAATACAAACGGCTTCCGCCGCCCCTCGACCTGCGTTTCAAACAAAATCCCCGATCCGCACAGCGTACAATAGGCCAGTGCTACCGGAACGCCTCCGATCACCTCGTTGAACATCTCGTGCCAGCCCATGATGCGCAGCGGATAAGCGCGTACATCGCCGTTGATCGAGACGCCAAAGACCAGATCGTCGTCTTTCATGTAGTCCGCCCGCGCCGCCGGGATCAGCTTGGGATTGTCCAGCGAAGGGATACCGTCCTTGAGCACACCACCCCAACTGATCTCTTCCAGCCGAATCTTCATCTTGTCGCGTTGCAAATATTCGGGTTTCAGGAAAACATCGAAGTTCTGATCGATGCCCAAAAGAACTTCGCGTTTGAACGGTATCAAAGATGGATGAGGTACAATCTGAGCGTTCCGTTCTTGCCATAGCATCCATTCGAACCAGTCTGTGCCGTGGCGCGCGCCGCTCAACGCTTCCATGACTTTGGCAATGTCTCGCTCTCGCCGTCTGCCATAGCGCATCGCCGTCAAAAGCGCGGGCACAACGTCCGGGTTGCCGCGCTCGGTCAGGAACGCCATCCCGGCTTCGAAATCGGTCCGACTGCCATACAAAGTTGAACGTACGGCATCGTAAACAGGGTCATCCTGCGCCCAAAGAGCGCGAGGTGCTACAGCGCTTGCCCCCAACAGGCCGACAAAGCTGCGACGTGGAATCGACATGGCATCCTCCGATCGGGTTCATATTCGATCTTGCCTGCAAAGCAGATCACATACACGCAACACTCGCGTGAATGGCTCGAAATACTGAAGCTGCACGCCGGGCATCTCGACATTGGTCCATCCTGAGCACAAGATGCTGCTGCGATTGATGTCATCGAACGTGACAGTGGCAATGAAAAAGGAAATACCCATGCAAGACCATGGTTATAAGGCGGGGCGACTAAACCTGCCTTTTGTCGGCATCTCAACCTTCGCCAAATCTCCATATGTTGAGAATTGGGATGAGATAGAGGCGGATATCGCCGTTCTCGGCGCGCCCTTCGATTTCGGGACCCAATGGCGACCGGGGGCGCGGTTTGGACCTCGGGCCGTGCGCGAAGCCTCGACCCTGTTCAGTTTCGGCCACGCTGGGGCTTATGATCACGAAGATGACGCAACCTATCTGGATGGCTCGGTGCGGATCGTTGATCTGGGGGACGCGGATATTATCCATACCAAGACCGACGAGAGCCATGCGAATATCGCCTTGGGGGTGGGCAAGATCCTGAAAGCAGGGGCATTGCCGGTGACAATTGGCGGGGACCATTCGATCAACATCCCCTGTATCAATGCCTTCGCCGAGGATTGCACGCAGAACGGCCCGATCCATGTGGTGCAGATCGACGCGCATCTGGATTTTGTCGATGAACGCCACGGAGTGACCGCCGGACATGGCAACCCGATGCGGCGGGCGATTGAGAAAGACTATGTCTCAGGCATGACGCAGCTGGGCATCCGCAATGTCTCATCCACCGCGAAGGAAGGCTATGACGACGCCCGTGCGCGCGGGTCGGACATCCTGTCTGTGCGGCAGGTGCGCAAACTGGGGGCCGAGGCAGTGCTGGCGCGTATCCCGCAGGGGGCACGGTATTACGTAACGATAGATATCGACGCTTTTTGCCCTTCAATCGCGGCGGGCACAGGTACGCCCAGCCATGGCGGGTTTCTCTACTACGATGTACTGGAAATTCTACAGGGTCTGGCCAAACGCGGCGATGTTGTGGGCATCGATCTGGTCGAAGTCGCGCCTGCTTACGACCCGACGGAAAGTACCCAGGTTCTGGCGGCGCAGCTATTGCTGAACTTTCTGGGCTTCATCTTTCACGAACGCGCCCAGCGGTAGAAGGTGGGGCTTGTCGCCCCACCCGTTTTTTCATGCATCGATGATGTTGTGGCCGGGACCATAGGGGAAGCCGGTGATGTTCTCGGCCCCGTCTTCACCAACCACAAGGATATCGTGTTCACGATAGCCGCCCGCGCCGGGCTGGCCTTCAGGGATCCACAGCATCGGCTCGATCGAGACGACCATGCCGGGTTCCAGCACCGTGTCGATATCTTCGCGCAGCTCCAGACCGGCCTCGCGCCCGTAATAGTGGCTGAGGATGCCGAAGGAATGGCCATACCCGAACGAGCGGTATTGCAGCAGGCCCTCATCCGCGAAGAAGCGGTTGATCTCAGCCGTGATGCCCGAACAGGTCGCGCCGGGTTTGATCAGGCTCAGGCCCAGCTCATGCGCGGCAACGTTGGCCTTCCACAGGCGCAGGCTGTCTGCGTCGGGCTCGCCCAGGAACAGGGTGCGTTCCAGCGCGGTGTAATAGCCCGAGATCATCGGGAAGGTGTTCAGCGACAGGATATCGCCCTTTTGCAGCGCGCGTTTGGTGACAGGGTTATGGGCGCCATCGGTGTTAAGCGCCGACTGGAACCAGACCCATGTGTCGCGGTATTCGGCATCCGGGTAGGCGCGGGCGATTTCCTCTTCCATCGCATCGCGCCCGGCCATGGCGATCTCGATCTCGGTGGCGCCTTCACGGATCGCTGCGTGAATGGCGGCCCCACCCACGTCAGCGGTGCGCGCGCCGCCTTTGATCAGCTCGATCTCTTCTGCGGATTTCACCATGCGGGCAAACATCGTGTCAGGCGCGATGTCGATCAGTTCCGGTCCGCCCAGCATGTCCAGCGCCGTGTTGCGCGCCGCCAGTGTCATGTGGTCGCCTTCGATCCCGATCCGTTTGGCCCCGCCGATGAGGCTGGCCACTGCGCGCCAGTAATTGGCGCGCTTCCAGTCGGTGTAGATGACGTTGCCCTCAACCGAGCGCCGCCACGGTTGGCCCGCGTCGATGTTTGCCGAGACAGTGGTGCAAGCGTCCTGTGTTACCACGCAGCCGTAGGGGCGGCCGAAAGAGCAGTACAGAAAGCCGGAATAATAGGCGATGTTCTGCATCGAGGTCAGCAGGACGGCGGGGATGTCATGCTTGGCCATGGTTGCGCGCAGGGCGCCAAGGCGGCGGTCGTATTCGCCCTTACTGAACGGCAGGGGCGCTTTGTCGCCATTGTGGCAAATGAAGAATTCGGGGCGTTTTGTTGTGTCTGTCATGACTTGGTCTCTCATCATTGCCGGGCGGCAAACCCGGCCACTTGTCCCGGCGTTCAGGACAGGCGGTCTCGGGGTCCGAGAGCCGATCATCCCAGTGCGTCCGCGACGCCATCGCGGCTGGGATGAACAGGTGAATCGTTAGATCAGACCTAGGCCTGCGTCAAGCGGGGGAAAGGCCCCGCAGGCGCTCGGACCGGCGGCGCAGCAGCTCGACCGTAGTCAGCAGCGCAATCGAGATCACCACGAGGATCGTGGCCACCGCCAGAATGGTCGGGCTGATCTGTTCGCGCAGGCCGGTGAACATCTGCCATGGCAGCGTTTTTTGGCTAGCCGAGCCGACAAACAGTACCACGACCACCTCGTCGAACGAGGTGATGAAGGCAAACAAGCCGCCTGAGATCACACCCGGCAGGATCAAGGGCATCTGGATCTTGAAGAATGTCCGCACTGGACCCGCGCCCATATTCGCAGCCGCCCGCGTCAGCGAGCGGTCAAAGCCCACTAGCGTTGCGGTCACGGTGATGATGACGAATGGAATACCCAGAACGGCGTGAGCGAGGATCACTTTCACATAGCCCACAAAGTTCTTGTTCATGCCCAGTGTTCCCTCCATGAAGCGGCCGATATCGCTGTAGAAGAAGAACATGCCTGTGGCTGAAATGATCAGCGGCACGATCATTGGCGAGATCAGGATGCCCATGATGGCGCGGCGGCCTGGAACGTGGCTCTGGCTGAGGCCAATGGCCGCCAGCGTGCCCAGCGAGACCGAGATGATCGTCGCAATTGGAGCAATGATGAGTGAGTTCTTGAAGCTGCGCTGCCATTCATTGTTGGTGAAGAAGTCGCGGTAATGCTTCAGCGAATACCCTTCCGGGTCGAGCCGCAGCATTTCAGGCGTGAAGGTAAAAAAGTCCTGCGCGTTGAACGAAAGCGGCAGAACCACGAGGATCGGGGTGATCAGGAACACGAAGATCGCGCCGCAGATCACCCGGAACAAGTAGTGATAGAACACTTGTTTCGCGGTCAGATAGGGCAACAGTTTTTGGCGATATCGACCTTCGTACAGCCAAAAGATAAACCAGACGAAGAACCATCCACCCAACAGGCCCAGAATGCCGCCCATTGGGCCAGAGAACAGTAAACCGACGATGCCAAAGCCAAGGATATTGATCCATCTGGCCAGTTTTTCGTTCTTGAGTACCGTGATGTAGACCCAGGCCACAGCGGCGATCAAGGCTGCACCGCCAATGATGCCGAGGAAGACCGAGCCATTGCCCGCGCCAACAAAGATACCGGCGAAGGCGCCTGCCAGCGCAACGCTTGGCAAGACCATGGACAAAGGTTTGCGGGATATCGGAGTAAGTGCGGCCATGTCGATTATCCCAGCTTCACGTTATCAATGCCGACAATCTTGTCGTAGCACCAGTAGAGCAGCAGTACGACGCCCAGAAGGATCGTTCCCAATGCCGCGGCCAGCCCCCAGTTCAGCGAGGACGAGATGTGATAGGCAATCCGGTTCGAAATAAAGACACCCTTGGTGCCGCCAACGATTTCAGGCGTGATGTAGTAACCGATCGCCAGAATGAACACGAGGATTGAGCCCGCGCCGATGCCAGGAATGGATTGCGGGAAGTAGATGCGCCAGAATGTCGTCCAGTTGGTTGCGCCCATGGATTTTGCAGCGCGGGTGTACGAGGGCGGTATGGTCTGCATCACCGAATACATGGGCAGGATCATGAACGGCAGCAGGATATGCGTCATAGCTATGATCGTGCCGATCTGGTTGTTGATGATCACCAGCCTGGCGTCGTCGGCTACCAGTCCCAGCCAGACCAATGTTTCATTGATCACGCCCTGTTGCTGCAACATCACCTTCCACGCCGAGGTTCGCACCAACAATGACGTCCAGAAGGGCAACAACACGAGGATCATCAGCAGGTTCGACACCCGCATCGGAAGTGTCGCCAGCAAATAACTGACCGGATAGGCCAGCAGGATACAGGACGCGGTGATCACCAGTGACATGAACAAAGTGCGCCCGAACAGCTTGATCAGGATCTGCTTGTCCTCGGGCTGCGCCTGCGCGCCCTCGGGCGTGCGGCGCATGTCCACAGCGTTCAGAAAATAGCCATTGGTGACAGCGGGCGAATGCGTCTTGATAACCGCCCAAGTCTGCGGTTCACCCCAGCCGTCGTGAATCTCGATGACCTGGTCTTTGAACGGCCCATCGGTTTCGGGGTCCAGCTTACCCATTTTCCGACCCGAGCGGCGGAACATCGAAGACATGCCTGTCTCTTCATAGTTCAGACGCGAACCCAGCCGGGTGTGTGTCTTGTTATCGACGGCCACGACCATGTCGCGGACAAAGGCGTCATAAACGGCTTCGTCGGGCAACTCGCCGCTGGTTTCATCCCAGCTTTGCAATGCTTCGACCGTCAGGGGCAGTGTCTCTTGTACGATGCTGTTTTCCACGGATCGGAACAGCATCGCCGCAATAGGCACGATGAACGAGAACATAACGAACAGCAGCAGTGGGGCGACCAGCATCAGGGCCCGCAGCTTTTGCCGTCGCAGTGACCGGGCCAGCGATTGCTTGAGTGGCGTGCCGTCCGCGGCCAGCATGGGACCAGTATTTTGGGTGGCGTCAGTCATCGTTACCCCTTGGGTATTTTTGGGGTCGGGGGCGATAGGCCGCCCCCGACAATCTCAGGAAATCAGACGCTTATTGCGCCAGCCAAGCCTGGAATTTGGCGTCGATATCGTCGCGGTAATCCGCCCAGAACTCGTAGTTGTACAGGAACGTGTTCTTGGCGTTTTCCGGATCGGTCGGCATGTGTGGTGCCATGTCGATGCCCAGATCGGCGTGCTGACCTACCAGCGGTGCAGAGGAAGCACGAGCCGGGCCGTACGAGATGTACTTGGCCTGATCTGCCAGACGCTGCGTGTCAGTTGCGAACATGATGTAGTCCAGCGCGCGCTGTTGACGCTCTTCGCTCAGGCCAGCCGGAATGATCCAGCCATCAAGATCGAATACCTGAGCATCCCACAGCATCGCTACCGGCTGCTTTTGTTCTTCGATCACGCTGAACAGGCGGCCGTTATAGGTCGAACCCATGACAACTTCACCATCAGCCAGCAATTGTGGCGTGTCGGCACCGGCAGACCACCAGACGACACTGTCCTTGATGGTGTCCAGTTTGGCCAGGGCCTGGTCCTGACCTTCAGCAGTGGCCAGAACGTCGTAAACGTCGTCTTTTGCAACGCCGTCACACAGCAACGCCCATTCCATGTTGTTGATCGGGCGCTTTTCCAGCGAGCGCTTGCCGGGATAGGCTTCAAGATCGAATACTGCGCAGATGTCGGTTGGCGGAGTATCACCGACCAGATCTGTGCGATAACCGAAAGTGGTTGAATAGACGATCTGCGGGATAAAGCAGTCGCTGACCAGAAGGTCACCGAAATCTTCGGAGGCAGGCGTGCCATCGGGGGCAGGGGCCAGTTGAGTGTCGAAATCGATCTCAAGTGCCAGACCTTCGTCGCAGAGGCGGATCGCGTCCGCCGCAACCACATCAACCACGTCCCATGTGATGTTGCCCGCTTCGTTCATCGCGCGCAGTTTGGCGACGGCCTCGTTCGAGCTGTCATCATTCAGGATGGTGACGCCGGTCTTCTCCGAATAGGGCTCGTGATAAGCCTTGAGCTGCGATTTGGAATAGGCGCCGCCCCACGAGACGATGGTCATCTCTTCGGCGGAAACGCCGCCAGCCGCTGTCGCAATAGCAGCTGCTGTCAGCAGTGTTTTGGTAGTTTTCATGTGTTACTCCCAGTACTTCCCGTTTGTTGTTTGGTCAGCTGACGCACGGGTTTTCGCCAGCTGGTCCCTCGGTAAGCCACGTTTGTATCGCGCGGCTTGGTCTATGCGTCGAGCGCACGACAATCCTTTGCAAGCCAGCCGATCTCGATTTCCTGTCCGGGATTCAGACGGATGGCGTCGGGGGCATTCCGTGTTTTGACGATGAACTCGTCATTGCCCGCCACCGACATGCGGAAGCGGAACACGTCGCCCATATAGATGAATTCCTTGACCGTTGCTTTCAGCGTATGTGCATCGGCATGCAGTCGGTCTTTATTGAATTCTACGCGCTCGGGCCGGATCGAGACCTTGGTACGTTCGCCCGGATTGTGCACGTTGATCGGCACCGCATCGATTTCCGAGCCGTCATCCAATTGCACAAGGCAGGTATCTCCATCGATGGATTTAACAACACCTTCCAGGGTATTGTTTTCACCGATGAATTGCGCCACGAAACTGTTGTCGGGTTCTTCATACAGCTGATCCGGCGGGGCCAGTTGCTGAATGCGGCCATCGTCAAACACCGCAACACGGTCGGACATGGTCAATGCCTCGGTCTGGTCGTGGGTCACGTAGACGGTGGTAATGCCCAGTTCATGCGCCAGACGGGTGATTTCGAACTGCATATGCTCGCGTAGTTGTTTGTCCAACGCACCCAGCGGTTCGTCCATCAAAACCAGTTCGGGCTCGAACACCAGCGCACGTGCCAGTGCGATCCGTTGCTGCTGACCACCCGACAACTGCGCGGGGCGACGATTGCCGAAGGCACCCATCTGCACCATGTCCAGCGCGCGCTTGACCTTCTCCTCGCGCTCGGACTTACCCAGCTTGCGGACTTCCAGCGGGAACGAAAGGTTCTCGGCTACAGTCATATGCGGGAACAGAGCGTAGTTCTGGAACACCATCCCGATGCCACGTTTGTGCGGAGGGATATTGTTGATGGGTTTTCCATCCAGAAGAATCTCGCCATGTGTGGCGGTTTCGAATCCGGCAAGCATCATCAGGCAGGTCGTCTTACCTGATCCGGACGGCCCAAGCATGGTCAGGAATTCGCCCTTTGGCATTGCCAGGTTGAGATCTTTGACGACGAGGTTCTCGCCATCATAAGACTTTTGAACGCGTTGAAATTCAACAAACGCGGCGTCGCTATTTGTGTCGGTCACAAGACCCCCTGTTGCGTCAAATGATTACCCGGTTGGTCCGGGCCTCATTGATCTTCTCGTGCATTGATGACGAGGCTAACAAATGGTCGCAAGCCCGTAAAGCAATTGGAGTCGCGTAAACGCCGCATTTGCCTAATTTTGCGACACGTTCAGTTGTTTCATATGCCAGGCCAAACTCTGGTTGCTTGACAGGACAGGCTTGCCGATCTGCGCCTCGATCCTTGGGATAGCCGTCAGTGTCCGAAGGTTCGTACAACTTAGGAATACGGCGTCGACTGTTGAATCTCTTCCCAGTCGCACGGCGGCATCGACCACGGAATCGGTTGAGATCCGCACAACTTTGGCTTCTTCGGATTCGCCGAAAGTGCCAAACACATCCATCGAGATGCCTTGTTCTGCAAACGCGCGTCGCAACGGAGTGTTTACTTCTTCAATGTAAGGCGACAGCAGTGCAAATTTTGAGACGCCCAAATGTCTCGCGCAGGCAGAGGCTGCCCGCAACGGGTTGGTGACGGTCGATGTATTACAGGACTGCATGACCATCTGCTCAACCCGATCCGAGCCGATAACCGAACTGGCTGACGTACATCCATAGCCAACAACTCGATAGGGCCGCGCCTTTGGCAGCAAATCAGCCGCTGCAGGTAAGTCGGTCTCCATCTGCGCCAGCGTGTCGGTGTTAACCTCGGTCCCGCTGGGAATGCGGCTGACATAAAGCGGGCTTTTGTCATCGATAAAAAGGCTACGAAACTCAGGTTCGATTGTCTCGTCAGTCTGTAAAACGATCAGCCCCATTGGTACGGCCGAGGGATCGTCAGGATCCAGTGTGTACGGCAACGTGCTCATATCTCGGCGATCTCTGGTCCGGTGCGGGGGCTGAGGAATTCGGGCGCGCCTTCGGTTATCAGGATGTTTTCTTCGTGCACGAGAATTTTGCCATCGACCGCAATACCCGGTTCAAGCGTCAAAACCATTCCCGGTTGCAGTTCAGTATGATCATCGGGAATAAGCGAAGGCCATTCGGTCAACGACATTCCTAACCCGTGGCCCAGTCTCCCGGCATCGGTACCCGCGCTGCCATCGGTAAGTATTGTGTTCATCGTATGAAAAAGCTGAGAAGCCGTCACGCCTGGGCGGGCTTGATCAAACGCTGCATCCGAAGCCTCGACCAATCTGGCATGTGCATCGCGTACCGCCTTGCTCGCTGGGCCGACGGACCAATTGCGATCATAGTCGCAAAAATAGCCATCGTGGACGAGGCCGGTGTCGAGCATAAGCACATCGCCTATACGAAGCGGGGTCTGTGTCGCGGGTGAGATTACATCCGAGTACCCGCCTTGCTCGGCCCCTCCGGCCAGATAGGGCACCCAGTCGGCACCTTCTTCAAGGCAGAGTCTCTGAAAGTTTCGAAATATCTGATCCAACGGTGTCCCTGCTGAGGCAATCTCGGGCACTCGTGCAAAGGCGTGGGCACCAATCTGACAGGCAGTTCGAATCTTTGCGATCTCAGCGTCAGATTTCACCATGCGCAGCGCCCGTAGGATGCCATGGTCACCCGTAATTTGGCGCGCTCCAATTGCGGATTCGAGATGCCTTAGATCGGCCAGTGGCATCCTTACATGAGTCTCATGCCCGTCGGGGCAGCCGATTGAGGCGTTTTCAGGCGTCAACCCTCTCAGTGTATCGGCCAGCAGGGATACCCCATCATCTTCAAGGTCGGGTGCACTCCAGGTTCGAATGTCGTCGATCCATGTCTGCGCCATCAATGCAGCACCGATGGATGGGATTACTGCAACCGGCTTGCCAGAAATCGGAACGATCAGAAACCAAGGCCGCGTTGGGCTTTCCCAGAAACGGGTCAGATAACCTGTGAAATAGCGAAGCTGGGGCTCAGTCGTAAGCAACAGGGCCGAAAGACCGGTTTCTTGCATCCGATGCTGGGCGCGCGCAACGCGGGTCGCGAATTCCTCTGGTGCGAAACCTCTCATGCAGGTTGCTCGCTCAAAATGCAGAGCACTTTGGAATTCGGTCCAATACCCAGTTCACTACGGATCGCGTCGTTCAGAACGGCCGCAATGCCAGCACCGCCCGAAGCGCTGGTTTCCAACCCGGCCTTCGCCATAGCCGGAAGCTGTGCTTCGACAGTGTCATCCTCGATTGTCACAAACAGATCGGCATCTCGGGCCAAGCCGTTCAAGGCGATCAGCGAGGGCTCTTTGCAATCCAGTCGCCCCATGATGCTGTCGGGCCCGTCAGCAAACACACAATGCCCCGCTTCGATACTGGCCTGCAGCGCCGGGGCAGAGGTTGGCTCGACAACAATGATCTGCGGAGCATCTCCCCAAACGACCCGCGCATAGGCAGCGACGGCTCCGGCCATGCCGCCAACACCGGCTTGCAAAAGAACGTGCGTTGGTGCCTCAGTACATTGCTCGGCGGCTTCGACCGCCATTTGCAGATACCCTTCCATCAGCAAGTACGGTAGTTCAGTATACCCCTCCCAGGAACTGTCCGAGAGCAAAGTCCAGCCATTGTCCTGCGCCGCCTGACTGGCTGCTTCCATGCTGGCAGCGTAATCCGCACCCGCCCGGACCACTTGTGCGTTTTGAGCGCGCAGGCGATCTGCAAAGCTTTCAGGAACTGTTTCTGCGATGTAGACAACTGCATCAGCTCCGAAAGTGCGCGCGCCCGCGGCCATGCTCATCCCGTGATTGCCCGCGCTTGCCGTAACATAGGTGCGCCCTTTGAGCGTGTTACCATCTGGCGTGACCGAGATGTCATTCGCTTCGCAGGCGATCACATAAGCCGCACCCAGCGCTTTGAACGATCCCAGGCCCATACGGCTTCGCTCATCTTTAACCCAGAGATTCGCGACGGGTGCCAGCGCCGATGCATTCACAAGGGGCGTTTCGACAAAGTCAGGACAGAAGGATCGATGCCGGCCCAACCCATCTGTCTCTACGGAGGGATAAGGGGCCTGATCCGAAAGCTTAGAACCACCTCGAAACGGGTTACTGACTAGTTTCATCGCTCGCTCCCTGATCTTGTGTTGCGCCGACGTGAACGAATTGGCCGAAGGCTGTCAAGCTCGGCCTTGATTCAGCAGGATTGTGTTCGTGTTCTGCATGCATCCCTGGATCTGATGAATGAGTATCTTTTCAATCGTTTTGGTTGGTTGTAAGTGTCTGCACACGACATCGGCGCGGTGAGACAAAACTTCGACGATGATGTGCGGGCGTGATGGAATGGTAGACATATCGGACTTAAAATCCGAAGGCCTTAGTGCCGTGTGGGTTCGAGTCCCACCGCCCGCACCAGCACCATCTCAGACAGGGAAACCCAGTTGGGTGATCAATTTCCAGATATCCCTGTTGGCATTCGAGAGCTGAGTGACAACATCCTCGATTTCTTTCATTGCTTTGTCGTCAACTGTGTCTTCGCGACCAAGTTTGATGTCGGTCTTGCGATCAGCAATGCGCATCAGGATGGTCTTTGGATTTCCGCTTTCCTGATCGAAAGAATAGATGCAGTGATTGTACTTGTTTCGAATAGAGGACAGGCGCGACAACCGCTGGGTGTGTTCGAGAATCGGATCGCGGATTTCACGGGGGCGACCCTCCATCTTGGCGAGACGTTCGACCAGATCGATACGGGCACGTGTGGTGTTAAGCGTCAGGAATATGATGACCGCAACATCTTTTTTGGCCCCGGTCAGACCTGCGATCAGGTGGATCAGCAGGCTTTCAGTGTTCGTCCACATATAGTTGAGCCGACCCACCAACAGAATGAGCCGGTCGAACCGGGTTTCGAATGCCTCATCCAACGGGCGCGTTGCGCGCTTCGTTCGGCGCGACCTCAAAGTAGAAATGCGCAGCTTCAGTCCGGTTGCTCACATCGATCTTGCCCGAGACATTGTGCATATGCAGTTTGACGGTGTGTTCGGTGATGCCCAGATTCGACGCAATGGTCTTGTTGCTCTTGCCTTGCGATACCAGCCTCAGGACTTGCTTTTCGCGGCGCGTCAGCTTTGAGTATCGCAACAGTTTGTCAGGCGACCGGGTTCTGGTTGCAGGCTGTTTTTCGATAGGTGTGCCTGGCGCACTTTGTGTTGCGGTCATGCTGTCGGCCAGAAAGCAGGGCAGGTGCAGCTCTTCGTGCATCAGAAGGCGCAGTATTGCGCGCCAAACATCCGGCGCCACGTTCATTGGCAAATACCCGACACTGCCGAAACGGGTACGATCCCAGCGTTCGAACAGAACCCGGGCCGGACTTTTCTTGCGATAGGCGAAGGCCAGACATCCTGTCTCGGCGAGCTGGGAGTAATCAGCGGGCCGCGCCAACAGATCTTCGAGCATCATCTGATCCACAACAATGATGCGCTCGGAGGGAACAGAGTTCCCACTCTCGGCCAGCAGGTCGTCAAGGCTTTCATATCTTGACGCACGAACGCCGAATTCGCTTTGAACACTTCTCAGGGTTTGGTTCGAGTAGAACAGTTCCTTGCCGATAAAAATGATCGACAGCTCTTCGGGATATTCAATCTGATCACGGGCGTCTTCTTGCAATGAAATATTCATTGATCTTCCCCCCACTAATACAAACGCCACCCTCTGAAACTTTAAATCGGGTACAGAACTGGATGGCGCGAAACAGTAACTTTGAACTCAAATAGTACCTTATCATAGCTGAAAGTACGTGTTTCAGCAACCAAAGGCGGGTTCCGCAATACCGCGTACTAGAACCTTTGATCAGGTTTTTCGTATATAGTTTTAGCGTAACTTTATGAAATTTCAGGGTTAATAATCCTATATGTTTGCGCATGATTGTTTCTGAGGCAAATTTGGTGCGAAATACGCCAGATTTCGAAAAATATATATATTAAACAGCTAATTACGGAAAATAGCCCTTTCGGCCAGCTATGCACATCCCCTTATCGCTGCAACCATGCCCAAGCTTCAATTTGTGAAGTGATCTTAGACCTGACGTGCCTGCGGTCCGCGTATTTCTGCGAATTCTCCGTGGTCATGGAATCGGCTTAGCCGAGAAAGGGGGGCAAACCAAACAGAAGACCTTCACGGCCGCGCGAGTGTCCAGATTGACACGTTGCGCGCAAAGTCTGTTTCAAACCGCGCCTGTTACCGCTTTGTAGATGAATGGCGGTCTGGTGCTTCAGTAAAAGTGGAACTTATTATGGAACGCAGATTAGCTCCAATCACCGATGTCCAAGAAGTTATCGACGATCAGGATCCTGTTGTAGACGAACCGCAGCTGGAAGAAGAAGAGATGGCTGTTGAAGATTTGAACCAACAGCAACAGCAGCAGCAACAACAGCAGGGCGACGACAGCAACACCAACGGTGGTAACGACAGCAACACCAATGGTGGTAACGACAGCAACACCAATGGTGGTAACGACAGCAACACCAATGGTGGTAACGACAGCAACTCACAGACCAATGGCGGTGACGACAGCAACACCAATACCGCGACCGTAGATATCGACTTCGGCGGCGGAGAGTGGATTCCGCGCGACGATGACAAAGTCGACGTTGATATTGAGGACGTCGAAGGTGATGTCGGCGACGTTATTACTGCCGGTGACGATGTAAATTACGATCCCGGCGACGACGTCAACATTGATATCTCGCAAGATGGTCCCGGAAATGATTTCGCGTCAATCAACCAGCAGTTTGCCAGCCTGGAAGACAATGACAGTCTGGGTACCGCAAGTGTCGTGAATTCAGGTGATTTCACACAAAGCGGTGACGCCAACGGCGGTGAAGCCTATGCCGAAGACGGTATCGACGTAAACAACGACGGTGGCTCCTCTGGCGATGGCGGCATGAGCTATGGTGGTGAAGCCTATGGCGACACCAATGGCAGCCATTCGCTGGCCTTTGGTGGTCATTCAGGAAATGCTGATAGCGCTGCGACAGGTGGAGATGGCGCATCTTCGGGTGATACCTATAACGCAAGCCTGGGTCTTGGTCATTCGAGTGCCAGCGCAGACGGTGACAGCACCGGCGGCGAAGGCGGCGCAGCAGACAGCGAGTCCAATGCCGACAACCACGGCGAAGCGAGTTCCGATAGTGACTCGACTGGTGGTAACGGTGGTAATGCCGGATCGATTGGCCTTGGTCTTGGTCTTGGTTTGTCCGGAGCGAACGCCGATGGCGATGCAGACGGTGGTGACAATACATCTGGGGCATTAGCTGCTGGCCTTGGTCTGGCAGGCACCGATGCTTCCAACGACGGTGCCGATGGTGGCGCTGGTGATGCCGATAACGATGGTTCGGCAGACAACTCTAGCGACGGAACCAACGAAGCCAACGAGTCTTCCTCTGGAGGCAATATTGGTTTGGGTCTGGCTGGCGCTGGCGCGATGGGCTGGAATGATGCCGATGGCGGTAGCGGTTCCGGCGGCGAAGGCTCCGGCGGCGAAGGCGCCGGTGGCGAAGGCTCCGGGGGCGAAGGCTCAGGCGGTGAAGGCTCAGGCGGTGAAGGCACTGGTGGCGAAGGCTCCGGTGGCAATGCCAACGGTGGCGACGGCACCGGCGGAGATTCCGGCTCGGTAGAAGAAGCCTTCCCATTCCCGGTACTCCTTGTGGAAGAGGAAGATCCTGACGGAGACGAAGAAGCTGCAGCAGCTGGTAACTCGAACGGTACCGGCGGAGACGGTGGCACTGGTGGTGCAGGTACCGGCGGTACGGGTACTGGCGGTACAGGTACTGGTGGTACGGGTACTGGAGGTACTGGTACTGGTGGCACAGGTACTGGCGGACCGGGTGCTGGCGGTACAGGAACCGGTGGTGCAGGCGGCGGCTACGTTGACACGGATGCTGATGCGCAAGGTGTTGGTGACCAAGATGCTGCCGGCCCTGTAATCACGCAGTCACCTGGTGATATCGATGGCTCTGCCGACAATGATCAGGACGTTGACGGTTCTGGTGGTAATGGTGGTACCAACACAAGTAATGGATCAGCAGACGCCAGCGGCGATGGAATGGCATCGGCCGAAGGTACTGGTGGCGCTGGCGGTACGGCCAACCCCGAGGCAAGCTCGGCCGGAAGCGGTGCTGGTTCAGCTGACGCAACCAACGAAGCCGGAAACGGCGGTGACTCTGAAGCATGGGCCGATTCAGCCAACGATGGTTATGCCGAAAGCCTTGCCGAAGCGATTGCCGGATACGGTGGAGATGCTTCGTCCGATAATGATGCGGACTCGATGGCTTCAGGTGATGCAACAGGTACTGCGATGTCAGGTGACGGCGGTGCCGGTGGTGCAGCGGCATCGACTGGCGGTACCAGCGGCGACGTCATGGGCTCGTCTACTGGTGGTGCAACCACAGGTGCAATGAACACCGGTGGTGAAGCATCCGGTGCATATTCGGGTGCCGGTGGTGCTGGCGGTAATGGCGGTACCTGGGGTTCGGATAATGGTGGCGATGGTATCGTCAACGGCGAGTCTTATGCATCCGCAGCAGCAGTCGTCGATACGAACGCGTTCAACCAATCGATCGTACAGGGTGCCAACGTGCTAGGTAACTCGGTCGATACGACCATGGTTGGCGGTTCGATGACCTCGACTTATTCGAGCGACGACACCGAGGTCTAAGACCAATTCGCGGGGGCCGCATTATCGGCCCCCGTTCAATGAAATCGCCGGGGCCGCGTAATGTGGCCTCGGCCCAGCAAATCCCGAACCGGAAATTTTAGTCGGCAAGGGGGTAAGGGATCATCGAAATGTCATTCGATAGTGTTACCGAAAAGATTGCACACTTTATTGGATCTTTTGATCTTACGATTGAAAAAGCCCGGTTGAGGGATCAGTACGAAGAGTTCACCGCCATGCGGCGCAAGGCGGAACTGGACGAACTGGAAGAACCCGCAAAGATCCGGATCAAGGCAGATCTTGAATTGGACCCAGGCAAATATGGTCCGCTTTCCTATCGGTTTGACACCCCCCCCGCCACTCCTGAACTTCCACCCCCAACCGACGGCCCTGAATTTGAAACGGTCGTTGTACTTGAACCACCACTCTCAGACGGTCCGCCGTTACCCGAAGCGACAACCGGCCTAGGTGCAACGTTTGTGATCGAGCAGCAGCTGGAGATTGTGACAGAGCTTATCGGGTCTGCTGTGACCTACACGTTCCAGACGATTTTCCTGCGCGACAATGACGTTGTCGGCGAGGGAGATTTCCGCGATGTCGATCAGCTGATCGCATTGGCCGAGGCGGCTGCGCAGGTCGCAGCATCGATGCACGCGTTTGCCGTGCCCTCGTTCTCGATCTCGGACTACTTGTCGGTTGAATACGTCGAGTCTTTGGCCGAAGCGATGTTGGCCCCGATCAATGTCGAAGTTGAAGGCGCGGTTGTTTATCAGTTCCACGGCGAAGACGCGATGGGCGTGATCGTCAATGGTGAGTATGTGGACGAAGCCCCAGAATGGGAAGATCTTCTGCCTGCGCATCATAGACCGGACGAGGAAGAGGACGACGAAACACCCGATATGATGCCCGCAGAATGGGCTCAGGACGAGGAAGACGAATTTGCCGAAGGTCACACGGTGATCGCAGGCGGCAACCTTGCGATCAACGAGATGAACGCAACTGTGGCCTGGGTCGATGCGCCTTATATTGCGGTCGGTGGAAAAGCAATCGAACTGGCCATGGTGAGCCAGGTCGCCGTTGTATCTGACACAGACAAAGGCACGAATGGCGGCTCGGGCACCAATGTGGTGCACTCGTCGACGATCGAGGTCGAAGGCAACTCAGCCCCTTGGCTTAAGAAAGGCTCAAGTGGAGACGATGCCCCGGCATATGTGCATGTTGATTGGATTACGACCGATCTGATCGTTGCAAATTTTGTCAAGCAGGACATCGATGCAACGGATATCGATCATATTGATGCCGAGATTAGCGCGACGACCACGCTGTATGCGTTGGGTGACAACGAGTTGATTGATGTCACCAATATTCTTCAACTTGGCAGTTATTATGACCTGATCATGATCGAAGGCGACATGATATCGGTCGATGCGTTTGTCCAGACGCACGTATTATTGGATGACGATGTGGTGATGGGCGGATTGCCCGGACCCATCGATGGATCGGACGAAAACCTGGTTATGAACGAGGTTTCTCTCAAGAAAGAAGGCGAAGATACGTATCAGGCGATGCACGACTCCATGGCCGACGCCATGACCATGGGCGAGGACGACATGGCAGCGCTGGAAGAGGCGCTAATGAACGATCCGATGTTTGCTGGCATGGAGCAGATGCGGGTCCTCAAGATCGATGGATCGCTGGTTCAGGTCAACGTGGCCGAGCAATCGACGATGCTTGCCGATCAGGATGACGTATATCTGAATGGTCCCCACGCGGACGAGACCGAGGTTCTGGCAGGCAGCAATGCGATGCTGAACGCCGCCAATGTAACCAAGGCCGGCGTGGATTCGGTTGTTATGGCTCAGGATGGGGCATTTTCTGACCTGCTACTGCATCAGGCAAGCCTGCTTGACATGCCCACGAATGAGGACATCGCCGAGATGACCAACGAGGCAATCGCCGCCATCATGGAAGAGGCGGGTATGCCAGGTCACGACAATGGCATTGGGCCTAACGGTAACGATCTCACGCCAAGCGAAATGGCGAATTCCTCCGATGGCCTGCAGACCATGCTGGCCTAATATTTCCTGATTTACGAGTGACCGGAAGGTTAGTTTATGTCGATCGTTTTTTCGTCGCGCCGCACCCGTTTTGCAAGTCCATTGGACCGGCACGGAGGCGGAGGCCCATTGACCCTGGAACCCCGAAATCGGGTAGCAAAACCAAATGAAAGTAAACTTGCAAAAACAGCGTCCCGCCTGCGTTTGACAAGTGATATGCAACTGGCGGAACCCGAAACCAAACCAGAGACCCCGGAAGCAAGTGACACCCCGGTTGCCGGGCCCGCGAAACGATCGCGGCAATCAGAAGCGCCTCAGGCGACGACACAACCGGATAATCCGGGGCAGACCCAGGCAGAGCAGTTGGATCAAACATCACAACCGCGCGCTGGTTCTCCCCTTCGGCGCGCGTCGTCGCGGCCCGCGCAAGATAAGGATCCTGCGGGTGGCGACACTGGGGTGGCCGATACCGAAGCCCCCGATTGTGAAACCGCCGACCAATCGACTGCACGCATGACCCCCTCTGCGCCGTCGGATGGTAAAGACCGCATGGGCACCACGATCGAGGCCAAGGCCAACCAACCCTTGCTGCGCCCGGGGACGGGTGGTGGCGATGGCAAGGGGCCACCCCAAACATTCCACAAACGCACGCCGCCTGAAGATTTCCAGAAGACGCTGCGTACCTCACTGCGCGCGATTTGGCGCAATCTGGCTTTCGTGCTGGTACTGACCTGCGCGACCAACGTCCTGATCCTAGCGATCCCGATCTACCTGTTTCAGATCAGTGACCGGGTTCTGACTAGTCGCTCGCTGGATACGTTGATCATGCTGACGGCAATCGTTGCCGGAGCAGTCATTTTTCAAGCCGCATTTGATGCCGTTCGTCGGTTCATGCTGATGCGTACAGCGGTCGAGGTCGCCGCCCGTCTTGGGGCCCCGGTTCTTAGCGCTGCGGCCCATGCCTCGCTGCACGGCAACGGACGCGAATATCAGACACTTGGGGATCTGCAACAGGTGCGGGGCTTTCTGGTCTCGGGCACTCTGATCTCATTTCTGGATGTACCATTTGCACCGCTGTTCATCCTGATGATCTTTCTGGTGCATCCGCAACTTGGGATGATTGTGGTGACGACGGCCGTGATTCTGATGATCATCGCGCTGATCAACCAGAAAATGACCGCCAAGCCCTTTGCCAAGGCCAATCAGGCGCAATCAATGGCGAACCAGCATCTGGATTCAATGTCGCGCAACAGTCAGATCATCAACGCTTTGGCGATGATCCCCGAGGCAGTGCGCATCTGGGGGCGTGACACCGCACAATCGTTGACATGGCAGGTCAAGGCGCAGGATCGTAACGTGATCTTCGCGGCCATTTCACGTGCCGTTCGTCTTTTGACGCAGATCGGCATTCTGGGCTGGGGCGCCTTTCTGGCCCTTCAAGGCGAAATTACAGGCGGTATGGTCATCGCCGCCTCGATCATCGCGGGACGGGCGTTCGCGCCGATCGAAGGCTCGATTGAGGGTTGGAATACCTTTCTGCTGACACGGGGTGCTTTTGGACGGATCAAGGCTCTGCTGTCGAACTCGGCCCTGCAATACGAAAAACTGCGCCTACCACGGCCTGAGGGGCGGTTGGATGTCGAACGCCTGCTATATGTCCCCGGCGGCACCAAGCGGGTGGTTCTGAACGGAATCACCTTTGCGCTGAACCCAGGTGAAACTCTGGCGATCATCGGGAATTCAGGCGCAGGCAAAACGACACTTGGTAAAACGCTGGTGGGTTCGATCCTGCCGACCTCAGGCAGTGTGCGGCTGGACCTGATGGATATCCGTAACTGGGATCCCCGCCAGTTTGGCGAAAATATTGGCTATCTGCCGCAAGACGTACAGCTGTTCCCCGGCAGCATCAAAGACAATATTGGCCGGATGCGTGCCGATGCCACGGATGAGCAGATCCACGATGCCGCCGTTTTGGCCGACGTGCACAACATGATCGCAACGCTGCCGCAGGGGTATGAGACGGTTGTGGCCGCCGACGGCTCACCTCTCTCAGGTGGTCAGAAGCAGCGTATTGCTTTGGCGCGTGCCTTCTTCGGCAACCCACGTTTGGTTGTTCTGGATGAGCCGAACTCGAACCTCGACGTGGCGGGTGACAAGGCGCTTGCGCGCGCAATTCAGCAAGCAAAGGAAAGCAAGATCACCGTTGTGGTGATTACGCAAAAGCCGACTCTGTTGAATGTTGTCGACAAGATCATGCTGCTGACCGATGGGCGCGTGGCGCTGTTCGGGCAGCGCGAACAGGTGCTGGAACAGCTCAACGGGCCGCGCCAGCAACCGCCCGAAATACAGGGCAAGGGGGATTAAGCGATGAACGACGTGGCACGCACCGATGAAGGCGGTCTTTGGTACTCTGAGGTTCCGCGCTCGATCACCAAATTCATCGTAATTGGCTTTATCATGCTTATTGTCTGTTTTGGCGGCTTTGGCGTCTGGTCCTTCCGTGCACCTCTGGCCGCTGCAGTCATCGCGCAAGGCAGCTTTGTCGCGACCGGTCGCAACAAGATCGTGCAGCATTTGGAAGGCGGTATCATCGAGAACATACTGGTCTCGGAAGGTGAATCTGTTCAAGCCGGACAGATCATGATGACTTTGGATCAGACCTCGGCCGAGGCGAGTGAACGCGAATTGTTCATTCGCAAACTTCGCCTTCAGGCCATGACCGAACGATTGCTGGCTGAGCATAGCGAACAGGAAACCCTCGTGTTTTCGCCCGGATTGATCGAAGCATCGGACGACGTTGAGGTCATGACGATCCTCGACAATCAGAAACTCAGCTTTGATGTATCGCGAAAGACGCTGCTGAACGATATTGCTTTGCTGCAGCGCAACATGGAGGCGTTGAAAATTCGTGCGTCAGGATTTGAAGCACAATTGGTCAGCATGGAAAGGCGATCAGAGATTCTCGAGGAAGAATACGAGACCAAATATTCGTTGTTTGAAAAAGGATTAGTGCGCAAAGGTGATCTGAATACGATCCGCCGGGTGCAGGCCGAAGCCGAAGGTCAACTGGCGCGTCTGCGCGCTGAAACGGCTGAGGTAAACCAGATGCTGCTGAAGTATGAAGAGCAGATTCTGCGCACCCGCTCAGCCTACCGCGAGGCTGCGCTGGACGAGTTGGGCGTTATTGAAGCCGATCTTGAAAGTGTGCGTGAAAAAGCCCGTCAGGCCCGTAGCGTTCTGGCCCGTGCCGTTGTGCGTGCACCGGTGACAGGCACAGTGGTGCGACTTCATCACCACACGCCGGGCGGGGTGATCGAAACTGGCGAACAGATTGCTGAGATTCTGCCCGCCGATGCGCCATTGATCATCGAAGCGCAGATCCCGCGTACCGAGATCGACAGCGTGGTCACCGGGCAGATCGCGACGGTGCGCCTCGTTGCGCTCAATCAACGGACAACCCCAGTGCTTGAGGGCGAGGTCTATTACGTCTCGGCTGACTCGCTTGTCGAGGATTCTGCCGGTATGCCGCAAGAGGTCTATCTGGCGCGCATTTCTCTGACCACGGAAGAGATGGGTCGCGTGCGGGGCTTCGTGCCGACACCCGGAATGCCCGCCGAGATCATGATCCAGACCGAGGAACGTACCTTTGCGGCCTATATCGCCAAGCCGGTGGTTGACAGTATGTCGCGTGCTTTCCGCGAACATTAAGCGCCTGAATGTCTACACCTTCAATTTTCTGCATGTTAGCCTTTCACGGATTCATTTCCTGGAGGGGCGCAAATGCCATTGACGGTCAAAGACATGATGCAAGCTGCAAACGCGGTGGTTGAGCGTATCGATGCCAGCCGGGCGAAAGAACTGATCGGGCAGGGTGCCTTGTTGTTGGATATTCGCGATGCGCCTGAACTGGAAAGGACAGGGCGCGCGGTCGGCTCGCATCATATCCCGCGCGGGATGTTGGAGTTTCGGGCCGATCCCGAGCTGCCTTCCCATGACGCGGAACTGCGCAAGGACCGGGTGATCATCCTGCATTGTGCATCTGGTGGCAGGGCGGCGCTGGCTGGGAAACTGCTTAAGGATATGGGGTATTTACACGTCTATAATCTGGGCGGGTTTGCGGATTGGGTGAATGGCGGCGGCGAGGCGACCGGGCCAATGGATCGCGGGATGTAGCTACATATCTGACCCAAATCAAAGTCACACATATTCCGTTGCTGTAATGTAAAGGCCAGAAGCTTAAACACAGGATACTGGCCATGATACGCCTAGCAGCCACGCTTTATTCTTTGATCGCCACAGCCATCGCGGGTTCTGCCGTGATTGCGGTCCTAGCGGTTGGAATGGTGACCTGGATGGCCATCGTTTCCGCCGCAGCAGCAGGGGCGGTTGTTGCCGCGCCGGTGTCGTGGCTGGTGGCAAAACGCCTGTATCAAGGCGCTTGATTAAGCGTTCAAGAAGGTCCTGACTGCAGCTTCGAATTCGCGGGGTTTCTCGGCGTGCAGCCAGTGCCCCGCACCGGGAATTTTGGCGAAGCGAGCTGCAGGAAACAGGGTGCGAATCTGCTCTCGGTATTCGGGCTGCACATAATCTGATGCTGCGCCGGACAGGAACAGAGCGGGGCCGTCCCAATGGGTCGAAATCTCGGGGAAGCCCATGATCTTTGGCATTTCGCTGGCCAGTACATCTAGGTTCAGCCGCCAGCGGCTTCCCTCAACATCCAAAGACTGCGTAAAAAAGCTCTGCAGCGCCTTTTCGACGCCCAGATCGGCCAGCTGTGCTTCGGCATCTGAACGACGCTGAACGCGGGACATATCGACCGCCCGCATTGCCTCGATGAATTGAATCTGGCTGTGGCTGTATGCCACTGGTGCGATGTCTGCGACGACCAGCTTGCGCACCAGATCGCCATATTCCAGCGCCAGCACCATCGAAGCTTTTCCACCCATGGAATGCCCGACGATATCGGCGATGCCGCCAACGCTGTCGATGACCTTTGCCAGATCATGCGCCAAATCTGGGTAGCCATGCTGAGCATCCCAAAAGCTGTAGGCGTGATTGCGCATATCGACGGCAATCACCTGTCTTTCGTCCGACAGTCGCCGCGCAATGACTCCCCAGTTGCGCGCCGAACCATAGAGGCCATGCGCTATCAGCAGGGGCGGATGATCAGTCGGGTCGCCATGGATGATCGTATTCAGCATGCTTCTGTGATACGCGTCACCGCGCGGAACAACCAGCCCCATTGTCGCCGGTGTGACGCGCGGCTACATTGTCCCGTCAGGAGGCGCCAATGACGCAGGAAATCGATATCCAGACCCGGATCGCAGAGACCATTCGGTTGCTGCGTAAAAAGCTTGGCGTGAAAGACAAGACCCTGATTGCCTCGGTCCGGCGCGCAAAGCGGCGTTTGCCGCGCAAGGTCTATAAACAGGCCTTGGTTCTGGCAGAGGCCGAGCAGATGGCCGAGCATCCCAAACTGCGGATGGTTTTGGATATGCCCCGGCTCGAAAAAGCGTCGGACGAGGTGCAAGGCCACCTGAACGCGATCAATCTGGCAGATCGACGTTGGGGATGGTTCCTGAGCTTTCTTGGCTCGCTTGCGTTGGGCCTGATCGTGTTGGCGGCGTTGGCTGTATTCGTACTACGATGGCGCGGGTATATCTGAACGCTGCACACCTCAAAGAAAAACGGCGCCGATCAGGGCGCCGTTTTCTGTTCTAAGATCCGTATTGGATCAGAGATTCGGATAAAGCGGGTAGCGCGCGCAAAGTTCGGCGACTTCGGCTTTAACTTTGGCTTCGACCGCACCGTTTCCGTCTTCGCCATTTGCGGCCAGACCGTCGACCACTTCGATGATCCAGTCTGCGATCTGGCGGAACTCGGCCTCACCAAAACCGCGGGTGGTTCCGGCGGGCGAGCCCAGACGGATACCGCTGGTGATCGTCGGCTTTTCGGGGTCGAACGGCACACCGTTCTTGTTGCAGGTGATATGTGCCCGCCCCAAAGCTTTCTCGGTTGCGTTGCCTTTAACGCATTTGGGGCGCAGATCGACAAGAACCACATGGGTATCGGTGCCGTGGGTCACAGTGTCTAGGCCACCCTTGATCAGCTGATCTGAAAGGGCCTGCGCATTCACAACGACCTGCTTGATATAGTCCTTGAACTCAGGACGCAGTGCCTCGCCAAAGGCAACGGCCTTGCCAGCAATCACATGCATCAGCGGGCCACCCTGAATGCCCGGGAAGATCGCCGAGTTTATCTTTTTGGCAATCGCTTCATCATTGGTCAGGATCATGCCGCCGCGCGGGCCGCGCAGGGTTTTATGCGTGGTGGTGGTGGCCACATGCGCATGCGGGAAGGGCGAAGGGTGCGCGCCTGCGGCAACCAGACCGGCGATATGGGCCATGTCCACATGCAGATAGGCGCCGACCATATCGGCGATTTCACGCATGCGGGCAAAATCGATGACGCGCGGGATGGCCGAGCCTCCGGCGATGATCAGCTTGGGGTTATGTTCCTTTGCCAGCGCTTCAATCTGATCATAGTCGATCAGGTTGTCCTGCTTGCGCACGCCATAATGTACCGCGTTGAACCACTTGCCCGACTGGTTCGGCGCCGCACCATGGGTCAGGTGACCACCTGCATCCAGCGACATTCCTAGAATGGTGTCACCGGGCTTGATCAGCGCCTGAAATACACCTTGGTTCGCCTGCGATCCCGAATTCGGTTGGACGTTGGCAAACTCACACCCAAACAACTGCTTGGCACGGTCGATAGCCAGGTTCTCGGCAATGTCGACGAACTGACAACCGCCATAGTACCGGCGGCCCGGATAACCTTCGGCATATTTGTTGGTCATGACCGAGCCCTGCGCCTCCATTACGGCGGCAGAGACGATGTTCTCCGAGGCGATCAGTTCGATCTCGTCGCGCTGGCGGCCCAATTCAGATGTGATCGAGCCGAACAGCTCGGGGTCACGATCCGCGAGGGACTGGGTGAAAAATCCGTTGTCACGAAGATTGGCGTTCATGTGCGCTCCGCATGGCTGGGGTGTATCTGGCGGATTTCCTATCGGAAACGACGTGTGTCAGAAAGGTTGTAAAGCGACGAAATGGCCCTCTATGGCGTCAACTCTGGCCTATTGCGGAAAGGTATGTTTGTTTCGGAACCAAATGTGCAGCACTGGAAACTATAAAACATGACAAAGAGAATCGCCTTTCTGGCCAGCGATGCCAAGGTTGCGCAGACCGCCCGGGATGCGCTTGTGGCGCGCTACGGAAATGCAGCGCCGAGAGACGCAGATGTTGTGGTGGCGCTGGGTGGTGATGGCTTCATGCTTCAGACGTTGCAGGGCGTCCAGCACCTGGATAAGCCGGTTTACGGAATGAATCGCGGTACCATCGGGTTTCTGATGAACGAATATGCCGAAGTTGATCTGATGGCCCGGCTAGCAGAGGCAGAGGAAGAAGTCATCAATCCACTGGCGATGACTGCAATGGACCAGGCGGGCCAAAAGCACCAAGCACTTGCAATCAACGAGATTTCGCTGCTTCGCGCAGGGCCGCAGGCAGCGCGGCTGCGGATCAGCGTGGATGGGCGGGTACGTATGGCCGAACTCGTGTGTGATGGTGCATTGCTTGCCACGCCGGCGGGTTCAACCGCATATAACTATTCCGCTCACGGACCCATTGTACCCATTGGCGCGGACGTTCTGGCATTGACGCCAATCGCCGCGTTTCGCCCCCGGCGGTGGCGTGGCGCCTTGCTGCCGAAAGTTGCGAAAGTCAGATTCGATGTGATCGAGGCTGACAAACGCCCGGTTATCGTTGCGGCCGACTCCATATCGTTTCCGGATATCGATTGGGTCGAGATCAGGTCTGAGATTGCGATCCAGCATCGTATTTTATTTGACCCTGGCCACGGCCTGGAAGAACGGTTGATCTCTGAACAATTTACTTAAATCTCAGCGTGTTGATCATTTTTCCACCGCTTGTGTGAACCAGTTCACATGCAACGCGATAAGGGTTTGTTAACTTCAAGTTGCCCGGAGAACACGCCGAGGTGGAAGTGAGTGGCCATCTAAAGGTGTTTTCGAATGGTTGCGCAGTTTTCGCGCTGGCGAGGGTGGGTGGTGCTACGCTCGTCATCTTGATCCGGGCATATTTTAGTATGCGGACCCCGGGACAAAATCCCGGGGTCTATTTCATTTGTGAGGCCTGAGTGACGATGTCTCAGGTTTGCGCGCTCATTCGATCCCACAGAATCGGAGCCATCTGCCCCACACGCGCTTCGATCGCGACCGCTGCATCCACCGCCATATCCTCACGCCAGCGTCGAGCAGCAATCTGAACATTGATCGGTTGCGGCCCATTCGGCAATTCGGCCAAGCGTGCGGGAACGCTGGCGGCGGGCAGCCCGAGGAAATTCATCGCATAAGAATAGACCGCGCATCCTAACACCTCATGAACGCCTTCGGCACCTTCGGTATCGCGATCAGGTTTAAAGAACGGCTGCGGCAGGAATGGAGACAGGACCAAAGGATATTTCTGCATGAATAGCGACCATTGGCGCGCATAATGGCTGCGTTGCGCCAACGCCTGAATCAGTTCGTCGCCTACGATCGGAGGAAACTCCTGAAAATAAACCTCGAAAATATCACGGATGGTTTGAGACCCGGCTGCCTCGATATCGTTTTTCATCAACGTCAGCACTTCACCCATCAGCGCGCGATAGCCGATGCGCCCGCATTCGAACACATCCGGCGGATCAATGTCTTCAACTATATATCCGGCATCTACCAGCGCCTCCCGAGCGGTACTTAGCGCTTTGTCCACTTCGGGGTGCAAAGCGTATTCGAACGTATTTTTGGTGAACGCAACTTTGATTGGGACGTCCGGCCCCGCGCCGCGCCAAGGCATTGGCACATGGAAGGGGTCGCGGGCGTCCGGGGCGATCAGGGTGGGCATCGAAAGGTGCAAGTCCTTTGCGCTTCTTGTGATCAAGCCCTGTACCGACATCGATTGTGCCAGCATCCCACGTTCTGCCTTCTGGCTGGGGTTCCAGGCGGGTACGCGGCCCAGCCCCGGTTTCACCGTAACTGCGCCATTAGCCGCTGCCGGAAAGCGCAGACTGCCTCCGATATCGTTGCCATGAGCCAGGGCACCGATGCCCGCCATGACCGCAGCCCCCGCGCCCCCGGACGACCCACCGGGCGAGATATGGCGGCCCCAAGGATTGTGCGTGCGCCCATGAAGTGGATTATCCGTGTCAGCGCGGAACGAGAATTCGGGCGTGTTGGTCCGCCCGATGACAATGGCCCCCGCATTGTGCAAGTTTGAAACCACCGGTGCGTCATCAGGGGCAATGACATCCTTCAAGGCAACCACACCATTTGTAGTGGCATGGTTCTTCTGGTCGACATTCACTTTGATGGTCACGGGGACCCCGTGCAGCGGTCCAACCGAGGCACCATTGCGGCGCGCCTGATCAAGCGCAGATGCACGCTCTAACGCTTCTGTGCCCAGATCGTCCACGACAGCATTCAGCGAGGGATTTACCTGATGCATCCGCTCCAATGCATCACTGATCACCTCTTTAGCGCTCAACTCGCCTGCTTGGGTCAGCGCAGCCAATTCTGTTGCATCAAAACGCCAGATATCGCCCTGTGTCATGCTCGTCCTCCTCACCTCAAACTGAGGTGAGGAAGACCCAATGACAAGCCCCGCAATCGCAAAACGGATCCAACCTTCATCTGGCCAAAAATATCTCCGAGCGCGAGGCAGAACCTCGCACACGCGCGACAGCGCAAATCTAGTGCGCCGTAAGGCGCTCCACTTGATCGTACCGTGAAATTACTGTGCGTAGCCGATAGTTTGCAGGGCCGCCGTGATCTCGTCCAGAATTGCTGGGTCATCGATTGTGGCAGGCATTTTATACGCCTTGCCATCCGCGATCGACACCATCGTACCACGCAGGATCTTGCCCGAGCGTGTCTTGGGCAGACGATCCACCACCACTGCTTTCTTGAACGCAGCGACTGGGCCGATTTTGTCACGAACCATCTGGACCACATCGGTTACCACCTCCGCGTGATTTCGGTCGGATCCGGCATTCAGGCACAGGAAACCTACGGGCATCTGGCCTTTCAGTTGATCAGAAACCCCAATCACGGCGCATTCTGCCACATCGGGGTGAGCGGCCAAAACCTCTTCCATCCCGCCCGTCGAAAGTCGGTGCCCGGCGACGTTGATCACGTCATCGGTACGGGCCATGATATAGAGATACCCATCTTCGTCGATCATGCCCGCATCACCGGTTTCGTAATAGCCGGGAAAATGCTCAAGGTAGGATTTTCTGAAGCGCGCCTCGGCATTCCACAGGTTTGGCAATGTGCCTGGCGGAAGCGGGAGCTTGACTGCGATCGCGCCCAACTCGCCCGGTTTCATAGGATGGCCGCCCTCGTCCAGAATCTGAACGTCATAGCCCGGCATAGGCTTGGCAGGTGATCCCAGCTTGACCGGAAGCTCTTCGATTCCGAGCGGGTTGCCAGCGATGGTCCAGCCAGTTTCGGTTTGCCACCAATGATCGATGACCGGAATTTTCAGCGCATCCTGCGCCCAGATGATCGTATCTGGATCAGCCCTCTCTCCTGCAAGATACAGAGCCTTAAGGCAGGATAGATCGTAATTCGCCATCAATTCTGCGCTTGGGTCTTCGCGTTTTACGGCACGAATGGCGGTTGGGGCGGTGAAGAAGCTTTTGACCTTGTGTTCGGATATCACGCGCCAGAAAGTTCCGGCGTCAGGTGTTCCGACGGGCTTGCCTTCAAAAACAATCGTCGTGTTGCCGTGGATCAGCGGGGCATAACAGATATAGGAATGGCCAACGACCCAGCCGACATCCGAAGCCGCCCAGAACACATCTCCAGGATCGACATTGTAGATGTTTTTCATCGTCCAGTTCAGTGCGACCAGATGGCCGGCAGTCGGGCGCACGACGCCTTTGGGCGCACCAGTGGTGCCGGATGTATAGAGGATATAGGCTGGATCATTGCCGCTGACTGGTACACATTCTGCGGGCTCGGTACCGTATTGGAAACCGTGCCAGTTGACGTCGCGCCCCTCGATTAGTTGTGCGACTTCCTGCTCGCGCTGGAATATTACGCAAAACTCGGGTTTGTGGGTGGCCAGATCGATCGCGCCATCCAGCAGAGGTTTGTAGTGCACAACGCGTCCCGGCTCCATCCCGCATGAGGCAGCGATGATCGCCTTGGGTTTCGCATCGTCGATACGTACGGCCAGTTCGTTGCTGGCAAAACCGCCGAATACCACTGAATGCACTGCTCCTAGTCGGGCGCAAGCCAGCATTGCCTCCAGCGCTTCGGGGATCATAGGCATGTAGATGATGACGCGGTCACCTTTCTCAATACCTTTTGCACGGAGCGCGCCAGCCAGATTAGCAACCCGATTGCGTAACTCGACGTATGAGATTTCGCGTTTGGTATGAGTAATGGGGCTGTCATAGATGATCGCGGTTTGCTCACCACGACCATTTTCCACATGGCGATCAACTGCGTTCCAGCACGTATTTACCTTGGCATCACTGAACCATTCGTAAAGAGGCGCATTGTCGTCAAACAGAGCTTTGCTGGGCGCTTGAACCCAATCGATCCCCTTGGCTGCATCCATCCAGAATGCTTCGGGGTCGTTCTTCCAGCTCTCGTAGACGTCCTGATATGCCATGATGGCCTCCTCCCAAATTCCTTGAGCTATGTGTTAGGCATCGTGGATGTTTCGAGCAAGCGATGCGCATAACGGCGCGTCAGTTTATCGCAAAATCTTTGCAGAACCTTGCAGTTTGGCTTGCAAATTTTTGCAAATCCTCTGATCTGAGCAGATTTCTGAGTGTCACACGCAAAGATTTGCAAATCTGCAAATTTATTGCTGCAAATGTGCTGGCGCTAACAGAATCAAACCGGGCACCTAATCTGGTGCCCGGTCATGTTTCGTAATGATATAGGCGCTGGGCTTATCCGTAGTGCGCGACTGGCGTACCTGCGATGGCCGCCATGTTCAGCAGTCCTCTGGCCGTAATCGAAGGCGTTACGATATGCGCCTTGTTTCCCATTCCCATGAGGATTGGACCTACCTCAAGCCCGTCCGCTTTCATCTTCAGGATATTGCGCACACCGCTTGCCGCATCCGCATGGGCGAAGATCAGGACATTTGCAGAGCCTTCCAAACGCGAGTTCGGGAAGATACGTGCACGCAATTCAGGATCCAAAGCCAGATCAAGGTTCATCTCGCCTTCATAGCTGAAGTCGCGTGGCTCGGAATCGAGAATCTCAAGCGCAGCCCGCAGCCGCTTGCCTGATCCCTCGGCCTGATTGCCGAATTGCGATTGCGAACAAAATGCGATCTTGGGTTCCAACCCGAACCGCCGCACGTGACGAGCAGCTCCAATGGTGGATTCGGCAAGTTCTTCTGGTGTCGGCAATTGTCTTACATGCGTGTCTGCAATGAACAGAGGGCCATCTTCCAGAATCATCAGCGAAAGCGCGCCATGCGGGCGCAAATCGCCATCATCCAAAACCTGTTCGACATAGTTAAGATGCCAGCGATACTCACCAAAAGTGCCACAGATCATGCTGTCCGCCTCACCGCGATGCACCATGATTGCTGCAATGGCGGTGTTGTTGGTGCGCATGATGGCCTTGGCCAGATCCGGAGTGACCCCCCGACGCTGCATTATTTGATGGTACGAATTCCAATAATCGTAGTAACGGGGATCGTCCTGAGGGTTCACGATTTGAAAATCCTGCCCCGGTCGTACTGTCAGGCCTAGCCTTTCGCACCGTGCGCTGATCACGTCCGGTCGCCCGATCAGGATCGGGGTTTCCGTGGTTTCTTCCAATATCGCTTGCGCAGCCCTTAAAACACGCTCGTCCTCCCCTTCTGCGAAGACAATTCTACGCGATGCGACGGCTGCGGCTTCGAACACTGGCCGCATCAACAGTGCAGATTTGAACACGGTCTGGTTCAGGCGTTCTTTATAGGCTTCGAGGTCATCAATGGGTCGTTTTGCGACCCCGCTCTTCATAGCAGCCTGTGCAACCGATGAGGAAACGACCCCAACGAGGCGCGGGTCGAAGGGTTTTGGGATCAGGTAATCTGGACCAAAAGTCAGCTGCTCACCCTTATAGGCCGCCGCGGCTTCGGCGCTGGTCGTCGCGCGGGCCATGTCGGCGATGCCGTCGACGCAGGCGATCTGCATCTCGTCGTTGATTTCAGTCGCACCTACGTCCAGGGCACCTCGGAAGATAAACGGGAAGCACAACACGTTGTTCACTTGGTTCGGAAAGTCGCTGCGACCGGTCGCAATGATCGCGTCAGGGGCAACTTCGCGCGCCGCCTGTGGCAGGATTTCCGGAGTGGGGTTGGCCAGCGCAAAGATGATCGGGGTTTTGGCCATCTTCTCGACCATCTCAGGCTTGAGCACATTTGGTCCGCTCAGCCCCAGAAACAGATCAGCACCTCCGATCACATCATCCAGAGTGCGCAGATCGGTTTTCTGCGCAAACTGATCCTTGTGCGGGTTCATATCCTCGGCGCGACCTTCATAGACCAACCCGTGAATGTCGCAGAGCCAGATATTCTCGCGTTTGACGCCGAGCTTCACCAACATGCTGAGGCAGGCGATCCCGGCAGCACCGCCGCCGGTCGAAACTACTTTGATATCCTCGAAGCTCTTTCCTGCCACATATAGGGCGTTCTTAGCTGCGGCACCAACAACGATTGCCGTGCCGTGCTGATCGTCATGAAACACCGGGATGTTCATCCGTTCCCGGCACAGTTTTTCGACAATAAAACAATCCGGTGCCTTGATATCTTCAAGGTTGATCGCGCCAAAAGTAGGTTCCAGGGCGCAGACGATATCTGCCAGCTTTTCTGGGTCAGGCTGATCCACCTCGATATCAAAGCAATCGATGCCTGCGAACTTTTTGAACAGGACGGCCTTGCCTTCCATCACCGGTTTCGAGGCCAATGCGCCTATATTCCCAAGGCCTAGAACTGCGGTGCCGTTTGACACAACCGCAACAAGATTGCCGCGGGCCGTGTATTTCTCAGCATTGGCGGCGTTGTCCTTTATCTCAAGACTGGCTTCGGCGACGCCTGGCGAATATGCCCGCGCAAGGTCCCGACCATTTGCCATTGGTTTGGTTGCCTTGATCTCAAGCTTTCCGGGCTTTGGATGCGCATGATAGTCAAGCGCGGCCTGTCTCAGGTTCGGTGTGTCAGACATCGGTAATACAACTCCGTTCCAATATTCGTTTGATGGTTAAACTATTTCTCAGCGCTTGGCTATGTCGCCTCGGACCGCAGTCAGAGACAGGCCTCACGGATACGTTAACGAAACGTTGGTTGAGAGTTGCTGCATCGTTTTTATGTACAGCCAATTCCGGGGAACCTGACGGACACCAGAAGCGGCGGACCTTATCATGCGTCATGAAGACAAAGCTTGTGCTAGTGCGCAATTTGCCAACCCTTCAATCAGGATTGGTGCCAATCGGAATGTCTTCTTTGTTGTGCTTATTTCGGCGGTTTCATTTCTTTGCGTAGTTGTGATTTGGCACCAACCGGCAGCAACTTTCATCCAAGAAGGCGGGTTGATTGAGACGATATCGGCCTCTGCGTTACTGGCTGCCGGTTTGGTCGCGTTGGTACGCTTCCGAGGCGTCTCGCGGCTTTACATCGCGGTGGTCTGCCTGCTGTTGGCCGAGCGCGAATTGGAGGCGGAGGTGTACACAGAAGGCAGCGCGCCTTTCGTGGTGCTAAACTGGGTTGATTTATTGCTTGATGTGACTGCAGTAAGGATCGTTTTGGCTGCGATCGTCATTGGTGGTTTGCTCTGGCATGGGATACCGAACGGAATTAAGGCACTTAAAATCCGCGCGCCTTTTCTGATGATTTTTTTCCTGGCCGGAAGTGTTGCGGTGCTGGCTCAGCTTCTTGAGGAAATCAGCGGATTGTTCGACGAATACCTTTCGGTTGCGATGGTTACACGTTTGTTCGTGATGGAAGAAACGCTGGAGATGTACTTTTCGATTGGCATTTTGGCTGCTGTTCTGATCGGATGGCCAAAACCAAAATCCGAAGAGAAACAGAATGACCAGCAATACCGGCGACTCCCTCACGCGCGCTGAAATCCGACTGCCGACGCAGGAACTGCGCAACGATATCCCGTTTTATACCAAGGTACTGGGGATGCGGATGGATATGATCTATCCGGCAGATGACCCTCGGGTTGCCGTGTTCTCTGGTCACGGTCTGCGCTTGCGGATCGAGAAAGATGCAGCTGAAGCGGCGGGAACGTTGCGCATTCTGACATCCGATCCAGATGGTTTTGCAGAAGGTCAACGAAGTCTTGTAGCCCCAAACGGCACCCGGATCGAGATTGACGAGTTGAACCCGCCGCTGATCATGCCGGATACGGTCCACTCTTTTGTTGTCCGTAGGCTCAAGGATCAGGCGCCGTGGATCATTGGACGGGCAGGGATGCATTATCGCGATCTCGTGCCGGACCGGCTGGGCGGATCGATTATCGCCAGCCATATACGTATCCCAGATGGCGGTCCTGTGCCCGATATGGTGCATTTCCACAAAGTCGGATTTCAGCTGATCTTCTGCATCCACGGCTGGGTCGATGTGGTCTACGAAGATCAGGGCGACAAGATGCGCCTGACGGCAGGCGATTGCTTTATTCAGCCGCCTGAAATCCGCCACCGCGTGCTGGAAGCGTCAGACAACGTTCAGGTGATCGAGATTGGTGTCCCAGCCGAGCATGTCACGGAGATTGATCATGAGATGGAACTGCCCACCCCGCATTTCCGTCCGGATCGGGAATGGGATGGGCAGCGGTTCGTTTACAATCAAGCCAATGATGCCGACTGGGTGCCATTCCGCTTGCCCGGTTACATCTGCCGTGACACGACGATTGCCGAGAATACCAAAGGCGTGGCGGGCGTTCAGGTCGTGCGCCGGGGCGAGGGTAACCCTCAATGGGCCAGCCACGACACCGACATACACTTTACCTTCGTGATGACCGGCGAGGTGACTCTTGAGGGTGAAGGGCGGGAGCCCTATCGGTTGGAACAGGGCGATGCCTTCGTCATCCCGCCGGGAATGCGAACACGGCTGTCAGACCCCTCGCAGGATATGGAACTGCTTGAGGTGACTTTGCCGGGGACCTTCAACACGACGTTGGGTTAGGGCCAAGAAGAAGTGGATAATGGCGTCAAGGGGGCTTCAATTCCCCCGTCGCTTTCCAGTAGGGTATGATATTCTGACCAGATGATCAAAAATTGGGATTCGCCATGTCTTTGAAAGATGCAGCTTTGGCCGTTCGGGAAAATGCCCACGCGCCTTATTCGAATTTCAAGGTCGGGGCGGCGATCCGGTCCAGTTCAGGTGTGATCTATTTTGGCTGCAATGTCGAAAATATTGCTTACCCCGAAGGTACGTGCGCCGAGGCCGGGGCAATCGCGGCAATGGTCGCCGCTGGTGAAAAAGAACTGACCGAGGTCTACGTGGTCGCCAGCAGCCCGCAGCCGGTGCCCCCATGTGGTGGATGCCGTCAGAAACTGGCCGAGTTCGGAAACGGGGATGTGGTCGTTACAATGGCGACGGTTGATGGTCTGGAAACCAAAACCACGATTGCCGATCTATTGCCGGGTGCGTTCGACGCGTCGCATATGGAGGATGTCTGACTTCATGGATGCGCGCTCGATCATCGCCAAACTTCGCCGTCAGGAAGTACCAACCGGCGACGAACTAATGTGGTTCGCGCAAGGCCTGGCCGATGGTGGCGTCAGTGACGCGCAGGCCGGGGCCTTTGCAATGGCTGTCTGTATGGGCGGTCTGGGGGCCAATGGGCGGGCTGATTTGACTGTTGCCATGCGCGACAGCGGCGAGGTGCTGACGTGGGAATTGGACGGGCCGGTTGTCGATAAGCATTCGACCGGTGGGGTCGGCGATTGCGTCAGCCTGCTGCTTGCCCCGGCTTTGGCGGAATGCGGGGCGTATGTGCCGATGATCTCGGGGCGTGGTCTGGGCCATACCGGGGGCACTCTGGACAAGCTCGAGGCCATACCGGGAGTGACCACTCAGATCGGGCAGGCGCGACTGACGCAAGTGCTGAAAGACACCGGGGCAGCCATCGTGGGGGCAACGGGCCAGATCGCCCCTGCGGACAAGCGGCTGTATGCGGTTCGCGATGTGACGGCGACGGTGGAGAGCCTTGACCTGATTACGGCATCAATCCTGTCCAAGAAGCTGGCGGCTAGCCCGGATGCGTTGGTTCTGGACGTTAAGGTGGGCAGCGGCGCGTTCATGAAGACACTCGATGAGGCACGCAATTTGGCGCAGGCCTTGACCGAAACGGCTAATGCCGCTGGTTGCCGTACATCCGCAGTGATCACCGACATGAGCCAGCCCCTCGCTTCCGCACTTGGCAATGCGCTGGAAGTGGCCGAGGTGATGAAAGCTTTGACCAGCGGGCAGGGATCACCTTTGGCGGAAATCTCGGCCGAGTTGGGGGGCGTTCTCATGGCGGATGCCGGTATGTGCGCAACGGCAGAGGAAGGGAACACCAGAATAACCCAAGTGATCCGCGATGGTCGTGCAGCCGAACGGTTCGGACGCATGATGGCTGCCGTGGGTGGACCGGTGCATTTCGTTGACACATGGGATCGGTTTTTGCCGGAGGCCAATGTGATCCGGGAAGTTCATGCTCCGCATGGCGGATATATCTCGTCTATTGATGGCGAGGCGCTGGGCCTCGCAGTCGTGGCCCTAGGCGGTGGGCGCCAGATCGAGAGCGATGAGATTGATCCGGCGGTTGGCTTGTCGGGCATTCTGAGGGTCGGAGATAAGGTGACCAAAGGCGCTCCGTTGGCGGTTGTTCATGCGGGGCGGGAAGATGCGGCGCAAAGGGCTGCGGCGGTGGTACTGGATGCTATTTCGCTGAGTGACGAACCGGTAGTACAACCGCCTCAAATCCATGAAAGGATCAGCGCATGAGCCGCGCTTTCCTGGTGGTGATGGACTCGGTGGGTATCGGCGGCGCGCCGGATGCCGATCGTTTTTTCAACGGGTCCAAACCTGATACGGGCGCGAACACAGTGGCCCACATAGCACAAGCTTGTGCCGAGGGGCGCGCGGAAGAAGGGCGGAGCGGACCGTTGCAACTGCCCAACCTGGATGCCTTGGGGCTGGGGGCGGCGACCCGTCTGGCCTCGGGCGTACCGACGCCGGGGCTTGAGGCTGCGCCCACGGGGCTTTGGGGTTGCGCCCGCGAACACTCACCCGGCAAGGATACGCCTTCGGGGCATTGGGAACTGGCAGGTTTGCCAGTGCCATGGGATTGGCACTATTTCCCGGACACCCGACCCGCATTTCCCGAAACCCTAAGTATAGCCGCTGCCAAGGCCGCAGGGACCGACGGTATTTTGGGCAATCGCCATGCCTCGGGGACGACGATCATCTCAGAACTGGGGGGCGAGCATATACGTACCGGCTGGCCGATCTGCTACACGTCTGCCGATAGCGTATTCCAGATTGCCGCCCATGAAGACAGCTTTGGGCTCGACCGCCTGCTGGATATGTGCCGCACCCTTGCGCCGCGATTGCACGAGATGAAAGTGGGCCGCGTTATCGCCCGGCCGTTTGTCGGAACGCCCGAAAAGGGGTTCACCCGGACAACCAACCGCAAGGATTTTGCCATAGTTCCACCTGAACCCGTTCTTACGAATTGGGCACAGGATGCCGGTCGCCGTGTGCATGCGGTGGGCAAGATTGGCGATATATTTTCAATGCAGGGGATCGACACGCTGCTAAAGGGTTCGGACGCAGAGTTGATGCACCACCTTTCGGACCTCGTTGATGAGGCGGAAGAGGGCAGTCTGACATTTGCAAACTTTGTCGAGTTCGACAGTCTGTATGGCCATCGGCGCGATATCAGCGGCTATGCCCGTGCGCTGGAATGGTTCGATCGTGAAATTGGCGCGATCCTACAAAAACTGCGCCCCGGTGATCTGATGCTATTGACCGCAGACCACGGCAACGACCCCAGTTGGAGCGGCACTGACCACACCCGTGAACAAGTGCCCGTGCTGATCGCAGGGCAGGGCATGGGCGAGATCGGTCCCGTGAACTTTGCCGATATCGCCGCCAGTATCGCGCACCACCTGAACATACCGGTGCAAGGGCCGGGAAGGACTTTTATATGACAGTCGCTGACCTGCCTAAGATCGAATTACATTTGCACCATGAAGGCGCCGCTCCGCCTAGCTTCATACGCCAACTGGCCCATGAGAAACGAGTGGACCTGAGCGGGATATTCAAACCCGACGGCTCTTATGATTTCCGCGACTTTGCCCATTTCCTTAGCGTTTATGAGGCTGCGTGCGAGGTGCTGAAAACACCTGAAGATTTCCGCCGCCTAACGCTGGCCATTCTGGAAGAGAGCGCCGCGAATGGTGTGGTGTATTCCGAAACATTCCTTAGCCCGGATTTCTGCGGCGGTGGCGATTTGCATGCATGGAAGGATTACCTGACTGCGATTCAGGACGCCGCAGACGAGGCCGAGCGCAAATTCGGGATCACCCTGCGTGGTGTCATCACCTGCGTGCGCCATTTTGGACCCGAGCAAGCCAAGGCCAGCGCCCATTGTGCGGCTGAAACCGCAGGTGACTGGATTACCGGATTTGGTATGGGCGGCAACGAATCCGTCGGAACGCAGGGCGATTTCAAATGGGCCTTTGACTGCGCGCGCGAGGCTGGGTTGCGATTGACGACCCATGCCGGTGAATTTGGCGGTCCAGAGAGTGTTCGGGATGCCGTCCGTGATTTGGGGGTCGAGCGCATAGGCCATGGCGTCCGCGCCATCGAAGACCCGGATCTTGTGTACGAGTTAGTTGACCGGGGCATAACGCTTGAGGTCTGCCCGGGTTCAAACGTGGTACTGGGCCTGTTTCCTGATTTTGCCGCACATCCCATCGCTAAATTGCGTGATGCAGGCGTCAACGTCACGGTATCCACTGACGATCCGCCGTTTTTTCATACCACGATGCGGCGCGAATATGAGATGCTGAATGCAGCGTTCGGCTGGCAAGCCGAAGATTTTGCTGCCCTGAATGAAACAGCCCTGAACGCGGCCTTTTGCGATGAAGAGACCCGCGCGCGGGTCAAGAAAAGACTGGAGACATCATGAGCGATCACCTGACCGTCGTCGACCACCCACTGGTGCAGCACAAATTGACGCTCATGCGGGACAAAGGCACCTCAACCGCTGTGTTCCGGCAGTTGCTGCGCGAGATCACGCTTTTGCTGGCTTATGAGGTCACCCGCGAGATGCCGCTGACCACCCGCCATATCGAAACCCCGATGGAAGAAATGGACGCTCCCATTCTGGCGGGCAAGAAATTGGCGCTGGTATCGATCCTGCGGGCTGGAAACGGGATGTTGGACGGCGTGCTGGAGCTGATCCCCTCTGCCCGAGTGGGGTTCGTGGGGCTTTATCGGGATGAAGAGACGCTGAAGCCGGTCCAATACTATTTCAAAGCTCCCGAGGGTTTGACGGACCGTTTGGTCATTGCTGTTGATCCGATGCTGGCAACCGGCAACAGCTCGGCTGCGGCCATTGATTTGCTGAAAGAGCAGGGGGCGAAAGATATCCGCTTTCTGTGCCTGCTGGCTGCCCCCGAGGGCGTCGCGCGCATGAAAGAGGCGCACCCGGATGTCAAAATCGTCACGGCCGCGCTGGATCGTGAACTGAACTCAAAGGGTTACATTATGCCTGGACTAGGTGACGCCGGGGATCGGATGTTCGGGACCAAATAGGTGCTATTGCCCGCAGATATTCTGTAGCCGGACCCAATCGCGGTCGGGCAGTACCTGTTCCAAAGTACGACCCGCCATCGGATCGGCTTCTATCAATCCAAGAACGGACTCGCCTGTGATATCAATCGCATAGGCGTATGGGGTCGAGGGCAGAGCGGTCTGTGCAAAAACCGCGAGCAGCACGTCATCGCTTAGCTGCGGCTGTGGACCGGATAGAACCTGCTCGGTGTAGGTGTCCACGATCTCGGGCGTCAATTCGCCGGTGGTCAGCAACCGAAATGCGGCACTCGGGCCTGTACGGTCCAACAGATCGTCCAGCGGTTCCTGCTGAGTTGCCCGCGCGCGCGCAGCTATGATGTATCCGGCGGCAACGGCTGGGTCTTCGTGATCTTCGACCAGTGCCCGGTTTAGCAGCACGGTTCCACCCGGCAGGCTCAGGCTGTCAGGCAGACCTGCTGGTAGGATCACGATTTGGCGGACACCGGTGCGGCGCGCCAGCTGATCCAGCGACGCTTGCGCATCAGGCGAAGAGCAAGCCTTGCCTGACACCCTTTCGATCCGCTGCAGGATTGCATCGCCGATTTCTTGTTGCTTGACCTCTGGCACTACCGAAACAACATGGCGCTGCAGTGCGCTGGGTAGCCAAAACAAAAGCACTGCCAAGACCGCCAGAACAACCCCTACAACGCTGAGCCAGCGCAGCCGTCCGGGATGTGGTCTGGCACGGTCGATCGCGCGCTGCAGCCGGTCAATTGCTTCGATCATTGTGGTTTCAGATTCTGCAAGCTCCAGTGTTTCGCCGGGATCGCCGTCGGGATTGAATATTGCAGGGTAGGTTCCGGGGTTTTGTCGCTCTAGCGCCGCCAGCGACCAATGGGTCAGCGCGCTGTCATTGAAGTCAGAAATCGTCAGAGTGGCTTCACCAATCGATACGACTACTTCGCGCCGTTGCTCATTGGGCGAGGGACGCCACAGACCGGTGGCTTCGATCCGCTGGTACTGTTTGAGTGCGGTCATCGGGTAATGCTGCTCGAATATTATTTTGCGCCAAGCTTAGCATGGCGAAAACCAGCGGCGCAAACCTGTTGCGCAGTGTTTGTGAAATGTGCTGAGTGTGCCGGGTAAGTTTCGGCCAGAACGGGCTGATTAAGGGCAGAGGCGCGGATGCAGTCACAACAACAAACCCATTCAATCATGGCGTCGTTGCTGATGGTTGCGGCCATGTCCATTATCGGCGTGATCGACAATTTCGTGATCCGCGTGGCCGAGAGCGTGGGGCTATGGCAGTTTCACCTAAGTCGCGCCTTACTGATGCTGCCGCTGATCGCGGTGTTGTCGATATTGGGTATGGGCACCTTGAGGCCCCGGCGGATTGGTGTCGTCGCGGTGCGCAGCGTGTTGATCACGCTGGCAATGCTTTTCTATTTCAGCGCGCTGGCATTGATGCCCATCGCTCAGGCGCTTGCCGGGTTATTCACATCGCCGATATTCGTGCTGTTGATTTCGGCCCTTTTGTTGAAGCAGCGCATAGGTCCCTGGCGGATCGTGGCTGTTTTATTGGGGTTTTCGGGAATTCTGTGCGTATTGCAGCCGGACCCGACATCATTTGACGTAAAGACGCTACTGCCAGTCGCTGGTGGCTTCTTTTACGCACTCAGCGCTGTTGTAACGCGTACCCACTGTTCGGACGAAAGCACTGTTGCGCTGCTTGCGGCGATGGTTGTCACGCTGGGGCTTGCAGGGGCAGTCGGACTGATCTGGCTTGCCCTGTATCCGGTTGGCGTGCCAGTCGGGCCGGATGGCTTTGCGATGCGCGGTTGGGTTTGGCCGATGCAAGACGCGTTACCTTGGGTTGTGGTTCAGGCCGTGGGCTCAACAATTGCCGTTTTCATGCTGATCAAAGCCTATCAACTGGGTGAGCCATCATATGTCGCAGTCTTTGAATACTCGGTCATGATATTTGGCCCGCTCTTTGCCTGGGTGGCGTTTGGGCAGTCCGTCGGGCAGATGCAAATCATCGGCATTGGCATGATCGCCTCTGCCGGAGTGCTGCTTGGGTGGCGGGAGCGGCGGATATCCTCGCTACAGCAGGCGGCGCAGTAAGAACGGAATAGAATCGGCTTGTATCCGTCATAGTATCGTTTCGAGATGCAGATCAAAGCCCGTTCGGAATACTGATTTGTTTATTGAAAACCAGTAAATTGCGGCGAAACTGACCTAATTTGGCCACAAATGTGGCAAAACTAAGTCAAATTGAGGCACAACTCTAAGACCTTCTGAGTTGTTTGAAGGTGCCAACAGGGGGACGGCACGTGTTAGAGTTAGTGAGTGTTTCGGGGTATTCGAAACGTGAAGTTAAAGGCCGACAGGCCTTTGTGGGACGGGCCGCATCAGCGCGTCGTGGGGGATTGCTGCACGGAACCAAAGTGTCCACAACAGGGGGCTGGAAACGGGTCGAAAGACTGGTTGCAGGTGATCTGGTGCGGACACGGGACCATGGGTTCAAAGAACTGAGACGCGTTTGCGTCGACCGCATTGTTGTGGCTGGAGACGAGCGTCGGCCCGAGCATCTGCCGATCCTTGTGCCATCCCGAGCAGCATACAATGGGCGTCCTGTTTGGCTGATGCCGGAACAAGGTATGGCGTTGGATCAAGGCAAGCTTGGCGTCGGAATCGAGGGGGTCTCGATCATTCCAGCTCGAACGCTCAGCGGGGTGGGGCGTATTGAGTCCAGCACGCCTGCGCAGTCATTCGATGTCACGTCATTATTCTTTGACGAGGATGAGCTGGTTTTTATCGAGGGCGGATTTCAGGCTTATTGCCCGTCCGGTCGCATGAATACCGGTTCAAGTCGAAACCCGGAGTTTTATGAAGTCGCAGATGCCGAACACGCCGATCTTCTGATCGAGGCCGTGACCGGCAAAGGGAACCTTTCGGCTTTGACCAACCCGTTGGCCGCGTTACCTGCACCCATTCCGCAAGAGCCAATTTTCCCGATCCGACCGGCATTGGGCGTACGTCGACCCGGGCGACCGGGGCGGCCCAATATGCCTGCGCTGTTCCTGCGGCCTGAATGGCAGCTGCAATAGTAGGTGTTTGAGTATGAAGCAGGCGCATGGGCTCATGCGCCTGCTGTCATTGTTCAGGCGGCCTGTGCTTCGGGGTTGAAGCGGCCATAGAAGCTCTGACCTTTTTCCGCCATCTCGCGCAGCAGCGGCGGGCAGGTAAAGCGCTCACCATAGGCTTCGGTAAGTTGATCGCAGCGTTCGGCGGCGTAGGGCGTACCAATGATGTCCAACCAGCTGAGCGGGCCACCGGACCACGGGGCAAAGCCCCAGCCAAGGATCGCACCCACGTCGCCCTCGCGGATATCTTCCAGAACACCTTCTTCCAGCGCACGGACGGCTTCCAGAACCTGCGCGAACATCAGACGTTCCTGCACTTCGATCAGGTCGGGCTGGTTTGCGGCATGTGGGTATTTGTCCTGCAGGCCCTTCCAATACTCGACGCGTTTGCCCTTGTCGTCATAGTCGAAGAATCCTGCATTGGCCTTGCGACCCAGACGACCTTGTTCTTCCATCCAAAAGATCAGATCATCGCCCGGATTTTCCGGGTAAGCGTTGCCCATAGCTGCCTTAGTAGCGCGGGCGATCTTGGCCCCCAGGTCAATCGAGGTTTCGTCGTTCAGCTGAATGGGTCCTACGGGGAAGCCCAACTGACGCGCCGCATTGTCGATCAGAACAGGGCTGACGCCTTCGGTGATCATCCGCAGACCTTCGTTGATGTACGGAATAATGCAGCGGTTGGCGTAGAAGAAGCGCGCGTCATTGACCACGATCGGTGTCTTGCGGATTTGGCGCACATAGTCCAGCGCCTTGGCGACAGCACGATCACCGGTTTCCTTGCCTTTGATGATTTCAACCAGGAACATCTTCTCGACCGGTGAGAAGAAGTGGATGCCAATGAATTGCTCGGGCCGTACGCTGGCCTTGGCCAGATCTGTGATCGGTAGGGTCGAGGTGTTCGACGCAAAGATGCAATCCTCGGGGATGATCGCCTCAACCTTCTTGGTCATTTCAGCCTTGACGCCGGGGTCTTCGAACACCGCTTCGATGATCAGGTCGCAGCCTTTCAGGTGCTCCAGATCGGGCGTGGCGGTGATACGGGCCAACAGGGCTTCTTTCTTCTCAGCCGTCGCTTTGCCGCGTTTGATCCCTTTATCCATGTAGCTTTCGCTATAGGCTTTGCCCTTGTCGGCAGCCGCCTGATCGCGGTCGATCAGAACGACCTCCATCCCGGCCTGTGCCGAGACTAGCGCGATACCAGCCCCCATCATGCCGGCACCCAGAACGCCGATCTTCTTGACCCGCTGATCGGGCACGTCCTTGGGCCGCACTGCGCCTTTCTCCAGCGCCTCCTTGTTCAGAAACAGCGACCGGATCATCGCCGACGAGGACGGGTTCATGAGCACATTGGTGAACCAGCGCGCCTCAATCTTCAAGGCGGTGTCGAAGTCAACCAGCGCGCCTTCATAGATCGAACTCAGTAGAGCCTTGGGTGCCGGGAAGGCACCTTGGGTCTTGCCGTTCACCATGGCGCTTGCGCCCACGAAGGTCATGAAACCGGCGGGGTGGTAGGGAGCGCCGCCGGGCATCTTGTAGCCCTTGGCATCCCACGGCTTTACCAGATCGGCTTCCTTGGCGTTCAGTACCCATTCCTTGGCTGCCGCAACCGGATCATCCGCCACCGCGTCGATCAATTGCGCGCCTTTGGCCTTCTTCGGGTCCATCATCTTGCCTTCAAGCAAGACGGGTGCCGCCGCCATTGCGCCGACCATACGGCTGTAGCGCATGGTGCCGCCTCCACCGGGGAAGATACCCAGCAGAATCTCAGGCAGGCCGATCTTGGATTTCGGATTGCTGGTCATCACACGGTGATGACAGGCCAATGCGATCTCGGTCCCGATCCCTGCGCAGGTGCCGTTGATGGCACAGGCGACCGGCTTGCCGCCTTTTTTGGACTTGGGGTCCATGCCTGCCAGTTCCAGCCGACGTAAGATGTTATGGCCACTCATGACGAAATCGAACAGTGCCTGCGCGGGTTCGTCGCCGGCCTCCTGTCGGATCGTGGCGAGCGTGCTCAAGTCCATGCCGCCTGCAAACGACCCTTCTTTTCCACTGGTGATAACGATGCCCTTGATCTCATCATCCGCCAGCGCCTGATCGATCAGATCACCGACCAGAGTGAAGGCCTCGCGCGACAGGACGTTCATGGATTTGCCGGGAACGTCCCAGGTGATGAAGGCGACGCCATCGGCGTCTTTGCTGAGAGTGAAATCAGTCATTGTCATCTCCAATCTGGTCAGCCGTCAGCGGGCTGCCATCCTTGCGAGTGAAAGAGAATCCGTTCTCATCATCTTTCACCATCATGTCTATATCGCTGTAATAGCCGGTCTCGGTCGGGGTCCGGGTGCCCACCACCAGAAAGGTTGCAGGCGTGTCGGTTTTGTTCACAAGGTGATGGCCATTGGCCTCACCTGCAGGCCAAGCGGCGCAGTCACCAGGCAGCATCTCATGCTCGCCATCATCATCGATCAGCATGCATTTGCCGCTGAGCATGATGGCAAACTCGTCCTGCTCCATGTGGTAATGGCGCAGCGAGGATAGCCCTGAGGGTTCCAAACGTACGATGTTGACCCCGTATTGGGTCAGCCCGCCTGCATCTCCGACGCGCTGGACAAAACGACCCGCGGTGGCCTCGGCTAGCTTACCGGGGTAAGATGAACCGCCTTTGAACGGTATCTGAGAAAGATCCAGTTTGGGCATCAGACGCGCTCGATAATTGTTGCCGCACCCATACCGGATGCGATGCAGAGCGTGGCCAGACCGGTTTCCTTGTCCTGACGCTCCAACTCGTCCAGCAGCGTACCGATAATCATCGCGCCGGTTGCACCCAGCGGGTGACCCATCGCGATCGAGCCGCCGTTGACGTTAACCAGCGCCGGATCAACATCAAACGCCTGCTGGAAGCGCAGCACGACCGAGGCGAAGGCTTCGTTCACTTCGAAAAGGTCCAGATCACCGATTTTCATTCCGTTGTCGGCCAGAATTTTCTCAGTCACCGGAACCGGACCGGTCAGCATTATGGTCGGATCAGTGCCGATCTTGGCAGTTGCCTTGATGCGCGCGCGCGGCTTCAGGCCGTATTTCTCGCCGAACTCCTTATTACCGATCAGCACAGCGGCCGCACCGTCCACGATGCCCGAGCTGTTGCCCGCGTGGTGTATGTGGTTGATCCGCTCAAGATGCGGGTATTTGATCATCGCCACCTTGTCGAAGCCCGGCATCTGCTCACCCATCATTGCGAAAGACGGGTTCAGCGCGCCAAGCGACTGCATGTCTGTGCCGGGACGCATGTACTCGTCGCGGTCCAGAATTGTCAGACCGTTCTGATCTTTGATGGTGATCACCGACTTTTCAAACCGGTTGTCTTCCCAAGCCGCTGCTGCGCGTTTTTGGGATTCAACGGCCAGAGCATCCGCATCATCGCGGCTGAACCCATATTCAGTTGCGATTATGTCAGCCGAGATACCTTGCGGCACAAAATAGGTTTCCATCGCCAAAGACGGGTCAACGGCAATCGCCGCACCGTCGCTACCCATGGCCACGCGGCCCATCATCTCGACACCACCTGCGATATAGGCTTCACCCGCGCCGCCTTTGACCTGGTTTGCCGCCAAGTTCACAGCTTCCATGCCCGAGGCGCAGAAACGGTTGATCGCCAGACCGGGGATCGATTCATCTAGATCCGAAGCCAGAACTGCCGAGCGCGCCAGACAGCCGCCTTGCTCCATCACCTGCGTGACGTTGCCCCAGATCACGTCTTCAACGGCGTGACCTTCCAGATTATTGCGCTCTTTCATTGCGTTCAGGGTCAGGGCGGACAGGCGCACCGAGGTTACCTCGTGCAGGCTGCCATCCTTGCGGCCCTTGCCGCGCGGAGTGCGCAGGGCGTCATAGATATAGGCTTCGGTCATGGGGTCTTCTCCTTAAGCTCGATCCGACGGGTTGCCGGGCATCAGGTCGTAGGGGTGTTTCCAACCGGGCTGTTCGCTAAGGCGCGTCAGCCAGGCATCGATGTTGGGCCAGTCGGCGCGATCAAAGCCAAATGGTTCGGGATAATAGAGGTAGCCGCAGCAGCTGATATCAGCATTGGTCACGCCGTCACCAACGATCCAGTCGCGGCCTTCAAGATGGGCGTTCAGTGTCTGATAAGCAGCCTTAAGGCGACCCTGATTGAACGCGATCACATCCGGGTTGCGGTGCTTTTCGGGCAGGAAGTTGATCAGGAAACGGGTCAGCCCGGCCATTGAGCTAAGCTTGTGATTGTCCCACAGAACCCATCGGAAAATCTCGTAGTTCTCATCACGATCCTTGCCGCCGAATTTGCCCGACTTCTCGGTGACATAGGCCTGGATTGCCCCAGACTGACTGGTGCGAAAATCGCCATCGACCAGTACGGGTGCTTCGCCCATTTCGTTCACTTCGGCCCGGAATTCAGGGGTGCGCGTTGCGCCGTTGAAAAAGTCGACAAAGACCGCCTCCCACTCCAGACCTGACATCTCAAGCGCCAGAGCGGCTTTGTAGCTGTTTCCGCTTTCACCGAAGCAATGCAGTTTGATGGTCATTTGGGCGCCCCTCCCAAGGCGTATTGCGCGTTCAGCGCTTTCTTGCGTCCAGCTCGGAGTTGAAGATGCGCAATCTGTGCGTCAGGTTCTCGTGATCAATCACGCTATTGAAATTCTCGAACAGGAACGACAAAGCCTCACCTTCATCCAATCCCGCCTCTCGCGCGAATCCGCGGAGTTTGCGATAGCCATCCTCGGTCATGGCGACGGGAAAGCGGCGGGTCAGGCGAAAGCGTTTTGGCATCTTGTCTCCTCCAAGGGTGGGTTCGGGCTACGACGCCCGAGCCCACACTGAGATCAGAAGTTCGCTGCGTCCAGCGCCATTACCGTGTCCGCTCCGGTTTGGATGCGCGCCAAATGCATGGCTGTCGCGGGCAGGCGACGGGCCATGTAGAAGCGACCGGTATTGATCTTGGTCTCGTAGAACTCTTTGTCCGAGGCGCCACCATCCAGCGCTTCGCGAGCGGCTTTCGCCATCTGAGCCCACATCAGGCCCAGGCAAACATGACCAAACATGTGCATGAAGTCATACGAACCGGACAGCGCGTTGTTAGGGTTCTTCATGCCTTCCTGCATGAAATACATGCCAGCGGCCTGCAGGTCCTTGGACGCGGCCTTCAGCGGTTCGATGAACGCTTTGTCATAAGCTTCATCCTTGCCGGCATTTTCCTTGCAGAAGGTTTTAACCATCTCAAAGAACGCCATGACATGCTTGCCGCCATCCTGCGCCAGCTTCCGGCCAACAAGATCCAACGCCTGAACGCCGTTTGCCCCTTCGTAGATCATCGCGATACGGGCGTCGCGGGTGTATTGCGACATGCCCCATTCTTCGATGTAGCCATGACCGCCATAGACCTGCTGCGCCTGAACGGTCATGTCGTAGCCTTCATCCGTCAGGAAGCCCTTGATGACCGGCGTCAGCAGCGAGATCAGCCCGTCCGCATCCTTGTCACCCGAGCGGTGCGCCTTGTCGATCATGGTCGCGCCCCACAGGATGAACGCACGTGCGCCCTCGGTGAAGCTTTTCTGATCCATCAGGTTGCGGCGGATGTCCGGGTGCACGATCAGCGGATCGGCCGGGCCATCCGGGTTCTTCACACCTGTTACGTCGCGGCCCTGCAGGCGGTCTTTGGCGTATTCGACGGCGTTTTGATACGCTGCCTCGGCCTGGGACAGGCCTTGCATGCCCACACCCAGACGCGCTTCGTTCATCATCGTGAACATGGCGCGCATGCCTTTGTGCTCGTCGCCCAGCAGCCAGCCGGTGGCCTCGTCATAGTTCATGACGCAGGTCGAATTGCCGTGGATGCCCATCTTTTCCTCGATCTTGCCGACCGAAACACCATTCCGCTCGCCCGGAGTACCGTCTTCGTTCACGATAAACTTCGGGACAATAAACAGCGACACACCTTTGATGCCCTCGGGTCCGCCTGGAATTTTGGCCAGCACCAGGTGAATGATGTTGTCGGCCATGTCGTGATCGCCCGCCGAGATAAAGATTTTCTGACCGGAAATCTTGTAGCTACCGTCGCCCTGAGGTTCCGCCTTGGTGCGCATCAGGCCCAGATCGGTACCGCAATGCGGTTCGGTCAGGTTCATGGTGCCGGTCCATTCGCAGCTGACCATGTTGGGCAGGTACGTGTTCTTTTGCTCATCCGAACCATGCGCGAGGATTGCCGAGGCTGCGCCGTGGGTCAGGCCCTGATACATCACAAACGCCTGGTTCGCGCCCGAGAACATTTCGCCCACCGCAGTACCCATCACATAAGGCATGTTCTGGCCGCCATACTCTTCCGGCATGTCGAGGCCAGTCCAGCCGCCTTCTTTCATCTGCTCGAAGGCATCTTTGAAACCTGTTGGGGTGTACACAATCCCGTTTTCCAACCGGCACCCTTCGATGTCGCCAACCACGTTCAGCGGGTGCAACACATTGGTGGCAACTTTGCCCGCTTCTTCCAGAACCGCGCCGGTAAACTCGGCCTCCAGTTCATCATAGCCGGGGATATCCGACTGCGAGACTTTCAGAACATCGTGCAGGATGAACTGCGTATCTTTGGTTGGCGCGTTATAGACGGGCATGTGAAGCTCCCTTAATTCATATGTCCGAAAGGCCGGGCTTATTCGGCGGCCTTCTTTTCCTGTTTCATCGAGGCGATAACCTTTTCGCCCCAGCGCAACTGCTCTTTCAGTTCGTCAATGGCCTGCGTCAGCTCTTCGCGGCGCGATTCCATGTCAGCAAGACGCTCGCACGCGATTTCATAAGTGCGGGACATCTGGGTCAGCTGCTGGTCACCCACGTGGTACAGGTCCAGAAGCTGGCGGATCTCTTCGAGGCTGAAGCCAAAGCGCTTGCCGCGCAGGATCAGTTTCAGGCGTGCACGATCCCGTTTGGTGAACAAGCGCTTTTGGCCCTCGCGGATCGGAAACAAAAGCTCTTTGGCCTCGTAGAACCGCAATGTGCGGGGCGTGACATCATATGTCTCGCACATTTCACGGATGGTCAGCAGATCTTCGGTCATGGTTCAAACTCTCATCACTGGCGTCATGCAATCTGAGTTGCGCAGTCGATGAGCGTTTTACAACACACAAGTGACGTTTACGTAATGCGGACGCTGCGTCACAAAATAGTTGACGTAACATCCAGTCGCGTAAGCAGGGGTTTCGGCAATTTTCTTGCCGTAGGGGAAGGAGCTATTTCAGCAGGCCGACGGTCTGATCGCGCAATTGCTGAAGCGCATCCATTGCTTCATCCAACTGCGCGCGCTGCTGGCGCAGCTCTTCCATTTGACGATCGGCCATCTCGATAAAGGTCGCCATCTGCGCCTGATTGCCCTGATCTTCGTAGATCAGCAGCCACTGGCGAATCTCTTCCAATGGAAATCCAAACTTTCGACCACGCATGATCAGTTTCATCCGGGCGCATTCACGAGGCCCGTAAAACCGCGATCTGCCTTCACGATCAGGCTGCAGCAATTCGATGTATTCGTAATAGCGCAGGGTGCGTGGGGTCACGTCGAACTCGGCGCACATTTCTTTGAATGACAAACGGGTGTCGGACATTCCGGGTCTCCTTGGCAGCAACCTAGGGCGTCGTTGCGGCAAGCGCAACAGGTGGGCTTGCCCTTGGTGTAAACGCAGGCCCATAAAGGGGCAGGTACAAGGACAGGACCCAACCCCATGGTCGATAAGACAGTTTTAGCGCGCCAGTTCATCGAGGCGATTCCGCACGCCAAGGCCTTGGGGCTTGATCTGACCCACATCGGAGAGGGCGAGGCTGAAATCTCGATGCCCTATAACGAGCAACTGATCGGCGATCCTCGGACTGGCGTGATCCATGGCGGGGCTGTGTCGGCCATGCTGGATACCTGTTGCGGTGCCGCAGTGATGAGCCACCCCTCAGCCCCGGGAGGAACCGCCACCATCGATCTGCGTATTGATTACATGCGGGCCGCAACGCCGGGTCAAAGTATCCGGACCCGCGCGACCTGCTATCACATCACGCGCAACGTGGCTTTTGTGCGGGCGACGGCGACGGATGATGACAGCGACCGTCCCGTTGCCACCGCTTCAGGTGCCTTCACCGTGGAGGGTCGCTAAGATGGCAAGACCTCGCCCAGAACCTATGCAGGTGGTCAAGCAACGCCGTGATGCCGCATTGACCGCGCTGGTCGAAGGTGTGCCGTATATTCGGTTCCTTAACATAACATTCGACCGGCGGGGGGACGAACTGACAGGCGTTCTGAATTTCGATGAGAAGTTGATCGGTAATCCTTTTCTACCCGCTATCCACGGTGGGGTGACAGCGGCGTTTCTGGAAGTCACTGCCGTAATCACGCTGAGTTGGGAACATATGTTTCCCAGGATTGAAAGCGGTGAGATCGGTGCGGAGGACATCCTGACTGACGTGAATATCCGCTTTCCCAAAACCATCGACTTCACGGTCGACTACCTGCGGTCGGGCCTGCCGCGAGACGCCTATGCGCGCGCTTTCATCAACCGCTCGGGTCGACGTTATGCCTCTGTCCGGGTCGAAGCCTGGCAAGACAATCACGCCAAACTCTTTGCGCAAGGTACGGGGCACTTCCTGATGCCGCAATCTCCGACATCGAAAGACTAAGGATGGAGGACGCCTCAGCGCCCATTACCCATCGGCGCGTTTTGAAAATCGCGTTGCCGATCGTGCTGTCGAACGCGACCGTACCGATCCTCGGGGCAGTGGATACCGGCGTTGTCGGTCAGATGGGGCAGGCCGCCCCCATCGGGGCTGTGGGCATGGGTGCGGTGATCCTGTCTGCGATCTACTGGATTTTCGGCTTTCTGCGGATGGGCACCACCGGGCTGGCGGCACAGGCGCGCGGTGCAGGTGACACTGCAGAAACCGGAGCGTTGCTCATGCGAGGCTTGCTGCTGGGCGGAACAGCAGGATTGGTCTTCATTGCCGGGCAGGTTTGGGTATTCCTTGGAGCTTTTGCACTGTCGCCCGCCAGCGCCGAAGTCGAGTCTCTGACGCGCGCCTATCTGGAGATTCGCATCTGGGGCGCTCCGGCCACGATTGCCCTTTATGCGGTGACAGGCTGGCTGATCGCAGTCGAACGCACGCGAGGTGTATTCATCCTGCAGATATGGATGAATGGGCTGAATATAGCGCTGGATCTATGGTTTGTGCTTGGCCTGGGCTGGGGTGTCGAGGGCGTTGCCATCGCGACACTGATTGCCGAGTGGACGGGTCTTGCCCTGGGTTTGTGGCTTTGTGGTGATGCGTTTGGCGGCAAGCAATGGCGGGATTGGCCGCGTATTTTTGATGCCGCACGGCTGCGCCGGATGATGCAGGTGAATGGCGATATCATGGTGCGCTCGGTTCTGTTGACCGGAGCATTCACCACGTTTTTGTTTGTCGGTTCCGATCTGGGCGACGTGAATTTGGCGGCCAATCAGGTGTTATTGCAGTTTCTCGAAATCACCGCATTCGCTTTGGACGGATTTGCTTTCTCGGCTGAAGCTCTTGTCGGAGGAGCCGTCGGTGCTCGCGACCGCCGGAAGGTCCGGCGCGCGTCGGTCATGGCTTCGCAATGGGGCGTTGGCGGGGCCATCGGGCTTGGGCTGGTGTTTTACCTGGCAGGGCCTGCGCTGATCGATCTGATGTCGACATCGCCTGAAGTTCGTATGACGGCACGCGAGTATCTGCTCTGGGCTGCTCTGGCACCGATCATCGGAGTGGCAAGCTGGATGTTCGACGGTATCTATATCGGCGCCACCTGGACCCGCGATATGCGCAACGCGATGATCCAGTCAGTCGCGCTGTACGTGGTTGCGTTGTTCGTGCTGGTGCCAACGATGGGCAATCATGGGCTTTGGGCCGCGCTGATGGTGTTGAACATCGCACGGGGCCTTACGCTTGGTTGGCGCTATCCGCGACTTGAGGCACAGATCGCCTAAAGCAAGTCCAGCAGGTTCTCGGGTGGGCGTCCGATAGCGGCTTTGTCGCCCGCGATGGCCAGCGGACGCTCGATCAGGATCGGGTGTTCGGCCATGGCCTGAACAAGCTCCTCATCGGGCGAGGTCTTGGCCAGGCCAAGCTCTTTGAACGTTTTCTCTCCGGTGCGCATCATGCTGATCGCCGGGATATTCAGTTTGGCCAGAACCGTCCGGATTTCATCGGCCGAGGGCGCGTCTTCGAGGTATTTGCGCACCTCAGGATCTGCGCCGTTTTCCTGCAGCAACGCCAACCCCGCGCGGGACTTGGAACAGCGCGGATTGTGCCAGTATTCGATCATAGCCAGTCCTCTCGTTTGCTGCCCACCGCGTGCGCGACCGAATCGAAGCCGTCGCGCTCCAGCAGCGTGTCCAACCCCTGTGCGATGTCAGCGGCCAGGGAAATCCCGCCATAGACCATCGCCGTGTAGAACTGCACTGCGGACGCTCCGGCGCAGATCTTGGCATAGGCCTGTTCTGCCGTACTGATGCCGCCGACCCCGATCAGCGGGATATCTGCGCCTGTCAACTGGCTGAGCTGCGCCAGCACCCGCGTCGATTTCTCGAATAACGGCGCGCCGGACAGGCCTCCGGCCTGATCCTTGTGCGCACTGCGCAGGCCATCGCGCGACAGTGTGGTGTTGGTGGCGATCACCGCGTCCACGCCGGTTTCACGGGCGACAGCGGCGATATCCTGCAATTCGTGCTCAGTTAGATCCGGGGCGATCTTCAGGAAGATCGGGATCGGGCGGGGCAGGGCGTTTCGGGTTTCGATCACACCGCTCAGCAACGCAGTTAGCGCCGCTTTGCCCTGTAAATCTCGCAGCTTTTCGGTGTTGGGTGAAGACACGTTGACGGTGGCAAAGTCCAAATGCGCAGCGCAATGGGCAAGCACTTTGGCGAAGTCTCTGGGGCGATCATCACTGTCTTTGTTGGCCCCGAGGTTCAGACCGATCACCGCGTCCTTGGGACGCTGCGCAAGACGCGTGGCCATGACTTCCATACCTTCATTGTTGAAGCCAAAGCGGTTGATCGCCGCGTGGTCTTCGGTCAGGCGGAAGAGGCGCGGTTTAGGGTTGCCTGGCTGTGGGCGGGGTGTCACCGCACCCACTTCGATAAACCCGAATCCGGCGCGCGAGAGCGGGGCCAGCGCCTCGCCATTCTTATCAAACCCCGCAGCCAGTCCGACGGGGTTGGGCAAATCCAGACCCGCGACTCGGGTCTTCAGCCGGTCCGATGTGACCGGCCCAGGCGTCGGTGCAAGCCCCGAGGTCAGGGCCTTGATCGAAAGCCCATGCGCGGTTTCCGGGTCAAGACGGTGCAGCGCAGCGAGCCCAAGTTTTTCGGTCAGTTTCATCCGAAGGAATCTCCACCCTCTGTCGGCGCGCAACGTATCAGGCGCGAGGTTTCAACGGCGGCCTGCCGGTGTATCACCGCGGCGCGATAGGCAGGGTCGGTCACCATCTCAAGAAATGCGTGGGCGGTGGGGTAGCGGGCGATGAACACAGCATCCCAAGCCTCATTTTGTGGACCGATCAGCATAGTCTGAAATGCGCCGCGCCAAAGGATCGACGCTCCTATGCGGGCGACGATAGGCGCGGTTTCAGACCCGTATTTGCCATAGGCCTGTGCGCCGGTCAGATGTGCGCCGGCCAGTGCGTGATCTGACGGATACTGAGCTGTTTCGCGAAACTTCACCAGATTGAGCATCTCGATAGGATGGTCTCGATCGAGGGCCTTAAACGCCTCGAACTGTTCGCGTTCGGGATCGATGAAGCGTGTCATTCCATCTCCTGCGGGAACTGGTGCGCCTGACCGTCAAAGGGCAGTTCGCGTGACCAGACCACATCCGACATTTGAATCTGGCGGTAGAGATGGGGGAACAATGCGCCACCACGCGAAACCTCCCATTTCAGATCATCGCCCATTGCTTGGCTATCACAGGCCAAGAGGGTTAGGCCCTCGACCCCGGCAAAGTGCTTGGCAGCGGTTTCAGCGGCCTGTTCTGCGGTTGAGAAATGAACATATCCATCCGAAACATCAATCGGTGCACCATCCGAAGCCCCTTGTGCTTGCAGGTTTGCCCATTCATCGGCGCGGAAGATCTTGTAAATCAGCATGAAGTCCTGATGCCCCGCGCGACGGGTAGAATCAAGCCGGATTTCCCCCTTTGACTCTTCGCCACGCAACGCGCACCATCGCGCAAAACAATCATAGGGAGTTTCACGATGTTCACCCGTTTTCTGGCTTCGGCTGCGGTATTGGGGCTAAGCGCCGGTATGGCGGCTGCCGAATACAAGCTTACGATTCTGCATACAAACGATTTCCACTCGCGCTTTGAGCCGATCAACAAGTACGACAGCGCCTGTGGCGACGAAGACAATGCCGAAGGCAAGTGCTTTGGTGGATCGGCGCGCCTTGTGACGGCAGTCGAAGAGGCCCGCGGACGGGCCGATAACTCGATCCTCGTTGATGGGGGCGACCAGTTCCAAGGCTCGCTGTTCTATACCTACTACAAGGGTAAGGTTGCGGCTGAGTTCATGAACAAGCTGGGCTATGACGCCATGACTGTGGGCAACCATGAATTCGACGATGGCCCTGAGGTGCTGCGCGGCTTCATCGACTCGGTCGATTTCCCGGTGCTGATGTCCAACGCCGATTATGCGGATGAGGAACTGCTGACCGACAAGATCAAGAAATCGGCTGTGATCGAAGTGGGCGGCGAAAAGATCGGTCTGATCGGACTGACGCCGGAAGACACGCACGATATCGCGTCACCCGGTCCAAACATCACCTTCTCTGATCCAGTTCCTGCCGTTCAGGCTGAGGTCGACAAGCTGACCGGCGAAGGTGTGAACAAGATCATCGTTCTCAGCCACTCAGGCTATGTCGTCGATCAGCGCGTGGCGCAGGAGACCACGGGCGTTGACGTGATCGTGGGTGGGCATTCGAACACATATCTTTCGAACACATCCGACAAGGCCGCCGGACCGTACCCTACCGTCGTAAACGGGGTGCAGATCGTTCAGGCCTATGCCTATGGCAAGTTTCTGGGTGAATTGAATGTGACATTCGATGATGACGGAAATGTTGTATCCGCTGAGGGTGAACCGCTGATCATGGACAATGCGGTGACCGAGGATCAGGCCGCGCTGGACCGCATCGCCGAGCTGGCCGTTCCGCTGGATGAAATTCGCAACAAGGTTGTCGCGGAAGCGTCAGCTTCGATTGAAGGCGACCGTTCCGTTTGTCGCGTGCAGGAATGTGAAATGGGCAATCTTGTTGCGGATGCCATGTTGGCGCGGGTTGCCGATCAGGGCGCCCAGATTGCGATTGCGAACTCGGGTGGGCTGCGCGCCTCGATCGATCCGGGTGAGGTGACCATGGGTGAGGTGCTGACAGTACTGCCGTTCCAGAACACGCTCTCGACCTTCGAGATCAGCGGTCAGGGCGTGATCGATGCGCTTGAAAATGGGGTGAGCCAAGTTGAAGAGGTCAAAGGCCGCTTCCCTCAGGTGGCAGGAATGACATTTACCTGGGATCCATCGGTTGCCCCGAATGAGGGCCGGATTGTTGAGGTCATGGTCGCCAAGGATGGCGGTTTCGAAGCTATCGATCCCGCGGCGACATATCTGGTGGTGACAAACAACTATGTCCGCAATGGCGGCGATGGTTATTCTGTGTTCTCGGGTGATGACAAGAACGCCTATGATTTCGGGCCTGATCTGGCGGATGTTACGGCGGAATATCTGGCCGAGAACGCCCCGTATCAGCCTTATCTGGACGGGCGTATCAAACAGAAGTGATGTGACCGGAGAAGCAAAAAAAAGGCCGTCTCTCGGGGCGGCCTTTTTTTGGTCAATCGAACCTGTATTCGGGCCACAACGCCTGATCCAGCCCATCCAACATCGGCTGAATTTGATCCGCAACCTCTTGCCAGCCACCAATTGACCCGGTTGAGATTTTCTTGCGCACCTGATCGGTGCTGGCGGTGCGGACTTTCCTGGTATTTTTCTCAGGGGTCATCATCCGCTCATCCCAGTCGATACCGCAGAAGGCGGCGACTTGCTGGATACAGGTTTTGGGGTCGACTACCAGGTCCTCATATCGAACCGTTAGAATACGATCACCGAACAGCTTTTCCCAATGAGAAAGATAGCACCGGTACAGGTTGGCTGAGTGGGCAATCGATTCAAGATTGGATGCATAGCGCATACCCGGTGAGTGAAAACGCCTGATCCATTTTGATAGCCCCACATCCCTTGGATCGCGCAACATGTTGATCACGCGGGCATTCGGGAACGCTGACATTATGAAGCCGAGCCGCTGATAGTTATGTGGCATCTTGTCAACGAATGCAGTCGAACTTTCGGGTAAGGGTGGCATCAGCCTGCGAAACTCTGCTGCACATTCAGCAGCTGCGTCTGCGTCAAATGGTTTGCCGCTCTCTCTGACCTTCTGGGATAATTCACCTGCAATCGTCAGCTCTCCGCAGCCGGCGATATCCGGTGCCGAACTAAGCATCATTTCCATCAGTGTTGTGCCTGATCGTGGCTGTCCGACCACGAATATCGGCTTGGGCCCATCGCTTACGCCTGCAGTCGCAGGGGGTGCATTCAGGGGAAAAAACGTGCTGATTTCTTTGAACCGTTTCTCTTCTTGCGTACTGTCATAGGGATTCACGTTGTGTTGAATGGCATTGGCCCGCGCAAAGTGGGGGAGCGCCGAGAACAGCCCATCACGTTTGGAGATCAAGTGCGCCTTTGCGAATTCAAGCACCGAGTTGGCGTGATCACTTTCTGAAATTGCGGTGTCGACAGCACGCGCAAGGCTCTCGGCATGGTCATTGTCCACCATTAGAGACATTTGGTAGAGTGCCGCCGCGCAAAACTTGTTTCTCTCGAGTACAGCGCGCAAAATGGTTTTTGAGCCCTCTTTGTCGCCCGTTTGATACAAGTCTACGGCTTTCGACAATGCGATTTTTTCATTTTCAGGTGCGATCCCATAAGCGCGGGCAATGTCCTGAGAGCTGTGATCGGAGAACCCGACCTCTCCGTAGGCGCGGGCCCGCAACCAAAGCAAATCTGCATTGTCAGGGTCTTTTTCCAGTTTTTTCGTCGTATGGTCGATGATCAGGCGCCAATTCTGTCCCTTGAGTTGTATTTCATCAATGACGCGGACCAGTTCTTTGTTATTCGGGAAGCGTTCAAGTTTCTGCTCGGCATAAGACAGCGCACGCGGAATTTGACCTGTCTGCATTAACGCGTTGGCGAGGTTTTCGACAAATTGAGCATCGTCCGGTTTCATTCGCGATGCTTCAGCAAAGTGTGGAATGGATTGCTTGTACCGCTTCATCTCGGTCAGGACAAAGCCTGCGATTGCTTGGTAATCGGCATCCTTGGGGTGTTTCTTGATGCCAAGCTGCGCTTTTTTCAAGGCCTGCGGCAACTTCCCTGTCTCCAGATCGGCCAATGCTTTGCTCTTGAGGGAATTTGCGGTCTGCTGTGCCATTTGTGCGCACGTCCCATGCCAATAAGAAACCAGTATCGATGGTTCATTACCCAAGCGAAGATGGTTTGCAATGGCTGTTCCGTATTATGGTCTGGTACCTTCAACAGCGGCTTGGGTTTTCTTCCGGCACCATGCGGGATAGACCGTTGATATGGTTTTGAAAGTCTCCAGCCTGCAGCAATTCTACAACCACACGTTTGATACGATTATCGACGTGCGTAGCCCGGCTGAGTTCGCCGAAGACCATATGCCGGGCGCTATCAATCTGCCGGTTCTGAACAATGAAGAACGGGCACGGGTCGGTACTATCTACGTCCAGCAAAGCCCGTTTCTGGCCCGCAAGCTGGGTGCTGCGCTGGTGTTTCGCAACGCGGCAGGCCATATCGAGGATCACCTGAGCCATCATGAGGGCGACTGGAAACCGCTGGTCTATTGCTGGCGTGGCGGGCAGCGATCAGGATCATTTACCTGGATGTTGCAACAAATCGGCTGGCGCGCCGAGGTGGTTGAAGGCGGCTATCGCAGCTATCGCCGACTGGTAAAGCAGTTCCTCTATGATGAAGTGTTGCCATATCGATTGGTCGCGCTGGATGGTTATACCGGGACGGCCAAGACAGACCTGTTGGGCCATCTAAAGGCGCAAGGCGCGCAAGTGCTGGACCTTGAAGGGCTGGCCAATCACCGAGGCTCATTGTTGGGCGAAATGCCGGGTGGGCAACCCAGTCAGAAAGCCTTCGAATCCGCGCTCGCCGCTTCCTTGGGCGAGCTGGATGCAGCGCGTCCGGTGGTTGTTGAAGCAGAATCATCCAAGATCGGAAACCTGATCCTCCCGCCCAGCCTGTGGTCGGCCTTGTGTTCTGCACCTCGCATCCAGATCACAGCACCGATTGCTGCGCGCACCGCGTATCTGGTGTCTGCCTACGATGACATTCTGTCGGATAGCGAACGGCTACGTGATCGATTGTCTCCACTGCGCATTCATCGCGGTCATGAGGTTGTGGATGGTTGGCTGGAATTGATCAATGCCGGCGACAAGCGTGGACTGACACAGGCATTGATGGAACAGCATTACGACCCGGCCTATGCCAAATCGCGTAAGGCGCAGCGTGCCGAAGTGATCGCGCAGATTGAGGCACCGTCACTTGATGATACCGGGCTGTCGGCGACGGTGGCTCGGATTAAGAATGTTCTGGATCAGCTTTGAACACGCAGGCCCGTTGTCGCGTCGATGTGACCAATCAGGGCGGCAGGGTAACCGGCGGCGCGTAGTTCCGAGCATACTTGCTCGGCTTCGTTGGCATCGACGGCCGCCAAGAGACCTCCCGCAGTCTGAGGATCGAATAACAAATCCGCCTTGCCGCCGGTCGGAAGGCCTGGGGCGATGGCACGGTTGTCGGTGTAGATTGTAGATCGAATGCCCTGATCACTGAGCTCTGCCGCACCTTCCAGAGCTGGAATCGCGTCCAAAGACAGCGTTGCCCCGCAGCCTGACGCTTCGCATACCCCTTGCAGGTGACCCGCCAGACCAAAACCGGTGACATCCGTCATCGCATGGGCATTTTTCAGGATGCGGGACGCCTCACCCTGCGGCTGTATCATTTGCGCGAAAGCTGCCGCGACCCAGGCGCCTTCCGCCTTGCCCGCCATTTCGGCCGCCATCAAAACACCGCTGCCCAACGGCTTTGTCAGGATCAAAGCGTCATTAGGTTTTGCGCCACCCAGCGTGATCGGTTCAGCATCACAGAGCCCGGTCAGAGTGAACCCGATGGTCATTTCGTCACCCATTGAGCTATGGCCGCCAACGATCTCAGCCCCGGCTTGGTGCATGACGTCGCTGGCAATATGCATGATCTCAGCCATTGTGCGCTGCTGCAACTCAGCTGACATGCGCGGCAGGATGATCGTTGCTGTCGCAGCCTGCGGACGAGCGCCCATTGCCCAGATATCACCAAGCGCGTGGACAGCGGCGATACGCGTCATCAAGGCGGGATCGTTGGTGAAGCTGCGTAAGTGATCCGATGTCATAACCTGTCGCGTGCCACCGGTTAGCAGCACCGCCGCATCGTCACCGGGCAGGGGTGTAATGTCGGGCCTGTCGAGCTGCGGCAACTCCTGCAATGCGGCCTGCAAAGCGCCTCGACCCACCTTTGCACCACACCCGCCGCACATTGGTTTTTCTCCCAACGCCTCTTGCAGCCCTGCTGCGTGATGACGGGGCAATGCGGTGGTGGGCATTTGGGGCAGTTCACGGAACCGGTACATGAACTTCTGATCGATATGGTTTTTCCATTGCCACATGAGCGGCCCGCTGAATGATGTTCCCAATCGCTCGGCCAGTGCGGATTTTCCACCCAGAGAGATGAGTTTCAGGTAATCCTTCTGCGGCACGTAACGCCGCATATTCCCAGACCCTAGCGCGGCGCGCAAATTGTCATACAATATTGGTGCCTCGCGCACTGCGTAGACCCCTGCCTTGGGGCGCGGGTTCTCGGACAGATGGGCGCAATCTCCCGCGGCGAAAATCGCCGGATCGCTGGATTGCAGGGAAGCGTTCACTTTGATGAAACCGTCATGCAGCGCGAGGCCGGTATTGGATATCCACTCATAGGGCCGCGCGCCTGCAGCACCGGTGATGAAATCGGCTGGTATCTGGCGACCGTCCGTTAGCTCGATTTCGCCCGCAGAAATCTTCTGGATTGATGTGTTTTCCAGAACTTCGATCCCCAGTTGCGCCATCGCCTGCCGGATGGTGGCGGATGCCTTCGGGACAGTCGCTGTCAGGGCCGTTGCACTGTCGATCAAAGTAACCTGCGCTTCACGTCCTTTGGAACGCAGTGCATGGGCCATCGCCATGACTAGCTCTACTCCCGCAACGCCACCACCGAGCACGGCGACCGAGGCGCGGCCCGTCCCTGAAAGATAGCTTTTCCATTGCGCGGCGAAGAGGCCGAGCGGCTTGGCCGGAACGGCATGCTCGGCGAATCCCGGCAATGCTGGCATATCCGAGGTGATCCCGACATTGACCGAGGCCACATCAAACGCCACCGGCGGGCGTCCGGGCACATGGATTTGGCGTGTGTCCGGGTCGATACCTTCAACTGCGCCCAGTATCACCCGCGCACCGGCAAAGCGGGCCAGACGCACCAAATCAATATCAAGCTCCCACCGCTGATAGTGACCAGCGACAAATCCTGGCAACATGCCCGAATAGGGTGCGGTGGGACCGGGGTTTATCACCGTAACCCGCGCGCCGGACAGTGGTTTCATACCCCATTTGCGCAGCAGTAGCGCGTGCGTGTGTCCTCCGCCTATCAGAACCAGATCGCGGGTTAGGGGCAGCAGAGGTTTGTGCATAGGTCTCAGTTCGTACTGTGGTCCGGGACGTCCTCGACCTGTTCGACCGCGTGGGTGGCCCAAAGCTCATCCTCGCCTGCGTCTGGTAGATCACTGGGTTTTTCATGGCGATGAATGTGCCATTTGGCAATGAACAGGGCCGTGATCGGGGCCGTCAGGAACAGAAAGAGCGTGATCAACAACTCGTGCATCGACAGTTTGCCCTCAAGCAAAACCGAATGCGCGATCGAGGCCAGTAGGACGCCGCCCACGCCCAGCGTAGTTGCCTTGGTGGGTGCGTGCAGGCGGGACATGGGGTCTTTCAGCTTGATCATGCCGAATGATCCGACAAAGCCGAAAATGCCCGATACGATCAGGAAGAATGCGATGAGCAGTTCGAAGATAAAGGTCATGCCACGCTCATTCGATGATATTGCCACGCAGCATAAAGCGCGCATAAGCCACGGTTGAGACAAAGCCGAGCATGGCGATGATCATGGCGGATTCAAAGAAGATTTCGGTCTCGATACTCAAGCCGTAAAGGATAAGCAGAGCGATGGTGTTGATCACCATTGTATCTAGGGCCAGAACACGGGTACCGACACCGTCGGCAGTAATGATACGCCACAAGCACATCATGATCGCAGCGCCGAAGCAGGCAAAAGCAAAGTAGATCGCATAGGTGATCATTCGAAAATCTCCTTCAGGCGGCGCTCATAGCGTTGTTTGATCTGGTCGCGCACCTCTTCGGGGTTCGGTGCATCCAGACAATGAACCAGCAGGTAGTGCCCTTGTGCGGACAAATCGCAGCTGACGGTGCCGGGGGTCATGGTGATGGTTCCGGCCAGAACTGTGATGGCCTCGGGCGTGCGCAGTTCCAGCGGGACGCTGACAAAGCTTGGCTGGCGGTCTGCGTCGCGTTTGAACAGGATGATCCGGGCCACCGCGATATTGGCCATCACGATATCCCATAAGACAACCAACATGTATTCCGCCACCATCGGCCAATTGCGCAGTTTCGGGCGATCCGGCCAATAGGGCTGAGTGATAAACGGAATGATGATGCCCAGTAGCAGGCCAAAGACCACCGAGTTCAAAGACCCGGTGTTTGCCAGAAACACCCACACCAGTGTAAGTAGTGCGGTCAGATGGGGATGCGGAAATATACGGTGCAGAAGCTTCATCATTCTTCCCCTCCCAGCACGGCCGAAATGTAATCTTCCGGCGCGAACAGTTGCACGGCCGTGTTGCTGGCATATTGCAGCGCCGGACCTGCAAACAGTGTCAGCAGCACAAGTCCCAGAACCGCCCCGAACACCGAAGTAAAGGCGAGGCCCGGATAGGGCTCGGGCGCGGTTGGTAGGCCGGCTTCTTCGGTTGGCTCAGGCGTCACATTATGTTGGGCGTCGTGACTTTTCCAGAAGATCAGCGTTCCCGCGCGGGCCAGACCCACGATTGTGACGAACGACCCGATCAAGATCACGGCCCAGACCGCATTTGCATCGGGCGCGCCACGTGAGGCGTCCAGTACCAGCAGCTTGCCCACAAAGCCCGATAGTGGCGGCATGCCAGCCATCGCGATGGCGCCGACAAAGAACAGGGCTGAGATCAGACCGGATTGCGGCATCGGCCTCGAAGGGGCTATGGCTCCGCCACGGCGCTCCATTACCATGTCCGCGACAAGGAACAGCAGGGCCGTCGCCAGAGTCGAATGGAAGATATAGTAGAGCGCTGCCGCCGTCGCGGCCTCGCTAAACAACGAGATCGCAATCAGCAATGTGCCCATCGATGCGATGGCGCAAAAGGCCACCATTCGCGCGATATGTTGCGAGCCCAGAATGCCAATAGCGCCAACGGCCAATGTCAGCAGTGCTGCAGGTTGTAGCCAACTACCGACTAGCCCTTCGGTTGCGGCTACATCGGGCCCAAAGACCAGCGTATAGACCCGCAGGATCGAATAAGCACCGACTTTGGTCATGATCGCGAACAGCGCCGCAACGGGCAGCGGTGCATTTGCGTAGCTTGCAGGAAGCCAGAAATGCAGTGGCAACACTGCAGCCTTGATACAGAAAACCAGTAATAGCAAGACTGCTCCAACCCGCAGCAAAGCGGTGTCTTCGGGTGGGATATCGGCCACGCGAACGGCCAGATCAGCCATGTTGAGCGTGCCGGTCACAGCATAAATCGTGCCCAATGCAAACAGGAACAATGTCGAGCCGAGCAGGTTATAGGCGACGTACTGAACACCGGCCTTCAACCGCACTGCGCCACCTGCATGCGTCATGAGGCCGTAAGAGGCAATCAGCAGGACCTCGAAAAACACAAAGAGGTTGAAGGCGTCGCCGGTCAGAAAAGCACCGCAGACACCCATTAGCTGAAAATGGAGTAGAGCATGGAAGTGTTTGCCTCTCTCATCCCAGCCAGAGCCGATGGCATAAAGGACAACCGGCAGGGCCAGCAGGGCCGTCAACAACACCATCATGGCCGAAAGTTTGTCCAACACCATTACGATGCCGAACGGTGCGGGCCAGTTGCCGAGCTCATAGACCTGAACCTCGCCACCCGATGCCTGGGCGGTAATGGTCAAGGCGATACCCAGCAATCCCACGACGCCGGCGACCGAGAAGATGCGTTGAAGGTCCAAATGATATCGCAACACCATAATGATAAACGGGGCCAGGATCGCGGGCAGGACGATCGGCGCGACGATCCAATGGTTCATGCGTCTTCTCCCGGTGCGTCCACGCTATCGCTTGCGCTCATATCGATATGGTCATCCTTCGAGGACAGATAGGCGGACAGCGAGATCATCACGATCACCGCCGTCATCCCGAATGAGATCACGATGGCCGTCAACACCAGCGCCTGCGGTAGCGGGTCGGTATAGGGGACATCTTCATATTTGTTCAGAACGGCAGGTGCGTTCAGCGCCAGCCGCCCGGTGGCGAATAGAAACACGTTCACCGCATAGGTGATCAGGGACAGGCCCAGAATGACTGGGAATGTACGACGGCGCAGGATCAGAAATATCCCGGCGGCGGTCATCACGCCGACTGCAGAGGCTACGAGCGCTTCCATCAGGCCTGCTCCTTCTCGTTATCTTCATCCTGAGGGCTATCCCGCAGCGGGTTGATATCCATCGGGAATTCTTGTGCCATTCCCGGCTGCCACGCGAAGCGCGACAGGCTGTCGAGCGCCAGCATCACAGCGCCCAGTACCGCAAGGAAGACGCCGGTATCGAACAGAATCGCGGTGGCCCATTCGAATTCTTCCAGCGGGGGCCAGTGGATATAACCGAAATCGCTGGTCAGGAACGGGCGTTCATTGAACCATGCACCCAGACCAGTGGCAGCGGCGATCAGAACGCCCCAACCGATGGTGCCGTGATAGTAGAACCGCTGCCGTTCAATCGCCCAGGTATAGCCGCTGGCCATGTACTGCATCAGGAAGGCGATCGCGACGATGAGGCCTGCGATGAAGCCGCCGCCGGGCTGGTTGTGGCCTCGGAAGAAGATATAGGCCCCGACCATTAATGCGATGGGCATCATCACGCGGGTGACGACCACCATCATCAATGGGTGAGAGTCACCCGACTGCGGCCAATGTGGTTTACGGTTTAGCAGGTAACTGCGCACGTTGGTGCTCAGCACTGCTTCGGTCAGGGCGTAGATGATCAGGGCTGCGATGCCCAGCACGATGATCTCGCCAAAGGTATCAAAACCCCGGAAGTCGACGAGGATCACGTTCACGACGTTGGTGCCACCGCCACCTTTGTACGAATTGGCCAGATGGAATTCCGAGATCGTTGGGAAAGCAAAATCCCGCATCATCAGCGCATAGATCAAAGCGCCTGAGCCGATCCCGGCAACCACCGAAATTGCCGCATCACGCCAACGCCGTGCCGCGCTGCTGTCCCAGGGTGTGTCGGTCGGCAGAAAGTTCAGCGACAACAACAGCAGGATCATCGTCACCACTTCGACCGAAATCTGTGTCAGCGCCAGATCGGGGGCAGAAAGGTAGTTGAATGCCATCGAAACGATCAGGCCAACCACCCCGATCAACACCAGCGACAGCAGACGGTTGCGGTGGAACCACATGATCGCCAGCGTCGCACCCACCAGACAGATCCAGCCGATGATCGGGATGACCTGAGCCTCAAGCGGTACGCGTGTTTCAACGCCAATGGTGCCGGTGGTGTAGGCGTAGTAGCCAAGCCCAACGACAAAAGCCACGAAGATGATCGCATATCGGCTGAGCACACCATTATGCAGCTCGTCCGTAATCCAGCGGCTGAGACGGGTCAGCGCGTCGATGATTGCCTCGAAGATCGCCTTTGCCTCGGGCCGGGGCAGGGCGTTCCATATCTGGTCGCCGCGTTTGTGCAACGACAGCAGGAACAGGCCTCCCAGCGTCGCGACCACCGACATGTAAAGCGCAGGTGTAAAGCCGTGCCACAGTTTCAGCGAGTAATAAGGCAGCTTCTCGCCCCCGATCACGGCGCTGGAGACAACCGCGACAAGCGGGCCAACGATGGCAGCAGAATAGAGGCCGATTAGGACAACCAGCACCACAAGGAACGCCGGCGCCAACCAAAGACCGACAGGCGGGTCATGCGGATGCGCGGGGTAATCGTCCCGCTCGGGCCCAAGGAAGACATGGCTGACAAAGCGAAAGGAGTAGGCTGCTGAAAATAGCGCAGCCAGAAGCGCCAATCCGGGTACCAAGTAAGGCGAGTTAAGCCAAGTCGTGTGGACTGTCTCTTCCAGCATCATCTCTTTCGAGAGGAAACCATTCAGCGGTGGCAGACCGGCCATCGACAGGGCAGCGATGGTGCCGATAGTAAACGTGATCGGCATCAGATGCCGCAAACCACCCAGCCGTTTGACATCGCGTGTGCCGGTCTCGTGGTCCACGATCCCGGCGGTCATGAACAAGGCCGCCTTGAACGTCGCGTGGTTGATGATGTGGAAGACGGCTGCAACAGCAGCGATCGTCGTGCCAAAGCCCAGTAGCATCGTCACGAGACCCAGATGGGACACCGTCGAAAACGCCAACAGCGCCTTTAGGTCATCCTTGAACAGCGCAATCACGGCACCCAGCAGCATGGTGATCAAACCGGTAGTGGCGACGATGTAGAACCACGCATCCGTACCCGCCAGAACCGGCCACATCCGGGCCATCAGGAACAGGCCTGCCTTCACCATTGTGGCCGAGTGCAGATAGGCCGACACTGGCGTCGGAGCCGCCATCGCGTGCGGCAGCCAGAAATGGAACGGGAATTGCGCCGATTTGGTGAAACAGCCAAGCAAGATCAGGATCAGCGCAGGAAGGTAGTACGGCGAGGACTGGATCAGCTCTTTGTTCTGCAGAATGACACTCAGGTCATAAGATCCCACGATATTGCCGAGGATAAGCATCCCTGCGATCATCGCCAGCCCGCCCGAACCGGTCACGGCCAAAGCCATACGCGCGCCTTGACGACCCTCGGGCAAGTGCTTCCAGTAACCAATCAGCAAGAATGAACTGAGCGACGTAAGTTCCCAGAATATTAGCAGAAGCAGGATATTGTCGGACAGAACAATTCCCACCATCGCGCCCTGAAACAGCAGCAGATAGGTATAGAACTGCCCCATCGGATCCTCGCGCGACAAGTAGAATCGTGCGTAGAGGATGATCAGAAGACCGATGCCCAGGATCAGCAGGGCGAACAAAAAACCCAGGCCGTCCAGCATGAAGTTCGCGTTTAGTCCAAGTCCGGGTATCCAGTCGAACCGCGCGGTCACAACATCACCGCGCATGACGCTGGGAATGTGGATCAGCAATCCCATCAACGCGAGGAAGGTGGTCAACCCAGCCGCTGATGCTGCTGCGTTTCGTCCTGCCCGGATCAGGAGGGCCGGAAAGACAGCTCCGAGGAAGGGAAGGGCCGCGATAAGGAATAGGGACAAGTGCGATACTCCGGTCTGTGCGGTCAATATGACTGAATTACTAGGGATAATTTATTGACTGTCCGGAAATTGCAAGGTTCCGAAAGGTCCTAAAGCGCACATATTGGACGTGATCCACCTGTGTAACTATGACACGAACTTGATCTGAGGGTTGGATTTCCTGAAAGCGTCGCGAATTGCCATATGATAATACCGATCTGACAATGCAGGAGAGTGCCGCATGGCAGAAGGGAAACGCCGAACCCGCAGATGGGTCCTATTGGGCGGAGGGGCCGCCATTGCAGCGGGTTTCGCAATCCGCGAATACCGGCTGATCCCGCAGGCCTATGCTGGTGGTCAGATTGCGGCGGCCACAGCCCATCAACAGGCTCTCGACGGCGCGATCCATCTTATCGATATCCGAACCCCACGCGAATGGCGGGCGACCGGGGTCGCCGAAGCAGCCCATCCGCTCGACATGCGCCGTGAGGATTTCGTGCAGGCCTTGGACCATCTGCTCGGTGGGGACCGATCTGCACCTGTCGCACTGATCTGTGCACGCGGGGTGCGCTCGGCCCGATTAAGCAATCGACTGACCGAGGCTGGATTTACCAATATCATCGACGTGCCCGAGGGCATGCTGGGTTCGGCGGCTGGGCCCGGTTGGGTGCGGGCTGGGTTGCCTGTCAACGATTATGAAGAGGAAACGGGATGAGTGTCAGACACTGGTTGGCCGCGTGCTTTGTTTTTGCCGGGCAACCCGGCCTTGCGGCTTGTGGCGATACCGAGGGGATGTGCGAAACCGCATCAGGCGGATATCACATCGAACTGCCGAAAGCGGAGAACCCTCCGCTGGTTGTGTTCCTGCACGGCTATGGCGGCAGCGCCACCGGTACGCTCAAGAACCGATCCATGGTCGAGCCGTTGCTGGCGCGCGGCTACGCGGTGATGGCACCGGAAGGGTCCGAGAGAAACGGCCGAAAAAGCTGGAACTTCTTTCCCGGTTGGGAAGGTCGGGATGAACCCGCGTTTCTTCGTGAAGTAGTGCAGGACGCTGCCGACCGGTTTGATATCGACCCGGATCGCGTGGTGCTGGGCGGCTTCTCGGCTGGCGCGTTCATGGTTTATTACCTCGCCTGCGCTGCGCCGGATTCATTTTCTGCTTATGTCCCGGTTTCAGGCGGGTTCTGGCGGCCACATCCCGAAAGCTGTGATGGTCCGGTACGCATGTTCCACACCCATGGTTGGACGGACAATGTGGTGCCGCTGGAGGGCCGCCTTTTGGGCGGAGGCCGTTTCCACCAGGGCGATATCTTTGCCGGATTGGAAATCTGGCGGGTCGCCAATGAGTGTGCCGATACCAAGCCCAGCGGGTTTTCTACCACGGGCCAGTTTATGCGTCGCAACTGGATGGGGTGTGCCGAAGGCAGCGCCTTGGAATTTGCTCTGTTCCCGGGTGGCCATACGGTGCCAAACGGCTGGGCTGATATGATGGTGGACTGGTACGAGGGCTTGCCCGGCGGGTGATCATTCCGCCGGTGTGATCACGCCTTTGCCTTCGATCAATCGCTTCAACTCATCGCGATAGCGCCGGGCCGAGCGTGTAATTGCAGGCTCACTGACATCTTCGCGCATACCAACCATACGGCGCGCGGTGCCTGCCGATACGCCGCTGAGCGCAGACAATGGGATCGCCAGTGCCAGGCTGATCGCAATCGGGGCCAGCCAGACCGAGACCAGACCGGCGAGGATGCCAACGCTAAGCGCGACGCCGATGATAGTCTCAAGGCTGTGGCACAGGATCAGCGTGCGCAGCCCGTAGCTGCCACCATCGCGCGCTTGCGGGGACCAGCCCTTTTGAATGCCCAACGAGGTGCGGAACACTGCAATCATCTGCTGCACCATAAGTATAGGGGCATAGAGGATCGACAGGATGACTTCGGACAGAAATGAAGTGAAGAATTTTCGCGCTCCGCCGAAATCGGAATAGCGCACACCGCTGAGGGGCAGGGCAGCGACGCCCAAAACCTTGGGCGCCAATAGCATCGCATACATCACCAGAATGATCAGCACATGCCGTGTTTCGGACATTTCTGGCCATTGCGGGAACAGCGGATTGTCCGGGCTGAAGTAATGCAGGACCGAGGCGTCCTTGCCCTGACCGATCAAGGCCCACATCACCAAAAGTGCGAACCATAGCGGCGACATCAGATATCCGACCGCTCCGTGGAACATATGGAACCGCGAGACTGCGCGGAAGCCGGTCGAACCCAGCAGTTTCAGGTGCTGCAGGTTGCCCTGACACCAGCGGCGATCGCGCATTGCGTGGTCAATGAGGGTGGGGGGCGTTTCTTCATATGATCCGCGTATGCGCGGCAGAAAGCGCACGGCCCATCCTGCGCGGCGCAGCAATCCGGCCTCGACGAAATCGTGGCTCATGATCAGCTTGTCTTGTCCGTTTAGCGACCGCAACTTGGGCAGACCTGCGCTAGAAGCAAATGCACAGGTGCGAATGATGGCGTTGTGGCCCCAATAATTGCCTTCTTGCCCGCACCAGCGCGCGAGGCCTTCGGCAAAGGCGATACCATAGACGCCGTTGGCAAACTGCTGCATCCGGGCAAAGACCGATTGCGCGCCAATCAGCTGCGGATAGCTTTGGATCAGGCCTGCGCCGGGATCGCGGGCCAACGCATCGGTCAGGCGCGAGATCGCGCGACCCGTCATCAGGCTGTCGGCATCCAGCACCAACATCGCATCCCAGTCCGCGCCCCAGCGGCTGACCCAATCGGTAATATTACCGACCTTGCGATCCGTATTCTGGGGGCGGCGGCGGTAATAGAGTTCAAGCCCCGGTGCCAGCGTGGTCCGTAGCGCCTCGACACTGGCCTGTTCCTGCGCGGCGATCTCGGGGTCGCGCGTGTCGGATAAAATGAACATGGCATAGTGGTGCTGACCACCGCGTTTCTGCAGGTCTTCCAGCATCGTGCGGGCGTTGCCGAGCACGTTCCACGGCACCTCGTTATAGACAGGCGTCAAAAGCGCCACGCGCAACGGTTGCGAGCGTCCTTCACGCTTTGGCTGCTCTTGCCGGGACAGCGAGACCATGCCCAGCAGCACGGTGCAGACCGTGAAAGAAATCCAGAAGAAATTGAACGAGATTAGCGTCAGCAGGATACCTTCGACCAGATTAATCCCTTCGGCGCTGAACCAGTCGGACATGACCCAGAGCAGACCCAAAGTCGCCGCCATGGCAGGTGAGAAGACCAGCGCGCGCCAGAACCCGACGGAGGGAATTCGACCCCCGGCAGGTACCTGCGCATCGCGGAATCCCTGCGCAAAGTTCTGCGCTGGCATCGCCAGAGGGGCCTCGGGCGGCATGATATGAAGATCGCGGTTCATATGGTCCAACGGTAAAGCCAGACTTCAGAGGCTGGTTGTTTGTCTTTCAGCAACTGCGCGCGCAGTTCCACGTGGTTGCGTTCGCCTGGTTCGAATGAGAACGCCAGCCGCAACCCGCCCGTGTCTGGGTTACGCTGCAGAACGCCTTCTGAAGTTTCGGCATGGGGCGAGTCGACAAACACCGTGATGGCCTCGGGATCGTCAAGCAGCTCACTGGCTTCGAAATCAATCACAGCCAAACGGCCCTCGCCGAACGTGTTGTCGCCCATCGCGGTGTTGATCACGCGGGCCATAGGGGTGTGCTGCGGTTCCTCGCCCCAGATCAGGCGATAGGACAGATCAATCTGGCTGCCTGCGGCGTAGGGTTCCATCGGGCGCCAATAGGCGACGATGTTGTCATAAATCTCCTGATCCGCTGGGATTTCGACAAGCGTGACGGTGCCTTTACCCCAGTCTTCGCTGGGTTCGACCCACAAGCTTGGGCGTTTGTGATAATTGGCTTCAAGATCCGCATAGTCCGAGAACTTGCGCTTGCGTTGCATCAGACCAAAGCCGCGGGGGTTTGTGTCGACAAAAGACGAGATCTGCAGGCGAGTCGGGTTCGCAAGCGGGCGCCACAGAACCTCTCCTGCGCCGTTGCGGATCATCAACCCGTCACTGTCGTGCACTGCGGGGCGAAAATCATCGAAACGGCTGTGATTGGTCTGATCGAACAGGAACATAGATGTGCCGGGCGCGATGCCGACATGGGGCAGTTCGGTACGTGGGAACAGGGTGGCTTCAATATCCATCACGCAATCTGAACCGGCGGTAACGTGGAAGCGGTAGGCCCCTGTAACGCTGGGGCTGTCCATGAGCGCATGAACGACCATGTTACGTTGATCCGGTTCTGGACGCTCCAACCAGAAACGAATGAATTCGGGAAACTCCTCGCCATCTGGATCGCCGGTCTTCAAGGCGAGCCCTCTGGCCGAAAGGCCATAGACTTCGTGCAAACCGATGGCGCGGAAATAGCTGGCCCCTTGCCAAACGCAGAACTCGTCTGTCTCGCCAGGGCGGTGCATCTCAGTACGCAGGCGTAGACCTGAAAAGCCCAGCGTGTCGTCAATGGGCAGCTCAGGTACGTCTTCAGACTTATCGAACATGGCTAGATCAAAGGCGACCGGCTTGGTCATACCGTCCTCGACGGTCGATACTTTCACTGTGCGTGGAAAATACAGGCCCGGCGTGAAAAAATCGATGTTGAAGGGCGTCTCGGTCTCGTACCACAGCGCGCGATCCAGCCGGAACCGGATTGAACGGTATTGCTGATACGTCAGGTCCTGCCACTCCTGCGGAACCATCTCACGCTCTGCATAATCGCGGCTGGCCAGGTCGCGGGCCATTGCGATGACGTCGTCTCGGCTGAACGGGGTCTCTCCACCTGTGGCATATGCCGCTGGGGCGAAGGCCAGAGCGGTTGATGAGGCGAGAAAAGCGCGACGTGTAAAGTTCATTTCTTTGATTTCCAAGGTTGTGACTTGAACCAGGCGGCCAGATAAGCCACGCCGATGATCATGGCAAAGCCAATCATGTTGGCGATGAACACACTGGCAACATCCCGCCCACTCAGGTCCAGTCCGACGCCGATAAGTCGTGCTGCTGCCATAGAAAATACGAACACCGCGAGCGATTGCTGACCCACTTTGGTGATGATGGTCAGCAGGAACTGCCAGACTTTTGCGGCTGCCCCATGACCGGTCGCTATCAGGCGGTGGCCATGCTCACCGGCGATAACCCAACCCAGATAGGCAAGCGACAGAAAATGCAGATATCGGAATAGACCAAAGTCGGTCTTGTCGCGAAATTCTTTGGTCACTGGCCAGACCTTGCGAATCTCTTCAGCCAGATCAGGGGCTGCTGCATTGATCCAAGTGAATACCTTCCACGAGCCGAACGGCATCGAGAAGATCAAAAACAATGCTGCCGCCCAGATCAGAGTTTTCGACACCGGCGGCGCTGGAATCCAACCTCGCATGAACGCAAAGCCGGTGAAGAACAGCAATTGCCACCCGAATGGGTTGAAGAACCACTGGCGCTCTGACCAGGGCTCGGCCGGCAGGTCAAGGTAGTCGAATTGTGCAACGAGCCAGATCGTGACCGAGGCCATGGCGACCGCCCAGAATCCGATACGATATAGCCCCATAAACAGGGGCATCATCGCCAGTACCACCAGATACATCGGTAGAATATCGAAGTAGTTCGGCACATAGGTCAGGGTAAAAAGTCCGACGATCTGTGACGCCGGATCGTTGAAGAAATGCTGTAGATTGAGAGAGGAGATATAGTTTTTCTCGAACAGCCCACTCTGGTTCAGGGCTGCCATTGTCATCGCGACAAAGAAGAACAGGCAGATATGCGCCCAGTAGACCTGCCAGATGCGAAAGCTCACGCGTGCGGTGCCCATCCACCAGCCTTTGCGCATGAACGCCCCCCCAAAAGCAATTGCCGAAGCCATGCCTGAACAGAATACGAAGATCTCGGTTGCGTCCGAAAAGCCAAAGCGGGCAGGTATCCATTTGGCCCACGGATCGTTCGGAATATGGGCAATCAGGATGATGAACATCGCGATGCCGCGATAGAAATCCAACCGCGGATCGCGCATAGCGGCGGGGGCGGCGACCTGAGACGCCACCGGAGCAAAATCAGAAGCGGGCGATGCGGTCGCCATACGGTTTCTGTCCTTCTTGGTCTTTTATTGTTGTTATTCGGCGGGGACGCTTTGTGCGTCGCCGCTGTCGCGTGCGGCCTCGATCAATTCTCGGCGGGCGAGGGCGTAATTGTCCTCTCCCCCGGCACGTTTGGCGCGGCGGTCGTCCAGGATGCGCTCGACAGCATCCAGGCGGCCAGCGCGCAGGCCGGAATCAATGGTGATGCGCTCGAATACATCACGTTGGGCGTGGCTGCCACCCGCCAGTTGCATCCCACCCCGGGCATTTGAAAGAAAATCAAAGGCTTGGCCGTAAAGGCCTTCTCCAAAGGCCTCAAGCCCCTTGGCGGCGGCAATGCCCGGGTCGGACATGCGGATCGGCGTGTCACCCTGATTGCGCTGGGCGTCATTTTGAATACGCTGCAGCATATTTGCTGTAGCCTCCGAACGATTGTCCCCGGTCAATGCCAGCAAGTAGTGAAGATCGGCGAAGATCAAGCATCCGTCTTCGGTTCGGGCTGCGCTGAGATCGGCCAGTTCTTCCCAACGGTTGCCAACATCAACGCCCTCAAGCTCTAGCCGGGACAGCAGCGAGGTTGCATTCGAGATATCGCGATAGTCGTCGGTTTTGTCCTGGCGGATGTGATGATCGTAAAGCGCCATCACTTGATCGACTTGCCCCAAATCCAGATGCATCAGCGCCTTGTGCCACCAGACGTGATAGCGGAAATTGTTGCAATGCGCCCAAGCGTCCTCGCGTCCTGCGAGCCAGTCCAGTCCCAGCTGCGCGTTGCCCGTCATCTCGTGCACGTGCGCTACAGCGTGCAATCCCCAGGCGTCGTCCGAAACCATCCACAAGGCCTGACGACCGGCGATCTCGGCTTTCTCGTAGGCGCCGGTTTCCTCCAGCGCGAACGAGTGGCATCCCAGCAAGTATCCACGTCCGGCGTGGTCGGGTTCATACGCAGGCATCACCCGTTCGATCGACCGACGCATCCCCGCCGCATCGCCCAGAACGAAGCGCGTCGCATGGCTGAGCTTCATGGCCAGAGTATCCGTTGGGTGCGCCCGCAGAATCTCTTCAAATTTCTGAACGGCCTGTGATGGAAGGTCGGCCATATACAAACCAAGCGCCTCGACATATAGCCTTTCCCGGGCTGAAACTGGCTGACGCCCCATCGCTTCATTCGCGGCACTCAGCGCTTCGGCAGCGACCGCGATCATCTCGCGCCGGCCCAGCAGAACCATGAACAGCCCCTTGACCGCATGGCCCAGCGCAAAGTCCGGCTCAAGCTCCAGAACCTTCCCCAGATATTGCGGTGTGACAGCGGCATGCGCCATGAACCCAAGGAGAACACCATCCCATGCCTCGACGCTTGCGGGCTGGTTCAGGGTGTTCATCTGTCCAAAGACGTCTTGTTTCATACTCGGGTCCAATCTGATTGCGACGTTCTACACTGTTCGATGTAACAGAGTGTGCAGCCGGGTCGTAACAGTATCGACCCTGCTCTCGAATTGGTGAAATCCCGTGTGTGAGAAACGCGAAAAAAACCGCCGATTCAAGGGCATGTTTCAGCAACTTGCCGCCTAAACGGGCAGAGTGTTTCAATCTTCGAAGGGATTTTCCGCGTTCAGAACAGCCTGTGTGTCAGCCCCACAGACCGGTGGTGCGCTGCGATATGTTACAGGCGTGCGTGACAGGTTCAGGGGATTCCCGATCAGTTGCACCTCGCCAGGCTCAGCTTGCATCGAGATCTGCATCTGGCGGGCAGCGACCTGATCCGAGGCAAAAACCTGATCGAGCGTCCGCACCGGGCCAACAGGGACTTTCAGGTCTTCAAGCCCCGCGATAACGCTGCCTGTATCCAGCGCCTGAACTGCCGGGCGCAGGATCGCATTCAACGCATCCCTATTTTCAAGACGGGCCGGGTTGGTGGCAAATCGGGGATCGTCGGCAAGCTCTGGCTTTTCGATGAAGCTGCAAAATCTTTTGAACTGACTGTCATTTCCAACGGCCAGAATCACGTGCCCATCCGCCGTCTGATAGACCTCGTAAGGCACAATATTGGGATGCCCGTTGCCGCGCCGCTGAGGCACTTCGCCCGAGGTCAGATAATTCACGCCCTCATTTATCAGCCAAGCGATCTGTGCATCCACCAGCGCCAGATCGATCTGCTGACCCTCGCCAGTCATGTCGCGATGACGCAGCGCAGCCAGAATACCAACGCAGGCATACATACCACACATCACGTCAGCAATTCCGACGCCTACTTTCATCGGCGCGCCTTCGGCGTCTCCGGTCAGAGACATGATCCCGCCATATCCTTGCGCCATTAGATCATATCCGGGCTTCGATGAGTTTGGGCCTGTCTGCCCGTAGCCTGAGATTGAACAATAGACGAGGTCGGGAAACTCATTGGACAACGTTGCGTAGTCGAGCCCGTATTTCGCCAGTCCACCGGGCTTGAAATTCTCGATCAGTATATCAGCGTGCGAGGCTAGGCGTCGGACTTCTGCCTGTCCTTCGGGTGTTGCGATATCCAAGGCGACCGATTTCTTGTTGCGGTTGGAGGACATGAAATATGCGCTCAGGTCTGAGCGGTTGCCATCCGCATCCTCGGCGTAAGGAGGGCCCCATTGCCGCGTATCATCACCACCGGTCGCCGGGTTTTCGACTTTGATGACGGTAGCGCCAAGGTCGCCCAACAACTGCGTACAAGTGGGTCCTGCCAGAATGCGAGACAGGTCCAGTACCTTGACGCCTTTCAGCGGTCCTTCAGATGCGGCCATCATATCCTCCACGGTCAATTTCCGCAGCAATGACAGTGAATTTGTCTGCTTTCAACGCCTGATCCAATGCAGCCCGCAAATCGTCGCGGCTACGAACTGTGTGACCATAACCGCCGAATGCGCGGCCTAAAGCGGCAAAGTCATGGCGGTCAAAGTCCACTCCGCGATTGCCCATCTGGCGCTGGCGCTGTTTCAGTTCGATCAGCGCAAGGCTGGCATCGACAAAGACCAGAAAAATTGGGTTGCCACCCAATTCGGCGGCAGTCGACAGCTCTCCGGCAACCATCAGAAAGCCGGCATCGCCAGAAAAGCTGATCACGGGGCGATCCGGTTCGGCCAATTTCAGACCGATCGCCATCGGAACGGCACACCCCATGGTGCAGAGCGCCGAGGACTGGATCAACCCTCGTGCCTCCGAACACTCCCACATCTGACTGAGCAGAATGCGATGCGCGCCGCTGTCGGCCGTGGCGAGGGTCTCGGGTGGCAGAACGGCACGAGTTTCTGCGATGATCGCCGCCGGTCCCCAGTCTTCATCTATCGGAAAAGCATTCGCCAGCGCAGCCTTGACCTGTTCAGGCTCACCATTCGGCCAAGTCTTGCCGGCAGGGTTGCCCTTGGCAATGGCCTCAAGCGTTGCGCCGGTGTCGGCGACCAGATTTAGCCCAGCCTGATGCATGTAATGATCGTTCACCACGGCTGATATGTCGATCACGCGCTTGGTTTCTGGGTTCCATATCTCGCGCCAGCCGGGGCGCATCTCGATAGGGTCATATCCCAAACACAGTACCAGATCAGCCTGTTCCACCAGCGGGACTAGGTGCTTATCGGCCAGCGGAGACAAACCCGCCCCGCCCAGGCAGAGTGGATGATCCTCGGGCACCACCCCCTTGGCCTTGTAGGTGGTGAGAAAGGGAATGTTGAAATGCTCTAGAAATGCTCGCACCACACAGCGCGAGTCGTCGTAAAGAACATCAAGACCGATGATCGCCAAAGGTCGCTCAGCCTCGGCCACCCAGCGGCGGGCCTTTTCCAGACATTCCGCGCCAGGCGCGACAGGAGCAACTTTTGCCAGTCGACGACGTTTAACCCCTGATACGCGCGTATCGGCCACCGAGATAGGCACATCGATGTGTACCGGGCCGGGGCGCGCTTGGTTGGCAAGCGATACCGCCTTGTCGGCGATGATATCGGCCCCGTCGGCCGTCAGCATGAAGCTGCCTTTGGTGATCGAGCGATAGACTTGCGCGTGATCCATCACCTGATGGGTGTAGGTCAACGCCTCATCCGCGTCGACACATCCGGTCAGCACGATCATCGGCACCCGATCCTGCAGGGCGTTGGCGACAACATTGATCCCGTTCATCGCTCCGGGTCCGAGTGTGGCCACGAGGATTGCAGGTGCACCATCGCGATGGTGGACCGCTTCGGCCATGAAACCTGCTGAGTTTTCGTGTTTTGCAAGGTGGAAAGCAATGCCCGCGCGTTCCAGCGCATCCACCAATGTCAGAACCTCGCCGCCGGGCATTCCGAACGCATGGCGGCATCCGGCCTCGAAAAGGCGTTGTGCCAACAAATCCGCAGCGCGGGGAGACAGGTCCTGCATTAATCAAGCTCCGACAAAGTTATCTGTCAGCAGATTGCGGAGGACGCGTCCGGACGCAAGCAGGTTCACGTCAGTGTGACTATTTGACGGCGTTTTCCGCTACGGCCTGAAACTTTGCGTCCAATTCTATGGCAATCTCGCGCAGAGCGTCTCCGCCCTCGTCTGCGTAAGGGGCAAAGACGAAGCTTGGTGTCTTGTAAGAAAGGGTTGCAGTGCCGTCCTCGTTCTCGGTTACGTAGAAGCGGATGGGCGCTTCGATCATCGCGTTGGTCGAGGTTTCAAGAACACGAACCGCGTAATCGTTGTTGAATGCGCCAATCACCCGGTTGCCCGGAATGCTGATACCGCGCGAGGCCGCCGCTTTGGTCGGCCCGGCCTGTGTCACAACGATCAGGCCGTTTTCCTTTACCGCGGCCTTTGTGTCATCCACGAGGGTCTCATAGCTTTTTCCGCTGGAGTAAACCGCCCATCCAGTAAGAGGTTCGATGCCGTTGGCCCAAGCAGGCATCGCCAGCAGGCAGATCGCAGCCCAAAGCGCCCTCATGTTCTTTCCCTTCCTGTTGACTGGGGAATTGATGACAGAAAAGCGCTGAAACGGGGCTCACAATCCTGTGCGCGCGTCAGGTCGCACGTTTCTTCAGCAGATAGATATCCATGATCCAGCCGTGATCAGAACGGGCCTGCGCGCGGGTATCCAGAATGTCTTGCGCCACATCCGCCAATGGGCCTTTGATCAGAATCTCTTCTTTCATGCCCACATATGCCCCCCACCAGATGTCATAATCGGTCATCTTCAGGCTCTGGAACGAGCATTCGCCATCCAGCATTACGGCCACTTTCGACGCCGTTTCAGGCCATCCATCATCGCGGATGCGACGGCCTGTGGTCACGACATAGGGCGCACCCAGATCATTGATCGGGATCGCATGGGCTGCAGTCAACGCCTGTAACGCTGTGATTCCCGGCATAACCTGGACTCGCGGTTGCGGGTCCAGCCGCGCTGCAATTCTTAGCGAACTGTCATACAGCGACGGATCACCCCAGATCAGCAACGCCACCTTCTGCGCGTCCGGGTAGGCTGAAATCGCCTCGTGCCAGCGTACGGCAATTGCGTCGTGCCATTCGTCGACGCCTCGGAGATAACCGTCATCTGCCCGGCGTTTGGGAACGTCGAAATAGGCGATCCGTGCAGGTTTGTCGGTGACTTGCGTGATGATGTCTTCGCGCAAACCGGCCAGATCGGCTTTGTTCTCTCCTTTTCGCGGAATCAGGATCAGGTCCGCTGATCTGATCGCCTTCGCCCCCTGAAAGGTCAGGTGGTCGGGATTACCCGTTCCGATTCCGATCAGGATCAGTTCAAACATCTTCGAACTCTGCCAGCGGGCCATACAGGATCAGGGCCGGGGCGGTTCCAACCTCGGATCGCAGCTTGTCGGACAGGTCTCCGATTGTGGAGCGCCCCAAGGATTGCTCGGGAGTTGAAACAGATTCGGCCATCAAAGCAGGCGTGTCCAACGGCAAGCCATGCGCGCTCAGGGCTTCGACCAGCAAGGGAAAAGTGCGCTTGCCCATAAATACGACCGTCGTCGCGCTAGCATCAGCCAGGGCGGGAAGGTTCAGATCGGTCGGCAATTTGCCACTTACGTCATGCCCGGTGACGAATTGAACACGACGTGCAGTCAGGCGTCGGGTCAGAGGGATACCAGCGGCAGCTGCCGCCGCGACGGCAGAGGGGATGCCGGGAATGATCTCATATTTGATGCCGGCTGCCTGCAACGCGACCAGTTCTTCCTCCAGTCGACCGAACAATCCTCCGTCACCGGATTTCAGGCGTACCACCTGCTGACCGGTCTGCGCATACTCCACCAACAATCGGCTGACGTGATCCTGCTTGGGCGAAGGGCGACCGGCGCGTTTGCCAACACCAACCAGATCAGCATCGTCACGCGCATGGGTCAGGATCGGGCCGCTGCTGAGATCATCAAACAGCACCGCATCGGCCTTCTGCATCCGGTCTACGGCCTTGAGCGTTAGTAGCTCCGGATCACCCGGACCGGAGCCAATGAAAGAGACAAAACCGGTCATGCCGAGGCCTCTGCAATAAGATGGAAAAATGTGCCGGTGACATTGCCACGTCGCGATCCTGTCTGAGGGCCTTCGGCCCCCTCGGCATCGAAGACTCGCGCAAGAGGAGCGTCAGGTTGTTCGATGATCGAGGAATAGTGGAACTCATGTCCGCGCAAGGCTGTACCCTTGGCAAAGCCCGGCATCGACGCCAAAAGTTCAGCCCTGCGATAGCCAAGGTTGAATTTGCGCTTTTGGTATGAGGTTTGCAGACCCAACAACCCCGCCATCTGATGTGGCGCGCCTTCCTTGTCGACCAGAACTTCCCCCAATGCCATATAGCCCCCGCATTCACCATGCACGGGCCGCGTTTCCGCGTGTTTGCGCAGCCCCGTCAAGAAAGTATCTGCTGCCGCCAATGTTCCTGCGTGCAGCTCGGGATAGCCCCCCGGTAGCCAGACCAGTTCAGCGTCTGCAGCTGGCGCTTCGTTTGCCAGTGGCGAAAAGGGCAGTATTTCTGCACCGGCGCTGCGCCACCCTTCCAGCAGATGCGGGTAGGTAAATGAAAACGCTGCATCACGGGCCAGTGCGATCCGCTGCGCGGGGGGGCGCGGCAGCGCGGCTGACGATGGCCCAGCAGGGCCTGAGGAGGCCGCCCGTTTGATCGCATCCAGATCGACATGTTCACGCAGGAATGCGGCATATCCGGCGATTGCCGTTTCCAGATCCGGATGCTCAACCGCCTGGATCAGGCCTAGATGTCTTTCGGGCAGGGTCAGGTCACCTCGGCGCGGAAGAACGCCCAGAACCGGCAATCCAGCCCGTTCCATGCCCAGCCGCGTCAGCCGCTCATGTCTTGGGCTGGCGCAGCGGTTCAGGATCACCCCGGCAAAAGGTAGATCGGGGTTATACATCTGAAAGCCAAGCGCAGTCGCCGCCGCCGATTGCGCCTGTCCTCCGACATCCAGGACCAGAACGACCGGCCATCCCATGCGTAGCGCCGTTTCAGCGCTCGACCCATGCCCCAGCTCTCCGGGTTTGGCGACGCCATCAAACAAACCCATTGAGCCTTCGGCCACCACAATATCCGCGCCCGTGGCCTGCTTAGAGATCGCGCTTAGCAGCGGCTCCCCCATCGCCCAGCTATCCAGATTGAACGAGGCACGGCCTGCCGCAGCCCGGTGAAAAGCCGGGTCGATGTAGTCCGGTCCGCTTTTGAACGGTTGTACGGTCAAGCCGTCCTCGGCCAAAGCCCGGAGCAATCCCAGCATGACAGTGGTCTTGCCTGTACCCGACGACGGAGCGGAAATCAGTATTCCGGGGGGGTTAGTCATCACCATGGCTCCAGCTCGACCACGGACTGTCGGCGCTTTGAGGGCGATAGCGGCGGTCATATGTCTTGGAATACAGACAGCTTTCGTCAAACCCTTCACCTGCAAGCGCCGGACCAACCATGATCAGTGCGGTGCGCGAGATGCTGTTGTCCAGTGCCTCCTTCAACGTGGTAAGCGTTGCGCGGATGATCTTCTCATCCGGCCAACTAGCGCGGTAGACCACGGCGACCGGGCAGTCTGCCCCATAGGCAGGTGTCAGGTCGGCGATGACGTTATCCAGATTTCCGATCGAAAGGTGGATAGCCAAAGTCGCACCTGTTTTAGCGAAGTTTTTCAGTGTCTCGCCTTCCGGCATCGAAGACGCACGCCCGGGCGTGCGGGTCAAGACCACTGATTGCGCCAGACCGGGCAGTGTCAGCTCGGTCCCGAGCGCTGCAGCCGCAGCCGCAAACGAGGGTACACCGGGCGTGACGCTGACCGGGACACCCATCTCTTTCAGACGTCTGATTTGCTCACCCATCGCCGACCAGACCGAGAGGTCCCCGGAATGCAGCCGCGCCACGTCCTGTCCAGCGTTATGCGCTGCTTCGATTTCGGCCATGATCTGATCCAGATCCATGGGTGCGGTGTTTACGATCTTCGCACCTTCGGGGCAGTGGCCTAGAATCTCCTCGGGTACCAATGAACCCGCATAGAGGCACACCGGGCAGGAGGCGATGATATCGCGCCCGCGCAGGGTCAGCAGGTCGGCGGCGCCCGGTCCGGCGCCGATGAAATGAACGGTCATGTCTGTCCTCCGATGGCGACGGCGCAGGTTGCAAGCCGGTCGTCCGAGATTTGTCTGGGTGAAATCAGCCGCGCGCCATGTCCGGCGGCGGCAAGAGCGGATGCTTCGGCCACGCTGCCGGTGCCATATGTGGCGCGACTACGGGTTGAGCAAGTAAGTGTGCGTTGTTCGGCAAGATCATTTGCCGGAATGAAATGTACCGGCAGCTCAGTTGCTTCTGCAAGCGCGGCAAGTGCGGTGTGTCCGTCCTTGTCCGCAACGGTCGCAAGGGCATCGACAGTTTTTCCTGTCGAGGCAAGCTCGAAAGCGGCACGAAGACTGGCCAGCGTAGCAGAGGATGAGAAACCTAACCCCGCGACGATCATAACGTGAGGCTCCACTGCACTACGGGATAGGCAGATTTCCAGCCTCGCCGTGGACCAAGCGCAGCTGCCTGCGCCAGTTCGATGCGCAGCAGGTCTCCGCCCAGCTTGTCGTGCCATTCAGCTAGCAGCGCTTCGCTTTCGAGTGTCACCGCGTTGGCGATCAGCCGCGTGCCGCCCTGAAGGTTTGCGTGTAGCCAGTTCAGCAGATCCGCACTCAGACCGCCACCGATGAACACCACATCGGGTCGTTCAAGATCAGCCAACGACTCTGGTGCAGAACCGTGCACAACGCACAACCGATCCTGCCCCAGTGTATTGGCGTTTCGGCGAATGCGTTCGGCCCGATCAGCACGCGGCTCGATAGTCGTTGCAGTTAGCGTCGGATCGCACATCAGCCATTCGATGCTGATCGAACCGGTGCCGCCGCCAATATCCCACAGATGCTCACCCCGCTGAGGGGCAAGCGCCGACAGGGTTAGCGCGCGAATGGGGCGCTTGGTGATCTGGCCGTCGGTTTCAAAGATGTCATCGGGCTTTCCCGAGGCTTTGGGAAAGGCACGCCCAGTACCCGCGACATCAAGACCGACACAAACCGGATGTTCGAATGTTCCAAGCAACGCCTCGGTCAGCGACACGCTGCGCGCGCGTTCACGGGGGCCACCGAGCGCTTCCATGACGTGCAGAGTGCAATCGGCAAAATCGGTTTCGCCCAGATAGGTCGCAAGCTCAGCTACGGCTTTGCCGTCGCGCAGCAAGAGAATCGCGCGCAGGCCGGGTGCCAAGTGAGGGCGAAGGCGCGTCAGAGGCGCGGCATGTAGCCCGAAGGTCAACGTGTTTTCAAGCGGCCAACCAAGCCGCGCAGCAGCAAGCGAAAAGGTCGACTGGCCGGGTAGGGCAATCCATTCGTTCGCATCGAAATTACGCGCGATAACGGACCCGGCCCCGAACCAGAACGGATCACCCGAGGCCAGCACAACGGTTTGCCGACCGCGCAATGCGGTCAGAATTGGCAGGCCATCGGCAAATGGGACCGGCCATTCAATCCGTTCCGCCGCGCTGTCTGGTATCAACGACAGGTGGCGTGTCGGACCCATGACAATCTCAGCGCGGTCCAGCACTTGACGGCTTGCAGGGGACAGGCCATCCAGTCCATCTTCGCCCAAACCCAATACAGTCAGCCACGGAGTTTCAGACATGCCCAACCTCCTGATTCTTGGTGGCACGACCGAGGCGAATGCTCTGGCAAAATCGGTTGCCGATCAAGGCATTCCCGCTACATATTCCTACGCTGGACGTGTCGATAACCCGCGCTCGCAACCCGTGCCGATGCGCGTGGGCGGGTTTGGTGGTGCAGCGGGACTGGCGCGGTACATTCACGAGCACGGCGTCAGCCATGTTGTCGATGCGACTCACCCCTTTGCAGCGCAGATGAGCCGAAATGCGGTGGAAGCCTGTGCGGGGGGCGCAACGCCCTTGGCCGCTTTGACGCGACCTGCTTGGGTCGCGCAAGACGGGGACAACTGGCAGCACGTACCGGATATTGAAGGTGCGGTTGAAGCTCTGGCCGGTCCAGCCCGCCGCGTCTTCCTGGCAGTTGGCCGCATGCATCTTCATGACTTCGCAGCCCAACCTCAGCATCACTATCTTTTGCGGCTTGTAGACGATCCGGACGCATTGCCGCTTCCGAAAAGCGATGTGATCGTTTCGCGGGGCCCGTTTTCTGTTGAAGAGGACCGGGCCTTGATGGAACGTCACCATACGCAATTGATTGTATCCAAGAATGCGGGTGGCACCGGCGCGCGGGCCAAACTCGATGCCGCCAGGGCGCTGGGCTTGCCGGTTCTGATGATAGACCGTCCGACCCTGCCGAAGCGGACCGAGTTGGCAAATGTCACGCAGGTCTTGGACTGGCTGGCGCATGCTTAATCCTTGGCCAGCGTGAATCTCGGGGTGTAGACGATCGGGGCGCTGTTGCGCTCGACTATGCGGGTCAGGGACGAGCCGACGATGACGACGGTCTGCATGTCCGCCATATCTGCCGTGGCTTCTTCCAGAGTTGAAATCCGCAAAGCCTCATCCTCGCGGGATACAGCGCGTGCGAACAGGATCAGTCGTTCCGGCTCACATTCCTCTCGCAGGATTTCCAGCGTTTTTTCAAACCCTTCCGGTCGAGACTTCGAGCGAGGGTTATAGAACGCCATGGCGAAATCGCCCTGCGCGGCAAGTCGGAGGCGCTTTTCGATCAGTGGCCATGGCTTCAGGTTGTCGCTCAGGTTGATGGCGCAGAAATCATGCCCTAACGGTGCCCCAGCGCGGGCCGAAGCCGCCAGCATCGCAGTGATCCCGGGCAACACTTCGATCTGTATGTCGCGCCAGTCATTCGGCCCGTTTTCAAGCGCTTCAAACACCGCTGCGGCCATCGCAAACACGCCGGGATCCCCTGACGAGACTACAACGACGCGCTTACCGTCGGCCGCCATTTGCAAAGCGTGCTGAGAGCGGTCGATCTCGACCCGGTTATCGCTGGCGTGCAGGGTCAATCCCTCTCGCTCGGCCACCCGAGCAACATAAGGGATGTAGCCAACCACGTCCGTCGCTTCTGCCAGCGCGGCAGTGACTTCGGGAGTGACCAGTGCTTCGTTTCCAGGCCCAAGGCCAGCGATCTTGACCCAACCGCTCATGGTCGGCGTCCCTGTCCATGAACCAGAATGATTGAGAAATAGGGCGTGATCCCTTCGCAATTGTCAGACAGTTTGCAGACCCGTTGGTTCGGCATCTGAGCGTATTCGACGATCCACGCGCGGTCATACAGCCCGGCTTGTCTCAGCGCGCGCTTTACCTTGTCGAAGTTCCGCCCGATCTTCATGACAACCAGCGCGTCGGTCTGGGTCATGCGTTCAGTCAGAGTATCCTCGGGCAAGGTTCCAACAAGAACCGTGAGGACATCGTCGCCCCAAGTTATCGGGTCACCGGTTGCGGTCCAGGCGCCGGACATGCCGGTTATGGCAGGTACGACTTCGACTTCAGATATGTCTCGTAGTCGATTGTAAAGGTGCATAAATGATCCATAGAAGAACGGATCGCCTTCGCACAGGACCACTACATCCTCACCATTTTCGGTAAGCGACTTCAGATGTGCGGCACAGTCTTCGTAAAACACCGAAAGGAGTTCATTATACCTTGGATCCGTCACCGGGATTTCGGTGGTTACCGGGTACTCCATTGGAAACTCGATGGCGTCGCCGGGGATCATTCCATTGACGATCTTGCGGGCCTGACCTGTGCGGCCAGGTTTGCGAAAAAACGCCACATGGCGGGCATTGCGCAGCAGGCGGTCCGCACGGACACTCATCAGGTCCGGATCGCCGGGGCCGAGGCCCACGCCGTATATTTTACCCCCGCTCATTCCGTGCGGCTCGCGATAGCATTGATGGCAGCAACTGTGATCGCACTGCCTCCCAAACGGCCTTTGACGATGCAGGAGGGTACGGGCTGCGCTTCCCACAAGGCATCCTTGGACTCGACCGCTCCGACGAAGCCCACCGGGCAGCCGATAATGGCAGCGGGGCGTGGGCAGTCGGGATCTTCCAACATGTTCAGAAGGTGGAAAAGCGCGGTAGGGGCGTTACCGATCGCGACCAGTGCTCCTTGCAGATGCGGACGCCACAGCTCTAGCGCGGCGGCAGAGCGCGTGTTGCTCATTTCGGCAGCCAGAGGGCGCACGCGCTCGTCATGCAGGGTGCAGATCACTTCGTTATCAGCGGGCAGGCGAAAGCGGGTGACGCCTTCGCTGACCATGCGGGCATCACACAGGATCGGCGCGCCATTTTCCAGCGCGGAACGCGCTGCCGAGACAAAACCGTCCGAGAAATGGACGAACTCTTCCAGCCCGACCATCCCTGCGGCGTGGATCATCCGAACGGCGACCTGTTCTTCATCGGCATCGAACCGGGCCAGATCAGCCTCGGATCGGATGGTGGCAAAGCTCTGCTTGTAGATCGCCGCGCCGTCGGTTTCGTATTCATAGGGCATCAGGTGAAGTCCATGGTCATGAGTGTTTCTTCGGTCAGGCCGCGTTGGCAGGGCTCATCCCCCGCACGGCCTTGTTTGACAAGGTCAAATCGTCCGGAATTGCCAACCAAAGTGACATCGGCCGGACCCATTCGGGCGCATCCCTTGGCGCAGCCCGATACATGCAGGCTGCCTGCAACGCGCGCGGCCAGGGCGCGCGCCACACCGCGGGTTTCGACCTGCGCCTGCGGGCAGTATGGCGCGCCGGGGCAGGCGTCGGTTGTTCTCAGCGGGTCGGTGCCATCTGTGACAAAGTCAAGGGCGGGTATCGCCGCCCCGCCTTCCAACAGGAACAGCCGCCATGGTGTGACCCGCAGGGCAGTGGCGTTGCTGTTTTCGATCAGCAAAAGGAGTTGCCGCGCCGGTAGCTGCCCAAAGGCAGCGCCATAGAGTGTCCCCTGCACGCAGGCTCCCGGCTGAAGAGGCACGCCAATGGGGCCGGGCGCGCTGCCTTGCCACTCGCCGGGCAAACCATATGTGGCAACGGTCCGCGCCATGCGGCGGGTCTCGGTTGTGTGGGTTTGCGCAAACCACTGCGCCAACGCGATCACTTGGTCGATGGCTTGAGCTTCCGACACCACTCGCCCGGTTTCGGCCCCGTCCGCGCGCAGGATCAGGCTGCCCGAACCGAGTTCAAGCCGGATATCCGCCGAGTCATCGGCCAATAAACGCTCGGAACCTGTGTCGATGGCAAAGCCGAACTTGGCAGGTAAATCCGGAAGCTCGGCCAGACGCTGGATCAATTCCTGTGTCAGCCGAGCGGTCAGATCACCGGCTTCATAGAGTGGCGAGACCAGAATGTTGCGGCGAATTTCGATTCCGGGTTCGGCGTCCAGCAGGTTCAGCGAGGAAAGCGCGGCCAACAAGGATTGATGGTCGGTTTCCTTTGCTCCACGCAGCTGAAGGTTGGCGCGGTTGGTAAGGTCGATCGTGCCATTGCCGAACCGTTCCGCCAATTCGCACAGCCCTATCGCCTGTTGGGCATCCAGGCGCGCCAGCCGAGGGCGCACACGCACGACCAGCCCATCACCGGACATCATCGGGCGATGGGCACCGGGGCACCAGCCCTGCACGATGGGCGCACTCATCCCAACCCCTCCAGGTCGGCGCGGATCGAGTTCCGGCGGGTATGCCATAGCCCTGCCTCCAGCAGTGCCCGGAACCGATCCTGCATGGCCTGATGTGCTTGCGGGTTTGCCTGTTGCAGGAAGGCGTCGACCTCTTCATTGCCCAGCGTGGCGTCGTGGTACAGATCGAACAGATGCGGTGCGACTGTGCCGGACAGATGCGCGAAAGATGCCATATGATCCAGCGTCGCCGCGATTTCAGCGGCACCCCGAAACCCGTGCCGCTGCATTCCGGCAATCCATCCCGGGTTGGCGGCGCGGGCATAGACGACGCGGCTGATTTCCTCGGGCAGGGTGCGGGCGCGCGGGTTGTCCGGGTTGGTATTGTCCAGATGATAAAGCTGCGCAGTACCACCAGTGATTTTCTTGGCGGCAGCAAATCCGGCCTCGTGCGTTGCATAATCATTGGCCAGCAACAAGTCCGTCTCGGTCAGGTCCTGTAGGTGCACAAAGCTGTCGGCGTTGGCGACGCGTTGCGAGATACCGTCCTTATCTTGCGCTATATGCTCGCCTTCCAAAGCGAAGGAACTGGCATCAAGCCAAGCCTCACCCGCTTGCACGCGTGCCTCATCCGTATAGGTTTCGGACAGATGAGTCATGTTCAGACCATAGCTGCCGGGGGCTGGCCCATAGACCCGCGCCGCAGGCTCCTGACCGGCGTAAGGATTCCAGTCGGGTGCTTCATCTCGTTTGGTCAATGCGCGGACAGCCTGACCGTATAGCGCCGAAAGCGTCGGGAACACGTCCCGGAAAAGACCTGAGACGCGCAATGTTACGTCCAGACGCGGGCGGCTGAGATCGGTGATCGGCAACACTTCGATGCCCGAGACCCGCTCAGACCCTTTATCCCAAACCGGCTTCACCCCCAGCAGGTGCAGCGCCAGGGCGAATTCCTCGCCCGCTGTGCGCATAGTGGCCGAACCCCATAGATCGACGATCAAGCCCTTGGGGTAGTCGCCTTCTTCTTGCAGGTGCCGCCGAACCAGTTCCTCAGCGAGCTTGACGCCTTGTGTATAGGCCGCGCGCGTGGGAACCGAGCGCGGGTCGGTCGTGAAAAGATTCCGCCCGGTCGGCAATACATCCGTACGTCCGCGATAGGGGGATCCGGACGGCCCGGCCTCGATCCGTTTGCCCGCTAAAGCGTCAATCAGGGCAGAGCGTTCAGCTTGGGCTGAGGGGGCAGCGTCGAAATTACCCGTCACATCGGGGACGCGCCCAAAGATATGCAGCCCATCTCCGAATTGGCTTTCCTTGATGTCGCAGACAAATCGGTCAATGCGCGTGATCGCCTCAGCGGTACAGGTGGCCTGATCGAGGCCAAGATCGCTTTCCAGCCCGATCGCCTGCGCCTCGTCCCGGATATCTTCCTGCAGGCGATCGCGGCGTTTGGGGTCTAGCCCGTCCGCGTTCGAGAACTCGTCCAACAGCGATTCCAGCCGCACCATGCGATCTGGTGTGCCGCTTTCCTTCATCGGGGGTGGGATATGGCCCAACGTAACCGCCCCGATCCGACGCTTGGCCTGCGCGGCCTCGCCGGGGTCGTTGACTATGAAGGGGTAGATCACCGGCAGATCGCCGATTAACGCCTCGGGCCAACATTCGTTGCACAAGGCGACTGATTTTCCCGGCAACCATTCCAGCGTGCCATGTGCGCCGATATGGATCAGCGCATCCGCGACCAATCCTTTGCGCAGCCACAAGTAAAAGGCGACGTAGGCGTGGCGCGGTGTGCGCGACAGATCGTGATAGTCGTCATCGCGCAGTTCGGGTGTGCCGCGCTCGGGCTGCAGCGCGATCAGAGCCTTTCCGCGACGCAGCGCAGTGAAGTGGAACGCGCCATTTGTGAAAGCAGGGTCGTCTTCGGGAGTGCCCCAAACCTTATTGAGATCGGCGCGGAGTGTTTCCGGCAGCGCCGCCAGCGCCGCCTGATAATCCTCTAGCGGCCATGAAATCCGGGCATCAAGAAGAGTTTCAGCAATCGGCTCGGCAGGCGCGGTGTCATACCCTTCGCCTTGCAGATCGAGCAACATTGCCTCAGCCGAGGCCAGCGCATCCAGACCCACTGCATGTGCCATCTGCCAGTCTTTGCCGGGATAGGTCGATAGTACCAGCGCCGGAACCTGCTCCGCTTTGGGTTTGTCGTGAAGGTTCAGCCAGCCGGAGATGCGGTTGATGATGGCTTCGATCCGTTCGGGTTCAGCCCGATGAGCGAAACGAGAATACTCGAGATGCGGGTCGCGTTTGCCCGGCTCTTTGAAGGATACGATGCCCGCGTTGATCCGCCCGTCCACTTCCGGAAGGACCACATGCATGGCAAGATCAGCTGGTGAAAGGCCACGTTCCGCTTCGGCCCACGCTTTGCGGCGTGACGTGGCCAGCGCGACCTGAAAGACCGGCACCTCTGCCACATCGAGAGGTGAGGTGCCTGATGCGCCCTTGCCTGAGAATGAGGTGGCGTTCACGATCGCCGAAGGCTTCAGCGCCACAATAGTCTCGCGCAGCCAATCGGCGGCATTTGGTGCTTTGAGCGACGGGGCAAACAGGCCGACGGCCTCAAAACCCCGCGCCCGCAAGCTGCGGATCAACGCCGCAATTGGGGCGGTATCTGCCGAGGTCAGGTATGCGCGATAAAAGGTCACGATGATACGTTTCGTATCACCTGACAGAGCGTTTTCTGCCGGGATCACACCGCGATCCGGGCACCAGGCGCCGCATTCGGGGATGGTCTTCGCGCCCATGACCGGACCTGCATACAATCCAGCAGCCAGTGCCATCTGCGCCAGAGCGGCCTGCGCCGCGACCTCTCCGCCGGTGTCGCAGAGATGCGCCAGCCGCCGCAGGGTCGAGACGGGTAGGGTAGAGTAGTCGTCCAGCCGTGTATCCTCGCGCCCGTCTGCAGGCAGAACGGCCAGCGCAATTCCGTTGGCCTGCGCCAGTGCCAGAACCTGTTGCAGTCCGTAAGCCCAATAAGGCACACCGCCAATTAGACGGATCAGGATGCCCTTTGCGCCCTCCAGTGTCTGCTCGACATATGTGTCGACTGAGAGGGGATGCTTCAGCGCCGTCAGATTGGCCAGCCGCATCGTTGGCATGCGTCCTTCAGGCCCACCTCCACGATGCCATCCCGCCGCGAAAGCGCCAAGGTCACTGTCGGAAAAGGACAGCACCACCAGGTCCGCCGGGCTCTGGCCCAGATCGGTCGGGGTCTCGGTTTCTTCGAGCCCATGGCTTTCGCGGAAGACGACGTGCATAGGTCTTACTCGGCAGCCTCGGTAACACCCACGAGGATATCGCGGATCTCGGCCTCTTTGATATCGTCATGCTCGGCAATGACCACAAGGCGCGACCGACGGTCTTCGCCGGGCTCCCACGGGCGGTCATATTGGTGACGCACGCGCGCACCGACGGCCTGAACCAGTAGGCGCATGGGCTTGCCCTGAACGGCGGCATAGCCTTTGACGCGCAGGATATTCAACTCGTTGGCCAATCGTTCAATCTTGGCGACTAGATCAATCGGATCGGTTTGCTCGGGCAGTTCAACGATGATGCTTTCGAAATCGTCATGCTCGTGATCGTGATGGCCGTCGTGATGGCTGGGACGCGCGTCCATGTCATCCTCGGCCGCGGCTTCTAGACCCAGCACGACGCGGACGTCCACGGCACCCTCGGCCACTTCGACCACGGGCATGGGGCGGGGCGCTTCGGCGGCGATGATCTCTTTCGCTTTCGCAACGCCTTCCGGGCCAGCCAGATCGGGCTTGGTCAGCAGAATGATGTCGGCGCAGGAAATCTGATCCTCGAACACCTCGGACAAGGGAGTTTCATGATCAATCGAGTCATCTGCCATGCGTTGCGCATCCACCGCCTCGACATTTGGAGCGAACCGACCAGCGGCCACAGCCTCGGCATCGGCCAGAGCAATCACGCCATCGACGGTGATTTTCGAGCGGATATCGGGCCAGTCGAACGCTTTCAACAACGGTTTTGGCAGGGCGAGACCGGAGGTTTCGATCAGGATGTGATCAGGTCGCGGCTCTAGTGCCATCAGGGCTTCAATGGTCGGGATGAAATCATCGGCCACGGTGCAGCAGATGCAACCATTGGCCAGTTCCATGATGTTTTCTGCGGGGCAATCAGGAATGGCGCAGGACTTCAGGATATCGCCATCGACGCCGACATCGCCGAATTCGTTGACGACCACCGCCAGACGCTTGCCCTGCGGGTTCTGCATCAGGTGTCGCACCAAAGTGGTTTTGCCCGAGCCCAAAAAGCCGGTGATCACAGTGACGGGAAGTTTCTCGAGATTGCTCATTTCAGGGCTCCAATCGGGGGAATGCGGGCCGCACAGTTTTTGCGGAAATGTTCGGGACGTTCGCGCCATTTGACCAAACCGTCCTCGGTGGCGAGGTATTTGGCTGCGCCTTCGACGATGGTTTCAACATGGTCGATCTCGTTCAGATGCTCATACACGAAAGTCCAGCGATCCGGTCCTCCGCGTAGCACGATCGAGCAGCCTTCATCGCAATTCGACAGGCATTCCACAGCTTTCAAGGTAATGCCTTCGGGCAGGCCCGCCTGTTCAAGCGCCTTGTGCAGCAACGTGCCGGGGCGCTGGGCGTCATCCTCGACAGGCAGCCCGCGACGGCAGGTAGTGCAAACCAGCAGTTCGACCGGTGCGGTCTCGGTCATGTCTCTCATCCCCCCAAATCCTCTTCGTGGGGGACGGGGTTTCATGCGGGCCGATCACAGCCCCACACCGGAACACCCCGTCCGGTTTCATCTTCGGGCGTTGGCAGGTCTCCCGGCTTGCGGATGTCAGAGGAGGCCTCTGTCGGATGTCCCGCCTTCCCGGCCATACTGCCAGTGGCTTTGGGCACCCTCTCCGGTCACGGTCGCGGGGGCGGCTGCGTTTGACGGCAAAAACCGCTGACGCATTCCCTTTTCATCTGCTCTCGCAGACACCAACGAAAGGGACATGCGGCAGGGCAGGGTTGCTTGTCAAGCGAGTCGCGCCGATCCGTGAAAAAGCGGATAAAAAGCGACCTGTCGGGGTCGCTGGGCGGCATGATACTTCTGCAACGACGTGCTGGCATGGCAGCAAGATGCGAACAGGAGGATACCGCGCATGAAAGTAGGGTTTATCGGGCTGGGGAATGTAGGGGGCAAGCTATCTGGATCGCTGCTACGAAACGGTATCGATCTGACGGTTCATGACCTGAACCCGGATCTGGTGACCGAATTCGTCGCCAAGGGTGCCAAAGCCGCCAAAAGCCCGGCGCAACTGATGCGCGATTGCGATGCTGTTATAACCTGTTTGCCTTCTCCTGCGGCCTCGGATGCGGTGATGCAGGAAATGTTGCCAGAGGTCGGCCCTGGCAAAATCTGGATGGAAATGTCGACCACTGACGAAGCCGAAGTCAAACGCCTTGGCGCAATGGTCATCGAACGAGGCGGCGCAGCGGTGGATTGCCCGGTTTCCGGCGGATGTCACCGGGCAGCGACGGGTAATATCTCGATCTTCGCAGGCTGTGATCGTGAGACTTTTGAACGTATCCTGCCATTCCTGACCACCATGGGGCGGCGCATTTTGCACACGGGCGATCTGGGCTCGGCCTCTGTTCTGAAGGTGTTGACCAATTATCTGGCTACCGCCAACCTGATCACCTGCGCCGAGGCATTGGTGACAGCCAAGGCCGCCGGTATGGACCTTGGAACCACCTATGAAGCGATCAAGATATCGTCAGGCACATCCTTCGTGCACGAGACCGAAAGTCAGGTCATCCTGAACGGCTCGCGCGATATTTCCTTCACCATGGATCTGGTGAAAAAAGATATCGGTCTGTTTCAGGAGGTCGCCGACCGTGCCGGAGTTCCTCTGGAGATAAACCCATTGATGATCAAGATTTTCGAAGATGGCATCGCGCGATATGGTGAGCGTGAACTGTCCCCGAACATCATCAGGCGGCTAGAGGACGCGACCGGACTGGAGATCCAGGCGCCAGGGTTCCCAACCGAGATGCTGGACGACGAGCCAGAAGAACCGGGTTATGAGGTGATCCCGCAGAATCGGTAGATCGATTAATCGGCAAGCATTGCGGCTGTCTGGCGACCTGGTTGGACAAAATTCTGGTGCTATTCTAAATAGGTCGACAGGAGTCCGACACCGGCACAGGCAAGAGAACAACTTATGACGAATGAGACCTTTCTCATCGTAACAACGATGAAAAACGAAGGGCCTTTCATGATCGATTGGGTGGCCTACAACCACGCAATCGGCTTTGATGACATTCTGATTTATACCAATGATTGCGCTGATGGTACCGATGCCATGGGCGAACGGTTGCAAGCGCTTGGCTGGGCTCACCACCAACGAAACAGACTGGGTCCGCGCGCCGCGCCGCAGGTTCGTGCATTTTCGCTTGCGCGGAATCACCCAAGCTATCTGTCATCGGATTGGATTCTAAGTTTGGATGTGGACGAGTATATCAATATCCGTTTGCCCAATAGTGATATAAGAAGCCTCGTTGAGGCCAGCGGCGTGGCGGATGCGATCTCGATCTGCTGGCGCATGTTCGGAAACGCGGGTCAGAACGATTTCGTTGATCGACCTGTACCTGAGACTTTCTTTCTGGCCGCCACGGAAGACGGCTATCCGCATCACCGGACCAAAGGGTTCAAAACGCTGTTCCGCAACAACGGAAAATTCAGCCGTTTTCGCGCGCATCGTCCCAGGATCAATCCAGAAGATGCACCGAACCCTGACGCGCCATACGAAGGCGTGTTGTGGCGGGATTCGGGCGGGAACCTCTACCCAGCAGACCAAGTGAAATGGAAAGCATGGCGTGGTTTCAGCCATGAATTCGCGCGCATTCATCATTATGCTGTGCGCAGCACTGATAGCTTTTTGGTCAAGCGCGACCGTGGGCGCACCAATCATGTGGGGCAGGATCAAGGGCTCAAATACTGGCTCATGATGAACCACAATGATGTTGAGGATCGCTCAATTCTGGAACATATGCCGGCTATGCACGACATCAAAGCTGAGATGATGGCAGATCCGCAATTGGCAGACCTCCATCACCAAGCATGTGAGTGGCACAGGTCGAAAGCCGAAGAATTGAGAGCCAGACCGGACTGGGTTGATCTGGTTGAAGCGTTGCAAAATTCCTCAACCGGAGAAGACGTCTATGGGTGAAGCTGTATCTGCTGAGGATCGCCGCAAGAAGCAAGCTGAGCAGCGCGAGCGGAAGGATTCCCTGCGGCGCGAAATGCTCAAGACCATGCCGCATGGACGGCTGAGCGTTGAAATTGGCGTTTGGAAGGGCGAATTTTCGCGGATTCTGCTGGAAGAGCTGCAGCCCTCGAAATTGTGCCTCATCGATCCCTGGCAAGTACAGCAAGACCCAGATGGCGGTGCTTCGCTTGCCGGAGCGCGCACGCAGAAGGATATGGATCGAATATACGAGGCAGTAACGGGTAAATACAGCACCGAGATCGCCAAGGGGCAAATTTCGATCATTCGCGACTATTCGCGACCGGCGCTAAGCCTGTTTGAAGATCAGAGCATCGGGTTTGCCTATTTGGACGGCGACCATTCCTACGAGGGCGTAAAAACGGATCTGGATGCTTTGCTGCCCAAGATGATCGAAGGCGGCGTAATCATGCTTGACGATTATCACAGGCGCGGTTGGTGGAAAGATGACGTGATGCGTGCGTTCCACGAATTCCTCGGGGCAAATTCTGCGGGGCTGCGGCTCAAGGCCATCATGGGGGCGCAGGTGGCCGTCGAGAAACTTTGAGCCGAGATCATTTTTCTGATTATAGATTCGTGCGACGTAACCCAGGCTGGCTAGTGTCTTCCAGCGTCAACAGTGTTAAGCAACAAGTTCAGCGATGACGGATAGGGTTGTTGTCTAAGTCCGATCATCTTTGAATAGCGGCACTTTCCCAGGCAGACAGGAACTTTCTGCGCTTCAGCGTATCGAGGAACGTCAACAACGCAGGGTCCAGCGCTATCGCTGCGCTTTCGGTCGTGGAGTCCTGCGTGTCCAGAAGTGGCAGTGCTGCCAGTGATTCCGGATTCAGCGTGGTCAGGTGCCGGACAAAGGTTTCCGCTTCCTCCGGCAAGCGGCTTTTGCCAGTTACCATGGCGGTTCGCATCATCGTCGTCTGAAAATCGGAAGGCAGAATGATCTGAAGGGCATCCTTTCCTTCTGTTCGTACCGCCGCATAACTGCCAAGCACGTTGTAGGCCACCGCGATTGTACCATCCGCCAGGTCGTTAATCATGTCGCCCGAACAACAATACAGCCGCACATCCAGGCCGCCCAAAACCTCCATCAAGCGCCAATAGGTTTCCGAGGCGCGGGCGTCCTGCGTGGCGAACAAATAGCCCAATCCCGACTGGCGCACGTCATAAGTGCCGACTTTGCCCCGAAAATCATCCGGGCGGGCACGCAGCGCTTCGATCAGTTCCTGCCGCGTTTGCGGCATTGGTTGTCCTTCGAACGCGGTGCGGTTGACAACGATGGTTGCGGGTTCCGAAGTGAAGGCGAACAGGCTTTGATGCCATTGCGCCCAAGGGGGGTGCGGAAGATCGTTAAGCGCCAGCGCATATCCGTCATTCGCGAGCTTCAGTTGCAGGTCCATCGCGCTGGAAACGACAACGTCGAACGCTTCTGGCGTGGCTCGGACGCGTCGGTCGATATCGGCCGTGCCGGTCACCAGATATTCGACCGATATCGCTGGATTCTGGGCGACGAAATCCTCGATCAGCGGCGCAAACAGGGCGGTATCGGTGCTGGAAATGACCCGCAGTCGGGGGCCGTCGGCACTTTCGTTGAATATTTGTCGGTCTTCCCAATCCTGAGCCCCTGCGCCGCTGGCGAATAGGCACAGGATCAGAGTGACAAGATAACGCATGCGCCGCCCTCCGCTTTGTTTGACAGTACCAGCGTGCCGCCATGGGCGACCGCGACGTCCTGGGCAATGGTTAGCCCGAGGCCCGATCCGATGGTTCCCGCCGCGTTCTGACCACGTTCGAAACGTCTTGTGAGCGTTTCGATTTCATCTGGCGGAAAGCCTGGCCCCTGGTCACTGACCGTGATCCGGGCTGTGGGTGACCCTGCGACATCGATGACTACGGTACTGTCCGCTGGCGCATATTTAAGCGCATTGTCTACCATGTTCCGCACCGCATTTTGGATGAGGATGGGGTCGCCCGAATACATGACCTGCGGATCGCCGCTCAAAGCAAGCGAAAGGTCTTTCATTTCAGCGATGGGCGTCAAGCGCTGGACAAGTTCACGGATCAGAGTCACCAGATCGATATCCTCGCGCTCCAGATGGTCGGCGCGGAATGTGATCATGGCGTGATCCAGTAGTTGCCCCGCAGCCCTAGAGCTTTCGTCGATGGCGCGCATCATTGATCTTAACGCCTCGCGGTTGTCTTCTCTCTCGACCCGTTGCAGCGTCGCCTCGGCATAAGACCTGACCGTTGCCAGCGGGGTGCGGACCCTATGGGCGGCCTCGGCGATAAAGTCCTCGGATTGGCTGAGAGACTGGTCCAGGCGTCCCATAAGCGAATTCAGCGATGACACCAAAGGCGCCATTTCACGCGGTACTGGTTTTTTGAATGGGCTGAGATCTTGCGGTCCCCGACGGGTGACGGATGTCGTTAATCTGTCGAGCTGACCAATGGTGGCCGAACTCACCCAGAAGGACAATACAGCCGCAAGCACAAAGAACCCCAATCCCAAAAGGCCGGCATTGCGTGAGATTTGATCCAGCGTCTCCGACAGCGCATCTTGGGTCTGTCCCAAGGCCACTTCGATTTCTGTCTGATTTCCCAGCCCGACCAGTGTGCGGCTGGCACTGACCTGACGAACGTTTTCACCACGCACCTCACCGAAGCGAAAGGTCCACTTTCCATCAGCGGGTCCTTGAGTTGGGGTCAGGTCTTCGTAGCCGGACAGGAACTCGCCATCCTGAAAGATCGCATAAAACACCCGGTCGTCCGACGGCGTGCTCAGCATTGAAAAGGCAGCATAGGGGATATCGACTTCAAGCTCGCCTCCGCGCAGCGCCGCGGCGTCGAGGATCGAGGTGACTGAGGCACCCAGAATGTTGTCCTGACCTTGCTGGGCAACCTGAACTGCATAGTCGCGGACAGCAAAGAACAGCACAAGGGCCAGAATCGCGGCACCGCCGATTAGCGTTAGCGCAAGACGGTTTCGTAGTGATCCGGAAACGTTTGGATTAGTTGCCATGATCCAGCCTGTAGCCCAAACCGCGCAACGTTGTGATCCTGAGGTCCGATTTTTCCAGATGCTTTCGCAGTCGGCCGACATAGACCTCGATGGCATTGTCCGAAACATTGTCGTCGTAGGAGAACAACCGGTCCGCCAGCTTCTGCTTAGAAAACACCTGACCGGGGGCGTTGATCAGCAGTTCCAACAAGCGCAGTTCGCGGTTGCGAAGCGAGACGATGTCGTCGCCCACCGTCAAATGACCCGCAACCGGATCAAAGACGACGCCGCCAATTTCAATCGTCGTTTTGGTCTTGCCGGATTTGCGTCTAAGCACTGCGCGGCAGCGCGCCTCAAGTTCGGCATGGTCGAAGGGCTTGGTGACATAATCGTCCGCCCCAAGATCGAGTGAGCCGATTCGATCCGACACTTGACTGCGGGCGGTCAGAACGATGACAGGTGTGTCCAGATGGCTGGCGCGATGCCGTTTGAGGAAATCGCGCCCGTCCCCGTCGGGAAGCATGATGTCCAGCAGGATCAGGTCATACTCATCGATTTCAACAAAGGCCACAGCATCTTCTATTTTCTCTGCGTGATCAACCACATGCCCGTCCAGTCGCATGCGCGAACTTATGGCATTGGCGAGGTCCAGATTGTCTTCGACCAAGAGGAATTTCATCGGGATCCAATAGTAATTTCACCCATGACAGGTTGATGTCAGGTTGATGTGTTTAGGTTTCGAATAATCTGAGCCGCACTGCGGCCGGTTGTCAAACGGGAGGAATTCATGACGACAATCAAACTGGGCCGTCGCGCCCTTATCGCGGCTGTGACCGCTATTGGTCTGGCTGGACCGACTTTCGCTGAAGAGGTCGTAGATAGCATCCACTTTCTGATCCCCGGTGGCGCAGGAGGCGGCTGGGACGGCACGGCCCGTGGCACCGGTGAGGCGCTGACGAATGCGGGTCTCGTGGGAACTGCATCCTACGAAAACATGTCGGGCGGCGGTGGTGGTAAAGCCATTGGATATCTGATCGAAAACGCCGACAGCAACCACGGCACGCTTATGGTCAACTCGACCCCGATCGTGATCCGCTCTCTGACCGGAGTGTTCCCGCACAATTTCCGCGACCTGACACTGGTCTCGGGCACGATCGGCGATTACGCCGCGATTGTTGTGGGCAAAGACAGCCCCATCAATTCAATGGCGGACCTGCTAGCCGCGTATGACGCCGATCCAAGTACAACGGCCATCGGCGGCGGTTCTGTGCCGGGTGGGATGGACCATCTGGTCGCGGCGATGGTTATGGAAGCGGCAGGCAAGGACGCTTTGGGCGTGAAGTACATCCCCTATGATGCAGGTGGCAAAGCGATGGCCGCGCTTCTGTCCGGTGAGATTGCCGCGCTGTCGACCGGTTTCTCGGAGGCTGTCGATCTGGCGAATGCGGGTGAGGTGAAGATCATTGGCGTCACCGCAGAAGAGCGCGTGGATGCAGCCCCTGATGCGCAGACCATGAAAGAGCAGGGCATCGACACAACTTTCGTGAACTGGCGTGGGTTCTTTGCTGCTCCTGGTCTGCCCGAGGACAAGCTGGTCGCTTATCAAGAAGCCATCGCCAAGATGTATGACACACCTGAATGGGAAGAGGTCCGCGCCCGTAACGGTTGGGTGAACATCCACAACTCGGGTGCTGATTTCCAATCGTTCCTGGAACAGCAGGAAAAGCAGATCGGCGATCTGATGAAAAAGTTGGGTTTCCTGTAAGGATACCTCGGGCAGAGCGGGCAACCGCTCTGCCTCAACCAACAATAAATCAAAGGAGGGGGAAACATGGCGCTGGATCGCTGGATCGCGCTCGTTTTGCTGGGCATATGCCTGACATATGGCTACACCGCCTGGTTCACGATGGATGGCAGTCTGCCCCCCTTCATGCAGCGCAACCCCATTTGGCCGAGCACCTTTCCCAAGGTGCTGTCGATTTTGGGGATAATTGCCACAACGATTATTTTGCTGGGATTTGAAAAGGCTGAGCCCAAAGAGGCTGATATCGATTATAGGAGGCTGGGCGAATATCATCTGGGCCAGGCGTTGCTGTTGTTGGCTTTGATGGTTGCCTATGCGCTGTGCCTGCGTCCGGTTGGATTTCTGATCTCGACATCCGGGTTCCTGATCCTCGGTTCTTTCATTCTGGGCGAACGCAAATGGCACGTCATGCTGCCGGTTGCCGTAATCGCTACAGGTTCAGTCTGGTACCTAGTGCAAGAGGTTCTTGGCATCTACATGCGACCCTTGCCGGGCGTTTTCGGAGGCTGACATGCTTGAAGGATTGTTGATCGGCCTACAAACGGCATTCTCCATCCAAAACTTGTTGATGGTCATAGCGGGCTGTCTGATTGGTACATTCATCGGCATGCTGCCCGGTCTTGGGCCGATGTCGATTATCGCCATCATGATTCCGGTCGCCATTTCGATGGGCGATCCGTCCGCCGCATTGATCCTGCTTGCCGGTGTCTATTACGGCGCAATCTTTGGTGGCTCGACATCTTCCATTCTTCTGAACGCGCCGGGGGTCGCGGGAACCGTGGCCTCAAGCTTCGACGGCTATCCGATGGCTCGCCAGGGCAAAGCCGGGAAGGCGCTCACAGTTGCCGCTATCGCCAGTTTCGCCGGGGGTACGATAGGCGCGCTACTGCTGATGGTCTTTGCGCCTGCATTATCCTCGGTCGCACTGCTGTTCCACTCGGCTGAGTACTTTGCCTTGATGGTAGTGGGTCTATCCGCCATCGCCGCCTTTGCGGGAACCGGGCAGGTGGCCAAGGCAATTGTCATGACCATTCTCGGGCTGATCATGGCCACTGTCGGCGAGGGCGCGCTGTTCAACTTGCCGCGTTTCACGATGGGGATCATGGATCTGCAGTCCGGCTTTGGTTTCATCACGCTTGCAATGGCGATGTTTGCCCTGCCCGAAGCGCTGTTTTTGGTTCTCAAACCCAAGGACCTGCAAGGCGACGAAGGCGAAATCAAGGACCTGCGCATCACAGGATCCGAGGCAAAGGCCATCGCTCCGGTGGTTGGTCGCCAATCTGTGCAGGGTTTCTTTATCGGTGTGCTTCCGGGGGCAGGGGCAACGATTGCCAGTTTCCTTGGCTATGCGGTTGAACGCAATATTGCCCCGAAAGAAGAGCAGGAGGAGTTCGGCAAAGGCTCGATCAAAGGTCTGGCAGCACCCGAGACAGCTAACAATGCTGCCTGTACCGGTTCCTTTGTTCCGTTGCTGACGCTCGGCATTCCAGGTTCCGGAACTACGGCCATTTTGTTGGGCGCCCTGATCGCGCTGAATGTGACACCGGGTCCGCGCCTGATGATCGACGAGCCACAGGTATTCTGGGCTGTCATCATGTCGATGTTCATTGGCAATCTGGTGCTGCTGATCCTGAACCTGCCGTTGATCCCCTATATCGCCAAGGTGCTTGCAGTACCGCGCAACTATCTGATCCCGTTCATTTTGTTCTTCACCCTCATGGGGGCCTATATCGGGCAGAACAATGCCACGGAACTGCTGATATTGGTGGGCTTTGGCGTCTGCGCCACGGCACTGAAATTTGCCGATTACCCTCTGGCACCACTGCTGATCGGTTTCATCCTTGGTGGCATGATGGAGGATAACTTCGCCCGTTCCATGCAGCTGTATGACGGCATCGCCTTTATCTGGGAACGTCCGATGACGCTGGGCCTGTTGGTGATTGCCCTCCTTCTGGTGCTGTTGCCCAGTTACCGCGCACGTCGCGCCAAGGCGCGAGCGGCAGGCGTGGCCGATGGCGACTGAGCCACTTTCAGGCATTCGGGTTCTTGACCTGACTAATGTCCTGGCCGGGCCGTATTGTTGCTACCAACTGGCCCTGATGGGGGCCGAAGTGATCAAAGTCGAACGGCCCGGCAGCGGAGATCTGGCCCGTGTGCTGGGGGCGGATCCTGATCGGAACAAGGCTGGCATGGGCATAAGCTTTCTGGCGCAGAATGCGGACAAGAAATCCGTGACTCTGGATATGAAGGCTGATCGGGGAAAGGCTCTGCTCAAGCGTCTGGTCAAGACTGCCGATGTGCTGGTCGAGAACTTCCGGCCCGGCGTGATGGACCGGCTTGGGCTGGGGTATCAGGTTCTGCGCGCCGAGAACCCCAGACTGATTTATTGTGCCATCAGCGGGTTTGGTCAGGATGGACCACGCCGGGATGACCCGGCCTATGACCAGATCGTGCAGGGGATCAGCGGTGTCATGTCAATCACAGGTGCGTCGGATACCGCGCCTTACCGGGTCGGTTATCCTCTGGCAGATACCGTCGGCGGGATGACGGCGGCCTTTGCCATAAGCGCGGCCTTGAATGCCAACCCGCGCGGGGCATTCCTTGATGTCGCAATGAGCGAGGCGGTGGTTTCGACCATGGGGTGGGTGGTGTCCAACTATCTGGTCGGTGGTGTGACTCCTGCGCCGCATGGGAACGAAAACACAACCTCGGCCCCGTCCGGAACTTTTGCCACATCCGACAACCCTATTAATATCGCCGCCAATCGCGACGAACAATGGCATGCGCTCGCCCAACATCTGGGCCGCGCCGACCTTTTGACGCATCCGGACTATCTAACCCGCGAGGATCGCAAGACCAACCGGCATGAATTGCGTCAAGAGCTGGAACGCACGCTTTCTACCCGTCCATCCAGTGATTGGGTCCAAGAGTTGAATGCGTTGGGTGTACCGGCCGGGCCGGTTATGACGGTGCCGCAGGCTTTGTCCGACGATCAACTCTCAGGTCGCGGGCTGATTGGAACTCTGTCGGCGCACGGAGAGAGGTTACGCCTTGCGGGCAGCCCAGTGGTCATTGATGGCGCACGCCGCATGCCACGATCCGCGCCACCGGATCTTGGGGCCGACAACCTCTCGATTTGGGCCGAGCTTGGACTGTCGGACGCAGAGATCAAAACGTTGCGACATGAGAGGGTGATATGAGCGATGTTGCCGATTGGTGGCGCACCGCCATCATCGATATGGAGCCCGGGCGCATTGAACTGCGTGGCCAGCCGATTCAAGACCTGATCGGCAATCTGGGTTTCGCTGAAATGATTTGGTTGATGGTGCGGGGTGACAGACCGACACCTGCGCAGGCTCGATTGTTCGAGGCCGCTTTGGTCGCCGCCGTGGATCACGGCCCGCAAGCCCCCTCGATCGCGGCTGCACGAATGGCGGTGACCTGCGGGCTGTCTCTTAACAACGCGATGGCGAGTGCTGTTAACATGCTGGGTGACATCCATGGTGGTGCCGGCGAGCAGGCGATGGAGCTTTATCACTTTGTAGACGCCCATGCCGAAGGCCCAGAACAGGCATTGGACGACTGGATCGCCGAACGCGGGAAGATACTGCCGGGTTTCGGGCATCGGTTCCATACACCGACGGACCCGCGCGCACCCCGGCTGATGGCCCTGGTTGCTGATGCAGTCGAACAGGACGCCTGCGAAGGTCGGTTCATGAAAGTCGGGCAAGCCGTGGAAACCGACCTGATGCGCCGGAAAGGCAAGCCGGTGCCGATGAATATCGATGGTGTCACGGCAGTGATCTATGCAGAGCTAGGCTTTGCCCCGCCATTGGCACGAGGCTTGTTTTGCCTTTCGCGGTCGGTCGGCATTCTGGCCCATGCCTGGGAGCAGACCCAGCAAGGCGGACGCAACAAAGGCCCTACGCCACCCCACTACCGCTGGACTTATCTAGGCGATTGAAGTTGAGGTATGCCGCCTGTCGTTCCTCATGGCTTCAGGTGCCTTTTATCCAGATTCTGAAACACGGCGACATAGTTTGTCGTCAGCGCCTTCGCTTTGCAGCCAACACCGTCTAGAACTGCGTAGTACAGGAGCCGGAGAATTTTGGTGAAGTGCCGAAATAGCTGGCGCAGGTGGGACTGGCGTAGCGTGTTGTCGTTTTCCAGGAAAATGCGCACAAGGCGGACAACGTACTCGCCCTAAGTCAATGATCTAGAGTGAATTGGAGGCGAGTACCGGAATCGAACCGGTGTACACGGATTTGCAATCCGGTTAAAACGCAATGAAAAACATCGAGTTAGTGTTTCAAATTGCCCCGGGACATATTGCGAACAGACCGCGAATGTTTCAAATGCGGAATTGCACTGCTTAAGTGCAACAAAAGAAAAAGGCTCCGTCACAGCGGCAACTGTGATCGGAGCCCAAATTTTCAAAGCCTCATCGCTTTCAGCAAATCATAGCACGTTACCGTGTGCCACCGCAATCGCGGGAGGCGCACATGCCTAAGCTTAATCGCTTTGAATGGTTGAAGGCTGTTTTGCAGTGTGCAGACCTTAATTCATCAACTAAAGCAGTTGCCTCTGCTCTCTCCGTTCAATTTGCGAATGACAAGACGGGGCAGTTGAACCCTTCGCTAAAGACTCTGAACGAGTTCCTGGCGGGAATGTCGCTCGCTACCATCAAACGCTGCCTGAAGCAGCTTGTCGAGTTCGGCTGGCTGTTCCGTTCGGAAGGGCGCGGGGCCGGTAATCACACAGAATATGACCTTCGCGCTCCTGCAAAGATCATCCCGTTTCGCTCGAAGAAAAAGGATGCATCGGTGAGCCTTTCGGGAGGGCGAAAGGGTTCACCTGTTACAGACAAAAGGCGCATGGGTGATCTTTCCTATATAACGATAGAACAATCTACAGAACAAATCCCCGCGCTTGAACCGGATCTGCCGAATGGAGGGCCATCCGGCTCGGCGCGCGAGTGTGTTTCGCGAGCTGTTTTCGTTTCGCGCCAATCTTTCGGTTGCCGCCAATGGGAGCAGTTCACCGAACGAATGTTTGCAAGATGGATCGATCGGGTTCTTCCGGAAACCGTTGTAAACGGCGAACGCGGCTACTGGCTTCCTAGCAGGTTCCCTCCGACCAACAAAGATGATTGGCCAATGTGGCGAAACTGGCTCATCACCGAACGCTGGACCTTGTTAACATCATCAAAGCATGAGCTTCACCATGCAGTTTGAGCAAAGAGCAAGGCGACCCAATTCTAGGTCTGCGACCTGCGAACCGGGACCTTGCGAGGGGCGGCGAGCCTCCCCTTCGAACCCCAACCAGACCACGCAGGGCGCGGTCTCCTCAGAGAAGCAAGAAGCGGTGTTCTTTTATTGCTCCTCCGATGAAAAGGCGCTGATCCGACAGGCGGCGGTGGATCTCGGGCTGTCGATGTCTGCCATGCTTCGACAGCTTGCCACCGGTGCGACTCCGAAGCGGCGCAAACCCGCGCCCCATGTCGATCCAGCGCTTATTCTGGCTGTGTCCCGCTACGGCGGGAACCTCAACCAGATTTCGCGTTGGCTTAATACCGTAACCCGCGCGGGCTCAGCCAGAGAGGTCGATGCTCTGCGTGTGGCAGCGGCCTTGGTAGGCATCGAGCGGCGGTTGGCGGAAATTGTAGCTCAGCACAGGAGACCGTCCTGATGCTGATCAAATTTTTCCCCAACGGCAAAGGCAGCGGCGTGGGTCCTGTCCAGTATCTGACAGCCCGCACGGTGCTTGCCTATGACGACAACCGCGACCTGATCCGCGATGCCTCGGGGCGGCCCATGTCCGTGACCCGTGAGCCCTTGCCGGAAATCGTGCGCGGCGATCCCCAGGGCATGATCGACCTAATCGATGCCTGCCCGCACAAATGGTCCTACCGCGCCGGCGTTGTAAGCTTCGCTCGCGAAGATGCCCCGACCGAAGAACAGCAGCAGGAGGTGATCGATCGTTTCGAGGAGATCGCTTTCGCCAGCCTTGATGTCGATCGTTACGCCTGCCTTTGGGTGCGACACACTCACGAAGATCGTGTTGAGCTGCATTTCTGCACACCGCGTATGGAGCTGCACAGCGGGCGCAGTTTAAACATCGCTCCACCCGGCTATGAGCGTGCCTTCGACAGTCTGCGCGACCTGATGAATAAGACCTATGGCTGGGCCGATCCCATGGATTTGGAGCGAGCGGCCGAGGTCAAGTCGGTGGCGGAGGCCCCGGACCGCGCCGCCGGGCGCGACGGGCTACATGCCTGGATTAGTGATCAGATTTCTATGGGCCTGATCGATGATCGAGCTGAGATGATTGCTGTTCTGAAAGATGCGGGCTTCGAGGTGCCCCGTGCGGGAAAAAACTATCTGACCGTCAAAGACCCCGATACCGAAGAGCGGTTTCGGCTGAAAGGAGTGATTTTTCATGAAGACTGGCGTGCCGAAACAACGTCTGAGCGAGAAACTGAACGAGGATATAGAGCGGATCAGAACAGAGAACGCCGCCTTGATAGATTCTCAATTGATGAGCTTCAGGAGCGATTTGAAAGCCACTGCCGAAGGCGCGCTGGCTATAATCAAGACCGATACAGAAGGGTATCTTCTGCGGGTGAGGAAACACCTGCTGAGGCAGAGCGCGAACAAAGCACACTCGGAAGCGAGAGCGATGATCTGGCCGGTGTTGGTGGCCTGTTGTCTGATGATCAGCTCGTCGACGGCCACTTGGTCGGTGTTGACTTGGTTGACGCCATCGATGGCGTCAATGGGTGTCAGGAAAATCGAACGACCAGAAGCGACCTATTTGATCCCAACAAGCAACAATGCGGTGCTGACCAGATGTACGCTCGCAGGTCAGGCAGTGAGCTGCCTGAAAATCAGCGAGGACTGAGCAATGGATGGTCTGACACCGTTAGAACGCGAATTGCTGAGCTACGTCGAGCGGTTGACGAAAACCTCCGAGGCATCAGTGAGGGAATTGGTCAATTCGAGGAAAGGCCTCGAGGAAGAAGTGGATTGTTTGCGCAACTCAGTGATCGCGTTGCTCAGATCACAGATCTCATTGGTCGAAGCCTTAAACGGCTGGATGCAGGATGCCTCAGGCACGGAGCAGAACTCGCCGAAGCTGAAAGACAGCATGGAGCACGTAAAGAGAGCTCAGAAGCAACTCACGACACTTTAAGCCACCAAAATGAGGAGGAACTTCATGGCCTTCGTCACTGATCTGCTGGGAACAGGGAACAAGCAACATGTTGCAAGGAACAAAGAACACGGCACCTTCAACAGGCAACAGGCAACAGGCAACAGGCAACAGGCAACAGGCAACAGGCAACAGGCAACAGGCAACAAGCAACAGGCAACAGAGGAGTAACTTTATGATATTGAGATTATTTCTGACTTGCTTCGTTTGTGCGGCATCAATCGCATTTGCCGATGCCCCACAGCCCCAGTTCAAGAATGAGGGCCTTAAAGTTGATCGCTTCGGATGTCAGATCTTGCAGCGTCCAGAACATCTGACGTTTATCACATTCCGAGATGCCTGGCGTTCGATTGCCGCTGACAAACTCTATGATATCCATCGCTATGGCGCGTCGTTGAAGGATCAGAGCTGCGATTGCGCGACTTTGCGGCCGGATTGGTCTGTCATAGAGGGTGATTACCAATCATTGGGGTTTTCAGAAGGAAAATCAAGCGCTTATGATGATTGGGTGGATACCGAATATTTTCCGGTAATCTCAGATCTTCGCGAAGCCGTGCAACATCTTTGCGGGGAGATTGAGTGATGGGGGTTGTCAGTTTCATTGTAGATGCAGCCGACCAAGGTCTCGAAACCGTAGCGGCCTCTCAGTTTGCTGCTGTAGCAGGCGGCCTTGGAACAGTGATCCTTGTCGTCGCCACGTTCGCCATGATTACGTTGTTCATCAACGTAGCCTTGCAGATCAAGCCGATGGTCGCCAGCGAGGTCTATCCCCTTCTGTTCAAAATTGCATTGATCAATGCTTTTGCCTTCAATTGGGTGAATTTCAACTATGTCAGTGGCCTAATCTTTGATGGGCTTGATAACGTCGCTGGAATGCTGATCGGGTCGATAACTGGCGATAATGGCTCAGGTGCTGGGTATTTCGCCGATCGTTTCGATCAGATGATTGATGATCTTGCCGACTATGCCAATGAAATCGGGTCGAACCTAAATTGGATGACAGGAGCAGTTTTGAGCGTGGTTCTTACTGTGCTGCTTTCAGTTCTTGGCGGTGCGGCGGCGCTCGTGCTGGTGCTAGCCAAAATGATGGTAACGATGTTGATCGGCATCGCACCAGCAATGATCATGATGTCGATGTTCAGGATAACCCAGGACTACTTCCAGCGTTGGCTCTCGGCTCTTGTAAGTTGGTCGTTCTACCCCGTGGTGATCGCTGGTGTTTTTTCAGTGATTTTCGGCCTTATGCGGGTGATGCAGAGCGCCCTGGGTGGCGCTGGAGATACACCCAATATCGGTGCTGCCATTCCCTTTCTTGCACTTATTTCGCTATCGCTGGCGATGATTTGGTTTATCCCGACTATTGTGCGAACTCTTTCGGGTGACATCAACGCCGGTATCGTGGGGTCGTTTGCGGGAGGAATAGGGCAACGTATGACACGGCCGCCACAAACTGGCATTCGGTCAAAACCAGATGTCATCCACCGAAACATGGAGCGAGGAACTTTATCTGCTAGTGATGCGACCACTCGCAAATCAGATCCGCAAAGTAGTGGCACAGGCGCTAAACTGCTAAGAATGAAAGAACGGGCCGATCGACTCACCCGTTAGTCCTTTTGAGTCAGATCGATCCAGTGTTGCTTGCCGTCTTGGACCTCCCGCAACAAAGAGGTATGTATTCATTTGGCAGTATTTACAGGACGAGGCCATTTGTTTTCCGTGGTGCGAGCAGATGAGGAATTGGGAATGGGAAAAATTGGTCAAAGCCTCATCCGAGGTGCACATGAAGCCTTGGCGATAGCGAAGAGTGGAAACAAGCCTGTTGTCATCTGGTCGGTTGAAAGAGAGCAATCAACCTTCGAGCCAAAGACTGACATTTTACCTAATTCTTCGTCTCAAGTGGAAGAAAAATAGCAAGCGCAACTAGGCCATCAGCGGCAGCTGCGCCTAATGTGTGAGGGAATAAATACCTGCACATTCATCTTCCTTCATACATCCTCGGGGGAGCGCCGTCAGGTGCGGGGGCAGACAGCCCCCTCTTATTTTTGTTCGTCGGATGTGTTGTGTGTTGATGATTGACTAAAGTGTTCTTCGGACACCAGAACAAATTCCCGTTTTTCAGAATCGATGAAGAAGATGGGTTCTTTTTTGGCAACCGACAGCACATCATCTGTCTGTCTCATAATAAAACCCGTTGAAATTGGCTGTTCCCGTGTAGACGGATTGTAGCCAACTTTCAGAGCAATTATCTGACTAACCAGAGTTTCCGCATCTGTTACTTCCGCCTTGGCAACTTGATTTATGCGCTCGTGAAGCTCATCCGAAAGATCGATTGTAAGGTCTGGCATAGCAGGGTCATATCGGTTGCTAACAAAGTAATCTCAGTCGAGCATGCATTGGCAAACTATTCAACCTAGTGCTTTATTTTGAGGTTGGTGATTTGGTCCATGTTCCTGGACAAATTTCAAACGGCCCTGACGGTCTTATTCTTACAAAGCTAGGGTAAGTGACTACCAACGACTGCTTCGTCCGCCTTGCCGCGATCCGAACGCTTTGCAGCTAAAGTCTTGAACGAGCCCAGACCTGCCAAAATCTGCTACGTAGCGAATGTCGGCTTCGCGTAGTTTGCTAACATATCAGACATCATCTCCGGCCTGTCGAAATAGGTAGAATTGCGGCTCATGGCAAACCGACTAACAGCAAAATCTGGCCAAGTTACCATTCACAAAAACGGTTTGAAAATGGCAGCCCCGACTTGAATTGCCTGTCTCGGTGAAAGTCGAAATCCTGCTGCGCTCTCGGGTTTCCATTCCTCAAGATGATCCATAGAGCAAAAAGCCAGCATGGACCGACACTGCGTCTCGGCAGCACATCCGTCTGTTTCTGCAACACCCGCCCAAACAACCACGCGCGAAGGGGTGATCTCGTAGGCCGATAGTCCGTCTTTGGTCACGTGGATTTGCAGATTCTCGCCACAGATTGGGCAGCTTGACCGGACGGTAGCAGCTTTTCCAAGCATTGCCGCAGTTCCGAGCGCGTCAATTGCACAAACGGTCCAATTTCTTACTGCATCTGCTTCTACAGTGTGCCGCGTCTCGCTCGCCGAAAATGGATAGGCAGAATTGATTGCGCCCCGCCGAAACACTATCAGGTCGCGACGATCCAGCTCCTCCAACACTTCCTTGACCTGGAACTCTGGTATTCCCAACACTGACAGGTCTTGGGGCGTTGGTGGTCGAGCGCGCTGGACAAAGCTTTCAAGAATTATCCCGTGAACAGAACGTGTTTCTTCCGAAAGGCCGAACCACCGTTCACGCATCCGATCTACTGTCAAAAGGCATCGCAGCGCATTATCCGCGACTGGATCAGTCACGTCTGACCAGTCCAGATAGGGGCTGCGATCAAAAGGAGCCATTATCCGGCGCAGCAGGACAGCTTTGCTACATCCTTTTCGAACGTCTGCGCTGCCAACTTAAGCCCCTCGACAGTTGTGAGGTAGGGAAAGATCATGTCTCCCAGATCATCGTAAGTCATTCCCATTTTCAGGGCCATTGCCGCGGTCTGGATCGTATCCGCTCCTTCAGGTGCGATGATGTGAGCACCCAGCAGTTTTTTGGTCTGCTTATCTGCCACCAGCTTGATAACGCCACGGGTGTCGCGCGCCGCAAGTGCGCGCGGGACGTGCTCAAGTCCCAATACGGAAGTGATGACTTCGTAGCCTTGGGCAACGGCTTGCGCCTCGGTCGCCCCAACGCTGGCAACTTGAGGGTCAGAGAAAACAACAGACGGCATGACGCCGTTGTCATAGCTCAACGAGTTGCCGTTCATAGCATTCTTTGCGGCTAACTTTGCCCCATAGGCCGCCATGTAGACAAACTGGTCAATTCCGGTCACATCGCCCGCCGCGTATACGCCTTCACGGGAACTGGTCATCGCAGGGTCCACTACAATCCCACCTCTTGCATCCGTTGCGATCCCGACAACATCGAGCGCCAGCGATCCGGTGTTTGGCACACGACCCGTCGCCAGCATCAATTTTTCTGCATCAACTGTCACTGGCTGGCCGTTTCGGATGGCATGCAACCGTACTCCGTTGTCGGCGGTTTCAAAGCGGTCATAGGACAGACCATCGAGAACCGTAATGGCTTCGCCAACAAAGGCTTCCGTGAGCGCCGCGCTGATTTCGGGTTCAGCTTCGGGCAACAGCCCGCGACGCGTCACAATTGTCACATTGGCTCCGGCCCGTGCAAAGACCTGTGCAATCTCGACACCAATGTAGCCGCCGCCCATAACCATCAAAGACGCGGGCCTTTCATCGAGTTGCAAAGCGGACGTGCTGTCCAGCCATTCAATTTCAGCCAGACCAGAAATCTCAGGCACATGCTGGGATGATCCGGTTGCAACAATAACCTTTGCGGGTTTCAGGTTGCGCTCACCAACCTGAACAGAACCGTCTTCCTGAAAGACAGCCTGGCCTTCGATATACGTCACGGCCTCATAGTTAGGCAGCACATCTACGTATTTTGCAGCCCGCAGATCATCCACCAACGCCTGTTTCTGAGCGATTAGCGCTTTCCAGTCGGTGATCTGTCCAGATGCTTCAACACCATCAAAGCGACTGGCTGCTTTTGCACTGTGCAGTGTTTCGACGGCACGGATCATTGCTTTGGATGGCACACAGCCGACATTTACGCATGTGCCTCCAATCGTGCCGTACCCAATCAGCGCGACACGCGCGCCTTCATCCGCTGCCGTGATCGCAGCGGAAAAACCGGCAGACCCTGCGCCGATGACAACGAGGTCAAATTCGGCAGTTTCAGAATTTTCAGGGGAGCAACAGTCAGACATAATACTGCCTTTCAGGAGTTCGTATTTCGGGCGCGACGGATCAGCGCGTAGATTGTAATCAGGATGAACACCGCAAGCGCAGGCATCAGCACGTAGTCAAGATAGCCGACGACTGCGGAGAGACCGACGACACCGAGTAGCCCAACGAGCAAAGGTGTGAAGCAGCAGAGTGCCGCGATGATCGTACCGATAATACCCGTTTTGAGAAGTCTATTGCTCACGTGGTTTCCTCAGTTTTTCGATCTTCAGTGTCGCTGACCCTGCGGCTTCGAAGGACCGTTCGAATGGCAAGGATGAACACGCCCGTTCCAACGGCGATCAACAGGGCAGTGAGTACATCAAGGCCGTTTGCTGCGCCTATGGCACCGCTCAACATGGAGGCAAGTAGAGCCGCGTGTCCGCCGCAACAGATGACGACAACAGGAGCCGCAATCAAGAATGCGAGGATGCCACCTGTTGAACCGTCCTTCATAGGAAGCGCTCAAGAACCGGACGAAGCGGTGACGAGATCGGCCTTATATCCGGCAGCGGCAGATGCGCGCGCAATATCCTCAGCGCTCGCAACAGCATCGTCAAAGACAACTTCTGCCGTCAGCGCCTCAGAATCTGCCGTCACTTGGGTGACGCCTTCGACGCTGCCCATCGCAGATTCAACAATAAAAGGACAACTCGGGCAGTGCATACCAGGCACCGAGAATGTCACGGTTTGCTCTGCCGCAAAGGCAGGTGCGGTGGCTACCAAACTGATCAGAGCCAAGACGGGGGTGTAGAGTTTCATGGATGTTCCTTTCAAAGACCAAGAAGAATGGGGGCGACGACCGGCGCTATCCAGTTCCAGAACAACGCAATCAAGATCAGACCTGTCGATACCCAGAGCGCGGACTTTACCAGCCGATTAGGAAGTGGTCGCGCGCAGACCTCGCCCTCGGCGCAGGCCTTGGGTTTGCGGTAAACCATCCAGAAGCCGTAACCGAGGAAACCAAGTGTAACGACTACGAAGACAGGCTTGTAAGGCTCAAGGGCGGTCAAATTGCCGATCCACGCCCCGGAAATACCGAGGCTGAAAAGGATCAATGGCACAACGCAACAGGTTGATGCGGCAAGTGCACCAAGGATACCCCCAGCCGCAATCATACGCGTTTTTCGGGTTTCGGGATCGACCTGTTTCTGGTCGACTTCAATTACGTCAGTCATTCACGGACTCGCTTTTCAAGTTTCGAGATGCAAGATACGATCTGTAGCAACTACAGAAACAAGGGGTTTTTTCGATGTCTGAGTTCACGAACGCGAGAGGCTACCCAATCGGGGCAATGTCGAAGCACACAGGAGTAAACATCGAGACTATCCGCTACTACGAGCGAATTGAGATCATGCCAAAGCCGGACAGAACGGCGGGCGGCAATCGTCAATACAACCACGATCAACTCAAGCGCCTATCCTTCATCAAGCGTTCTCGGGAGATTGGATTTAGCATCGAAGAAATCCGCGCATTGCTGGAAATGGTGGATCGGCGTGACTTCACCTGCGGCGAGGTTCACAGCATGACGATAAACCACTTAGCCTCGGTCAAAGAGAAAATCCTGGCCCTGCGCCGGTTGGAAGATGCGCTGAAAAAGATGGCGTCAGAGTGCAGCCGCGGCGATGTACCAGACTGCCCGATTTTGGACACCTTGTTTCAAGAGCCCTCAACTTCTTGAAATTGCCAAAGCAGACTTTGACCAGATGGCGGCTTTGTCCGCATCTTTCGAGTTCGTGTTCAGCACAGCAAACGGCTAACATTGTTCGGGGTGAGGCGAAAAGGACCCTTTTTGCGGCACTTTTCCTGTTTCTGCTAAGTCATTGATTCCAATTGTACTGGACCGCCGCAAAAACCTCGTGCAAAACGATTCTATGAAAATCGGTTATGCACGGGTCTCCACGGAAGAACAGAGCCTTGATCTACAGATCGAGGCGCTGACCGAGGCCGGGTGCGACCGTATCATCACCGACAAAGCGCAAAGCGGCGCGAAAGTGGCAGAATCTCGCGCGGGTTTTTCAGAGGTGATGGAACTATTGGGCGAGGGCGATCTTCTGGTGGTCTGGAAGCTAGACAGGGTAGGGCGGTCCATCGCCGACCTGATCCACCTTCTGAAACTTTTCGGGGATATTGGTATCGAATTCCGCAGCCTGACAGACGGAATCGACACGACGACCGCAGGTGGAAGGCTTGTGTTTCATATCATGGGCGCATTGGCTGAGTTTGAGCGTGATTTGATCCAAGAGCGGACCAAGGCAGGTCTTCGAGCTGCGAGAAAGCGCGGCAAACGGTTGGGCCGACCACCCGCCCTGACCGCCGCACAAATCTTTCACGCGAAAACCGCTATCGAAGCGAAACGTGAGACCGTTTCCGGGATGGCAGAACTCCTCGGTGTGAACCGCAGCACTTTGCAGAGGGCACTGTCCCGAGAGTTGATGGGAGGGAAAGGCAACTAGTGAAAGTCAGATTGCGAAGGATTACAGGAGCGTTCAGCGAGAACATGTTAGCTGCTTCTTTATTATGCCATTGGATTCGCTCATGAATTTCGTCGAGGAACAATGCGTGGAAGATCTCGCAGACCTACTCTACAACTTCTTGCCCGGGAGCGGAAACTCCCGGACAGCATTCCCATTGGCGGCCGCACAAGTCCAATGCGAAGACCACTGGACCGGTGGGAGCAAGCGCCCGGCGATTGTCCTAATGTTGTCCTCAATCCTCAGTCAACGGCGTCACAAGTTTAGCCCATTGATGCTTGCGATCGTCCGACAATCGATGACTTGGCGCAGAGGCAAAGGAGAGCCTCTAACCCGGGCGGAGATAGATGGATTGAACGTGCTGCTATTGCGTTTGTCGTTAAAAGTGCCAGAGTTGAACGATCCCGCGTTTCTTGAAACACTGCCCGGAGACCAGTCTGAGCCGGAGACGAAGGCGGCGTCGAAGGTCACTAAGCTTTCGGACGAATTGGCGCAGGCGCTATCGGCTCGCTTGATTGGCCTATTTGAACACCCGCCTCAGCGGCGTGGCTATGAATATGAGCGCTTTCTCAATGAGCTTTTCGAGGCTTATGGTCTGACACCACGGGCACCTTTCAAGCTGACAGGCGAACAGATAGATGGAAGCTTCAAGCTGCATGGGGAGACTTACCTCGTCGAAGCCAAATGGCAGGCAGGCCTCACGGGACAATCCGATCTGCTAACCTTTTCGGGAAAGGTCTCGGGCAAGGCAACGTGGACGCGCGGGCTCTTCATCAGTAATTCGGGTTTTTCCGAGGATGGCCTGAAGGCATTCGGGACTGGTCGGCGCACAAATATTATCTGCGCCGATGGGCTCGATCTGCATCAGGTCGTTCATAACCGACTCTCATTAATCGACGTGCTTGACGAAAAGCTACGCCGTGCCGCCGAAACCAATCTGGCGTTCGTCCCAGTTCGAGATTTGCTGAGATGATATATGAACGAGTAGCTACGACCGATGATCATGAAAACTTGCAGGGATACGACTAACGCACCAGTCAGTGACATGTGGGCCAACGGCACGAAAGCTACAATTTTTTAAACTACGACATAACACGGAAATGAAATTTTATGATTATTCCAGATAACGAGACCGCCGTTGACATGATCTATTCAGAAGCTGTCTCCGCGACAGTTGCGAAGGTGATCAGAGACTCGGGGGCCGAGCCTCTCACGGTCGGCGTCCACGGGGATTGGGGTGCAGGAAAGTCGAGCGTTTTGCTAATGCTGGAGGATGCGTTCTCCGACGACGATCGCACATCAGTCATCCGGTTCAACGGATGGCTATTTCAGGGCCTCGAAGATGCGAAGACCGTCGTAATCGAAACGATCGTTGAGCAATTGCTGCGGGACCGGGCGCTCACCACCAAGCTGAAGGACGCATCCAAAAAATTGCTGAAGCGCGTCGATTTTATGAAGGTCGCGTCCAAGGCGGGCGGTCTCGCGCTGACCGGGTTCACCGGTATCCCGTCCCCTGACATGCTCAGCGGAATCATGGAACAGGGGAAAAAACTCCTGGCCGACGGCGGAGATCTGACTGTTGGCGATGTGTCAGGGTACATCAGGAATGTCACAGATTGTCTCAACGACCCTGATGCCGAAACCTTGCCCGCCCAAATCCATGCCTTCAGGTCAGAATTTGAGGATCTGCTCGCGGCCGCGGATATAGATCGCCTGGTCGTCGTCGTTGATGATCTGGACCGATGCCTTCCCGCGACCGCAATCGAGACGCTTGAGGCGATACGCCTCTTTCTATTTGTGCCAGGGGCGGCCTTTGTCATTGCAGCCGACGAGGGGATGATCGAATACGCCGTTAGGTCCCATTTCCCTGATTTACCACTCTCGTCTGGCCCGTCGACTTACGCCCGGAATTACCTTGAAAAACTCATCCAGGTACCGTTCCGCCTGCCTCCACTTGGATACGTCGAAACCAAGATTTATCTGACCCTCCTCGTGGCCGGAAGCTCACTCGACTCCGGTTCGGTTCAGTTCGTTTCATTACTCGAAATTGGGCGTGAGGCGTTGAGACGCCCTTGGGACGGGAACGGGCTGAGTCGTGGTATGATCGAAGAGCGTCTCGGTTCGGTCTCGGCAGAACTGGAAAACGCGCTCATTCTCGCCGATCAACTCGCGTTGCCACTGGCCGAAGGCGCTCAAGGCAATCCGAGGCAGATCAAGAGATTTCTAAACGCGCTCAACCTTCGTCTCGCGATAGCAGACGCACGTGGGATTGGAGACGAAGTTAACTCCGCAGTCCTCGCCAAACTGATGCTCGCAGAGCGCTTTAAAGCCGATTTCTTTGAGCGCCTCGAAGCCGAGGCCGCCGTCAGCGGCTCCTCAAAAACCGTCGCTACACTCGAACAAGCGTTGCGAAACGACGACTCGGAGCCCGAGAAAACCGAAAAACTGACCACTGGCAAGGGCCGGGCTCAATCGGAGAAAACCCCGGAAGATGACCTTCTTACGAGTGAATGGGTGAGACGATGGGCTCTGGTCTCTCCAGCCCTCGCAGATGAGGATTTGCGCCCGTATTTATTCGTTTCCCGAGATCGTAAGGCGCTATTCACCGCAGGTTCCAACCTCGCGCTGAAAGAGGATTGGATCGAGAAGCTCTGCGGTAGCACCTTGGGTGCGCGCGCTGCTGCTGTGGAAATTGCGAAGCTCACGCCTGGAGAGATTGAGCAAATATTTGATGTTGTGGCTGCTAGGATCCGGGCGGCAACGGACCTTAAGAGGCGACCTAATGGCATCGAAGGCCTTGCTGAGCTTTGCAAAATATCCGCCAGTCTCCAAACCCCGACTGTTCGCCTTCTCGCTGACCTTCCAAGCGGTCAGTTGGGGCCTTGGGCAGCCACGGGTTGGGACAAGGTCTTCACTGGGGCGGAGGCCAAGCGCGAGTTCGCCAAACTCAAGGAGGGCTGGGCCAAACTTGATGAGAACAAACCTCTCCAGCTCGCTGCGGGTGGCGGACGAAGTACCCGAGGGAAGGGGGTAGGATAATGGGAACGTCGAGTTCATACGGTGGACCAACGTCCGGTCTCGTTCCGGATTGGGTCGACGGCGTAGACCCGGGAATGGGTGATGGTGAAGATGGGTCTGATCAGGATGCAACTAACGGCTCTGAATTCGAAAACCCAACGCCGGATGAGGGCGAAGATAGCGGAGTAGCGCAGACACCGCCCGCCGTAGCACCTAGCGGTGGAACATTCACCTATCCTCGTGGCCAGTTCACCCGATTCACGAACGGAGGCGGGAGCAAGTCGCTCGGACGGGCGTTAAAGGGTTACGTCAGCGCCGCAGGGGGTGGTGCCGGGGCTGCACGGCGAATGCCGAACTCTACTCGGGTGGCATCCGGTATAGCTGGGCTCGCAAGTGCGGTCGCGAATGAAGGCGCCGAGGCGGCGCTCGCCCAATTTGATCTTCAAGGCCTTGCGGGCCGTCCCGCCGCAGAGGTCCTAGAAGCCGTAGCGGAGGTCATCTGTCCCGACGGCGGGACAATCGATGAATCAATTGCCCGTGACGCGATGCTCGAAGCTATCGCGGAGGTCGCAGAAGATGATCCCGGTGCGTTTGATGAGCTTACAGCAGATCAACTCGATGAATTCCTATGTGACGTGATCACCCGCAGTGTGGTGACCAAGGTCCTAAACGAGATTGGGACGAACGCGTTGCACGGATCCGCATCCGACGCTGATTTTCGGGAGGCAGAGCGGATAACGCGAGATTTTACGCAAGGGCGGGTCAGGGACGCGCTTGGTAGCAGGCTCGATGTTGGATCGCGTCCAACACAATCCGAAATCGACAGAAGCATTTCCGAGGTCTATGCCGATACCTTCGACATGCTCGGGGCAGTTCTGGAGACTATGCAATGAGACGGAGCATTTTTGTACGATTGGGGCGCGGCGACGAGGAACCAGCTGAGGACACGGCAGATATCACCATCGATATGATCGACAGTTTCGGTGATCTCGACAGGGGGTTGGGCCAGTTGCTGGACCGGCTCTTCAAGTTAGGTGCGAGACCATGCGAGTCTGCTGTCGATCTTATGATCGTAGCGACTGCGGTGTATGCGGCCGACACTGGCGTCTCGCGAGACCGGTACGCTGATGACGGCTGGACGCGCATGATTGATCTCAGCGTTCCCGTGGCGGAACCGGAGCTCTGGCGACTCCAGCACGACCATCTGTCCCGGATGTTGCAATTCTTGACCGGCGATCATTGGAGTTTCACGTTTCGCCATCGACCGGATGACTTCCAATCCTTCACGAAGCAGCCCGAAGAGATGGATCTTACTGACTTCACAGAAGTTAGCTTGTTCTCGGGCGGATTGGACAGTCTCATCGGAGCGATTGATCTACTCGCCTCAGGACGGCGACCGCTCCTAGTCAGCCATTACTGGGATGGAGAGGCATCCAGCGCACAACGACAGCTGCTCGAGGTATTAAAGGAACGGCACGACGGCGCGTTCGAATCTGTCCGAGCCTATATCGGTTTCCGGAAGTCGGACTTTGCTGAAGCCGGAAGTGACAACAACCAGAGGGCGCGCTCTTTCCTTTTCTACAGCCTCGCTGTGGTAGCGGCCGATGCCGTCGCCTCAACGAACAACGTGCTTATCCCCGAGAATGGTTTAATCGCGCTCAACGTGCCAATGGATGCCCATCGGCTCGGGTCACTTAGCACACGGACAGCCCATCCGCATTTCATCGGGTCGATGTCCAAACTGGTCAAGGCTCTGGGCATCGACGTAACGCTCGAAAACCCTTATCGTTTCAAGACGAAGGGAGAGATGGCCAGGGAGTGTTTTGATCGCGATCTGCTTACCAAACTCGCACCTGCTTCAATGTCGTGTTCCCACCCCGCGCAGGTCCGTTTCGAGAGCGCGCCGCCCCAGCACTGCGGACGCTGTGTCCCGTGCCTGATCCGCCGAGCATCACTTGCCGCCGGGCTCGATGAAGCGGATACCACGAAATACTTTCTTGATGACTTGAAGAGTGGCGTTTTGGACTCGAAATCGGCGGACGGGAAGAACATCAGGTCCTTCATGTTTGCGGCGGAGAACCTGAGACAAAATCCGGCCCGGGCAAGGTTCCTCGTGCAAAAACCGGGTCCCCTAGATCGCGATGATTTAGCTGCCTATGTAGATGTATATCGTCGAGGCATGAATGAAGTATCAGAGATCCTTAAGGGCGTGAGAGCAAAACATGTCTGATTTAGATTGGTCCGGTCCGGTCGACTTTCATTGCCATCTCGATCTCTGTAAGAACATGCGGGCGGAATATGCGAGGTGTGAGGCCACGCGGTGCCTGACACTCGCGGTCACGACGACACCTAAAGCGTTTACTCGAAACGACGACATGGCGCGCAATGGCCGCTTCGTGCGGGCGGCCCTTGGATTGCACCCGCAGCTTGTCGCCGAGAGAGCTTCGGAACTTTCCCTTTTTGAAGAGCTCGCGCCCTCGACCAAGTACATAGGTGAGGTTGGCCTGGATGCCGGTCGCCGGTTCTATACATCCTTCGAACGTCAAAAGCTCGTCTTCGAACGCGTTATGGAACTCTCCGCGAGGCTCGGCGACAAAGTAATCAGCATTCACAGTGTTCGAACCGCCAAACAGGTGCTCGACGTCGTGGAGCGGACGGGTGCGTATCGCACATGTGTTCCAGTACTGCATTGGTTTAACGCTTCGGGTTCGGAGATCAGGCGGGCATTAGAATTGGGATGCTACTTTTCTGTCAACGAACAGATGTTGCAGGTTCCAAGAGGGCGAAACTTGCTTGAGATTGCCCCAATTGAACGAGTCCTTACGGAAACGGATGCCCCGTTCCAGACTAACGAGATGGGAGGTAAATCTCCGGGTGACGTGCGTGGGGCTATCCGATTGATTTCAAAGGCATATAGCCGGGATCACTTAGCGACCGAAGCCCGGATCAGACGAACCGCGGAAGAACTGTTGAGCGAGTGATTAGCTCGGCCTAGAGGCAAGCCTGATTAGTCTTTTCATCTCGTCTTCACTGAGACTTCTTAGCTTAGTTTCTTGCTCTACCGTAATCGCAACTATGTCGGGTAATTTACTCAGATCAGGGTTGATTTTCGAACCTGATGCAAGATTAATGATTTCTTCGAGAGCCGTTCGTGAGGCCGTTACCGGGTCTAAATAATATGGTCCACCATGACCGGTTATTAGCCAATGGCTATTAAGACCAAACTTCGCGACTAACCTTGAGACGACGGAAATTGGCACCTCTCGAATTCCGAGCTCATAGTTTTGATAGCTGCGCGGAGACAAATCCAATTCCTTTGCAAATTCAGACTGAAGGAGCCCCAACATGTCTCTGAACTGGGCTAGGCGCGCTCCAATTTCTTTACGAAGGCTTGTAATGTCGTTATTTGTGCGTATCATAAACCTATATGTGCCATAATGGTGCAATACTGGCGACATCATGCGTTAGTTGGTCTGATCTGGCAACAGCTAGGAATATGAAAGATGAGTAAGGAATCCGATATAGTTGATAAAGAGCCCCTAAAGAGCCTCCCTGCTGCGTTGTCGCGCGGTCGAACCGTTGAGGCTTGGTGCGATGCCCTTCGGCAAACTCACGGCGTGCGGGTTGCAGTCCGGACGATGAAGAAGCGAGCTCGCGAACGAGGTCATTTCATGATGTGCGGTAAGCAAATGTTGCTTCTCCCAGAGCATGTCGATGCTCTCCTCGAGGATTAAGGGGTTTAAAGATGGCGAATTCGCGTCCTTACACTGCCGCCAAGCAAACGATCTCTGCATTGCTCAGAGAAGCTCGTGAGGCGGGCTGGTCTCGGGCGCGGTTTGAAATCAAACCAGACGGAAGCGTTACAATTGATGCGGGTATGGCTGATGCAGAGCCTCTAGATGATTTTCTCGACACCGAACTGAGAATGGGCAAGTGACCAGAAAAAATTTGCCGACATATGTTTATGAAGATCGAGGTTACCTGCGCTTCATCCGCCGACCTCGTGGTCAATCAGTAATGATGAAAGAGGAATTTGGATCTCCTGAATTCTGGGATCACTACAACCGACTGATCAAGGGAAAGAAACCCGCCCCAACACAGCGCACATTTGAAGCTCTGATCCTTAGCTATTTTGAAAGCGAAGCGTTTAAGAAACTCAAACCGCGGACGCAATCAGACTACAGAAAACATATTGAGCATATCCGGAAGATCTGGGGGAGAAAGGACCCGGCGAAGGTCGAACCTCACCATATCTACAAGCTTCATCAGGCAAACGCAGATCGTTGGCGTCAGGCCAACTACTTAGTTCAAGTCCTGGTCGTCTTGATGAAACATGCACGCTTAATTGGCTTTCTTGGGAATGAGCACGGAAATCCCGCAAAAGGTATCCCGCTTTTCAAGCAGCAAAGCGACGGCTGGGAACCTTGGCCCAAAGAAGTACGCGATGAGTTTGAGGCAATTGCACCTCCGCGAGCGCGGTTAGTCTATGAGCTTTGTTTGGGCCTCGGCCAGCGCATAGGCGACATTCTGGAGATAAAGTGGGAGCACATCGAGAATGGCTTCTATGACTTCAAACAGGGAAAAACTGACAAGCCAATGTGGATCCCACTCACGGACCGCTTGAAGGATTTCTTGGAGATGGTTGAGAGATGCGGCGAGAATGTTGTCTGCGACGCAAAAGGCCGCTCCGTGAGGTATCGTACCATCGCACAAGAAATGCGTGACGTAAAAGCCCGAATGAAGCATTCCGATGCTTCAACCTATGTAACGCACGGACTAAGAAAAAACGCGACAATCGAACTATACCTAGCTGGTAGCGACGACGAGATGGTTAAGGCAGTCACCGGCCATTCTGGGGTAGAGATGCTTAAAAAATATGGAGGGATGGTGCGTCAGCGTGAACTGGCTACGCGCGCGCAGAATGCCAGAAATCGGATGGAACAGAGCAAGATCGAAACATGAAAGTTTCAACGCGTGTTTCAAAAATGGAGCAGAAGGAGAGCGAAAGCTATGCAACCCACTGAATTTGTTGGAGGCGAGTACCGGAATCGAACCGGTGTACACGGATTTGCAATCCGCTGCGTCACCACTCCGCCAACTCGCCTTTTTAAGCAATATCAATAACTTGCCGTGGTGTGAGGGGCGTTCTATCAGCTTTCAGGTTGAACGTCCATAGCCTTGAGGGCGATTATTTCTGTCTTGTTTGGAAATTTGACAATACCCCAATGGTACGTTTTTGCCGCGCCCGGAAATGCAATCTGGCCCGTTGCTGCAGGCAGGCGGATGTGGCAAAAGCCAGATAACAGTCTGATAAGGAATGAGCGATCACATGACAGATTTCGCAGCCCGGCGCCTTACGATGGTTGATACTCAGGTCAGGCCCTCGGATGTGACCAAGTTCCCTATCATTGATGCGATGCTGAGCGTTGCGCGCGAAAATTTCGTGCCGGATGCGCAACGTGAGGCAGCCTATGTTGGTGATCTGGTCGAGTTGGGTGATGGACGTTGTCTGCTTGAGCCCAGGACGCTGGCTAAGATGTTGGACGCAGTCAACATTTCCAATGATGAAGTGGTGCTGGATATCGCGCCGGGGCTGGGTTACTCAACCGCAATTGCCGCACGAATGGCAGAGTTGGTTGTGGCCGTGGAATCCGACCCGGCATTGGCGGCTGAAGCTCAGACGCTTCTGATGGAAGCTGATGTAGACAACGCCATTGTTCATGAAGGACCGCTTGAACAAGGCGCGGTTGAGCATGGACCCTACGATGTGATCATGATTCAGGGTGGGGTCGAGCAGCTTTCAGACACTTTGCTGGATCAACTCAAGGATGGGGGCCGGATCATTTGCCTGTTCATGGAGGGTGATCTTGGCACGGTTCGTATGGGTCTCAAGTCCTCAGGCCGTGTCTCGTGGCGATTTGCATTCAATGCTAGCGCACCGATTTTGCCCGCATTTTGCGCTGAGTGTGCATTTTCGCTATAGTTGGCAATAGAAGTATTTTGATGCCTTGATTACTTGAAAACACCGGCGCAAACTGCGCTGGTGGTTGCGTAATTTCGATTTGAGAGGACTTAGTTATGCGCGGGACGACGACAGGAAAGCTGGTCAAAGGCCTGACTTTGGCTGCTGGTGTTGCATTAAGTGTGATGCCCGGAAGGTCGGTTTGGGCAGATAATCTGACCGATGCATTCATCGGCGCGTATAACACCAGCGGCCTGCTTGAGCAGAACCGTGCCTTGTTACGCGCAGCGGATGAAGATGTCGCCATTGCGCTCTCAGCGCTGCGTCCGATCATCAACTGGACCGTACGGGTGAGCCGGGATTACACGCGCACCAACACGAGCAGCTTGATCACGACGCGCGAGCCTTCGAGCTTTTTTTCCGGTCTCACGCTGAGCCAGTTGATCTATGACGGTGGCGCTTCCATCCTTGGCAAGCAATCGGCGCAGGAAACTGTGCTATCCACCCGTCAGTCTCTTATTGATATTGAACAACAAATCCTGATCAGAGCCGCGAACGCCTATCTGGGTGTTCTGCTGCAGGAAGAGACGGTTGCGATCCGCCAGAACAACGTGGAAGTGTCGGCGGAAGAACTGCGCGCATCACAGGATCGCTTTGAAGTAGGTGAGGTTACACGTACAGACGTTGCCCTGTCCGAGGCACAATTGGCCAGCTCTCAGGCTGATTTGGCGGTCGCACGTGGTAACCTGAGCATTGCTCAGGCTGAATACGTAAACGCCGTTGGCAAGACACCTGGGCGGACGGCTGGTCAGCCAAGGCTGCCCAACCTGCCGCGTTCAGAGGCGGATGCGGTGAATTTGGCTCAGCGGAACCACCCTGCGATTCTTTCCGCACAGCATCAGGTGCGTGCGCTGGACCTGATCGTGCAGCAGCAGCGTGCAAATCTGGGTCCGAATGTCAGCCTGAATGCGGATGCGGGCATTACCGAGAGCTACGACAATGACGATTACATCAACGATGCGACGATCTCACTGAACTTCAATCAGCCGATCTATTCCGGTGGCGGTCTGGCGGCAGCGGTGCGTCGTGCGATGGCAACTCGTGATGCGTCGCGTGCCAACCTTCTGAACGTTCAGAAAGACATCACACAAGGTGTTGCCGATCGCTATGCTGCGTTTCAGGCGGCAACTGCAAGCCTGCGGGCGTCAACGGAACGGGTTCGTGCTTCGCAGGTGGCGTTTGACGGTATTCGTGAAGAAGCAACGTTGGGTGCACGGACGACCTTGGACGTCCTGAATGCCCAGCAGGATTTGCTGGACGCGCAATTGGCCGAGGTAGCATCCCGAACCGAGCGGTCGCGGGCTGCATATGAACTGCTGCAAGCCCAGGGGCTGTTGACAGCAGAGCGTTTGGGTCTTGCAGTGCAGATCTATGATCCGACCCTGTATTACAACCTTGTGAAAAAGGCGCCGTCGCAGGTCAGTAAGCAAAGCCGCGATCTGGATCGAGTGCTCAAGGCATTGCGCCGCGACTAAAGGGCATCGCTACCTGTTGTGGCGCTGGCTCAGATTGGCTACAATCGGGCCTAGGTTAGAGCGGTAGAAAATAATGTCAGATCGTGTTGTAAGCGCCAATATTCAGGACGTTCTTTCGTCGGTTAAGCGAATGGTCGACGAGGACGCGCATGACGAATCAGAATTCATATTTGTTCCGACGGCCCCGGCTGCCAAGCCGGGCCGGTTGGTTTTAACGGATGCGCTGCGCGTCAGCAATGAACCGCTGATCGCCAAGAAGGCCGCGCCCTTGAAACTGATGCCCCAGCATAGCGCGGGTGACAGTACCGCAAAGCAGGCCGCAAATGCGCCAAGCAACCCTGCCGAACCGATGCGGCTGCAACCCAGCGATATTGTGCGCGCTGGTGATGTCGACGCCAAGGCAGACGCACCAAAGCGCGACCTAGCGGGAAGCCTCAGCGCCAAGATTGAAGCTTTGGAAGCTGCTATCGCGCGCACCGAGGATCAGTGGGAGCCTGATGGCGAGAGCGATGATGACTACTCTGGCACCAAGACGCAGGCTGTTGAATGGCCGGTAGACAGGGCTTTTGCGCAGTCTCAGGCGGCTGAACCAAAATCCGAAGCCACATTTATTCGCGACCCGGAGGTGGTGGAAGATATGGCACAGAAGCCGACCGATGTTACAATCGGAGAAGAGGAATTGCGCGAACTCGTCGCCCAGATCGTCCGGGAAGAGCTGCAGGGCGCGCTGGGCGAACGGATCACGAAAAACCTGCGCAAGATGGTTCGGCGTGAGATCACGCGGGCGATCGCCGCAGCGGATGTTGACTGAGGTCTAACTGGTGCGTGGCGTCTGCGCCATCGCGAGAAGCAGATCCAGATCCATATGCTGTTCCAGATGGTCAGCAAGGTCGTCCAGCACTTGTTCGACGCCGTCTTCGTAAGCTGTTTCCGATGTCACGCCCAGCTCTGCCAGATAGCTGGCGCGAAACGTGTCCGAGGTGAAAATCCCATGCAGATAGCTGCCGCGTATGCGCCCATTGGCGCTGGCGGCACCTTCCGGGCGACCTTCGATCTGCAGCCAGGCCCGAGCGCAATCCGGGCCATCAGTACGGCCCATGTGGATCTCATATCCGCTGACGGGTTCATGACCGGGCAGGGCGGTTGCTGAGCGCAGGATAACCTGCTTTTCTCCGGCCATTGTGGTGCTGACATCCAGCAATCCCAACCCTTCGACCTGACCGGGGCGTCCATCGACGCCATCGGGGTCCGAGATGGTTTTGCCCAGCATCTGATAACCCCCGCACAGGCCCAGAACATGACCCCCGCGGCGGACATGGGCATAAAGGTCGATATCCCAACCCTGCGCCCGGAAATAGGCCAGATCGCCGATTGTAGACTTGCTGCCCGGCAACAGCACCAGATCGGCATCTCCGGGCAGGGGGCGGCCTGCTGGGATGATCTCGACCGTAACGCCCGGTTCGGCGGAAAGCGGGTCGAGATCGTCGAAATTGGCCATCCGCTCAAGCTGAGGCACAGCGATCTTGCATGCCCCTCCGGCATGAGAGCGGATGTCCATCATATCTTCTGCCGGCAGCTTCCATGCGTCATGGAACCAGGGCACCACGCCCATACAGGGCCAGCCGGTCCGGGATGCGATATCGTCGCGCCCTTCATCGAACAGGGAGACATCGCCCTTGAAGCGGTTAATCGCAAAGCCCCGGATCATCGCAAGGTCCCCGGCCTCCAAGACGGCTTGCGTCCCCACGATCTGAGCGATCACGCCACCCCGATGAATGTCGCCCACCAGAACCACCGGAACCTGTGCGGCACAAGCAAATCCCATATTGGCGATGTCACCCTTGCGCAGGTTAGTTTCTGCCGGACTACCCGCGCCTTCGATCAACACCAGATCAGCGTCGCTGCAAAGCCTTTCAAAGCTTTCCAGAGCCGCCCCCAGCAGCTTAGACTTGTCCTTGCGATAATCGCCCGCCTTCATTGTACCTGCGCGCTGGCCCTGAAGAATGATCTGCGCGCCGGTATCAGTTTCGGGTTTGAGCAGGATTGGGTTCATATCCGTATGCGTCGGTCGTTTGGCCGCCCGCGCCTGCAGGGCTTGCGCGCGCCCGATTTCGCCGCCGTTTTCCGTAACAGCGGCGTTGTTCGACATGTTCTGCGGCTTGAACGGAGCCACGCGCAACCCGCGTCGCGTATAGGCGCGGGCCAACCCGGCCACCAAAACCGATTTGCCGACATTGCTGCCGGTGCCTTGAATCATGATGGACCGCGCCATGGCCTGTCTCCTATGCTCGGGCGCAGATGACCTGATTTAAGGCCAAAGGAAAAGCCCCATATGAATACACCTGCGCATCTTTTGATCGGTGCTGCTGTTTTTGCGCGCCCGGCCCGGGGCGCGACGCTATGGGCAGCTCTGTTTGGGTCCTTGTTGCCGGATTTGTCGCTATACCTGATGGCCGGCGTTTCGCTGCACATCCTGAACATCCCGGCACAGGTGGTGTTTGATCAGCTTTACTTTTCACCCGCGTGGCAAACCGTATTCGCCATCGATAACTCGTTCATTTTGTGGGGAGTGGCACTTGCACTCGGGCTGTGGCGCGGCTGGCACCTGCTGACTATTGGCGCATCCGCAGGGATACTTCATTTGGTGATGGATTTCTTATTGCACGCAGGCGATGGCCGACCACAGTTCTGGCCGATCAGTTCATGGGTCTTTCACAGTCCGATCAGCTATTGGGACAGCACACATCATGCGGCTTGGATCGCGCCGATCTCAGTGACGATTTGCATTGCCGCCTATGTGGTGCTTTGGCAGCGCGGCCTGTCGGTTTCGGCAAAACTGTTCTTTGCGCTGTTACTGGCGGCCGAGCTTTGGGTGGCGTGGCAATGGATCATGTATTTTTGATCTGACCAATCAGCCCAAAGAAAAACGCGCCCCGATGTCAGGGCGCGTTTTTTCGATCGGATGCGGGGAACAATCAGGCAGCTTCGGCCTGCTGAGCCGCATTCCGGCGTTCGCTTTCTTCGCGGGACAGGGCGACAGACGTCCGTACGCCGCGACCAACAAATTCCATCAGCCCGCCTACAACCCGCTCATTGGGGTCGATGCCGGCGCACGATAGTACTTCGCGCCCATCGCGCGAACGTGCCCAACGGGCAATTTGTTCCGGTCCGTTGCCATACTTCTTGTCGTCGGCGATGGCATCATCCAGAGCAGCCAGTACAACGGCTGCGAAAAGTTTGCGTGCACGATTGCCTTGTTCGTTGTTAAAGGCAGTGCCGTCAACGAAATCTCTCATCTCGTCTTTCCTGTTTTTCTTGCTCTTGCAATTTTCGGCGTGACGGTCCTTATGACCTATTACATGCGATTCGGATACACCTAAAATGCATAGTTGCGTTGCGTCATTTGCATGGCTCGCTGCAGGTGCAGCACTAGGTTTCGTTGTCTTGTCAGGTGTGGTCACGCCAGATATAGGGACGAGAACTGACGCATCAACCGTTTGTGAAGGATTTAAGTCATGCCCAAGATAAATGGGAACGAAATTCGCCCCGGCAATGTGCTTGAGCATAATGACGGACTGTGGGCGGCGGTCAAAGTGGATCACGTAAAGCCCGGCAAAGGCGGAGCTTTTGCCCAGGTCGAGCTGCGCAACCTGCGCAATGGCTCAAAGCTGAACGAACGCTTCCGTTCGGCCGACAAAGTCGAACGCGTGCGCCTTGAGCAGAAGGATCAGCAGTTCCTGTACGAATCCGATGGCATGCTGGTGTTCATGGATTCCGAGACCTACGAGCAGATCGAACTGCCTTCGGAACTGCTGGGTGAGCGCCGCCCGTTTCTGCAGGACGGCATGACCATCGTAGTGGAGTTTTATGAAAGCGAGGCGCTGAACGCCACGCTGCCCCAAAAAGTGACTTGCAAGATCGTCGAGACCGAGCCGGTTGTGAAGGGTCAAACTGCGGCGAACTCGTTTAAGCCAGCGGTTCTGGACAATGGCGTCAAGGTCATGGTGCCGCCTTTTATCGGGCAGGATGAGATGATCGTAGTGAATACCGAGACCATGGAATATTCCGAACGCGCGTAAGCGGACGATGGTTCGGTGCAAAAGGGTCGCTCTGCGGCCCTTTTTTAGGTCCGAATGCGATAGCGCTCGGGATGATCTCCAAACAGCTCCAGCATCAGTTCGTACTTGATGCGATTGGCGCTGACCTGTCGGTAGAACGCGATCAAGAAAGCGGTCGGGCCTTGAATGCGTCCGAGACCGCTTATCGCGGCCACGACGGTGCCGACATCGGTTTTACCCTGCAACACCAGCCAGCCGCCCAGCATCAGAATCCCAACAGTCCCTGCGCCATTGATGACACTCAGCAGGAACTTGGCCGAGAGTTTCCAGATGAACATCTTGCGGCGGGTCTCGAATATCTCGTCGAACTGTTTCTCAATCGCTCGCGATGCCGCCTCGATATCCTCGTGCGTCAAGCGGTCGGTCGCGCTGCGCAGAATTCGAACACGCTCGGCCACGAAGATGTTCACTTTTCGCTGAGAGGCCAGAACGATAATGATCTGAGGAACGATCATGGAAAGTGCGATCAAGCCCAGCCCCGGTTGGGTGGAAGAGATGTAGCCGATTACGCTGATCAATGTGCCGATTTGCACCACGGGGTCAGAAAATGCACCGCCTGCGAACTTGCCCAGCTCTTCCGCCTCAGCGGATACGGCCGTTGTCATCGTGCCCGAACGAAGGTCTTGCCCCTCTTCGCTGAGATCGATTGATCGGGCAAGCAACCGTCCCCGGATCAGTCGGATGATGTCTTCGCCCAGCGTTCCAGAGCGATACCCGAGCACCCATTTCAACGTGAGGCTCAACAGGATGACGCCCATCATCCCGGTGCCCAGCAACAGCAGGCGATCCACTTCGATGCTATCAGATGTCAGGTGATTGACGATGTCGCGCTGGAACTCAAGCGGAGCAGCCGCCAGCGCAGCCACCGCCAATGACAGCAGAATAAGGATGATTTGCCGTCCGGCGCTGACACGCCATATCGCGGTATAGAGGCGAAACATGCACGTATCCCGTTAGGCCGATTGCAGTCAGTGATACCGCGCGGCCCGGCCGCGTCAAATACGCAAACAGTTTCAAAAGAATGGGCGTGCCGGTTCAGCAACAAAATCAACCTGGCAGTTTTAGCGTCGCGCCACCTGCCTGCATCTCGTCCCCCGCGCGATCCAGCCGAAGGTATGCGATCGCCTTTCCGCCAGACTGTGTAAACAACACCCCGGCGGGTTTACCACTGGAGTGAATCTCGGTCCCGACCGGAGCGGTGCCCGCGATCTCGACAACGCGCAAACCTTTGCGCAACTCAGTCTTGTGCTTCATGCGCGCGGTGACCTCTTGTCCGACATAGCAGCCCTTCTTGAAGTCCAAGCCATTCAGCGCCTCGAACCCGGACTCAAGAATATAGCTGTCTGGCGTCAGTTCGATGCTGGTTTCGGGGATACAGTGACGGACGCGGATCGCATCCCAGTCCGTACCGTCATCACTTTCCAGAGCGGTAGAATAAGCGCGCCATCCCAGATCAGGATGCCGCGGGTCGGGTAGGGCGCCCTCGGGCGCGGGGCCGGTGCCGCGTTGTACGTTCAGGTCGGTCTGGTCGATGGTCACATCTGCACGCAGCTTGTACATCGTCAGTCGTTTGGCAAGCCCGTCGGCCAGCACTTCGGCCACATCCAGCAGCACCGACTCACCGTCTCGTTTGAGAAAGAAGTCAGCCAGGTACTTGCCCTGCGGGGTCAGAAGGGCGGCGTAGACCAGCCCGTCGTCCAGCCGCTGCACGTCATTTGTGATCAGCCCCTGCAGAAAGCTATCAGTATCGTTGCCGGTCAGGCGCAGAATGCGGCGATTGGACATGGGTTGATCCTCGTCAATTCGTCTGGCTTCGTGATATAGGAAATCGCGCCGCCATGACCAGAGGGTTTCAGACGTGTCCGCCCCGATCAGCATTGTGATTCCGACCCTTAACGCGGGGCATTCCCTGCCGGGAACGCTGCAGGCTTTGATGGAAGGGCTTCATTCGGGCCTGATCCGAGAGTTAATCGTGACCGATGGCGGCTCAGAGGACCCAACACTTGAGATGGCGGATGAAGCCGGAGCCATGATCGTAACAGGTCCGGCGTCAAGGGGAGGGCAGTTGCAAAGGGGGTGTGCCAAAGCATCTGGCGACTGGCTGCTGATCCTGCATGCCGACACCGAGTTGCAGTCAGGCTGGAGCGCCATCGTGGCAGAGCATCTGCGTTCGCACAGACCAGCAGCCTTCCGATTGCGGTTTCGCGTCAGTGGGATTGGTGCCCGCTGGGTTGCCGGTTGGGCCAACCTGCGTAGCAGAGTGTTTGGTTTGCCCTACGGCGATCAGGGGCTGTTGGTGCGTCGCAGGGAATATGACTCTGTCGGAGGATTCCCAGATCAGCCACTGATGGAGGATGTCGCCTTGATCCGCGCTTTGCCGCGCCCGGTGCTGTTGAAAGCAGACGCGGTTACGAGTGCGGAACGCTATATCCATCAGGGTTGGTTTCGGCGGGGCGCGCGGAACCTTTGGACTCTGGCGCGGTACTTTCTGGGGGCTGATCCGCATCTGCTGGCGCAGTCGTATCGGCGTTGAAGGCTGTGCGTAGCTCAACGATGGATTTGCCCAGACGGAACGGTGCAGCAAAACTTACCAGACATAGGGCGATGATCTGCAGTACCAAAATATGCGCATTCGCCTGCAGATATTCCCATTCATCCTTGAGCTTGCCGACCTGTTCGATCAGATCGTCATAGCTTTGGGCCAGGATCAGATAATCACCAGCAATCGCAGGCACCTTGCGCCGCATGTTGTCAATTGCGGTTTGTGTATCATCGTCCAGAGATGTGAAGACGAGAAATTGATCGATGCTGAAGGCATCCGCTTTCGCGGCCATCTCGCGGGCCTCATCCATGTCATCACTCGACGTGCGGCCGAATAGAAAATGCAGGCCTTGAAGCGGGGCTACTTCGTTCGTGACCGCGATGAACAACGGTAAATCGGCATTGCTTGCGGTTGAGGCGGACAGAAACTCTACCTTTTCGCACAAAACAGCTGTATCCGGGTCGTAAGCGGGGTCACAGAACCTCAGCCGAAACCGCGCGGCATCACGGTCGAATGCAAGCGTGGCGGCATAAGCAACGTCGATCTGCCGGTCCAGCCGCGAACTGTCCGAGGTGTAAAGCCCGGCCAACACGGCGACCAGCGCACCGATCCCACCCAATACGACCCAGACCAGATCCGCCAGTTTCCACGCCCGATGCCCTGCAGGTTTGCGGAACAGAAATCCTGTGCCAAACAGGCCGATCATAAAGGCCAGTATCAGCAGAGGTAATTGGTTTTCAGCGATGAATGTCATACGCTGGAGTGTACGGTCTGCGCAGCGTCTGACAACAGGGCTCACGCGCAGTTGTACCTTATGAAACGTCGCTACCTGACGTCAGGACCCCGAGCTTTGGCCGAACTTGCGAAACAGCTTCGTCCGGTCAAAGGCCTGCTCTAACTCGTCCGTGCGCTGCTTGACACTGTCCCAGAGACGTTCCTGCATTTCGGCAATGGCGCATTCCAATAGCACCATTAGCGAAGTCATGGAATCCCATGCCGAAGGCACTGCGATCCTTACCGCAAAGGTGTGTTTCGCCAGCCGGTGGATGGGGGATCGCCATTGATCCGTCAGCAGGACAACCTCGGCCCCGCGTTCATGGCAAAGCTGCCCGATCAACAAAGTAGTGTTCTCATAACGCCGCACATCCAAGGCCACCAGCACGTCGCCTTCGCGCACTTCGAGCAGATCGTGAGTCCACGACGCTGCATCTGACAGCAGCTTCACATCAGGACGGATCATCTGCAGGTGGAGGTAGAGATATTGCGCCAGGGTCCCGGTTATGCGTCCGCCGGTGATGAAAACACGCCGTTTGGGATCGCAAAGCATACGGCAGAAACTGTCAAACTCATCCGGGTCGACCTCATCAATCGAACGCCGCTGGTTCTCAAGCGCTTGGCGGGAGTAGCGGTTGAGAATGTGTTCTTCAGGTAAGTCATTCTGCCAGACATCCCGTTTGGCGACGGGCCCCGAGATCATCTCTTTCACTTCGCTACGTATCGCGGACTGAAACTGCGGATAGCCATCAAAGCCGGTTTTCTGAAGCATCCGCGCAACCGTGGCGGTGGAAACCGAGGCGATACTGGCCAGCTCGGTAATGCTGCCAAGCCCTGCCATGGGGTAATCATCCAGCAGCACGTTGACCAACTGCCGCTCGGTCGGTGTCATCATTTCGCGATGCGCAAGGAGCCTTTCTGTCACTCGCACGGAATACTCCTTTCCCTTTCTACCCATGTTTATGTGGAAAATTTGACAATGCAATCTGACTTGGGGAATTTTATACAGGAAATTTATTGACAGGTTAAGAACCTCTGTGGAATTTTTTCCAAATGGAATCACGTAGCGCCACTCTCACCTCTGCTCAGCCTGATTTCGGTCCCGTCGTTCACATCGACGACGCGCCGGAAGAGCCTTCGGTTGTGGTGGTGTGCGAACACGCCTCGCATCGTATCCCGGACGGACTGGGGGACATGGGGCTAAGTGCCGAGGCACTGCGCAGCCATATCGCGTGGGACCCGGGCGCGCTGCCGGTTGCACAGGCACTGGCCCAGCAGTTGAACGGCGTGCTGGTGCATGGCGGGGTGTCGAGGCTGGTTTATGACTGCAACCGCCCTCCCGAAGCCCCCGATGCTATGCCGGAATGCAGTGAAGACACACCGATCCCGGCGAACCTTGAACTGAGCGCCAATGCGCGTCAGCAGCGGATTGAAGGCGTATATGTGCCGTTTTGCCAAGGGCTAGAGGATGTTCTGATCCGTCATCACCGCACGCTAAAACTCATGGTGACGGTTCATAGTTTCACGCCGATATACCGCGGAACACCGCGCGATGTTGAGCTTGGTTTGCTGCATGGCCAGGACGCCCGCTTTGCCAAGGCGATGTTGGCCAGCGCCGCGCACGAGCTGCCCCTGGTTACTCGATTGAACGAACCCTATTCGGCGGCAGACGGGGTGGCGCACACTTTGGATCTTCACGCAGCGCCCAACGGATTGTTAAACGTCATGATCGAGATCCGGAATGATCTGATTCAGACAGCCGAGCAGCAGCGGGTCATGGCCGATTGTCTGGCCCCGTGGATCAATCGTACCATTGCTCCGTTCTGTAGCGGGGTGGGCGAATGATCAAGGCAATGTCAGCATATGTGCGTGTAGTCGATGCGGTGAACTACCGGATCGGGCGGGTCATGATGTGGGGCCTGTTCGTGATGATGGGCATCCTGCTGTGGTCCTCGATCTCGAAGACCTTCTTTCTGCCTTCGCTCTGGACGCTAGAAATGGCGCAGTTTGCGATGGTGACTTATTACATCATGGGGGGGCCGTATTCGATCCAACTGGGTTCGAACGTGCGAATGGATCTGTTTTATCATAATTGGAGCCATCGCCGGAAAGCCTGGTTCGATGCCTTCACGGTACTGCTGCTGATCCTTTATCTGGGTGTACTGTTCTACGGTGGGCTTGGATCCACGGCGTACAGCCTGGGCTATTGGGGTGATGAGCCTGTCGCCTATTTCACAGGCCTTCTGACCGGCAGCGAAGAAGTCGGACGGCTAGAACGATCCTCCACTGCGTGGCGACCATACATCTGGCCGGTCAAGGCGATCATGGTCTTCGGCTTCTTCCTGATGCTGCTGCAGGCGATATCAGAATTTTTCAAAGACATTGCGCGGATCAACGGGCAAGAGATCGGGGCAGCGCGGGCATGAGCCAGGAATTTATCGCAATCTTCATGTTCGCTTCGATGATGCTGATGCTGTTCACCGGGCAGCGCGTCTTTGGTGCAATTGGTGCCGTCGCAGCCATTGCGGCACTGGCGCTCTGGGGGACAGGCGGGCAGGACATTCCGTTTTCGGCGGCGATGAAGCTGATGAAATGGTACCCACTGCTGACCCTGCCGATGTTCATCTTCATGGGCTATGTCCTGAGCGAAAGTCGTCTGGCCGATGACCTCTATCGCATGTTCCACGTCTGGATGGGGCCGGTGAACGGTGGGCTTGCCATCGGCACCATCGGCCTGATGGTGCTGGTCTCGGCGATGAACGGGCTTAGCGTGGCAGGTATGGCTATCGGGGCGACGATTGCACTGCCTGAACTGCTGCGGCGCGGATACGACAAGACCATGGTGACGGGAGTCATTCAGGCTGGGTCGAGCTTGGGCATCCTTGTGCCGCCCTCGGTAGTTCTGGTGCTTTATGCCATGATCGCGCGGCAACCTGTCGGTCAACTTTGGCTGGCAGGCATTGTGCCGGGGCTGCTGATGGCGTCTTTGTTCATCCTCTACATTTGGATTCGTTGCCGGCTTCAACCGCATCTGGGACCAGCGATGGAAGACGCGCACGAGGTCCCGAGGTCCGAGAAACTCCGTCTGCTCTGGGCCGGGGCACTGCCATTGATGATTTTCGCTGCGATGATGCTGCCGTTCGTGAACGGTTGGACCTCATTGGTAGAAAGTTCGGCCATCGGAGCGTTGGCGGCGCTTGTGGCGTCAGTCCTCAAACGTCGGATGACGTGGAAGATTTTCGAGGACTGTACCAAGCAAACCTTGGCCATCTCGTGCATGTTCATGTGGATCATCCTTGCGGCGCTGGGCTTCGGCGCGGTGTTTGACGGGCTGGGCGCGGTCAAGGCCATCGAGAACCTGTTCACCGAGCAGTTGGGGCTGTCACCGTGGCTGATCCTGATCCTGATGCAGCTCAGCTTTATCATCATGGGCACGTTCCTGGACGACACCGCAATGCTCGTCATCGTGGCGCCGCTCTATGTGCCGCTCGTGGGGGCGCTTGGCTTCGATCTGATCTGGTACGGTGTACTTTACACCATCACCACCCAGATCGCGTATATGACGCCGCCTTTCGGCTACAACCTGTTCCTGATGCGCGCAATGGCTCCACCAGAAATCAGCCTGCGGGACATCTACCGCTCAATCGTGCCCTTTGTCGGGGTGATGATCCTGGCGCTCGCAATAATCATGATATTCCCCGAGATCGCCTTGTGGCTGCCCGGGTATGTTTACGGAAATTAACCAGAAGGCCCGACACACGGGCACCCAAACTTAAACGGAGAGGAAATTGACATGACGACAAGACGTAAGTTTCTGAAAACTGCGGGGGTAGGGGTTGCGGCGGCACCTTTGGCAACGCCTGCACTGGCGCAAAGCACGATCACATGGCGGATGCAGACATATGCCGGTCCTGCACTGGCCGAGCATGTGATCGACCCGGCTATCAAGATGTTCAACCAGATCGCCGGTGACCGTATGCAGATCGAGCTGTTCTACGCCGATCAACTGGTCCCGACCGGAGAGCTGTTCCGCGCTATGCAGAAGGGAACCATCGACGCGGTTCAATCGGATGATGACTCGATGGCCTCGCCCACCGAAGTCACTGTTTTCGGCGGCTACTTCCCGTTCGCTTCGCGCTATTCGCTGGACGTACCGGTGCTGTTCAACCAGTGGGGCTTGAACGAAATCTGGGACGAAGAGTATTCCAAGGTTGGCGTTAAACACATCAGCGCCGGCGCGTGGGATCCGTGTCACTTTGCGACCAAGGATCCGATCAATTCGCTGGAGGATATGAAGGGCAAACGCATCTTCACCTTCCCGACAGCAGGCCGGTTCCTCAGCCAGTTTGGCGTTGTTCCCGTCACGCTGCCGTGGGAAGACATCGAAGTTGCAGTTCAAACCGGCGAGTTGGACGGTATTGCCTGGTCGGGCATCACCGAAGACTACACCGTGGGTTGGGCGGATGTGACTAACTACTTCCTAACCAACAACATTTCGGGGGCCTGGGCCGGCCACTTCTTTGCCAATATGGATCGCTGGAACGAGCTGCCGGAAGATCTGCAAACTCTGTTCAAGGTCTGCTGTGACCAGTCGCACTACTACCGCCAGTGGTGGTATTGGGGCGGCGAGGCCAACCTGCGGGTTAACGGTACCAAGATGCAATTGACGACCATCCCGGATGAAGAGTGGGCGACGGTTGAAGAAGCTGCTGTTAAGTTCTGGGACGAAATTGCTGCGGAATCCGAGACCAAGGCAAAGGTCGTGGATATCTTCAAGCGCTACAACGCTGAAATGCTCAAGGCCGGGCGGCCCTATCGTTACGGATAAAATACTTGACCGGCCCGCTCTTTCGCGGGCCGGTCGTTACAGGGACAAAGAATTTTCGTCGAAAATTCTCGCATATCACAGAGGTATTGTATGCTGACATTTGAGCATTTGAAGGCTGAGGTTTCGTCTGGCGAGATTGATACGGTA